>CAFBRK010000039.1 GCA_903231505.1 Olavius algarvensis associated proteobacterium Delta 3 | reverse complement strand
TAAAAGGTACGCCGGGGATAACAGGCTTATCGCCCCCAAGAGTTCACATCGACGGGGCGGTTTGGCACCTCGATGTCGGCTCATCACATCCTGGGGCTGAAGCAGGTCCCAAGGGTTTGGCTGTTCGCCAATTAAAGTGGTACGTGAGCTGGGTTTAAAACGTCGTGAGACAGTTTGGTCCCTATCTTTCGTGGGCGTAGGAGATTTGAGAGGAGCTGTTCCTAGTACGAGAGGACCGGAATGGACGAACCAATGGTGGTCCAGTTGTCGCGCCAGCGGCATTGCTGGGTAGCTAAGTTCGGAATGGATAACCGCTGAAAGCATCTAAGCGGGAAGCCAACCTCGAGATTAGATCTCCCATCCTTCGGGACTAAAGACCCCTCGTAGACTACGAGGTTGATAGGCCAGGTGTGCAAGCACAGCAATGTGTTCAGCTTACTGGTACTAATCGGTCGTGAGGCTTGGCCACTCCTTTTAACTTGGAAAAGTTACTGAGCGTCTTGATGTACCCATATTCAGATTGTATTTGGTGTTTCGTGATTGGTATTTCGTGTTTGGCATTAAACAAAACACAATAAACCAAACACCATTCATCTGTTCTTGACTTTTCGGTGGCAATTGCGAAGAGGAGACACCCGTTCCCATCCCGAACACGGAAGTTAAGCTCTTTAGCGCCGATGGTACTGCTCGGGCGACTGAGTGGGAGAGTAGGACGCCGCCGAATTTTTTTCAAACCCGAATTCCGATACCGGAATTCGGGTTTTTTAATTGTGCGCCTTCTGCAACTCTGCGGTCATTATTTTCATATTTCTGCAAACGGGACATATTCAGGACAACCACTATACCCCACAACTTGCTGCGGCGAGCTTCATGGTCTTGATGATTTCATATAGCAAAACGAAATACCTGCCCCGGTGCAGCATCCCATGAGCGACATCGTCGCGTATCATAAAATCGCTGCACGGTTCGATTCCCATTAAACATTTTAATACTCATATTATATTTTTTAATAATTCTGTGATATAAAGGGCTTAACTGCTGCTTTCAGGTGTCAGGTGTCAGGTGTCAGGTGTCAGGAGGCTGAGGCTCGATCCTGGATGCTGAGAATACGATTCAGGGTTCAAGATACAGGCTGCAGGCTTTACAGCCCAGGGTTTGACTGCTCGATCATGGCATCCTGGATCCTGAATCTTGGATCCTGTATCCGGTAGAACCGAATCAACCAGCCCCCGGGCCAACGGGCCAACGGGCAAACGGGCCCACGGGCGAACGGGGCAACTGGCAAACCGAACCATGGCCTTTCCATTCGGACTGAAGAGCAAAATATTTCTTACCCTCGCGGTTCTGCTTATCCTCGCCATGGTGTTGATCGACCTGGTCATGACCGCCACCTTGCAGAAGGAGCTGCTTCGGACCGAAATTGCCAAAGGCCAGCTGGTTGTCAACTCACTCGAACAACGCCTGCAGGCATTAGACATATCCTCCGACACACTGATCGCTGCATCTTTCAGGGGAGAACTGATACGCCTCCAGGATGCTGTCGGCTTCCTGGAAATGGTTGTTGTCGACAGGAAGGATCGGGTGTTACATCTTGGTTCCGTCCAGGCCCCGCTCCGGGGAAAGCTCGAATCCCTCGCCCGCCAGGCATTTGAAACAAAAATTTCGGAACGGCAGTTTTTCGGGGACACCTGGGGTGTGTTCTGGAAGCGGGACAAGTACATGGCCCATTCGGCGCCGTTATACGCCGATGGGGTCGTTGTGGCGGCAATCAGTATGGCGCTGCCCCTCGAAGGCATATACCAGCAGCTTCGCGATATTCAACGTATTATCCTGATCTACATATCGATCAATGCAGGTCTTTTGAGCCTCATCGGAATGCTGCGAATTTCCAGAATTGCGGTCCGCCCGATGCTCCGGCTGCTCAAGCGTGCGGAATCCTTCCAGGAAGAGGATACACTCCTTTTTGTGTCCGAACAGGGAGAAAGCGAATTCAACCGGCTATCAAAGGCGCTGAACAGCCTTTTTCAGCGAATTTCCGATGATCGTGAGACGTTGCGCCAGACGGTCCAGACTCTGGAAGAGACAAACGTCGATCTGAAAAAGGCTCATAAGGACATTATCCAGGCGGAAAAGCTTGCATCCGTCGGGCGGCTCTCTTCCGGCATCGCCCATGAGATCGGCAACCCTATCGGAATCATCATTGGCTATCTGGATCTGCTCAAACAGGCGGATCTGCCTGGGTCGGAACGATCCGAGTACATCCAGAGGGCCGAAAACGAAATTCAGCGCATCAGCATGATTCTCAGGCAACTCCTCGATTTTTCGCGCCCTTCCACCGGGGAACTCGATCCGGTGCCGGTACACGACGTGTTGGATGATCTGGTCAGTGTTGCTCAGGTTCAACCGCTGGTTGCCAATATCTCAGTAACTCTGGAAAAGGGCGCCGGAAAAGACAAGGTGATGGCCGATTCGAACCAGCTTCGACAGGTATTTCTCAATCTGATCATCAATGCGGCGGATGCGATCGCCGGGATGGACGGATCCGTAGACGGCTCCCTGGTTATCCGAAGCAAAACCCAGAATCGGGACGGACCCGGAAACGACAGTGCGCAGGAATTTATTAAATTGATGTTTATCGACAATGGGCCGGGTATTTCGGACGATCACCTGGACAACGTTTTCGATCCCTTTTTTACGACGAAGGCCCCGGGAAAAGGGACGGGACTCGGGCTCTCCGTCTGTTTCATGATTGTCGAAAGCCTGGGGGGGCGGATAATGGCGGCCAGTCGCAAGGATGTCGGAACCACCATGACGATTTTCCTGCCGTTGCTGGATGAGTGACAGGACTCAAGGGGTCAAAGGTTCAAGGGTTCGAGTGAACCGCTAAATAACCAAAGAGTCAGTGTGTTGCTTCCGTCATGCCGGCGGAGGCCGGCATCCGGAAATGGGCTTTTCAAAAGATCTGGAATCGCCTTCGTTAAATAGCGACCCCTCGACCCCTTGGACCCTTGGTTCCTCGGACCCTTGAAACTATACGCAGGGGAGAGAAATCGTACCCTTTCTTCTCGACGTAATTTCGAGAAAAACCGACATTGTATGTAAAGAGGCATCCCATGGCTGGAAAAAACATGGATATTTCCCTGACTGCGCCAAAGCGATTGTTGATCATTGACGATGAGGCGAACATGCGCCACATGCTGTCAACGATTTTGAAAAAGGCCGGGTACCTGGTCGATACCGCTGCCGACGGAACGGATGCGCTGCGCATCGTGGATCAGACCATGTACGATTTCATCCTCTGCGACCTGAAAATGCCGGGTATGACCGGCATGGAGTTTCTGTCAACGGCCAGGGACAAACTCTGGGAATCGACAGTGATCATGATGTCTGCGTTTGGAACCATCGATACGGCTGTGGAGGCCATGAAAGAGGGCGCCTACGATTTTATCTCAAAGCCTTTCAAGCCGGACGAGGTGTTGCTCACCCTGCGAAAGGCTGAAGAACGGGAAAGCCTGAAGCGGGAAAACCGCTGGCTCAAGGAACGGATACGCCGGATTCAGGAGAGTTACAGCTTCGGGAATATGGTGGGCCGCAGTCCGGTCCTGCAAGGCGTATTCCGCCTGGCCGAGAAGGTGGCGGCCTACAATACGACGGTGTTGATTACCGGTGAGAGCGGCACCGGAAAGGAATTGATGGCTCGAGGCATCCATGACAAAGGAGACAGGGCCCGTGTCCCCCTGGTCCCGGTGAACTGCGGCTCCATTCCTGAAAATCTGCTCGAAAGCGAGCTGTTCGGGCACAAGAAGGGCGCCTTTACGGGAGCCGACCGAAACAAAAAGGGATTGTTCGAAGAGGCTCACGGCGGCACCATTTTCCTGGATGAAATCGGCGAACTGCCCTTGTCCCTTCAGGTCAAGCTGCTACGGGTGCTTCAGGAAAACGAAATCCGTCTGGTGGGTGACTCCAAAACTCGAAAAATCGATGTACGGGTCATTGCTGCCACAGCCAAAAACCTCGAAGAGGAAGTCGCCAACGGTAATTTTCGGGAAGATCTGTATTATCGGTTGAACGTGGTGCACATCATCGTCCCGCCGCTGCGGGACTGGGCCGAGGATATCCCCTTGCTGTGCCAACATTTTATCAACATATTTAATGAAAAATTTTCAAAGGACACAAAGGGGATTACCCCGGCCGCAATGAAGCTTCTGCAACAACACCACTGGCCGGGGAATGTGCGCGAACTGGAAAACGTCCTGGAACGGGCGGTGGTGTTGGCCGAGGAGCCGATTCTAACGCCGGAGCACTTCCCCCCGGATCTGGGTACTGCCGTCCAGGTCGAGAGCTTTGACACGATGTTTGATGGATTCTCGTTGAAGACTGCTCAAAAATCGCTGGAAAAACACCTGATTGTCAGAGCCCTGACAGCGACCGGGGGAAACCGGACCCAGGCCTCGAAACTGCTGGAAATCAGTCATCCTAGTTTGTTGACGAAAATAAAAGCCTACAACATCGACCTTTAGCCCAAACATTGCATGAAATCTTTTCTCAGAATTCCGTTCCGATTTGTGGCGTGTTGACGTGGTTGAAAGTTGCCGAGTCATCGGTATCGGAATCGGGTTCGGAATCGGTATCGGCGTCGAAGTTGGCCATTCTGTCTCGATTCCGATACCGAACAGGTTCATATCCGGATTCCCCCCGGACGGTTCCCACCTTCGGCAAAACCTGCTATAAACACCTGACGCCGTCTATCCCCAAGCCGACGAAGTCCGAGCCGCCATGAAATCACCCAGATGGTTTCTACATCCGATTCTTATTTTCATCCTGTCCATCGTCGCCCTCGGGACATCCCTGTTTCTGTATATCTACTGGTATATGGAGGCCAGTGTCGGTTTGCGGGCTGTGGTGGACCGATTCAACCTGGATGCGGCCCAGTTCATGGCCGCCGAGACCTGGGTGGTCATCATGGTCCTCTCTTTGCTGGTCGAGGCGATCTTGATGGGGATCTTCAGCATCTTTGTATATGGCCAAAAATCATTTCAGCTATATCGTTTACAAAACAATTTCATCAACAATTTTACCCATGAACTGAAAACCCCGGTGACGTCCCTGAAGCTGTATTTGCAAACATTCTCAAAGCATCAACTGCCCAGGTCCGATCAGCTCAAATACATTCAGTATATGATTGCGGACGTCGGCCGACTGTCGGACAATATCAACCGTATCCTGAATCTGTCCAGGATCGAAAGCAAAAGCTATGAGCATGAGTTTGTTTCGGTGAATATGGTCGAGTTCATAGACGGTTTTGTAAACGACAACAGTCATCTGTTTCCGGACGCGATTATCCGCGTCCACCCGGTGGACCAGCGGCTTCCCAACTACCGGATCAACCCGCCTCTGATTGAGATGCTGTTGATGAACCTGATGACAAATGCCATCATCTACAATGATTCGGCCCCCCCCGAGATCGACATCCGGCTCGTGCCCGGGAAGCGAAATCTCCAGATCTGTTTTCAGGACAACGGCATTGGATTCGAAAGAAGCGAGAAGCGGAAGATTTTCAGAAAGTTTTACCAGGTCGGCGAAGTGGACAAGATGAGCGCCAAAGGGAGCGGACTTGGCCTCTTCCTGGTGCGGACCATCGCCCACATTCACAAGTGGAAAGTCACTGCAACCAGCGAGGGAAAAGGCCGAGGATCGGCATTTACCCTGAAACTGCCCGGACGTATTATCGTATAGCGAATCGGCATGATGACAGGTTGAGGACAAGGGTTTCCCATGGATAAGGACCGGAAAAAATGCATTCTCATCATTGAAGACGATGCGCACATCGCAGAGGGGCTGGCATTGAATCTGGGTCTTCAGGGGCATGACACCGTCAGCGCCCATGACGGTCCGACGGGGCTTCAGGTCTGGAAACAGGAGCGACCGGACCTCATCGTGCTGGATGTTATGTTGCCCGGCATTGATGGATTGTCGGTTCTCCAGGCTATCCGTCTGGAGGATGAACGGGTTCCCATCTTGATTCTTTCGGCCAAAGCTGCATCCGATGACATTATCAAAGGGCTTTCCTACGGTGTGGATGATTACTTGCCCAAACCATTTAACCTTGAGGAATTCCTGCTCCGGGCGGACCGCCTTCTAAAGCGCGCGGACTGGAGCGCTGGGGTGAGCGCATCGACAGAAATGGTCATGACCAGGTACGTCTTCGGGGAAAATACCATTGATTTTGAAACAGGCACTGCCGATTGCCGGCAGGGTGAGATCGCCCTGACAGACCAGGAGCTGCGGCTTCTCAAGCTCTTTATCGTAAACTGTGGTAAACCGCTTTCCCGGGCAAAGCTCCTCGAGGTCGGCTGGGGATATACGCGGCAAGTGACAAGCCGGACGGTGGATAATTTCGTGGTCCGTCTGAGAAAATATTTCGAAACAGATCCGAAAAACCCCAGGTACTTCAAAAGCATCCGCTCGGTAGGCTACATGTTTGATGCTGCCCCTCCACCTTAGCCCCCGCCCGGGCACACCATGATATCGTTTCCGCGGATGTTAAAAACCACCATTTGTAAAACTTTTGTAAAACAGCGCGCCCGGCTTGTCTTGGTCCCGCTTATTTTCTAAAATCAAGTCATTGATCGCCGGTGCGTGGCGGTCTCGTGTTCAATTTTATGACGATCGGATCTCCGCCAGCGGGTGCAGTGCGCCGCATCAGAACCCCGGTGACGTTTCCTTTCAGGATTCGGAGGCAAACCCTAATGAATATGCCGTCATTAAAAATAGGAAGTCATGTCAGTACATTACCGATTATCCAGGGGGGCATGGGCGTCGGAATTTCTCTCTCCGGTCTCTCCTCCGCGGTCGCCAATCAAGGCGGCATCGGCGTCATCGCAGCGGCCATGCCGGGTATTCACGAGCCGGATATCGCGACAGACCCGGATGGGGCCAACATCCGGGTGTTGAAACGGGAAATCCGCAGGGCACGAAAAAAAATGACCCGGGGTGTTCTCGGCGTTAACATCATGGTAGCGCTGACCAATTTCGGCGATATGGTCCGCACATCGATTGAGGAGGGCATCGATATCATCTTTGCGGGGGCTGGTCTGCCCCTTGACCTTCCCAGCTATCTTCCGGACGGCTCCAAAACCAGCCTTGTGCCGATCGTATCGTCTGGTCGAGCGGCAATGATCCTGTGTAAAAAATGGCTGTCCCGGTTTGATTATCTGCCGGACGGGTTCGTCGTCGAGGGACCTAAAGCCGGGGGACATATTGGATTCAAATCGGAACAGATCGACGACCCGGCCTTTTCCCTGGAACATCTGGTCCTGGATGTCATCGAAGCCGTAAAACCCTTTGAAGCCAGGAACTCGACTCCAATCCCGGTCATTTCGGCAGGTGGTATTTTTACCGGCCGGGACATCCACCGGTTCCTGGAAGTTGGGGCGGCCGGCGTGCAGATGGGGACCCGTTTTGTGGCAACACATGAATGCGATGCGGATGAGGCGTTCAAGCAGGTGTACGTGGCATCCACAAAAGAAGATATGGTCATCATCAAAAGTCCGGTGGGCCTGCCGGGAAGGGCTGTTCAAAATTCGTTTCTGGACGAGGTCAGCCAGGGAAAACGGAAACCGTTCAAATGCCCGTATCACTGCATCAAGACCTGTAACCGGGAAACCAGTCCTTACTGCATTGCCATCGCCCTCGGAAATGCCCGAAAGGGCAGATTCAATCGCGGATTCGCCTTTGCCGGAAAAAATGCGTACCGGATTCAGGAAATCATATCGGTAAAAGAGTTAATGGATTCGCTCAAAGAAGAGTATTTCGCATCGTTGGAGCAATGCACTGAGGCCGTGATCACGTCCCCCTCCTCTGGGTCGATTTATTCCATGGCGGCAAGGGCCGTGGGGTAGATCTGTCTGATCTGGTATGTCATTCCAACTCTTTGCAGACTACCGGGATGAGTTCTACTCGCCGATCCAGGGCGTCCCGCTCGTCGTCGGTGCCGATGCCCACCACATTTTCCCTCGATCCCACGCCGGTTGCCAGTGTTCGTTTTTTGACACCGGGAAGGCTGCCTCTCAGAAGATACTGAATTTGTTCTGCGCGAAGCACTGACAGCTGCTCGTTCCAGGGTTCTGGCCCTGAATTGCTGGAATGGCCGACAATGCGAAGGCAATCCTCTCTTTGATAGAAGTACTCACCGATTCTGCCAAGCCAAGCCCCGTAGCGCGCCGTAGCCACATCGCCTTCCCAGAAATCCACAGAATTCTTCCGAAACAAGAACCGGACAGTAATCTTACCGTATCTTTTCACACCGATGTCGATGATCCGGGTAAACGTGCTATCTGCTTCGGTTAAACGGCCTAGGCGGAAGTTTGTGAGATATAGCCCGGTTAAGATCAGGAGGGTCTGACCGTCCGCCCGCGCTGCCGCATCTGAGAACAAGGCAAGGGCGTTTTGATAGTTCCTGCGCTCATATGCCGAGGTTGCATCCCGAAGCAGTGCCAGGGTCTCCATCGAGTAGATGGGATGGGCGGTCGAACCGATGTTGCCGACCTCTCCCTTGACTTTTTTTCGCTGGAAATAGGCCGGGTCATAGAACGGATTATCATGGTACAATGCCAGCGGGTTATAATCGAGTTCCGGATCGGAAACCCACTTCCGGGCAGTTCCGATCGTGTTCATGTTCCAGGCGTCAATGACCTCCGCCGAAACCCGATAAATAATGATATCCTTGGTTTCGGTAGCTCCCAAATGGATCGATCCGCGGATCATGTAATCGGCATTTCGGGATTCTTCCAGCGTGAATCGAGCCACGCGAAATTCGAAGAACCGGCGGGTCGCCTCGTCCAGCATGACCGATTGGATCCGTTGACTCACCCGAGGAATTTCCCCGGTGTCTTCATCCGAAAAGAGATCCAGGACGATAACCATCTCTTCCGGACCGCTGGTATTCCCAAGGTCCTTCCGGACATCGTCGATAAGCTTATTAAATGTCGATCGGATCGCTGTCTCAAAGGGCAGGGGGGATTGATTCGGTGCCGCTGCTTGCGTGTTTGCTGTAAACGCCGTTAGGGCGAGGGTGATCACAAGACCGGCGGTTAAACCGAATCTCAGGTAAACCCTCGCCCTGGTCCGTCTCTTTCTGCCCGATGTTGTGTATTTTACCGGTGGCATGCTCTCTATAGCGATTGTCAGAATTCCGTTGCGAAACCTGGACCCTGCCTTGAATCGGAACATATTTTTGGCAACTGCTATAAAGGTCTGATTGTGGTGGTTATAACAGTACGCCGATCGCATTCGGTACCTATAATTATACCAAAATGTAATGCTTTTGGATAGACGGGGCATACCCCGTGCATTGCTTCACGGGCGGGAAAACGGATGCGCGATGCGCCCGGGGGGAATGGGGGGGTGCTGCGAAATGACGTGAGATGGGCGCCAGTGTCGTCTCGGCGGATATCGAGGCCGGCGATGCGTATCGACCGTTTCTTACATCGGATTTAAACTGCCACCGCCCCTCTGGTCTGAAAGTTTTGGCGTGATTACCGGCATAGAAGGAATCGAGCATGTACCAAACGGCTTTCAGCTCATGGCGGATTCTTAAAAACTGCTTCGTTCGGGCGAGACCTTAATCGTGACGGCGCAGGGTGTCACCGCCGGGCGCCGTCCGGTCACTTCAGTGCCCATTTCAGCAGCACGCTCCCCCAGGTAAATCCGGCCCCGAAAGCGGCCATGACGACCCAGTCCTCATATTTCATCCGGTTTTCCTGGTGCGCTTCGGACAACGCAATGGGAATGGTACCGGCGGTCGTATTGCCATATTTGTGCACGTTGATCATCACCCTGTCTTTGGAAATGCCGACCTTTTTGGCCACCGCGTCGATGATCCGGTAGTTGGCTTGGTGGGGGATAAACAGATTCACATCCTCACCGCTCAACCCGTTTCTTTCAAGAACCCGGAGAAAAACGTCGGCCATCCCATTGACGGCATGTTTGTAAACCGTGCGGCCATCCTGATAGAGGTAATGCATCTTGTCGTTGACCGTACTCAGGGAGGCCGGGTGCCGGCTTCCGCCGCCGGTCATATACAAGTAATCTTCCCCGCTGCCGTCCATATGGAGAATAAAGTCTTTCACACCGGTATCGTCATCGTCGGAGGGTTCCACCAGCACCGCACCGGCCCCGTCCCCGAAAAGGATGCAGGTGTTTCGGTCTTCGTAGTCAATGATGGCGCTCATCTTGTCCGCCCCGATCACCAGAACCTTCCGATACCTGCCGGACTCGATAAACTGTGCGGCGGTGGTGAAGGCGCAGAGAAAACCAGTACATCCACCGTTGAGATCATAGCCCCAGCACCGGGTGGCGCCCAATTCCCGTTGGACGACCGCCGCCATACTCGGGACCAGCAGATCCGGAGTCACCGTGGCCGTCAGGAGCACATCGATCTCTTCGGGGGAAATACCCCTTTGGGCAAGGACCATTTCCGCCGCTTTGACCGCCATATGGGAGGTTCCCTTTTTCGTGTCGAGTATCCGGCGTTCTTTGATACCCGTTCGGGACATGATCCACTCGTCACTGGTATCGACCAATTTTTCCAGGTCCGCATTGGTCAACCGCGTCTCCGGCACGTAATGACCGACAGCGGAAATGATTGCGTTCATAACCGATCCTCCAGATGATCCCGGAATTTCCATAAATGTCTCAAATAATTGAAATGCCCCGACATAAAGTCCAACAGCCCTAGCATAAAAACACGGATGACGCAATATTTTCTTGCCCGGATCGAGAACTTGTTACCGGCTCCGGAATACTGCTATAGTGCATTCTATCCTGGAACACGAACCGGATGAAAAAGAGGGGCAGGCGATGGATCAACGCAACGAGGTAAGGGATCTACTGGTGCAAATTTACGGAGACCGGGATGGGAGACTCGCGGCTGAGCGTATTTTTCCGCTTCTGGATGCATTTCCCAAAAATCCGGTTTCCGACAAGGCTCGTGCATTCTTTTCCGAATCGGATGTCATCGTGATTACCTATGGTGATTCGATTCGGCAGTCCGGTGAAATGCCCCTGGCAACCTTGAAGCGCTTCGCCGACACGTATTTCAAGGATGTGTTTTCTGCGATCCACATTCTACCGTTTTATCCGTATTCTTCGGATGACGGTTTCTCCGTGACCGATTTCTACCGGGTGGACCCGGAGATCGGCACGTGGCGGGGTGTTTCCGAACTGAAGGAAAACTTCAGGTTGATGTTCGACTATGTATTAAATCACATTTCCGCCCAAAGCGATTGGTTTCGACACTATCTGGCTGGGACCCCCGGGTACAGCCGGCTGGCGATCGAGGTCGATCCGGCCACCGACCTGTCCATGGTGGTTCGCCCCCGGGCGTTGCCCCTGCTCACCGAATTTCGCAAAGCCCCGGGGCAGACCGTACACGTCTGGACGACCTTCAGCGCCGACCAGATCGATCTCAACTATAAAAGCCTGGACGTCCTGGAGCGGATGGTCCGGGTATTGTTGTTTTACCTGGGCCAGGGCGCTTCCATGCTTCGACTCGATGCCGTGGCCTATTTGTGGAAAGAGCTCGGCACCACCTGCATCCATCTGGAGAAGACCCATACCGTGGTCAAACTGTTTCGCGCAATTCTGGACATCGCGGCGCCGGGGGTGATCCTTGTTTCCGAAACCAATGTTCCCCATCATGAAAATATCAGCTATTTCGGCAACGGTCGGGATGAAGCCCAGATGGTGTACAATTTCACTCTACCCCCGTTGCTTTTGCATACGTTCCTCACACGGAACGCCTCCGAATTGACCCGATGGGCAGCAGGACTCGACCCGTTGACAAACACCACCATCTTTTTGAATTTTACGGCGTCCCATGACGGCATCGGTGTGCGGCCGTTGGAGGGTATTCTTCCCGACGATGCGTTGGACCGGTTGGCGGCGCATGTGGTCGAAAACGGCGGCCTGATATCGCACAAGCGAAATCCGGACGGTTCGGAAAGTCCCTATGAACTGAACATCACCTACGTGGACGCGCTGCTCGACGACGCCATGCCGGCTGGTGACGCGTTCCATGCCGAGCGTTTTCTGGCCTCTCAAACGGCTCAGCTTTCAATGCCCGGCATGCCGGGCATCTACATCCACAGTATTCTGGGTTCCAGAAACTGGTCAGCGGGCGTGGCGTCGACCGGGCGGGCTCGAACCATCAACCGGGAGAAGCTGATGGTATCGGACATCATCGCAGACCTCGAGGATCCAGCCAGTCTTCGACATCAAATTTTTTATCCCTATACCCATCGTATCCGCGTCCGGCGCCGCCAGCCGGCGTTTCACCCCTCTGCCCACTGCCGGGTGCTTGCGCTGGACCCCCGTGTCTTCGCTCTCGTGCGCAGCTGTCCGGATCAGACCATTTACGCCTTAACTAACGTTACCCCGGAAAATGTCGACCTTGCGTGGCCCGAACTGGCGACTTCGGGTCGGATGGGTGATTTGATTTCAGGCAGGGAGCAGGGCACGGCCCCCATCCGGCTGAACCCCTATCAGTCGGTATGGCTGACCTCTGGATAGGGTAAGGTAACTAAAACGAGTCTACAAAGGCATGGGTGGTGGATGAAAGCCTCGGCGGCCGGGCACGAATAATCTCGAAGCTCGGAATCCGAAATCCGAAATCCGAAACAAAATCCCAAAGCCAAATAACTAAAAATCCAAACAGTATGGGATTTAGATCATGGTGATAGGAATGAACCGGCAGGAGCGAACACCGAGGTTCTCGCCACTGCTTCCAGCTCCTCCCTAGTAGGTTTGATTGATCTTGTCCCTCAGCTTGCCGGAGCATTTGAAGGTGACCACCGTGCGTTCCCTGAGAAGCAGATCGTTTCCGGTGGCCGGGTTGCGGCCTCTTCTCGGTTTTTTCTGCTTGATACAGAACTTTCCAAACCCAGAGATCAGGACTTCATCGCCCTGGGCAAGATTCCGCTTTATGTTGTGTAGTAACGATTCGATGGCCTCGACCGATTTCTTCTTGGTAAACCCCAAGTCATGAATCCGGGTAATGATATCATTTTTGGTCAACGCCATGTTGCCTCCTCGAGTATTCCATGGGATCTTTTCACAGGCTGTATCTTTCGTCCGAGCAGTGGTGTGGGTGGGTCTGTCGAAAACATTGTTTACCCGGGTTAATCCTCTTGTTGTCCCGGCGACTCTGCACTGTCCGGGTACAGGCCGACGACCTTTTCCATAATGGCGTCGACCCGTACCATAATTTCATCGAGCTCCAACTTGAGGTTTTGATCTTCCAGATCGTCCATGCATGTCCTCCTCAACCGAGTTTTCCAAGATGTTACGATAGTCTGTAAATAACTAAAATATAATGAAATAAATGTTTAGTCAAGATTGTTTTGGTTCCGACACCGGTGGGCTCGAGGATTTTGATGTGGTCGGTTCGGCGTCTATGGCCGGTAAAATGACGTGGAAGATGGTGCCCTTTCCGGTTTCGCTCTGCACGGTGAGGGTTCCGCCATGGGAATTGACGATGGAGTTGACGATGGCCAGACCCATGCCGCTGTGCTCCCCGGAGGGTTTTGTCGAAAAGCACGGATCGAAGATGCGATGGGAAATTTCCGGTGAAATTCCGGGCCCCGTATCCATCACCGTCAAAATGAGGTGCTTTCCCGGAACCAGGTTCCGATGCTGCAAGACCTCCTCGTCTCCCAGGACGACATCCACAATACTGACCTCCAGTATGCCCCCGGTCTGCCTCATGGCGTATGCGGCATTGGCCAGCAGGTGCATCATCAGGTGATTCATTTTAGTGACGTCGGCCAGCACCGTATCATCGGTGCTCGAAATATGTTGATGAATTTCGATATGTTGCGGGATTGACGGCTCAAGGTCTCGAATGGATTGTTGAACAATCGCGCTCAACTGGACCGGTATACGCTGGTGCTCAACGCCTCGGCTGAATCGACGTATCTGCATAACCAGTTCCTGGGCTCGTCGGCAGGCGTCCTCGACCTGCTCCAGATTGTAACGGGCGGAATGGCCGGCAGGGATTTCTGCAGCGGCTAGTTCGGTGTTGCCGAGAATAGTCCACAGGAGATTATTGAAGTCATGGGCGATGCCTCCGGCAAGAATACCGATCTCTTCAAGGGTGTGTGCGTACCGGTTCTGGTGATCGACACGTTTGGCGTCGGAAATAATTTCCACCGGCATTGGCCTGGTTTTCGGGGGAGCGGATTTGGCGGTCATGGCCTGTCTCGACTGACGGCTCAGGGCAGCAGCATCGCCTGGACACGGCGTCACGTGGTTGTTTCTGTGCAGCCGTGTGCTGTAACGATGTCGTGCGCATGTTCGGATACGTGTTTCAAATACAGCACATGGACCGCGGATGTCAATTTTTGAAATTGACCAGACATGGTTTCCCGAACGGTATCGGGTGTCCCGCAGGGATGATTCAAGCTCGCGACAATTGTTTTTTCCGGGCCGCTGCATTATGATAACCCAATCTTCTTCGCATAGCAGAGATCAAAAGAATGCCAAACGCGCTGATTAAATTATTAGACAACAGACACGTGACCCCACGACCCCTTGAATCCATCGACCCTTCTCCCCGCATAAGTTGGAGAAGTACCTGAAACCAATGGTCAAAAAAGGTTTTCGATACCCGGTATCGAAAACCTTTGCATTTGATGGAGCCGGCGAGCGGACTCGAACCGCTGACCTGCTGATTACGAATCAGCTGCTCTACCAGCTGAGCTACGCCGGCACGGCGTCGGGGACGTTATCAAAGGTAATTTAGCTACTGTTTTTATGGATCGAAATCAAGAAAAATCTATTGCCGATATCCTTACCGGAGCCCTTCATTCACCATCGATGGCGCTTGATATTACCGGTATTTCCGGTGCGGAACGGGCCTATCTCGTATTCCGACTTTACCGGAGTTCCCAGAGGACCCTCACGGTGTTGACGGCCTCCGCGGAAGAGGCTCAGGGGTTCATCAGCGACCTGCAGTTCTTTGCCGGAACCGGAGAGCTCCGCATTCTCTATTTTCCCCCCTACAATATCCTTCCGTTCAAACTTCTCTCCTACCACAGTGAAACGGCTGCCCGGCGGATAGAGACATTATATTCGCTGATCGACAATTCCAACCCGGCGATTCTGGTGACCACGGTGTCGGCGGCGATGCAAAAGGTTGTGCCCCGATCGGAGCTATCCGCCTTTGCGGAACTGGTTATGGCCGGGGAGGATATCGACCGGAATCGTCTGGTCGCACACCTGCACTCCGGAGGGTACGAACCGGTTACCATCGTGGAAGAACCCGGCGAGTTTTGTCTCCGGGGCGGTGTCCTCGATATCTACAGTCCGGGGTACCCGGATCCGGTCCGTATCGAGCAGTTTGGTGACCGTGTGGATTCAATCCGATTCTTTTCCGCCGCCAGCCAGCGGTCCCGCGCGTCATTGGATGAAGCCATTATCCTGCCGGCCAGAGAGGCGATCATCCGTGAAAAAGATGTGAACCCGCTGGTTGCCCGCATACGGGGTCGCGCGTCGGAGCAAAACCTGCCGGTAACCCGTATCCGTGAAATCGTGGACCAGGTTAAGCATGAACGGGCGTTCCCCGGGGCTGAAAGCCTCCTTCCATTGATCTATCCGCAGTTCGACACGCTGTTTTCTTATTTGCCGGCGGACGTCCTCAACGTACAGGTGGAACCGGCGGCACTGGAGAGGGCCGCCGTGGAGGTGTCCGATCAAATCGCCGGCAGCTATCGAAGCGCGCTGGATGAAGATAGGCTCTGCGTTCCCCCGGAGTTTATATATATGGATTGGCAGGGGCTTCAGGCGACGTTGGCCACGCGCCGGAATGTCCGCCTCAAGATGCTCCCCGTCGATGACGACCCGGGCGGGGCGGCAGCCCCTAGACCCGTTCCTGTCTCCGTTTCCGATAATGCCGATCTCAGGGATGCCCTGCAGCGCCAGGGGGCCGGCGAAGACATGCTGCGTCCCCTGGTCGAGTGGATTCAGCGGCAGCAGGAAGCGGCACATACAGTATTGCTGGTGTGCGGATCACCGAGCCAGGCAGATCGTCTCGTATCCCTTCTGGCGCCTTACCAGCTGCATCCTGAAGTTCTCGAGGTCTTCCCGGATCAACGGGCAACCCGGGGCCTCTGTTTCATCTGTCAAGGCCGGCTGACCTCCGGTTTCGTTTGGGCTGAGGAGTCCCTGGCCATCGCGACGGGAAATGATATCTTTGGTGCCAAGCCGCGTCGGCGATTTGTCCGACGGAGATCGCCCCGGGCGGACCTGGTGGCTTTCGAGGACTTATCGTCCGGGGATCTTGTCGTCCATGAGGAACACGGTATCGGCCGCTATGAGGGCCTCGTCAAACTGCAGGTAAACGGCATTGGCAACGACTTTCTGCTCATCCTCTACAAAGACGACGACAAGCTGTATCTCCCGGTGGACCGCATGGCGATGATCCGCAAATACATGGGGGTCGAGGGTGTGGTTCCGCACCTGGATAAAATGGGCGGTCGTGCTTGGGACAGGACAAAAGATCGGGTGAAGCGATCCGCGGAGAAAATTGCCGGCAGGCTGCTGAAAATCTATGCCGTCCGAAAGGTTCAGAAGGGTTTTGTCTTTTCCGCGGCAGACAATTTGCTCCAGGATTTCGAGGCCGGATTCCCCTACGAGGAGACCCCCGATCAGCGACGCGCTTTCGAAGATGTAGTCCAGGATATGATGGCTCCCACCCCCATGGACCGTCTCATTTGCGGAGATGTCGGCTATGGCAAAACCGAAGTTGCCTTGAGGGCTTCCTTTGTCGCCGCGTTCAACGGAAAGCAGGTGGCCGTATTGGTTCCCACAACGGTGCTTGCGGAACAGCATTATGAAACCTTCACGCGACGTTTTTCGCGCTATCCGGTGACGATCGCTTGCCTGAGCCGCTTCCGGTCTTTGAAAGAGCAGCGACAGATTATCGAAGAAGTCAAAGGCGGGAAAATCGATATCGTCATCGGCACCCACCGGCTGTTGCAACGGGATGTCGGATTCCACGATCTCGGTCTCTTGATTCTGGACGAAGAGCAACGCTTTGGCGTCAAGCACAAGGAGAGACTGAAAGCGCTTCGCAGCACCGTTGATGTGTTGGCGATGACGGCCACGCCGGTTCCAAGGACGTTGCACCTGTCCCTGATGGGTGTTCGGGACATCAGTATTATCGGTACGCCACCCGAAGATCGACAACCGATCATTACCTACCTGTCGGAATTCAATGAAACGGTGATTCAGGAGGCCGTACACAAGGAACTCGCCCGGAAAGGACAAATATTTTTCATCCATAACACCATTGCCAGCATCGATCGCATTGCTGCAAAACTGCAACATCTCGTACCTCGGGTGCGTCTTGACGTCGCACACGGCCGCCTGAGTGAGGAGGCTCTCGAGGGGGTCATGCTCCGGTTCGTCAACAAAGAAATCGATATGCTGGTATGTACCACCATCGTGGAATCCGGACTCGATATCCCGTCTGCCAATACCATCCTGGTAAATCGTGCGGACCGGTTTGGGCTGGCCCAAATGTATCAGCTCAGGGGGCGGGTGGGGCGATCCGAAGAGCAAGCTTACGCATACCTCTTTATCCCTCCGGAGAGCACGTTGGGCCGGGATGCACTCAAGCGACTGAAGGTGCTCATGGAGCACAGCGATCTGGGCTCCGGTTTTCAAATCGCCATGAACGATCTGAGAATTCGGGGTGGCGGTACGATTCTGGGCGCCTCGCAATCGGGCCATATTTCTGCAGTCGGGTATGACATGTTTCTTCGGCTCATGGAGGACGCGATCGGAAAAATGAAAGGCGAGCCCGTGGAGGAGCCCCTGGATCCCGAGATCCGTCTGTCGATAGCCGCCTATATCCCGGAGGCGTACATCAGCGATATCGATCAGCGGCTGACAGCCTACCGGCGTCTGTCCCGCCTGGGAAAGCCCCGGGAACTAACCGATTTTAAAGAGGAACTGCTTGACCGGTTCGGTCCACCCCCCCAGGAGGCGGAAAATTTGCTGATGAAGATGCTGCTCAAGATTTTTGCGAGACGCTGTGGGGTTAAGCGGCTGGATCTCAACGGGTCGCAGGTTCATCTGCATTTTTCCGAGGCCCATGTGGCGCAGCCGTCGAGACTCGTCGATCTGGTGCGGGAATTCTCGGATCGATTTCGGTTGACACCCGATGCCGTTATGAAGATTCGACTGAGCCGTCCGGAAGCCGGCGGACCGATCGCCCAGGTTAAAAATATCTTGAAACTAATCGATCAACATGTTAGTTTCTAAAATTTAACATGTAGAAATTATTACTCTTTCGGTTAGAAGTGACTGTAACGGGAACAAATGCATCGGGGAGGCGGGGACGACTTGTGTGGATCTGTATCGGGAATATGGGACGGGTATTCTCGGCCCTGTCCGCGCTGATGATGTCTGCGATGATATTGGCATGCGGCAACACGGAGTCGGCCTCCCGTGATGACTACCTGATTCGGGTACGGGACAATGTGGTTACCGTCACGGAGTTCCAGCGGGCGGTCGAACTGGCGAAGGCGGCTTATTCCCATAGCGCCCTGCAGAACCTGGACGTGGTCAGAGCGCTCCAGAAGCGCGTTCTCCGGGAACTTGTCGAACTGGCAGTCTTCGAAGAGCGGGCCAAGGACCTGAACATCTCCGTAAGCCCTGCCGATCTGAGCCGGGCCCTTGAAGAAGTCAAAAAGGATTTTCCCGACGGCACGTTTGAAGAAACCTTGCTGGAACAGGCGGTTTCCTACCCGGCGTGGGAAGAGGGGCTAAAAACACGGTTGATGATCGAAAAGGTCGTTGCTCGCGACCTGGTGAGTAATATTGCCGTCACCACCGAAGAGATCGAAGCATACTACCGCGATCACCGGAAAGAATTGGAAGACACAAAGCCGGAAGGACCGGTGACAGCCGTGGATGAGGCAATTATACGAAATTTAAGAAGACAGAAAGCTGAGGAGGCTTATGAAGAGTACGTCCATAAGCTTCATGCAACATATCCCGTTGAAATCAATGCCAAGGAATGGCAGCGCATTATCGGTTCCGGATAGTCTCGATGCTGAACCACCTGGGCGACATCAGGTGAGAAAACGGTTGCAGGGGCGTTTCCCACGATTGCGATGTGCGACATTCCTGTGCTTTTGGCTAGTGACCGGGTTGCTTTGCACGGTTCCGGGCCAATCGGCGGAAGTGGTCGACCGGATCGTCGTGGTCGTCAACGACGACATCATTCTTCTGTCCGATATACAGAGCCTTTTGAATCCCTACGAGGAAAAAGTGCGGGCAATGGGATATCCGGAAGAACAGCAGGCGCGGATGATATTCCAGATTCGAGAAGATTTCATCAAACAGATGATCGAGCAGAAACTGACCGATCAACAGGTGAAGAAATATGGTCTGACCGTCAGCGAAGAGGAGATCAATATCGCCATTGAGCGCCTCAAGGAGCGGCGGTCCATAACCGATGAGGATTTACGCAAGGGACTTGCCCTTGATAATCTGACGATGGAAGAATTTCGGCTTCAAATGAAAAATCAGCTGCTCCGTACCCGGCTGGTGGATTACGAAGTCAAGTCCAGGGTCGTTATTACAGAAGAGGGTATCAAAAAGTATTACGAAAAACACCCGGAGATATATGGCGGCCTGAAACAATACCAACTTCGAAACATTATCCTTCGAGTGTCTTCCTACGCGAATGAAAATGAAAAGCGTGTGGTAAGAGAGAAAATGGAGAGTATCTACGCTCAGCTAAAAGGCGGAGCGGACTTTTCGGAAATGGCCCGACGCTATTCGGAATCCTCCCTGGCGGCCGATGGGGGCGATCTCGGACTCTTCAGACTGGAAGACATGGCGCCAACACTCCGGGAAGCTATAGAAAACACCCAGGCCGGCGGCTTTACGCCGATTCTCGATACGGATCAAGGCTACCAGATTTTCTACGTGGAACGGATCCTGACCGATAAGTCGCGCTCCCTGGAATCGGTGTCGAAGCAAATTGAACAGAAACTCTACGAAGAGCAATTGAACAGCAAGTTCAGCGCCTGGATTGAGGATCTGCGAAAACGGTCTCATATCAAAATAGTGCGTTAACCCGGACATGAATGAAGAAAATTCATGAAATAGTAGTGCTGTAACGCGATTGAGGATTACTGATCATGGGTGAAAATGACCATCCGAAATCCTTCGGGCGATATCTGAGATCCGTACGGAGTGAAAAAGGGATCAGCCTGGAACAGGTGTCCTGGGAAACCCAAATCGGAGTTGATACGCTGCAGCAGATAGAGAGCGAGGATATCGCCGGTCTCCCGGCCGAAGTCTTTGTCAAGGGATTTATCCGCGCTTACGCCAAGGTCGTCGGTGCAGATGGAGATCGTGCAGTCCAGTCTTATGCGGGGAGCCTGGGGGTTCATCAGCGCAGCGCGCGTTCTGAAGCCGACCTGAACCTCTATTCCAAGCGGTTTTGGCCCCATCTGCTGATGTCCATGGGTCTCATTGTCGGACTGATGGCCCTTTCGATTTTTGCGATGTCCTTATTCCGGGACCCTTCCATGAAGAAACCCGCTGCTCCGGAAACGCAGACGGCGGAAACTGCCATCGGTGAGAGTACACCAGCGTCCGATACTCAGGCCTCCGAGCCCGAATCGATGCAATCGCCGGTCGAACCCTCACCGGCTCCGGGTCCATCGGAAGCGGTCACACCGCCGCTGGCTGAAGCAATGGCGGCCCCTGTTCCAGAGCCGGCGGAGGCGTCACAACCCTATTTGTTGAATATCCGAGCCAATGAGGAAACGTGGCTTAAGGTCATTGTCGATGACAATGCGCCGTCGGAATATATTCTGGGCCCCGGAGACAGGCTCGCTTTGAGGGCCGTCCAGGGATACAGCCTGCTTATCGGAAATGCCGGTGGCGTGGAAATGGATTTGAACGGAGAGCCCGTTTCGCTCCGGGGGAAGAGCGGACAGGTGAGGACAATCGAACTGCCCTGAACCCGGGTATTTGAACACCCGGAGGATTCCATGGCCCCGCCTGTCGGGCGGGATCTCAAGACCCGCGTTATTCGAGGTTCGCGGTAGCTTTACTACAGCTTGACTTCGGCTGAGCTCCCTTCGGCTAAGCTCAGGTTATGACAGTCGCAGCCCACCTCGAGGTGCCTTATGAATACCTCCGGATGTTGAAATAACCGGGTCGAGCCGAAAATTTCATGAGATTTTTTCGGCAGGACTCCTCTCCAGCCAACCGGAACCGGCGGACCTTTCTATCCGAGAAACGGACACTCAGCAATCTTCTCCGGGACACTGTCTTGGAGCATGCTCTGAACAGACCGGTCACCTCCTGTTTGATAGAGAATACACGATGCATCAGGATCGAAACATACTGAATGAAAGCATCAAGCGGCTGCTAAGGCGGGGCGCTATCCGTCATCTTCGCAAAATCGTCAACAAGACCCATGCGGCGGATCTGGCGGCGATGTTCCGGATCCTCACGTTCAACGAGCAGCGAAAACTCTTCGCCGTCATCGAGGAGATGGAAAAAAAAGGGGTCATCCTGGAAGATCTTGATGAGGATACGCTGCGGGCGTTGACACAGGCCATGGCGGTCGAAGACATCGTCGAGATTCTCGAAAGCATGCCAAAAGACGACGCTGCCGACCTGATCGGGCGGCTTCCCGAGGAAAAAGCGGACGCGATCCTGGAACAGATGAAAAAGGAGGGGTCTGAAGAAGTCGAAGACCTTCTCGGATACGATGATGATACTGCCGGTGGCATCATGGTCCCGGATTTTATTGCTCTGGGCGAGAATATGACTGCTGCCGAAGCAATCGCGTTGCTGCAGACGGACTATCATGATGTGGAGATGCCGTTTTACCTCTACGTCGTGGATGAATACGGCAAATTGGTCGGTGTCAGCTCTCTACGTCAGCTGGTTGTCGTCAAGCCCGATACCCGGCTGAAGGATTTCATGGCCACCGATGTGATGTCTGTTCAGACCCATGTCGATCAGGAGGAGGTGGCGAAACTGGTCGCCAGGTACGACTTCCTCGCCGTGCCGGTGGTCGATGAGACCAACCGCTTGGTCGGTATCGTCACGGTTGACGACGTCATTGACATTTTCCGCGAAGAGGCCACCGAGGACATCCTGAAAATGGCCGGTGCCGGAGAAGATTTTGTAGAAAGTAAATCCATCCTGCGCAGTGCCCGGATCAGAATGCCCTGGCTTCTGGCCAGCGCCCTTGGTGGTGTGCTGGCGTTTCTGATTATCGGCCACTATGAAGACAGTCTCATGAAGGTGGCCTATCTGGCGGCGTTCATACCGGTGATCATGGGAATGGGCGGCAACATCGGCACCCAGTCGTCGACGATCATCGTTCGCGGGCTGGCCACCGGCCGAATCCTCGTCCAGGATTTTCGAACCGTGGTTCTCAGGGAGTTTACGACCGGTCTTATTTTGGGGATCCTTTATGGACTGCTCGTCGGTTCGGTGGCCCAATTCAGCTATGGCCGCCTGACCGTGGCGTTATCGGTCGCCCTCGCCGTCCTGAGTTCCATGACCGTCGCCGCCCTGGTGGGTTCACTGGTTCCCATGCTGTTCGCCCGCGCCAATATCGATCCGGCGATAGCAACGGGTCCGTTTGTAACCACGGCCATCGATATCATTAGTGTCTTTTTCTATTTTGAAATCGCCACCTCCCTTCTCGGGATCTGATCCATGAACCTGCCGCCGACCCCTGCCATCCTTTTACGCCGAATTGAGCACGGAGATTATGACCTGATACTGACCTTTCTGACGCGGGATCGAGGAAAGATCGGGGTCATGGCCAAGTCGGCAAAGAAGAGCAAGAAACGTTTTGCCGGTGTACTGGAACCGTTTGCCGTTCTCGAAATCGTGTATTCAGGCCCCGGACGTCGCCGGGGCCTTCCAATTCTGCAAGAGGCGTCGCTCGTTCACCCGTATTCCGGTATCCGGGGAAATGTTTTGAAAACAGCATACGCGAGCTACTGGGCGCAATTAATTGCCGAGTGGACGGAAGCCCATGTCAAGGAATCGGCTCTTTTTGAACTTTACAGGTACGCGTTGGCAGCAATGGAAAGAGGCGAGCAATCCGCCGATACGCTGTCCGTTCTCTTTCAGATACGCTTTCTCGACCTGGCCGGTCTGGCCCCGGGCCTCGATCGGTGCAGCGTCTGTGAAACACCCATCGGCGTGTCAGGGGAGAGACGGATGCCCTTTGACCTGGTTCGTGGCGGCGTCGTGTGTGCCGCATGCACGGCATCGGGCCCGTCACGCACGACCGGCCGGATCTTGTCGCAACAAGGCTCCCCGCGACCGCGCTCCCTTCGACTGAGCTCAGGACAAGCAGGACAAGCAGGACAGGCGGGACACGTGGCACCGGCGGGACAGGCGCCTGGCGTGGGGGAAGGCCGCGCCACCTATCGGCTTCCGGGAGGTGTCCGTTCTGAACGGATTTCACTTTCCATGGGCACCATAAAACCGCTGTTGTGGATGCAGCACAACGGCCTGAAAACAGCCGGCCGGGTGCGCTTCACACCCAGCGCCGCCAGGGAGAGCCTGACCATGCTGGAGGCATTCGTTCCGTATCATCTCGGCAAAGATCCCCGAAGTCTGAAGTTTCTGCAGCGGATCAGGAAATAACTACTGGATATTGGGTATTGGATATCAGGTACTGGGTTCTAACTGAAGATGTCGTTAGCAACGAATACCCAATACCGAGTACCTAATACCCATCCCAAACACAAAACACAAAACACCAAACACAAACTACCATGAAGACTGATTTTCACAGCATACTACAGAAGTACACAGTGGAGGCGACCGCCCCCTGTCGGGTCGATGTGGGCGGGACGCTGGACATCGGCACCTTTTACCTGCCGCTTCAGCCACACGATCCCCTGACATTCAATATCGCCCTGGATCTCAGGACCCGTGTCCGCCTGCTTCCCTATCGGAAGGGGGTTGTGCGCATTGCATCCGCCGGTGTGGGGGAATCCGAATTCCGCATCGATGAGGCGCCCTTTACCCATCCATTAGGTCTGATGTTCGCTGTGGCAGCGTACTTCGGCGCCGGCGGCGTTGCCGTTGAGATTGAGTCCGCATCCCCGCCGCGGAGCGCCCTCGGCGGTTCTTCCGTGGCCGCCGTTGCCCTGATCGGGGCCTTTGCCCGTGCCGCGGAGGAGGACGGCCGCCCTCCGATGCCCAAGGAAACTATTGTCCGGGTGGCCCATGCCATCGAGTCCGCCGTTGCACAGGTGCCCTGCGGGCTGCAGGATCAGCTGGCCGCCGCTTTTGGAGGCATACATGCCTGGCGTTGGCTCGGAGACGCCGAGAGCCCCGTTTTTCACGGGGACGCCCTGTTCTCGGATGACGAATGCAGAGACTTTTGCTCTCATCTGGTGGTCGCTTACTGCGGTGTTACCCATGCCTCCAAGGACATCAACAGCACCTGGGTACGGCAGTTCCTGTCCGGTGAAACCCGGCGGCTCTGGCTTGACATCGTGGGGAACACGAAAGCATTTGTGGATGCGTTGCGGGAGGGGGACATGGACCGGGCTGTGGCAACCTTGAACCGGGAGACGGCGATCCGTTGCCAGATGACACCCCAGGTGCTTGACGATATGGGCCGTCGCCTGGTCTCCTCCGCCACGGATGCAGGATGTGGCGCCAAGTTCGCCGGGGCGGGCGGTGGTGGCTGTATCTGGGCTCTGGGAGTGCCATCGCATATCGACGCGCTGAAAAAAACCTGGACCGCAATCCTGTCGGAAAGACCCGATGCCCGTATACTGGATGTTGGGGTTGATTCGAATGGCCTTTTATGCAAGGTTACGAAGCAATAAAATCGCTTTGCGATTTTATTTTCATTTGATTCATCGGAAATGGCGAGCCGCACTAAAGTCAACGGGCTCGCGATAACGCCGTATCGGGTTGTCCGTGCTTTAGGATCATCTCCCGATGAGTTGTAGTTTAAAAAAAATAAACGCTGGAAAGCCCAATTGCGTGGGTGTGATCCATTATTAGGGCCCTCTTCTCCCACTTATTGGGAGAAGAACCGTATTTATATTTAGACGTAAACGAGGGAAGTGACGATGAAGTTTCAGGATGTGATTCTCGAGCTGAACAAATTCTGGGCGCAAAAAGGATGTGTCATGGCGCAACCCTACGACATGGAAGTGGGTGCCGGCACATTTCATCCGACAACACTGTTAAAGGCCTTGGGACCTGAGCCGTGGAATGTAGCTTATGTGCAGCCATCCCGGCGCCCCACCGACGGCCGATACGGGGAAAATCCGAACCGCCTGCAGCACTATTACCAATACCAGGTGATTCTCAAACCGTCGCCCATGGATGTCCAAGAGCAGTACCTGCAAAGCCTGAAAGTCCTTGGGATCGACCCCCTGGATCATGATATCCGGTTTGTCGAGGACGATTGGGAATCGCCCACCCTGGGAGCCGCCGGCCTCGGCTGGGAAGTTTGGCTTGACGGCATGGAGATTACCCAGTTTACCTACTTTCAAATCTGCGGGAGCATCGAATTGAATCCCATTCCCGTGGAACTGACGTATGGTCTTGAGCGCATCGCTATGTATCTTCAGGGGGTCGACAGTGTATACGACCTTCAATGGAATGACACCATCACCTATGGCGATGTCCATCATCAGCAGGAGGTGGAACAGTCCACATACAACTTTGAGGCGGCAAATGTGGAGATGCTCCTGAGCCTGTTCAATGCATACGAAGCCGAGGCCAAGCGGGCGATTTCAGCGGATCTGGTCCTGCCGACCTATGAGTATTGTCTGAAGTGCTCCCATACGTTCAATCTGCTCGATGCCCGTGGCGCTATCAGCGTGACCGAGCGTACCGGATATATCGCCAGAATACGAAATCTTGCCCGGGCCTCAGCCGAGGCGTATGTGAAACAGCGAGAAGCAATGGGATTTCCCCTGTTGAACCGGGGGGCATAACATCATTCGATCGTGTTCATGGAAGGCGTGATCGGATTAGCGCAACCCATTAAACAGATACGAGGTGACCATGGAGAAGTTATTGCTTGAGATCGGATCAGAGGAAATCCCTGCCGGCTATATACAACCGGCCCTCGATGCCCTCGCCGCAAATTTAACGAAACGCCTGACCGATGCCCGAATCGATCACGGCGAAACCATTTGTTTTGGAACGCCCCGACGGCTGGCCGTCATGGTTGCCGATGTCGCTCTCAAGCAGCGATCTTTGACCACCGAGATGATCGGGCCGCCGGAAAAAGTAGGTTATGACGAATCCGGAAAACCGACCGTTGCTGCGGAGAAATTCGCCGAGAAGATCGGCGTTCCGCTGTCCAAGGTCTCCATCACGGAGACGGAGAAGGGACGCTATCTATCGGCAACGGTTACAGAGCGCGGACGGGCGACACGGACCTTTCTGAAGACGGTCCTGCCCGACATCATTCTGGCGACACCGTTTCCTAAACGGATGCGATGGGCTGATTTTTCCATTGAATTTGCCCGGCCGATCCATTCGATACTTGCGCTGCTGGGGGATAAGATCATCAGCTTTTCGGTGGGAAATATAAAAAGCGGTCGATACGCCTACGGGCATTATTTCATGAGCCCGGCGAAAATAAAAATTGCCGTTTCAGCGCAATATGTCGATGCCTTGCGCAGCGCCGATGTGGTTGTCGATATCAGCGAACGGAAACAGCTGACTGCGGCGGAGGTGGACAAGGCGGCCAGCAGTGCCGGCGGAGAGATTCTCCGGGATGATGAGCTTCTGGACATTGTTACCAACCTTGTCGAATTGCCCTTGCCGGTGGTGGGACGGTTCGAAACAAAGTTTCTCGAGTTACCCAGCGAGATACTGATCACCGCGATGCGGGAACACCAGAAATACTTTGCCGTTGTCGATGGCAGCGGCAGTCTCATGCCCTGTTTTATAGCGGTCAACAACACGCGAACCCGGGACATGAACCTGGTTGCCACCGGCCACGAGCGGGTCATCCGGGCCCGGCTCGAGGACGCTCGTTTTTTCTATCACGCTGACCTGAAATCGGGTTTCGATCAATGGCTGGAAGCCCTGAAAGGGGTTCTCTTTCAGGCCAAACTGGGTACCATGCACGAGAAGGTCCTGCGCGTGCAGAAAATATCCGAGGCTCTGGCGGATGCCATCGGCGTCGCCCCACCGGTCAAAGATCAGGCGTCCAGGGCTGCACTGCTCTGCAAGGCCGATCTGGTCACCGAGGTCGTCGGAGAGTTTCCTAAACTTCAGGGGGTTATGGGCCGGGTGTATGCGACCGTTAAGAACGAACCCCATGAGGTCGCCACCGCCATCGAAGAGCATTATCGTCCGGTCCGGTCCGGAGGGCAGTTGCCGGATGGCACCACCGGTGCCATTGTCTCCATTGCCGATAAAGTGGATTCGATTTGCGGTTGTTTCTGTGTCGGGCTAATTCCAACGGGTGGGGCCGACCCCTACGCCTTGCGGCGGCAGGGAATCGGAATCATTCAGATCATGCTGCAAAACGGGTTCGCCTGTTCCGTGCACGGCCTGATAGAGCAGAGCCTGTCCCTGTTCGGTGACAAAATGGAAACCCCGGCAGCCCCCACCACCGACCGGATATTCACGTTTCTCAAGAATCGGATGGCCCATCTGCTGGCCGAGGAGGGGTATGCCAAGGATGTCATCGCCGCCGTGCTGGATGTTTCCGCCGACGTGATCCCCGATGCCTGGAACCGGGTAAGAGCCTTGGATGAACTCAAGAAGGCACCGGATTTCGAACCCCTGGCCGCCGCTTTTAAACGGGTGGTCAACATTATTCGCCAGGCCGATGCCGGAGCCCCCGGGGACGTCGATCCCAGCCGTTTCGAGCACGACAGTGAATCATCGTTGCATGCGGCATATCGGCAGGTTTCCGCGTCGGTGTCGGCAAAACTGGACAACGGCCAATTCGATGCTGCCCTGAAGGAAATCGTGACGCTTAAGGATCCGGTGGACACCTTTTTTGACGGCGTCATGGTACTTGCGGAAGATCCCGCTGTCCGCGCCAACCGCCTGGCCCTGCTGAGAGAGATTGCCGCCCTGTTTGGCCGGTTTGCGGACTTTTCGAAAATATCCATATAACTGCCCTGTGCATTTCGGTATCACTGTTCTGAACAGCGGCTGAGGAAAGGGGCCGGGGTTGTCGTCCGGCCGTATGATAAGCCCCTTTTCCGTCGGTTGCCGAAACCGGATAATTGAACCTGGTACCTGGTCCCGAAAACTGATGGATAGGTCCCGAAAACCTGGAGGAGCCGACGATGCCGTTTGACCCATCCAAAGATAAAATCTTGAAAAGATGGCAATGTGAAGAAACCGGACTGGTAGTGACCATCAACCGTTACGCCGAGGGAGAAGCAAAGGTCCAGATCGGGCCTCGTGTGTTTATAAAAAAAGACGGTGGCGAATCCCAGCGAAAAGCCGGCCGGCTGACCATAGAAGACCTGCTCTGGCTGTATGACGTGATCGACGAAATCAAAGATGAGATGACCAGTCTAGCCGGTCCGGCGTAGTTTCGTGCCATGTCCGGCCTATCCGATCGGAAGATCATCGTGGAAGACGCCATTGTCAATCCAGCCCGGGGTAAGCGTTCGCCGAACCTGGGGCCGACCGCTCTTCTGGTCAGTGCCCGTGCCGACGTGTCCGCGATCTGCAGGAGATTGCAGGTTTTGCCGGAAACAGCCTTTCCGTTCTATGCCGGCAACCTCTTTGTCCATAACGGTCGAAGGGGGGCCTTGGCCATCGCAGGCCCGGTAGTCGGTGCTCCCTACGCTGTGATGATGCTCGAAACACTGATCTCCTGGGGAGCGAGACGAATCCTTTTTCTGGGCTGGTGCGGAGCACTGATCCCTGAAGCATCTTTTGGCGATCTGATCATCCCCACTTCTGCGTTTATCGATGAGGGAACCTCGAGGCATTATAACGGGGCCTGGTCCGGAGATGAGGTTGATGGATGCCGCCTTTTCCGGAGCGGTCAGGAGCGATCGCTGCCGTCACCTCGCCTTCTCGATCGAATCACAGCTCACTTCAAAACGGAAACTCCCCGCGTCCACGGCGGGCCCGTCTGGACCACCGACGGCGTCTACCGGGAAACAGCCCCAAAAGTCCGGTACTACCGGAACCAGGGGGCGTTGGCTGTGGAAATGGAAGTGTCTGCGTTGTTTACCGTTGGCACGGTCCGGCAGGTGGCCGTCGGAGCGGTATTGGTGGTGTCCGACGATCTGTCCGAGCTGACCTGGCGACCGGGATTCAAAACAGAGGCCTTTCGGCAGGGAAGGGAGACGGCGATGGACGGGATGCTGGATCTATGTTTGACTGAATCGTGATGCGGGATGAGCTGAAAGTGCAAAGCTGAAAGCTGAAAGCTCAAAGCTGAAAGTTGAAAGCCTAAAAATTAAGGACACAAACTGAAAGTATGGGTCGAAGGGCAACGAATGACGCCGCCCCTTATCGGCAACTAACTATCTTCACCGGCCATACGTTGAATGATCGATCCTGGTATCCTGGATCCTGAATCTTGCATCTCGCATCCTGGAACAACCGGCAAACGGGCCAACGGGCCAACAGAAGCAAACCATGGAAGACATCAAAAAACTCGTCGAAAAATTAAACGCCTACAACGACGCCTACCGGCGTGGGAAGCCGCTGATCAGCGATGTCGAATACGATGCCCTCGTGGAACAACTTCGGGAAATAGCCCCGCAACATCCCTTCCTGAATGCCGTTGAACCGGAAACCTTTGAAAACAAAATCGAAATAAGGCATCCTGCGCCGATGCTGTCAACGGAGAAGGCCTACACGGAGGAACAGCTGTCCCGATTCGTATCCCGGGTAATGAAGGCGGCCGGAGACATCGGCGTTCTGGACGTCCGTTTTCGGGTGACGCCCAAGCTGGATGGATTGGCCGGAAGAGATGACGGAACGATATTTGCCAGCAGAGGCAATGGAGAAGTCGGTTACGAAATTTCCAGCGCGTTCCAGAAAGGAGTGATTCCGGTCGGCGGCAGAGGTCTGGGGATAGGCGAAATCGTCATCGAAATGTCTTATTTCGAGGAGCATCTTGCAGAAGAATTCGAACATCCCAGAAACATGGTTGTCGGTATCGTCGCCTCCGATACACTGAACGAGTATGCCCGGAGAGCGATAGAAGACGGCAAGGTTCACTTTGTACCCTATTCTCAACTGGTGAGTTGGGAAGGCTCGGCGACGGCGCTACTCGAAAATACCGAAGACATCATCCAGGAACTCACTAAACAGGTCGACTACCCCATCGATGGAGTGGTTGCGGAGGTGATCAATGAGGATGTCAAAACATACATGGGAGCGACGTCTCATCATTACCGGTGGCAGATCGCCATCAAAAGCAAAGGCGAAACCGCTGAAACCACAGTCCGCTCCGTGATGTGGCAGGTGGGCCGAACGGGCAGCATTACACCGGTGATGGAGGTGGAGCCGGTGCTGCTGTCGGGGGCCAATATCCGACGGGTGACAGCCCATCACGCGGGCCTGATCCGGAAAGAAGGGATCGGAGAGGGGGCCCGCATCGAAATTATTCGAAGCGGGGAAGTGATTCCGAAACTTGAGCAGATACTCGAAAAATCGCGTCATATCGTGATACCGGGGCACTGCCCGTCCTGCAGCACCCCTCTTCTGTGGCAGAACGATTTCCTGAAATGCACAAACGATAATTGCCCGGCACAGATCGAACAGCGTATCAGCCATTGGTTTAAAACGCTGGGCAACGCCGACTGGTTCGGGATCAAAACCATCCGGCGTCTTGTCGAAAGCGGCATCGACACCTTGGAAAAAGTATATGCAATGAAAGAATCGGATTTTTCAGAGCTCGGCTTCGGACCGGTTCAGTCCGGGAATCTGTATAACGCGCTGCAGACCAGCCGAACCAAGCCGGTGGAAGACTGGCGGTTTCTGGCAGCCTTTGGCGTCTCGGATCTTGGAAAAGGGGACAGTCGTAAATTGCTGGCCCGCATCCCTCTTGAAAACCTGCCGGACAGCACGCCGGAACAGATCGAGGCCATCGACGGGTTCGGGAAAATTACCAGCCGTTCCATCACCCGGGGACTCAATGGAATTCGGCGCACCTTCGACAACATGATGGACCTGGGGTTCAGGATCGAAAAAACACCGCTGCTCGCCGATGTCCAGTCATTGGACACACCGATTACCGGAAAGTCCATCGTTTTCACGGGAAAGATGACGCGCGGGAGCCGGGAGGCCATGCAGGCCGGGGCCAGGAAACTGGGTGCCAAAGTTCAATCGGGGGTCAGCGGAAAGACCGATTTTCTGGTTTGCGGTGAAAAGGTCGGGCCTTCCAAGATTGAAAAAGCAACGCGCCTGGGAGTCACCATTATGTCGGAAGCCGATTATTTTGAAATGATATCCGAACCGGATGGATAAGGAAGACAACCATGGACGAAAAAAAAGTCAGAGCCCATGTGATTATCAGCGGCAGGGTCCAGGGGGTGTTCTTTCGGATGAACACGGTCCGTGCCGCCGAGCGTATCGGGGTAACCGGATGGGTGCGGAACAAACGGGACGGCACCGTTGAAGCGCTCTTTGAAGGGAAAGAGGACCAGGTCAACGCCGTGTTGGTCTGGTGCCGGGCCGGAGATCCTCCCGCCCGGGTCTCCGACCTCCAGGTGGACTGGAAGCCGCACACCGGCGAGTTCAACAATTTTTCGGTAACCTATTGATATCCTGCTTCCGGCCCACTGTCATTTATAGCCGCTGCCGAAAACCACCCATAAGAAAAAAAAGCGGCTTCCGATAAACGGAAGCCGCTTCGACAAACTCTTCATATCCCTCCGGGTTAGACAGCTTCCGACAATTTCTTCCCGGGTTTGAACTTGACCACGTTGCTGGCCTTGATCTTGATGGCCTCTCCGGTCTGGGGGTTGCGTCCCTTTCGCGCTTTCCGGCGAACCTTCTGAAACGTGCCAAAACCGACAAGGGTCATCTTACCATTTTTTTTCTTAAGGCTTTTGGTGACCCCATCGGTGAACGAGGTCAGCGCCGCCGCCGCTGCCGCCTTGGAAATACCGGCGTCCTTTGCCATCATTTCAATGAGTTCTGCTTTTGTCATTCTGCTTTTCTCCTTTTCATTACCATTAGAAGTCTATAAAACCCCATGGGTCCCTCGAAAGTTACAGAAAATTATCCGTTATGTCAATAATAATCGATATTTATGCAAAAAAAGAAAGAAAAAAGGTGAAGAAATATTCAGGCAAATTGGGCAGCTTCATCGAAGGGAGGCGGTTATGGAAAAAAGGTCATGCAACCGGCGGACTAAAAAGTGCATCGGCGAACTCCTCCGGATCAAATGCCTGAAGATCATCGATCTTCTCACCGACGCCAATATACTTCAGTGGAATTTTCAGCTGGCTGCAGATACTGACCACGATTCCGCCTTTGGCCGTGCCGTCGAGTTTGGTCAGGGCGATGGCTGTCACTTTCATCTCATCGTTGAACATGGCCGCCTGGGACAAGGCGTTTTGACCGGTGGTGGCATCCAGTACCAGGAGAACTTCATGGGGTGCTTCCGGAAGCTTTTTGGTGATGGTGCGTTTGATTTTTTTTAATTCTGCCATCAAATTCACTTTGGTGTGCAGCCTCCCCGCGGTGTCGATGAAAACGATGTCGACTTTTCTGGACAATGCCGCTTCGATCCCGTCATAGGCGACGGCAGCCGGATCCGCTCCGTCTCTATGACTTACGAGATCCGCTCCGGCACGCTCTGCCCAGATGGTCAGCTGCTCGGTGGCAGCGGCTCGAAAAGTGTCGGAGGCGGCAATCAAGACTTTCTTTCCTTCGGACGCCGCCAGGGCAGCCAACTTGCCGATGGTCGTTGTTTTTCCGACGCCGTTGACTCCCAGAACCATGACCACATATGGCTTGGGAAGGGGGTCCGCAAAGGTGGGCGCTTGATAATCGCTCATCAGGGCAAGAACTTCTTCTTTCATCACGGTTTTGAGTTCTTCCGGGCCGGATATACTTCTGGTGCGTTTCCGAATGCCCTCGACCATCTCCATGGTGGTTTGCACACCGATATCGGAAGTAATGAGAAGCTCTTCGAGGTCTTCGAGCATGTCGTCATCGATCCGGCGTTTTCCAAGAAAAAGATCGTCGATATCGGTGGTGAGAATATCACGGGTTTTTTTGAGCCCGCTGCGGAGTCGGCCGAAAAGACCCTTTCGGCCCGTTTCCTTCGCGTTGTGAGCACTGGTGATTCCGGATTTCCCGTGTGGCTCATCGGAATCCAAGACGCCGGACGGTTGGCTCCCGGCCGGCTCCGGTATATCCGTTGGGGGGGGATGGTCAGGAGGTGTCGGTGCCTCGCCGGTGTCGGGGGACGCGCTATTCCGGTCCTTTTTTTTCTGTCGGAATAATTTCATCACGCAGCGTTGGCCGGTGCCTGGCGGCTTTCCTCGGGGCTCTGGCCGCCGGTTAGATTGACATGGACCACCTTGGAGACACCCTTTTTCTCCATGGTAATACCGAACAGCGTGTCTGCAAATTCCATTGAACGCTTGTTGTGGGTCACCATGATGATCTGGGAATTCTCACCGATGATCTGAAGCAGGTTGTTAAAACGGAAGACGTTGGCTTCATCCAGGGGGGCATCGATTTCATCCATGAGGCAGAAAGAGGCCGGTTTGATCAAGAAGATACTGAAGAGAAAAGCGATGGCGGCCATGGCTTTTTCTCCGCCGGACAACAAGCTCATGCGTGTCAGTTTCTTGCCTGGCGGGTGAATCATGTATTCCACACCGGTTTCGAGAGGGTCGTCCGGGTCCGTCAGCACCAGGCGCGCCGAGCCTCCATCGAAGAGTCTCGGAAACACTTCGGAAAGCTTTTTGTTAATGTCGTCGAAAGTCTCCGTGAACCGCTCCCGGCTGATCCGGTTGATTTTCCGGATGACCTTCTGCAGATCTCCGATGGCCTTGGTAAGATCATCCCGCTGGGATGTCAGAAACTCGAACCGGGTGGTCAGTTCTTCATACTCCTTGATGGCGCCCATATTGACATCTCCGACGGCATCGAGTCGTTTACGCAGTTTTTCCAGGCTTTCTTCAAGCTCGTCGATTTCTCCTGACGGAAGGTCTTCTGTCCGGCTGAATTCCCGGCGCAGCGCATCAAGGGGGCGCCCATACCTTTCCAGCAACCGCTGGCCGACCCCTTCTTTTTGAGCCTGACGCTGGGATTGTTCTACCTCCAGCATGCGAATTTTTTGCAGTAATTCTTCCCGCTGGCTGCGAATGTCGGTGATGATACCGTCGTTCGCCTGGAGTTGTGTGTCGATGGCTTGGTAACGCTGTTCATTCGTCGCGATGTGTGTTTCAAGACGCTCCATTTCCGAGTAGAGCTGCGACAGTGCTTGCTTGTGTTCGGTAATGGTCTGTTCAGCACTTTCTGTTTTTCGTTGTTTCAGGCTGATTTCACGGGCAACCTGCTCCTGTCTGCGTACCCCGTCTTCCTGAAACTGTTTCAAACGTCGGAGCGTATGGTCGCTGTTTTCAATGCTTGCTTCGATGGTCGTCATCTTCAAACGATGGTCGATGATCTTTTGATTACATGCTTCCGCCTCTTCTGTAGCGGCGTGAAGTCTTTCACTATACTCGCTGACAGAATTCTGCGCGGAGATCACGCTCTGTTCGATGTCTTTCAGGACCTGATCATATTTGGCCAGCTGGTCGTCAAGATCGCTTTCTTCCCCGAGCAGTTGCTCTTGCTCCAGTCTGACAATTTCCAGCCGACGGTCGGCTTGCTTGAATTCCTCCGTTGCCTGAATCAGCGATTTTTGGGCCTCGATCTCGTTTTGGACGGTGCGTTGTTTTTCTTCCGTCAGGCCGTGAAGCTGATGCTCGGCTTCACGAACATCTCCTTCAAGGCGTTGCTGTTTTTCTTCGGCTTCGGTCAGGGACTCGCCGAGCAACTCGATCCGTTCTTCGAGTTCCTTGATTTCCAGTTTCTTGGTTAGAATTCCACTCAGTTTCTCCGGGCTGCCGCCCACGATGACACCCTGGTGGGTGATAAGATCCCCTCCCTTGGTGACAATGGTTTGCTTGCGACCATTGGCGTTCCAGGTGCGGAAGGCTTCTTCGAGAGAATCGCTGACCACGACATGGCCCAGCAGCGCCCGGGCAATAGTCTCGAACCCGGGCCTGATCGATACGTGGTTGAGGAGCAGCCGGTCGGCATCCGGTCCGGGTCGATCTGTTTCTTCAAGATTCCGGAGGTTGCCCACCGGCACGAAGCCACTCCGCCCGGCTTGCCGTGTTTGTAGAAAATCGATGGCGTCGGCGCCAGTGGCCTGATCCCGAACAAGTACGTATTGAAGGGCTTCTCCGAGTACCGCCTCAGCGGCGATTTCATAAGATGGCGCCGGATCGATGACATCGGCGATGAGCCCGAATATGGCCTCTGACGACATCCCCTCGGAGTCGGTTCCGGCGCTTGTCATGATGGCACGGACCCCTTCACGATACCACTCGTAATTCTCCTCCATGCGTTTCAGCGTGGTATGTCGGGAGCGGCACTCTTTACGTTCCAGCCCAAGGGTTTGAACCGCTTTGACCTGGGCGGCGAGAGCAGAAGACAAAGAATCCAGATGCTCCCCGGCACCTCGAATCTGTTGATCCAACCCCTCGATCTGTGATCGAATGGCGCGAAGGGTCTTTTCCGCCGCGTCTTTTTGTTTGCCGGTCGTTTCGATCTGCCGGACCGAAAGGCGCTCTTCTTCGTCGATCCGTTTCAAACGGCGATTCAGGCTCTCCTTGTTGCCGGCGGCGGTTTGAATGATATTGCGGTACCGCGCTTCCTCGGTGACGGCTGTCATCAAATCAGTTTTGCGCGTTTCAAGCCCTTCCTGAATGCGGGTGGGCTGTGCCTTGACCTGTTCGACATGTTGGCGTTCCTGTTCAAACGCAGACAGCGCCGCTTTTTTTTCGTCATGAAGTCGGCCGTTCTCTTCTTCAACCTCCTGTATCTCGAGATGGATGCTCTGGTTTTTTTCGTCTATGTCATTCTGAGCTGTATGGAGTTCACGGATCTCCGTCTGCAGCCGCTCCTTGTCCTGCCGCAAATGGGTCGTGTCGTTTTCAAGTCGGTCCATGCGGCGCTGGCAATCAAAACGACGTGACTTTTGCTCCGAAATCTCCTGGTCCTTCTGCCACCGTTTCAGCTTGATCTCCTCGACGGCGGCATCAAGCTGCTTCAGTTTGGTGGCGTGTTGGACATCCGTATCCTTCAACGTATCCAGGAGCCGTTCGGTATCATCGATCTGGAGCTGGTACCGGTCGTCATGTTTCAGGCTCAGGACAACATCCACAGTGCGGGCCTTATCCTGCATGATCCGGAAACGCTCGGCTTTTTTCGCCTGACGTTTCAACCCGTTCATCTGTCGCTGGACCTCGGCGATAATGTCGGACACTCTCAGAAGGTTCTGCTGGGTCGACTTGACCTTCCGCATGGCTTCATTTTTCCTGGATTTATACCTTGTGATCCCTGCGGCCTCTTCGATAAAGAGGCGCCGTTCCTCCGGTCCGGCATCTGTGATGGCACCGATGCTGCCCTGCTGTATCACTGCATAGGTTTTTGCCCCCATGCCGCTGCCCATGAACAGGTTGTGGACGTCCTTCAGACGGCACGGTTGTCGATTGATCAGATACGCACTCTCCCCGGAGCGGAAGAGCCGCCGCGTGACCTGTATTTCCGTGAAATCGTTAAACTCCTCGGGGATCGTTCCGTTGTCGTTCAAAAGCGTCAGGGATACCTCGGCCATGTTGAGGGCAGGGCGGCCGTCGGCGCCGGCAAAAATGATGTCCTCCATGGATTTTCCGCGGAGCTGTTTGACGCTCTGCTCTCCCATGACCCATCGGAGGGCATCCACCACGTTGCTTTTTCCACAGCCGTTGGGTCCCACAATGGCCGAAATGCCGGGAGGGAAGCCGATGCTGATTTTATCGACAAACGACTTGAAGCCGGATAGTTCAAGCTTTTTAAGCTTCATTGAGATACCCCTTTGGTATCATTTCCCGCAGGTAAAGGTGAACTGTCGCAAATCGTTAACCCTGTAGCTATGTTGAATTTTAAACGTGATACGAATTTTTTATGCTTGCCGGCCATCGCGGTTAACGACGGCGGGTCGTACGTCGATAGGATCGACACCGATCCCTCGCCCGGTACGGTCGCTCCGGTCCGCCGGTGGACGCTGGGAAGACCTTACTTGGATATCAGGATATCGTTTCATTGTAAAGAAAAAACACAACAGACAGTAGGTATTACCGGTTTCAACACAATATGTGGTGCCTGTTCTGTAATTTCCGATCCGGGGTCGAGCAGTTGCCGTTATCATGCCGCCGCCGTCTCATCAGATGAAATAAAAAATAAACTAATACAGGGGGTTGTGGTTGGGAAGGGGCTTGAGAAATGCCTTGCATTATAAATGCCTAAAAATAAAATCGTGCAACGATTTTATGAAACGCGACGAAGTCGCTCACTGGGCGAAGGACCCACATTCTCATATGGTATTAAATCGTAACTGAATGGATTCGTTTACAACGTTAGGCATTTAAGGCATTTTAAAGAATCTGGCTTAGGAATAATTTCGTCCGGTCATGTTCCGGCTTGGTGAAAAAATGCTCCGGTGTGCCGACCTCGACGACGGCGCCTTCGTCCATGAAGATGACCTGATCGGCCACTTCCCGGGCGAACCCCATCTCGTGGGTAACACAGACCATGGTCATGCCTTCCCTGGCCAGAGTTTTCATGACGTCGAGGACCTCACCGATCATTTCCGGATCTAGGGCGGAGGTGGGCTCGTCGAACAGCATGATTTTGGGATCCATGGCTAGGGCTCGGGCGATGGCCACGCGCTGTTGCTGCCCGCCGGAGAGCTGGTCCGGATAGACAGCGGCTTTGTCGGTGATGCCGACTTTGTCGAGGAGACCCATGGCTTTTTGGTCGGCTTCCGCCTTCGAACGCTTTCGGACCACCATCTGGGCCAGGGTGATGTTTTCGATCACGCTTTTATGGGGGAAGAGGTTGAAGGACTGGAACACCATACCGACTTCCGCCCGCACCTTGTTGATGTCGGTTTTGGGATCCATAACATCGATGCCGTCGATAAGGATGTGACCCGAATCAGCGGTCTCGAGCTGGTTGAGGCAGCGCAGCAGGGTGCTTTTCCCGGATCCGGACGGCCCAATGACCACGACCACCTCCCCGGCGGCTACATTCGTGGTGATGTCCACCAGGGCCTGAACCTTGTGGGGCACATAAAAGGTCTTGTACACATTTTGAACGTTGATCACTGGGCTAACGTCCTCCTTTCCACATATTGCAGCAGCATGGAGAGCGAAAAGGTCAATACCAGGTACAGCAAGGCACAGATGAACCAGAGTTCAAATGGCTGAAGGCTGGTCGTCACCACCTCGCGGGTCGCTTTGGTCAGTTCCCGAATGGCAATAATGCCCAACAGGGACGAGTCCTTGATCAGGCTGATAAACTGTCCGGCCAGCGGCGGGATGATGCGGCGAAGGGCCTGGGGGACAATGACATAGCGCATCGACTGAAAATAGTTCATCCCCAGGGACCGGGAGGCCTCTGTCTGTCCCCGGTGAATCGACTGGATGCCGGCCCGGACCATTTCCGCGACATAGGCACCGGTAAATGTCGCCAGTGCGGCAACACCGAACCAGAGGGGCGGCACCTGAACGATACCCCCTTTTGCCAGCAGCGAATTGATCAGGGTCCCGAGGACAAAGTACCAGATAAAGATCTGAACCAGGAGCGGTGACCCGCGGATCAGTTCGATATAGGTGACGGCGGACCATTTGAGCGCGGGATTGTCGGAGATCCGGAACAGGCCAGCGAACAACCCGATAAGGATGCCGAAAACAATGGCGATCGCACTGACCTTGAGCGTCAGCCACAGTCCCTGTATGAGGATGCCGACCCGCCACCGGCCATGGATGCCGAGAATGTCGCCGGGGTATATGCGCTGGCCCTTATCCACCTGCACCCCGGCTGCCGGCATCTCGTACGTTTCGGTAAGGCCTAACCCGGACACCACCACCGTGGCGGTCTCTCCCTTCCGGTCGATCCGCTCCACCTCACCGTCGATTTCCGCCACGTACTCCACCTGGTCATGGTAGACAAAGTATTGGGGGATTCGGTACCAGCGCCAGGTATAATCGATTTTCTGGGTGGCGTAAGACAGCATCGAGATGAGGCCGATGACGATCACAAAAAAGACACCGACCCAGAGGTAATAATAGCCGCGTCCCCTTGCTCTGGGAATTTTTCCAGGTAAAGCCATGGCGGAGTCAGGTTCCTTTTTTTGGGGTGACTGCCATCGAGCCACGCGATTTCGGGCAGATGTTCGGCAACCCTGTTTGGAGCGAATTCCGGTCTGGGCCCGCCGTCGCGGCAGGCGACGCATCCCCGCGCCGTGACGGTTCTGCATAAGTCGACAGCCATCCGCCCCGCGGGGGTGGAATGGCTGCGACTTGTCTCAGTGTATTGTCGTTATTCCTGAACGTCCTTGATCCAATCCTGGCTCTTGATCCACTTGTTGTAGATGCGGTCGTAGCGGCCGTCGTTCTTCATTTGGCGAAGGAAATTATTCAGCCAGTTGAGGAAATCCGGATCGCCTTTGCGGACGGCCCATGCCAGGGGCTCGAAGGTAAAGGGCCTGTCGAGGAATTTCAGCTTCCCGGCCCCCTGCTGGGCATTGAACACCACACAATAGGGCAGGTCGTAGACAAATGCGTCGGCTTTGCCGTTCACCACTTCCAGGGCGGCCTCCGGCTCGGTCTCAAACGACTTGTAGGTGGCCCTGGGAATCATGCGTTTTACCGCCTGCTCTCCGGTGGTCCCCAGTTTGGATGTGACGATATACTTCGGATCATTCAGGTCCTTATAGGACCGGACCGTCTTGGCGTGCTTTTTATTGAGCAGTATGGTCTGGCCGACAATGATGTACGGATCGGCAAAGTTGATTTTCAGGTTCCGTTCCTGGGTCACGGTCATCCCGCTCATGATGATGTCGAACTTTTCGGTCAGCAGCGCCGGGATGATACCGTCCCAAGCCGTGTTGACCGGCTTGAATTTGACGCCCATGGCTTTGGCCATCTCCCTGGCCATATCGATGTCAAACCCCACGAACCGGCCTTTTTTGTCGGTCATTTCAAAGGGCATGTACCCGGCCTCGAACCCAACCCGGAGTTCCTTGTTTCTCAGGATTTGTTCCAGTGTGGACTGCTTGGCCAGGTCGATGCTGCCACCGAAAGCCGATCCGCTGAAAATCGCCAATGCTGCAACTGCCGCCAATCCCAACCATAAAACCTTTTTCATATCCGATTCCTCCTTCAACTTGATGGTAAATGGTCGACTAATACGATTTTCCCTCTTTCAGCACCTCGCGGATCACCATGCCCACCCGGCATACCGCGCACAAGGGCATCTCTTCCTTAACCAGCTGAATGATTTCTGTCCGCTGGCACTTTGGGCAGATGATCTCGATCATTTCGGTGTTATCGCGCATGGCAGAAAACTCCGAATATCCAGGGTGATAGGGAGGTGCTTCGATGTTCCGCGGAGTCTATGCGACCATAAAGTATCGCCACAGCAGGGTCAAGTGAAAAGGCAGGGGTAACGGATGACGCATCCGTGCAACGGGGCATCCTGGAGTAAACCGCGCCCCGTTTCCGGGTTGCAACTTGTAAAAGGCCACGCTATACAAAAATGCGTGGCGCACGATTCGGATACCTACTTCGGACACCTGGAGGATACCATGGCCGCCCCCGACACATCGCTAGTCGATCACCCCCTGGTTCGTGATGTAACCAGCAACGTCAACGCGGAACTGATGGATCGCCGTGCCTACCGGCCGGCCACGTGCAGCGTTTTTTCTCATGACTACACCACCCTGGAAGAAATCGATACCTACCGGTTCGAGATTGACCCCGAATCCCGTCGGCAGCTACCGAAGATCATCGACAATCGCGTACAGCGGGTCGTCGGGGTGGAGGTGGCCGAGGATGCCTTCCGCGCGGAATATGAAACGCCACGGAACATCGGCATCGTTTTCTCCGGGGGACCGGCGCCCGGCGGTCACAATGTCATTGCCGGGCTTTTCGATGCTGCCAAAAAAGCCAATCCCGGCAACCGGGTTTTCGGGTTCCTGCTCGGGCCGGACGGGATCATCGAAAACGAGGCGGTGGAGCTGACCGAGAAGATCGTGGCCGCCTATCGAAACCTGGGCGGATTTACCATGATCAAGACCGGAAGGACGAAGATCGACACGCCATTCAAGATGGCCCTTTCCCGAAAGACCTGTCTCGATCTCGGCCTCAACGCTCTAGTCATTGTCGGCGGTGACGATTCCAACACCAACGCAGCGTTCCTGGCCCAGGAACTCTACGACGACGGCATCCAGGTGATCAGCGTGCCCAAGACCATCGATGGCGATATCCAGGTTCGGGATGCCGATGGAAACATACTCTGCGCCATGTCCTTTGGATTCCATACGGCGGCCCGGGCCTTTGCCGTCGAGATTGCCAATCTCTGCACGGACAGCAGTTCGGATGTCAAATATTGGCACATCTGCAAAGTCATGGGACGTGTGGCCAGTCATCTCGCCCTGGAGGTCGCCCTGCAAACACACGTGAATCTTACGCTGATCGGTGAAGACCTGGCCGACTATGTCGACACCAGACGGATCGAGCAGGCCGAGAAAACCGGCAGCGTAGACTACACCGCCTATGGCATGACGCTCCGGCACCTGTCCCGGGTCATCTGCGATGCCATCGTTCGCCGGGCGGCGGTGGGTAAAAACTACGGGGTGATCGTCATTCCCGAGGGGGTTCTCGAATTCATCAACGAGATCCAGGTCTTTATCATCAAACTCAACACGATCATCGCCGACTACAACCGGACCCACGATACCGATTTCCACAGCGACTTTCTCTCGCTGGAAGAAAAGCTGGAGTACCTGCGCCGTCTGGGCCGGCGCAGCCGCGAAGACGACACCTTCTCGGTCTGGAATACCCGGGATGACGATTTGTTCAACGATATACCGGCATTCTTCCAAGAGGGCCTGCTGACCGAACGGGATGCCCACGGGAACTTTCAATTCTCCCAGGTGCAGACCGAAAAGGTTCTCATGGGTCTCGTCACAGACTATCTCGGTATTCTCCATGAGCAGGGAGAGTACACCGTCGGCATTGCAAAGGAGTACTATATAAAGACCATGACACAGGGCGGCCTGGATCCGGTGAAGTATGCAAAAGCCCTGTTCAGGAAGTATGACGGCGAAGAATTTCTGCTCATGAAACCCGAGATATTTTCGATCAAGACATGCAGCCAGTGTCTGATTCAAGAGGGCCTGATCGGAAAAGAGAAGCCGCTCCCGGAGCCGGTGGACAAGATTTTTCAGAAATCGCAGCCGAAGTTCAAGACCCAGATCCACTTCTACGGGTACGACGGCCGTGGCGCGGATCCAACGCAGTTCGACTGCAATTACACCTACAATCTTGGCCTCACCGTGTTTTCTCTCATTGCAAACGGCGCCACCGGGCAAATGGCGGCCATTAAAAATCTGGAGCACGATTTTTCGACCTGGGAACCCATCGGTATCCCCATCGGGCCCTTGATGCATTTGGAGGAGCGAAAAGGGAGGCTTGCCCTGGTGATCGAGCGGAGTGTCGTCGATTGCAATTCCATGGCATTCCGGGTGTCCGAAGCCCTGCGGGAGAAATGGCTGGCCGCGACACCGGGCGAGGATCATTATCGCCGCCCCGGACCGATCCGGTTCACGGGCAAAACCGAAGAAGATCGTCCCATCACCCTGATGCTGAATGCCCTGGACAGTACATCGGAATGACGGACCCGATCATTCCGTGCAAGCGTTTATGGTGACGTATCCGGATTAACCACATGTAAAAGGAGGGGAACGGTATGCAGATCAACATTCAGAAGAACCTGGTTGAATTCACACCGGACAACGATGCGGAGACCGCGAAGCTGGAAGCACTGTGGCGGCTGATGGTCGACTGTGCCCGGTTCAACAAGAAAATGGTTCCGGTGGGCGCGTATGTGCCGAGGGATGACAACATGGCCCGGTTTGCCATCGAAGGGGCCCAGGGTGCCGACGAATATCCCGCCGTCTATGTGGAGAACGAGTCCACTTGCGTCTGTTATACATGCAACAAATACGCAAAATTAAACCCCGGTGACAGAATCCCGCCATGTTGCGGAAAGCTTATGGAAGTGTTGGATTAACAGTCCGGCAGCAAACACGGTAAGGACATGCCTCAGGACATCGGGACCGGACCAGATCCGGTCCCGATCTCGTTTCAACAGGCCCCCCAGCCCTCCCTCTCCAGGGTTCAATCCTGCAAAACTGTCCCCAAAACACATTTTTGTGGTTTCCGGTTATTGCGGATCTGGTCGATTCGTACCGTAATATATTGGAATTAAGTACAAAATATAAATACTCTGAGCTGGTGTATTTTTTGCAAGTACACTCAATGACCCTGCGGTGACCTTTGTTATTTCCCGCTGCTTGTTGGAGCGAAACGGAAATCCCTCTCAGCGGGGCGGCGCGGAACAACATCCTGATGAACATGAACGTGCGGTATTTCAATTGTACCGCTGAAGCATATCTTTCGCCCGCTGAGCGACATCGCCGAGTTTCAGACATTGTTGCACGATGCTATTTGACCTCGAACCGAATCATGATGGAGCCCACCCATGACCACTCAGCAAAAGGGAGACCTGGGCATTAAAATGCTTGTTTCCCGCTATCGGAAGCAGTTTCGTATCGAGGAAAACACCGGTTTCTACAGTAAGAATGACTTTGAGGCGGCGGAAAAGAAGTTTATTAAATTTGCCATCCGAAGCGGATGGCAAATAACGCCCGGCACAACCTCTTCAGCCTCCAGACGTCCCGTGGCCGACCCTGCGCAAGACCGGACCCCTTCAAAGACGGATCGGCAGTATTAAGGGAGTAAAAAAAGTGCGGCACGCTTTTCCAGCTTCGCGCGTGTTCACATTTGGGGCCGGGTCGGATCTCTGCCGGGTTGTTGCATCAGCCGGAGGCCGGCGCGATCAATCCATCGCGGCCGCCACCGAAAACCCTTCGTGTTCCAGAGCCTTTCGGATGCGGTCTGTCTCGCAGGAAGACAAACGGAAGCAATACGTCTTATTGGCGGCTCTTTGGCCGGACGTGCCCACGTTGATAATATCGCCGCCACAGTCGCTGATGATGCGAAGTGCCTTGTTCAACGCGTCGGGGGAATTGTCCATGACCACATCGACCCGGGAGGTGGACGTGAGGATGCCCATCATGTCGATAAAGGCGCGCAGGATGTCCGATTCGGTCAGAATACCGACCACACGGCCATGTTCCACCACCGGCAGGCCCCCGATCTTATGATTGTAGATGAGTTGGGCCGCAACTTCGATGTTGTCGTCGGGCTGAACGGTAATCGGGTCCCGGATGATCAGATCGGCGAGGGTCACCTGGCTGATCATGGACGGCATCAACCCGGCTCTGAGATCCGCCAGGGTTAGGAAACCGACCAGGCGGTTATTCTCGGAAACCACCGGCAAGTGACGGATCGAGTTGACTTTCATTATCTCCAGAGCCTCCTGAATAGACGCCCTTTCGGTGATCGTCAGGCACTCTTCGATCATCAAATCTCTGATCTTCATGACGTCTCCTGTTCCTTGGATAGGCAATAATCCATCTATAACAGGCGGATCACGTTTTCACAAGATATGGGTAGAAAGGGGAGCTGGATGCTGGCCCGTATGGGGAGGGCTGGATACTGGATGCTTGATAATCGATGGGCTGAAAGCTCAAAGCTGAAAGTTGAAAGATATAGAGAGGCTCAGGGCTTAAGGCTCAAGGCTCAAGGCTCAAGGCTTAGGGCTTGCCCGCCTTTGGCGGGTCAGAGGACAGGTGTCGGGTTTCAGGTTTCAGGGATAAAAGGATCTCACAGAGCTCGCAGAGTTCTCAGAGAAAAAAGGGGTTAGGAGATTTGGAGAGCTGGATTCTGGATTCTGGATGGGCTGAAAGCTCAAAGCTGAAAGTTGAAAGATACAGAACGGCTCAGGGCTTACGGCTCAAGGCATAGGGCTTGCCCGCCTTTGTGTGGTTCTTCATAATTTAGGTAACAGCTGGTAGGATAGAGGTAAGAGACCAATCCTGGGTCCTGAATCTTGCATCTTGCATCCTGGAACAACCGGCAAACCGGCCAAACCGGCAAACGGGCCAACGGGCCCACGGCCAAACCGGCAAACCGTATTCCGAATACCCAATCCCAAATACCCAATATCTAAATCTATCGACAGCCGGCCGGCTGATAGGAGCACAGCGGTTCTTCAGCCATGTAGTCGCCGGTGGCTTCGTAGGCCCGGGCACGACATCCACCACACACCCGCCGGTACTCGCAGGCGCCGCACTTTCCCCCGAGGTCATCGAAGCTTCTCAGATTGCGGAACACCTCGGAGTTGTTCCAGATGTCGTGGAATTTTTCCTTGGTAACGTCGCCGGCTTCCGCATTCAAGAAACCGCAAGGCTGCACGATGCCCCGGTGGGAAATGAAACAGAATCCGGTTCCACCCAGGCACCCGCGTGTCACGGCGTCCAGCCCGTGGGTTTCAAAGGTCACTTTTTCACCGTCTTCACGGGCACGCTGACGGAGTATGCGGTAGTAATGGGGGGCGCAGGTGGCTTTTAACTGGAGCGGTGTCTTATCCCGCTGGTCGTAAAACCAGTTCAGGGTTTCCTCGTACTCTTCGGCGGTGATCTCCTGGTCCACGATATATTTCCCGCGCCCGGTCGGGACCAGCAAAAAGATATGGTGCGCCACGGCACCGAGCTGCATTGCCAGCTCCTGAATCTTCGGAATCTCCTCCAGATTGGTGCGGGTGACCGTGGTGTTGATTTGAAACGGGAGCCCCACGTCCTTGGCCATCTGAATCCCCCGGAGGGCACCGTCGTAGGCGCCCTTTACGCCGCGGAACCGGTCATGGTTTTCCCGGGTGGCACCGTCAAGACTGATGCTGATGCGCTGGATACCGGCATCGACAAGTTGTCGCGCAATCTCTGCTGTAATCAGAGTGCCGTTGGGTGCCATGACCATCCGGAGGCCCTTCCGGGTGCCGTAGCGTGCAATGTCGAATATATCCGGTCTCAACAGTGGTTCCCCTCCGGTAAGGATCACGATGGGGCTGCCCACCTCGGCGATTTCTTCCAGGAGTTTCAGGCATGCGTCGGTTTCCAGTTCACCGGTATAGGGACCCATTGTTGCAGCAGCCCGGCAATGCATGCAAGACAGGTTGCAGTTCCGGGTGACTTCCCATGCGACCAAACGGAGAACAGCGCTTTTGGGGGCCTTTTTGGAATGGGGTCGTCCGGCGGCGGCCTTTTGGGTGTGATGATTCATGAATGATTTGTGTTTGGTGTTTGGTGTTTGGTGTTTTGTGATTTGTGTTTGGTGTTATGAAATTGTAATTTCAATTGCGCCTTATTTGTTCAGGATGTCTGCTGCTTCGAGGGCAAAATAGGTCAAAATCATGTCCGCGCCGGCACGCTTGATGGCGGTCAGGGTTTCCATCATCACCCGTGAACCGTCGAGCCAACCCATTTTATCGGCTGCCTTGATCATAGCGTATTCACCGCTGACGTTGTAGGCGGCCACCGGCAGGTCAAACTCCTCCCTGACCCTGCAGATGACGTCCAAGTAGGCGAGGGCCGGCTTGACCATGATGACGTCGGCGCCTTCCTCCACGTCCAGGGTGACCTCACGGATTGCCTCCATCGCGTTTGCCGGGTCCATTTGGTAGGTGCGGCGGTCGCCGAATTTCGGGGCCGAATCCGCGGCATCCCGAAACGGACCGTAATACGCCGAGCAATACTTGGCGGAATAGGCCATGATGGGCGTGTGCGTGTAACCGTTTTCATCCAGGGCCTCCCGGATCTCGGTCACGCGGCCGTCCATCATATCCGAAGGGGCAACCATGTCGGCCCCTGCCCGGGCATGGGACAGGGCCGTGCGGGCCAACAGATCGAGGGTGGCATCATTGTCGACAATATCCCCCTCGACAACGCCGCAGTGCCCGTGCTCGGTATACTGGCAGAGGCATACATCGGTAATGACGGCAAGCTCCGGATGGGCGTCCTTGATCGTCCGGGTGGCTTTCTGAACGATACCATCGTCGGCATAGGCCCTGGTGCCGAGGGCATCTTTGCGATCCGGAACACCGAACAGAATCACCGCCGGTATGCCGGCATGTGCCGCCTGGCCGGCGATTTCAGCCATCCGGTCAACGGAATAGTGAAACTGTCCCGGCATGGATTCAATGGGCTCCCGGATGCCATTGCCCTCGACCGCGAATAACGGAAGGATCATGTCCGCGGCCAATAGTTCCGTTTCCCGGATCATCCGGCGAAATGTCCGGTTCTGGCGCATTCTCCTGGGACGATAGTCGGGGAACAGCATAAAAGCTCCTTAAGCTTGGGTATTAGGTATTGGGTATTGGGTATTTGCTGCGAACTCGATTCTCATAGTCATTCAGGATTCCGAATACCGAATACCCGGTACCCAATACCGCCGGATCCTTCCGATCCGGCTAAGCTAGTGCAATACCAATCTCCTCATCCGTCAGATAACATGCCGGATCAGGGGCCCAGACATCACCGGTAACGGCCTCGGCGCGCACCCTGAAGTTGCCCGCACAAATATTGAGCCATCGGCACTGGGCGCAACGGCCTTTCACATATTCTTTTTTGTCTTTGAGCTGTTTCAGCAGCGGATTCGACGTGTCCGTCCAGATTTCGGAAAATGGCCGTTCCAGCACGTTCCCGAAACTGTAGTGCCGCCAGAACTGATCGGCATGGACATCCCCGTTCCAGCTCACGCAGCCGATGCCGCGTCCGGAATTGTTCCCTTCGTTCATTTTCAGGAGATCATACACTTCCATTGCCCGTTCCGGGTCTTCATCCTGCAGCCTCATGTACACAAACGGGCCGTCGGCGTGGTTGTCCACCGTGAGAACCTCCTTGGGTTTCCCACGTTCGTGGAGATCACGCGTGCGGTCCATGATCAGATTCACGGCTTCCCGTGACGCCTCGTGGGACAGATCTTCTTCAACCAGTTCGGACCCTCTTCCCGAGTAGACCAGATGATAGAAGCACACCCTGGGGATATTCCGCTCTTCGAGCAGATCGAATACCTTTGGAATCTCGTCGACATTGAACTTGTTGATGGTGAACCGGAGACCGACCTTGATGCCGGCTGCCTGGCAGTTCTCAATGCCTTCCATGGCCTTTTTAAAGGCTCCGCGGACGCCGCGAAACCGGTCGTTGATATCCTCCATGCCGTCGAGGCTGATGCCCACATAGGAAAGGCCGATTTCCTTCAGCGTGCGGGCCTTTTCACGGCTGATGAGCGTGCCGTTGGTGGAGATGACCGCCCGCATGCCGTTTTCCACGGCATAGGCGGCCAAATCGGGCAGATCTTTTCGCACCAGCGGTTCACCACCCGAGAAAAGCAGCACCGGCACGCCGAAACCGGCCAGATCCTCTATGAGCCGCCGTCCGTCCTCCGTGCTCATTTCATCCTCGGAAGACTCGTCCCGGGCATGGGCGTAGCAGTGAACGCACTTCAGGTTGCATTTACGGGTCATGTTCCAAACCACGACCGGCCGCTTGTCTTTTGAAAATTGCAGCAGGTGGGATGGCATTTGGGATGACTGGCGCCCGTAGCGCAGCGCATCCGAAGGTTCTACTGTGCCACAGTATAGTTTGGAGATACCGATCATAAAAAAGAAAACCTTTCCAGCGGCATACGCCGTGCGAAGTAAGATAGGTTCACGATGTCTAATCGGAAGAGGGCTTCGGATCTTTCTGAAGGTCGCCTTTTAAGAAACTGCTGATGAACTCTTCCGGATCCAGCATCGCCTCTCTGGTTATAAAAAAACGATTCCGGCCGGTTTTCTCCCGGATCAGCTTGAGGCCGTGTTCGAACATGGAAGACAGTTGATCGCCGATCCCTGTCAGTGTCGCGCGCTTGTTGATGCGCTGTTCGATAATAAAATCAACCGCGTCGTCCTCGAGGACGATGTTGATGTCGTGTCTTTTGTAGAATTGCAGCTCCAGGGCCTTTACTTCATCGTAAAACTCTTTGATCGTCTCGATCACCTTGCCCAGATCCATTACATTCAGGGAATAATATGCGGCGATGAGCCGGATTCTGGACGGTGTTATCACGAGACCGTATCGATCGCCGTAGTTATACGAATTGGACGAGACATAAGCCGCAATAACCTTCCGCTCTTCCTGGGCCAGCTGTTCGAAGGCGCGCGTCTTTCCACCTGTCTTTATGAGATCACGGAGGCTTTTTTTCGGATGTTCGATTACCTCTTTGGTGACCGCAAACCTGCCGATGTTGGTGGACGGCAGTTTCTTTTCAAACGGCAGCAGGGCGTTTTCCACGGCGCTGACCAACCCCCGGGCTCCTGTATTTTCATCGAACGCATCCTTGGCCAGGGTCCGCAGGGCGTCTTCTGAAAACTTGATATCGATGCCATAAGCGGCAAAATCGAGCTTTTTCCCCAAAATGATCGGATTGTTGGGATTTTGAAGGATTTCAAAGAGATCATCCACCGTCAGGCGCTCGAATACGGATCGAACCGGCAGTCGCCCGACAAATTCGGATTCGAACCCGAATTCGATCAGGTCCTCGGATCGGACCTGCTGAAAAATTCTCGAATCGTCATCCGGCTTTCGAAGACTCGCCCCGAAACCGATTCCCTGGTCTGTGATACGCTTCTTGATGATGGGCACCAGTTCGGAAAATGCGCCGCTGACGATGAACAGGATATTCTTGGTGTTGACCGTCTGGCTCTCCCGTTTTCCGGTCTTTCGAAATCGCTCGATCTCCTGGATCATGGATATGGGATCGTGTGGGACCTTCATATCGACTTCGGTTTCCTCAAGAGGTTTCAACAAGGCGCGTTGAACACCCGTTCGCGAGACGTCTGCCCCGATCAGATTGCGGCTCGAGGCAATCTTATCGATTTCATCGATGTAAATGATCCCGTACTGGGCCAGTTCGATGTCGCCATTTGCCTCCCGCACCAGATCCCGAACCAGGTCTTCGACATCGCCCCCCACGTATCCGGTTTCGCTGAACTTTGTGGCATCTCCCTTGACAAACGGCACACCGATTTTCCTGGCAATCAATTTCACCATGTAGGTTTTTCCAACCCCTGTCGGGCCGATCATCAGGACGTTGTTCTTGATGCTGCCGACCAGTTCCGGAATTGTTTCCGGGGATGTCTGGAGATGCTTTATCCTGTTGAAATGAGTGCAGATCTTTGTGGAAAGGATTGCCTTGGCGTTGTCCTGTTTTATCATGTACCGATCCAGGTAGGCGACGAGTTCCTCCGGTCGGAGGTTGAAATTCACGTGCTGACCCGCGTGTCGTTGCGACGGTTCCGTATCTTCGGCACTTTCCTGGGGAAGGACGACCGGAGAGACAATCTGGACATTGTTGCCAAATTTCTTCGAAAGGAAATCGCTGATCTCTTTTTCCAGTTCTTTCAAGTTTGGTATCTTCTCGCCCATGGCACGTTCAGTATAATCACAGGCACCCGTGAATGCAACCTGGGCACCCCGTTATCCCGGCCATGTGTGCGCTTGATTCGGGACGGAGTTGGTGTTACTTTTCGGCTCATCCATCGGAACCTTGATGGAGCAAACATGTAATTCATTGAACGTGATAGACACGCAGCACAATCCTTTTTACTTTATTACCCATCGCTGCACCATTTTCTTAAAATTATGGACGGATTGTTCAACCTATAAAACAGCGGAGAAATCCCATGAAAGCCGTAAAGTGGATTCTGATCATCGGCGGGGGACTGGTCGTTTTGCTGGTGGCGGCCTTGGTTCTGATCCCCATGTTTATCGACGTCAACAAACATAAGCCCAGAATTGAAACGTTTGTGTCCGAGGCGACGGGACGCCCCTTTGCCATCGGCGGAGATCTGCAGCTCTCGTTATTTCCGTGGGCCGGCTTCTCCCTTTCGGACCTGAGTTTAGGCAACCCCGACGGATTTGATGAGACAGACATGATCCGTATCAGTGGGTTTGAAGTCCGGGTCAAACTCCTCCCCCTGATTTCAAAGGACATCCAGGTAAACCGGTTCGTTGTGAAAAAGCCCCGAATCGTCCTGATTAAAAACAAAAAAGGCAGGGGCAATTGGGAGGGGCTCGGCACATCGGCGCCGGACAAGGCCCCTTCACAGCAGACAGAGACCGGCAAGACGCCGGAGGCCGGGCTTCCCGTGAAAAGTCTCACCGTGGGCGAACTGGCGGTAACCGACGGCATGTTCCTCTGGCGCGATGATGCGGCCGGCACCCGTAATGAAATTCAGGATCTCCAACTGGTTATCCGGGACGTATCCCTGGATCGGCCGGTCCCGCTGTCATTTTCAGCACGTGTCGACAACAAACCCGTATCGGCGGAAGGCAGTGTCGGCCCATTCAGCGGAGACGCCGGAAAGGGAATATTGCCGATAGATCTTGTCATAAAGGCGTTGGGTCAATTGCAGCTCGGGCTGAAAGGGCAGGTGGAAAATCTGGCTGCCAACCCGCGCTTTAATCTGGCCGTGGATGTACCCGAGTTCTCTCCCCGTAAGCTATTGGCGGCACTCGGGCAATCGTTGCCGATCCAAACCGCCGACCCGAACGTGTTGACCCGGGTTGCTTTCAAAGCCCAAATCAAGGGAACTCCGGAACAGGTCGCCATCCAGAACGGTACCCTGATCCTGGACGATTCCACAATGACCCTGACGGCCAATGCCAAGGAGTTTTCCCGCCCGGAACTGTGGTTCAAAACGGAAATAGACGCTATAGATGCGGATCGCTATCTGCCACCCGGCGATGAATCCGGCCCAGAGGGCAAGTCTCCAAAACAAACCGCCGCTGCCGGCAAGAAGACCAAGACAGACTACACGCCGCTGCGCAGGTTGCTTCTGGATGGTGAGATGAAAATCGGCAAGCTCAAGGCCGCCAAGGCGAGAATGGAAAAGGTGCGGCTGACGGTAAAGGCCAAAGGCGGCCTGATCCAGGTGTCTCCGGCCATGGCCATGTACCAGGGTGACGTCGACGGACGCGCGATAATCAATGTGGTCACCGACACACCCAAAACCGACATGAGGCTGTCAATGAAAGAGGTTCAAATCAACCCGCTGATGAAGGATGTCCTGAACAAGGACGTTCTGGAAGGGGCCACGGAAGCCCGCCTGGAGCTGTCCATGAGAGGCGATGATCCGGAAACCATCAACAAGACCCTTGGCGGTGAAGGCCTGCTTCTGTTTAAGGACGGCGCGATCAAGGGGATCGATCTGGCATCCATGGCCCGGAACGTCAAGTCCGCTTTCGGATTGGAAACACAGGGCGGCACCAGACCCCGGACCGACTTCGCCGAACTGAATATTCCCTTCAGTATTCAACAGGGCGTCGTGAAAACCGCAAGCGCGAAACTGCTGTCACCCTTTGTCCGCGTAAAAGCCGCAGGGACCGCAAACCTGGTCTCAGAGGTTCTCGATATGCGGGTCGAGCCGAAAATCGTGGGCTCCATCAAAGGGCAGGGCGATACCCAGGATCGAAGCGGCATTACCGTCCCGGTGCTGGTCAGCGGCACATTTGACAATCCGAAATTCGCGCCGGATCTCGCGGGAATGCTAACCGGCGGCAGCGGGGCCTCCGTGGAGGAGGTGGTTAAAGGGGCTGCCGGCGGCTCGCAGGATGCCGTCAAATCGGCGGAGGAGCAGGTGAAGGGGGTGCTCAAAGGACTCCCCTTCGGAAATTAAGCCTAAACAAGAAATTAAATGCTCAATGGCGACGTATTTTAGGCGAATGTGGCGAAACATTTCTAAACTCGAAATTCGAAGCTCGAATATCGAAACAAATTCGAAATTCGAATGATCAAAACTCCTATTGATAGAAGCTAAATTAAAACGAAAACCCATTAAAAATCTGTAGAACCTATCTAAAAAATGTGGATCAGGGCTCAGCGCAAGTCCGCCAGAGGCGGATAAAGCGTGGGGCGGGGAAAAGGGGAGCATACACGGTAGTATGTGAGCATTTTTCACCGGCCCGCAGCGCCGCGAAGGGTCCTTAGGTGCGTTTTTAAGATAGGTTCTAAGGGGGGCGGCCTATGAAACCCAGAGCCTACATCTTGACGGAAGACAAGCTTCTGGAACTGAATCGGATCGCCAACGAGATCGCCGAACTCGGTCAGAAACTGAGCGATCTGGGGGTGTCCATCGAGGATATCCTGGAAGAGGCGGCCGGCGAATACCAAGACGAATAGAACCGAGGTTGAACCTTCCGGTATTTACCCGCAACGGCGCGGTTTTTCACTGCCGCCCCGCCGACCGGTTCTATCCGGTCCCCACGGTTCGGCCGGATCGGGACACGGCTTCGGGGGCATGTATCGTACATCCCGGTAAACACCAATGGGGTCGCCAATACCGGCGACCCCATTGGTGTTTACTGGTACGCCTGGCTGGATTCGAACCAGCGGCTTTCAGCTCCGGTGTTCTCTTGCAGATGAAATAATTTCAGGATATTATGCGCTTACAAACGCAGATCGCGCCGAAATGTGCCCGATTATATCCGAAATCCGCATTATAGGTGTACCCAGGTAATGGATGAGGCGCGGAACAAATTTGGCATTCCGCGCCCCGTTAGGCAGGTTTCAGAATGTTTCCTAATTAGGTACTTGTTAATCTTTTCGATTCATAGGGTGTATGAAGAAAGGGCAAACGCGCCACATATCCTCGGGCTGTTACGCTCTGAGCAGCTATGTGAGCATCGGCATTGAAGTCTGTCACGATTCCATCAGAGTCAATTTGCAAGTCAGCCGATGCATCAATTAGGATTCGAATAGAGGCAAACACTTTTAGTGTTCCCGAAACCGTATCGAAACCACAGGACTCTGATGTAATCTGTCCTTCAGAAACGAGACAACCTGGGCTAACCGCAACCTGTTTATCTTCATCTTGGTTGGGCTTGACCTCCCACATCCCAGACTTCTCATTCCAAGTCGCTTCAACTGTTCCGAGAAAGGCGTGGACTGTATACATTAAATAGAAGGCGTATTCAGTGTTTAACGAGACTTTGATAGTAGGGGCAGGTCCAATAGTGTCGTACATGCCTGCCCCCCTGAATGTGCCTTTAAACATTGTCATCTCGCCCACCAGCCCACTTAGTCCAGCATCGATGACGTGCATCTTCCAGCATTTATCGACCCTGATTCTCGGAATCTCTTCAGCCCCCCCCGCTCCCCCTTCCGTTGGTTCTTCGCCTTCACCTGATGGTTTTGGAGGAGCGGGAAGTAGTATATGTTTATCAGGGGGGCAGTTGAACGACGCAAAATGAGTTGTTACATCACCAACCGCCTGCTGCAGTCGCTCTTTTATTTTATCGTTGTTGACATTGATACCGAGGTCTTCGAAAAGATTTAGCAGATTAAAACTCACTCGAACGACCCCGGATCTTAAGGTTTCGTGAGTGAATATCTTATCAGTACCTACTGTTACAGGCATGATGTACCTCCTTTCTAAATGTTCAATCAGTCATTTAGAGGAATTAAAAGACGATTTCATGTAAATCAAAGAGCTGCTTTTGTTGGATGAGAACCTAAAACGACCAAAAGTGGTAAGTTCTTATTTGGTCCTTGGTCGCAGAAGAATCAGAAAAGAGTGTTTGGTGCAGATGGTTTCTTGAAACTTGAAAAAGATGCATTTGAAGTGGGTTATAAGTTCTTAAATAAATAGCCTAATATCGGTAGTCAGTATGTCAAGATCAGTCCGAACGATGATTCATCAGGTATTACCGAATCAGGCACTTTAATGAGAATTTACAAAATATAAAGGGGTTGAAAATCTATTCCAACCCCTTGTTATTATTGGTACGCCTGGCTGGATTCGAACCAGCGGCTTTCAGCTCCGGAGGCTGACGCTCTATCCCCTGAGCTACAGGCGCATATTTGCAGGATGCGACAAATTAGATGATTCGGGGTTGGAAGTCAAGGAGGGATCTGGTTTCTGGATGCTGGGTTCTGGATGCTGGATGCTGGATGCTGGAAGGGCTGAAAGATGTAGAGAGGCTCAGGGCTTGCCGGCCTATGGCGGGTGGGAGGTTGGAGGTCGGAGGTTGGAGGTCAGAAGGCAGAGGACAGAGGACTGATGTCAGATGTCGGATGTCAGAGGGCAGAGGGCAGAGGACTGATGTCAGATGTCGGAGGTCAGAAGACAGATGTCGGAGGTCAGAGGTCAGAGGGCAGAGGATGGCTGAGACATGAGAACACACGGGCCAACCGGCAAACCGGCCAAAACGGCAAACACTACGACTCGCTACGCTCGCTCAGTGCAGGCGGGCAAACCGGCAAACGCAAAACAAAAGGCCCCGCCCATGCATGTATAGACGAAGCCTTTCGCGAACTGAGCCGCTATCGCTTATTTTACCGCATCCAGCGCCTTGAAAATCGAATCCCGAATTTCATCGACTTTACCGACACCCTCGATACGGATATATTTCGGGGCTGCCGTTTCTCCTGAGGTTTCCCATCCCTTGTAGTACCCGATCAACGGTTCGGTCTGATCGTGATACACTTGAAGACGCTTTTTGACCGTCTCTTCCTTGTCATCGTCCCGTTGAACGAGGGGCTCGCCGGTGACGTCATCCTTCCCTTCGACCTTCGGCGGATTAAATACGACGTGGTAGGTCCGGCCGCTGGCCAGGTGCGCCCGGCGTCCGCTCATCCGCTTGATAATCTCTTCGTCCGGCACATCGATGTCGACAACCGCTTCTATCGGAACCCCGGCATCCTTCATGGCGTCGGCCTGGGGGATCGTCCGCGGGAATCCATCGAAAAGAAATCCCTTGTCGCAGTCGGGCTCTTGGATCCGTTCCTTTACGAGACCGATGATGACATCGTCGGGCACCAGTCCGCCGGCATCCATATACTCTTTGGCTTTTTTACCAAGATCGGTTCCGGCCTTGACGGCGGCGCGAAGCATATCGCCGGTGGATATTTGAGGTATGTCATACTGCTCTTTAATGTAATTTGCTTGTGTGCCCTTCCCGGCACCGGGGCCTCCCAACAGAATCAACCGCATACGCTCTCCTCCTTTTTCTTCCGTGTTTGCTCGGCTATCTGCCGGTGCTCCCGGTGATAGGCCGTTCGTTAAAAAAAACAGGCTGAATATGACCCAAACCCCTAAGGCTGTCAAGATGATATTCGCTTGTAATTCGGGCGGCTCCAAGCCCGTCTATCGGTCGAAGGTCATTCGGCAATGCCGCGTTGGAGCAGGCTCAAATCGGGCCGCTGCCGATTCACGCTCCGGTGGTTGACTTTCCGTTTAAACAGGGTACGGCCCCGGCATTGTTTTCAGACAAATCCCAAAATGGCACCCATGTTTCCAGCTAAGCCTGTGTATTCCCCCAGCTTGTTAAAGCGACATCGTCGCGTTTCATAAAATCGTGACACGATTTTATTTTGATATTGAAATACTAAATAAAAGGCTTTATATATATTTTTTCAATCAAAACACGTTACAGAATTAACAGCGAAGGGGGCGAGAAACTTGAAGAACATTGAAGTTCGAGTTCTTGACAATGACCTTGAAAAGGCCATGCGTATTCTGAAAAAAAAGATCCAGAATGACGGTCTGTTCAAGCGGCTTAAGCTCAAGAAAAGCTATGAAAAGCCGAGCCAGTATCGGCGCCGCAAGCAGCGCGAAGCATTAAGACGTCAGCGCATTGCCGAAGCCAAACGAAGATACTAACGGCATCGGTCCAAAATGCTTGATTGAACCCGGTGGCATTCGCTGCCGGGTTTTTTCGTGCCATGGATCCTCCCTATAGAACGTCACGTTTCCTTAATCGGAACAGCCGCATGTTTCCAGTAAATGACACCTGACTTCACATACGAACAGCGCCTTGACCGGATGTATGGACTCCGGCGTTTCGGAATCAAACTGGGACTCGATACCATCGAGCGGATCCTGGAAGGACTGGGGAGCCCCCAGAAGAAGTTCCGATGCATTCACGTGGCGGGCACCAACGGCAAAGGGTCTATCGCTTCGGCACTGTCTACCATCCTGGCCCAAGCCGGATACCGTACCGGCCTGTTTACCTCCCCTCACCTGGTCCGTTTTAACGAACGCATCTGCGTTGATAATCACCAGATCTCAGACGAGGAGATGGTAAATGCCTACGAGGCAATTAATTCGGTGGACTCCGGTGATCGTGAGCCGACATTCTTTGAGTTTTCCACGGCCATGGCCCTGTATGAATTCGGAAGACGGAACGTGGACTGGGCGGTGGTCGAGACCGGTATGGGCGGCCGACTGGACGCCACTAATATTATCCGCCCGTCAGTGTGTATCATCACCAACATCTCCCTGGAGCACAAGGATTATTTAGGGAGCACCATCGCCGCCATTGCCGGTGAAAAAGCCGGCATTATCAAGCCCGGCATCCCCCTGGTGACCGGAGTGCGCCAGAAGACCGCGTTATCCGTCATCGAGACGTGTGCCGGTGAAAAGGAAGCTGCCGTGTCCCTTCTCGGACGAGATTTCCGGGTGCGGCGAAACCGTCGGGAAAAAACCTTCAACTACTACGGCATGGACGGTGTCTGGAGCGGCATGCAGACGGGCCTAAGCGGTGCGTTTCAGGTCGAAAATGCCGCCATGGTGCTGGCCACCTGCGAATTGCTCAACCGGCAAGGTGCCGCACTTCAACAGGAGGCGGTGGGCAGCGGCCTGAAGGAAAACAGATGGCCCGGAAGGTTGGAACAAATTTCGGACCGGCCGCTGATTATTTTGGACGGCGCGCACAATCTCATGGCGGCCCGCCATCTCCGAAAATATCTGGCGGAAGAGTTGGCCAATCGGCACATCACGCTGGTGGTGGGCATATTGGATGACAAGCCATATAAAATGATCCTGAAGGACCTGGCGGCCCATGCCGACCGGATCATTGTTACCCGCCCTCGCATCGACCGGGCCCTGCCTCCGGAAACCCTCTACCCGGAAGCCGGACGACTGGCCACAGACATCGAGATGATGCCGGATGTGGCAAGTGCGGTCCAGCGGGCTGTGGAAACCACCGATCCCCAAAACGTGGTGGTCATCGCCGGCTCCCTGTATGTGGTCGGTGAGGCAAAAGAATTCTTCGAGTCGCCTGAGGGGAGGCGGTGGGTAAAATAGATACTGGATGAACACAAAATCGGAACACCCTGCGGGTCCGTTTATAAGAAATCAGATCAGTCGGTTTTCCTGTTAGGCCCGTTGGTCCGTTGGTCCGTTTGCCCGTTTGCCGGTTGGCCCGTGTGTTCTCATGTCTCAGCCGTCCTCTGTCCTCTGACCTCCGACATCTGTCCTCTGCCTTCTGACCTCCAACCTCCGACCTCCAACCTGCCATAGGCGGACAAGCATCCAGCAACAAGCATCCAGTATCCACCCCGCCAAAGGCGGGCAAGCCCTAAACCTTGCTCCCTGAACCCGCCAACGCCTGTTTTGCAAATTCCAGCGCCTCCTCCCGGGTCGTCACATTCCCCATCAAGCGTTCTTCCGCAATTGCCGAAAGGAGCCGGGTAAAGACGGGTGACGGATCCAAGGCCAGTTCCTTGATCAGATCCCTGCCGCCGACTAGAGGCGGTTGCCGGTTGATGACGCGAAAATTCCTGTAATATTTCTGAAAAGCGGCATCGACACTTGCCGTGGCGTCCTCCTCTGTGGCTGCTACAAGGAGAAGCATGGCCGAGACATGCTCGTCCAATCGGATGAAAAATCGCATCTCTTCCCGTTGTGTCAGCTCCGCCCGGCAAAGGCGGTGGGCCAGTGGTACATGGCGGATCACCGTGTCGAGGAAACGGGTTTGGTATTTTGAAAACCTGAGCCGGCCGGCCACGCCGACTGCCGCATCCGCCCGTGCATCTGAAGCCCTGTCGGAAGAAGCCCCCTCGACAATCCCGCCAGATGCACCCGGTTTTGGCTCGAGCCACCGAAACAGACTGCAGCATTTCAGCATCGCGGCCGCGCCGTGTGCCATATCTACACGGATCTCATTGGCCCATTTTGGAAACCGAACTTCCGGATCGCGGAGGATCTCCTCCAGGTCCTCGTAGGCATCGAGGGAGAGTTGCTTTTGCTCAGGCGATTTCGGCAGTTCCGGGAAAATCTCGTCGAGGAGCCCGGTCTCCACCATCTGCCGAACACTGGCCGCTGATTCCGTGGAATCCAGGATCTTCATCCATTCATCCCGGACCCGTTCTGAGGCCGATGCTTGAATTCGGGAGGCATGCCCGGCGATAGCATCTGTTGTGTCGTTCGTTATGGAAAAGGAAAAGGCGGCGGCCATGCGATACGCACGAATCAATCGAACCGGGTCTTTCCTGAACGCGTCCGCCGATACCATCCGTACGACGCGCTGATCGATATCCCTTCGGCCATCTAATGGATCGATGATCCTGCCGGTGGTCAGCTCCAGCGCCATGGCGTTCATTGTAAAGTCCCGCGCCCCAAGGTCCGCATCTATGGAATTCCCGCAGAGTTCGGTGACATCGATCAGATTCCCCGTGATTACAACCCGATACAGCAGCAGGCCCGGCTTTCCCAGGATAACAACCCGTCCTTGGTGTTCCGCCGCCAGGTGCCGGGCAAAATCCTCTGGATTTCCGTCCACCACGATGTCATAGTCGGTCGGTGGTCGAGACAGCAGGAGGTCTCGAACCGTTCCTCCGACCAGGTATGCCGGACAGGACCCGGGGATCGATTCAAAGGGCAGTGTCAATTTAAGTTTGCCTGGAAGATGCATACGCCTATCGGGTTCCGTTTGGTTGTCCTATATATGTAATTATTTGATTATTTTCTGACAACCCTCAATGATCGGCGTTGTGGGCGTTTAAGCCGATGCAAACATCGAATCCCCGGAAACAGGATCGGCCTGCCCTTGTGGTCGCTGTTACGGGCGGCGCCGCATCCGGCAAGTCAGCCGTCAGCAAGCAACTGGAATCGTTGGGCGCGCACGTGATCGATCTGGACGCGTTGTCCCGTGAAGCTGCGGCTCCCGGTACGGCCGTGCTGTCGGCCATTGCGGATCGATTCGGCCCGGAAATCATTTCTCCGGACGGTCAACTGGAGCGGCGCAAACTCCGGGATATCATCACTCGAAACGAGAGTGCCCGTCAACAGCTCGAAGCGCTGATTCATCCGGAAATCTTCCGTCTGATGGCGCGTGACATCAAAAAAGCCGAGGCCCGTGGCGAAAAAATGATCGTTGTCGAGGTGCCGCTTCTTTATGAAACCGGTATGGAATCCTTATTTGACGCGGTGGTGGCGGTCACTGCCGATACCCGGTTGCGGATCCAGCGGCTGGTTGACAGGGATGGGGTTACCCGGGACCAGGCCCGAGCGCTGCTGGATGTCCAGATGGACGATGCCGAAAAGATTTCACGAAGCCGGTATGTGCTCACCAATAATGGGTCCTCCGAAGCGCTCAAGCGGGACGTGGAGCGGCTCTACCGGGATCTCGAAAAATTTCCCATGACACAAAAAAAAGCAAAACCGCTTGACACACCATAATTCATGGTTTACGATTTTTGTCACCGAAGCGCCTGCCATTTGGAGAGAATCAACGATCTTACATATATTCTGAAGTACACGTCCTCCAAAACGCCATCAAGGATTTGTTCCAATCATCCGTGCAAGGGCACTAATCTACTGCAATTGAGAATCGACGACCGCTAAAATCCAAATCCTGAATACAAGACAGTTTGTGGGTGTCACCCGCAGTAATGGATATAAACATGCTTCCGATGCCTGGCATTTACCGGGTACGGCGGCTGTGCGTGACAAGCGGGTACCATGGCAATCGGACACAGCGGTCTTCGGTGACGACCAAAACCAGTATTATTAAAGCGCAAGGGGAGTCGCGTTGATGAACATTGTAGAACTGAAAGACAAGAATATCAAAGATTTGACCCGCATGGCCAAAAGCTTCAAAATCGAGGGTGCCGCCGGGATGCGTAAATCTGACCTTATCTTTGCCCTGCTTCAGGCTCAGATTGAAAAAAACGGCCTGATTTACGGCGAGGGGACTCTGGAGATCCTTCCGGACGGATTCGGATTTCTCAGGGCTCCGGATTACAACTATCTGCCGGGGCCGGATGACATTTATGTGTCACCCTCCCAGATCCGCCGATTCAACCTCCGAACCGGAGACACGGTGTCGGGTCAGATCCGGCAGCCGAAGGAATCCGAGCGTTATTTTGCCCTGCTGAAGGTCGAGGCAATCAATTACGAGGATCCGGAGACCGCCCGGGAAAAAATCCTCTTCGACAACCTGACACCGCTTTACCCGGAGCGTAAAACGAACCTCGAGAAGGATCCGGAAAATTTTTCCACCCGGATCATGGATCTGATGACACCGATCGGGTTCGGCCAGAGGGGATTGATTGTTTCTCCGCCCCGCTCCGGGAAAACGATGCTTCTGCAGTTCATTGCCAACAGTATCACCGCCAACCACAAGGACATCGTTCTTTTTGTCCTGCTCATTGATGAGCGTCCGGAGGAGGTGACCGACATGGCGCGGTCGGTCAAGGGAGAAGTGATCAGTTCCACCTTCGACGAACCTGCCGAACGCCATGTACAGGTCGCCGAAATGGTTATCGAGAAAGCCAAACGCCTGGTGGAACACAAAAAAGACGTCGTTATTCTGCTGGACAGTATCACCCGGCTGGCCCGGGCCTACAACTCGGTGGTGCCGCCTTCCGGAAAAATCCTTTCCGGCGGCGTCGATTCCAATGCCCTCCAGCGACCCAAGCGGTTTTTCGGTGCGGCCAGAAACATTGAAGAAGGCGGCAGCCTCACCATTATTGCCACGGCCCTTGTGGATACCGGCAGCCGGATGGACGAGGTCATTTTCGAAGAATTCAAAGGGACCGGCAATATGGAACTGCAGCTGGATCGGCGCATCGCCGACAAACGCCTGTTCCCGGCCATCGACATCAACAAGTCCGGCACCCGCAAAGAGGAACTTCTGCTCGATCCGGAAACGCTCAACCGTGTCTGGATTCTCAGAAAGCTCCTCTCCTCATTGAATCCTGTGGATTCCATCGAATTTTTGCTTGATAAAATGAAAGGGACCAGTGATAATAAAGACTTTTTGGACTCAATGAACGCATAGAAGGGATTTTAACACCATGAAGAGCAAGATTCATCCGGAGTACGAACTTACCACCGTGAGCTGTGCTTGCGGGAATTCCATTGAAGTGGGCTCCACGAAAAAAGACATACGTGTGGAAATCTGTTCCAAGTGCCACCCGTTTTTCACCGGGAAGCAGAAACTTATTGATACGGCCGGTCGTATCGAGCGGTTTCGGAAAAAGTACGCAAAGTTTCAGAAGACCGACGCTTAACCATCTAAAATCGTATAATATTGGCCTGCTTCCCATGGCAGGCCATTTTTATTCGCCGTCGCCGGGACGCCTTGCCGCGGATTGGAGCAAAGCGGAAATCCCGCTCATCGGGGCTGCGGGGACGGGAATCGTCGCCTGCCGCGTCAATGGCGTAGAATCGCTGGTCGCCTCCAGCGCCGCTGTCGGCGGGTAAACCCGCCACAGTCAAGGCGGGCAAGCCCTTCGCCCGTTGAGTGACATCGTCGCGTTTACTAAAACCGACGCACGATCTTATTCCCTCACTGTCATTCAGCCTGATCCGAACAGTGCCGTTTGCGGGTTGGCCGGAAAGTTTGGTTATGTACGAAAAACTGAAAGAAGTTGACCAACGATTTGTTCACCTCGAGCAATTGATGAGCGATCCGGAAATCATCAGTGACCGGGATGCGTATCAGAAATACAGTCGGGAACATGCCGATCTGAGCAAAATCGTGATGAGGTTTCGCAAATACAGCAGGGTACTGCAGGAGCTGGCGGAGAGCGGTGACCTGATCCAGGATTCGGATCCGGAAATCAAGGAGCTGGCCAAAGAGGAAATGAAAACCCTGGAGGTTGAAAAGGAGCGGCTTGAAGAAGAACTCAAGTGCCTCCTTCTGCCCAAAGACCCGAACGACACAAAAGATGTGCTTCTCGAGATTCGCGCCGGCACCGGCGGCGAGGAGGCCGCTTTATTTGCCGGAGATCTCTTCCGCATGTATAACCGCTATTCCGAAAACAAGGGCTGGCAGGTGGAGATCATGGCTCAAAATCCGACCGGATCGGGCGGATTCAAGGAAGTGATCTCCCTGGTTCGGGGGCAGGGGGTCTACAGCCAGTTCAAGTATGAGAGCGGCATCCACCGGGTGCAGCGTGTGCCGACGACCGAAACCCAGGGTCGTATCCACACATCGGCGGTGACGGTTGCGGTGTTGCCGGAAGCCGACGAGGTCGATGTGGAGATCGATCCCTCGGAAATCCGGATCGACGTGTTTCGGTCCACCGGTCCGGGCGGGCAATCGGTGAATACAACAGACTCAGCAGTGCGGATCACGCACCTGCCGTCGGGATTGGTGGTTTCCTGTCAGGATGAAAAATCCCAGCACAAGAACAAGGCCAAAGCCCTCAAGGTGCTTCGGGCGCGTCTTCTGGATAAAATCATTCAGGAGCAAAACGAAAAGATATCCGCAGAACGCAAGAGTCAGGTGGGTACCGGAGATCGGAGCGGCCGGATTCGGACCTACAACTTTCCCCAGGGGCGGGTGACCGATCATCGCATCGGCCTGACACTGTACAAACTTGAAGCCATTCTCCAGGGGGATCTGGAAGAACTCATAGATGAGCTGACGACCTATTTTCAGACCCAGGCACTGAAGTATGCAGAAACCGAAACAGCACCACGACTCGCCATGGACCATTCTTAAAATTCTCCGGTGGACCACCGACTACTTTAAATCCCATGGGGTTGACAGCCCCCGGATCGCTGCTGAAGTTCTTCTGGCCCATGTGCTGGAACTGCGGCGTCTGGATCTTTATCTGCGTTACGATCAGCCTCTGCTGGATGGCGAACTCCGCCGTTTCAAGGAGACCATCCGGCGGCGCGTGCAACGGGAGCCGGTAGCCTACATCACGGGTCGAGCGGAATTCTGGTCTCTAGAGATAACCGTCAGCCCGGCCGTACTGATTCCCCGACCGGAAACCGAATGTCTGGTTGAGGCGGCTCTGGCATTGCTTCCGGATGGCACACCGCAATCGATGTTCGAGCCCGGAACAGGGTCGGGTGTGATCGCAATGGCACTGGCCACGGAAAAGCCGCTCCTGAATATCGTTGCTTCCGATGCCTCCCGCGACGCTCTCGAAATCGCCGGAACCAATATTCGGGACCATGGCCTGGGGGGACGCATTCAACTGCGCAGCGGGCATTGGTTCGAGCCGCTGGCCGCCGAGCCGTCTTTCTTTGACATGATCGTGTCCAATCCGCCTTACATTCCGGCCGGCGATATTCCCAGGCTACAACCGGAGATTGCGCGGTTCGAGCCCCGCAGGGCCCTGGACGGAGGACCGGACGGACTTGCGGCGTTTCGGCATCTGTTTGGCGCGGCCCATCGGCACTTGAAACCGGGGGGGTATTTACTTGTGGAAATCGGTTTTGATCAGGGTGCCGCCGTCGGGGCCATGGCCGATTCCGCCGGTCACTACAGTGACGTCACGGTGCATCAGGACTACAGTGGATTGGATCGGGTGGTGCAGCTGCGAATGAAGGATTGATGCTCGGCCGCCTTCGGCGGGCAAGAAACTGGATACTGGATGCTTGTTGCTGGATACTTGAAGTCAGATGTCGGAGGTCGGAGGTCGGAAAGCGCAGGACAGAAGGCAGAGGACAGGTGTCGGGTTTCAGGTTTCAGGTTTCAGGGATAAAAGGATCTCACAGAGCTCACAGAGTTCTCAGAGAAAAAAATAGTACTAAGCTAAAGAATAAAGCTCACAGCTTGGTGAGACCGGCGAACGGGCCAACCGGCCAAACCGGCCAAACAGG
>CAFBRK010000038.1 GCA_903231505.1 Olavius algarvensis associated proteobacterium Delta 3 | reverse complement strand
CAGGATCTCGCCGGTGCCGCCGAGGGTCTGGTCCCCCGAAAAATTGAGGGCTCCGGCGTCCCAATACCCGCTGCGCGTCATCGTCAGCCGGCCGTTGAGCGTCAGTCCGTTAACCACCGTCAACGTCAGCGTGTGATAGTACGAACTGCCGCCGGCGGTCATCACCGCGTCCGCTTCCAGGGTCACTCCGTCCAGCGTGCTGCCGGCGGTCACCTTGATTTCCTGACCACCCCAGCCAGATAACACTGTCGCGTTTTTCAGCGTACCGCCGCCAATGGTGAAGTCATTATCGATTCGAACGAATGTAGCGACATCGAACGTGCCGCCGGAGAGGGTGAACCCGTTGGTACTCGTCAGGCTGTTGATCTGCGCGGTTCCGGTTGAAAGGGTGATGGTGACGTCTTCAGGCTGGTCGACAAGCACATCGTCGGCGGCATCGGGCAATCGGTCGAGGTTCCAGTTCAGCGGATCGTGCCAACTCGCTCCGTCCCCGTCTCCGTCGGTGCTGCCGTCCCAAAGGATCGTGGGTTGCGGAGCAACCTCCAGAAGGTAGTTATTCTCTACCAGCACCGGTCTGAGGGTGAGACCGTTACCCAGGTCCAAACCGGTGAAATCCGCAAAATCTCCGGTTACCGATCCATAGGTGAGAAATACGAACGTATCCCCGAGGGCCGGCGTGAAATTATTGATGAGAGAAATACTGAGGGTTCCTCCCAGTGTCGCCAACCCCGAAACATTGATCTGATCATACCCATCGTCCGGGTTTGGGTCCCCGGGGCCGGGTGTCAGCCCCCCGATCTCGATCTCCAGCGTGCCGTCGGAGGTTTGGGTGAACGTATCCACGTTTTGAATTCCCGGCGAATTTCCGGGACTTACGACCCCACAGTTGACAACGTCTCCGGGAAAGTGGCCGCTGCCGGAAAGGATCTCGGAAGCCCCGACGACGAGACCATCCCTGCTGACCTGGGGATCGTTCCCGTTCAGGATGAGTTCTGATGCGTCAGGCGTTTCAAAGGCTGTTTTACATACTGTTGCTGAGGGAAGGATGATGCTGTTTGGTATGACCGAACGGTCGAGACTGGTGGGATCAAAGACCTTATCAACTTGTATGGATTCGAAAATGACACCACCACCGACTCCCGGATCGGAGGCACAAATGTCTCCATTGCGGGTCGTCATGCGTTCCAAATCGGATTGCAGCGCACCGCCACACGGAGACAGCCCGCCATCCAGGCAGTCCACGGTGATGTCTACGTCATCATCATTATATACAAGACATTTCTTGATTGCATGAGGTATGCCCCGGGAGTCAGGCGGGTCGACGGCGTCGTTGAAATAATCATACACCGGCTTGGCCAGTCGGGTGTCCAGGATTTCAACGACGCCGCTACATCCATCCTCGGAGCGATCAATGGGCTGCGGTTCAGTCGCGGCAAACCTGTCGGAATCTGCGGGCACAGCGTCGGGAACGTCCTCGAACGGGTCCGCTTCATCGGCAACGTCATCGCCGCCGATCAGAGCTTTGCCGGTGAGTCCTGCAAAGATGTCGTCGATGGATTGGGAGGGGTCGTATGAATGTTCGTCCTGGAAGGCCTTTTCTTCGACACAGATATCGTCGCCGAGGGCAACCTCATCTGCTTGGGGTAGCAGGTCATCACCGAGGTTGAATTCGCAGTCATCCTGCAGATCACACGGCGTGGCCGCAGCCACGTCCGCCGACAGCAGAATCCGCGGTTCCAGAGACTCCAGTTCGAACCGATTTATGGTTCCCGACCGTTTCAGCATGAATGCCTCTTGAGTCAGGGGAATCGGCAAATATGATCGTGCGACGATTTTAGGAAACGCGACGATATCGCTCCTAAAGCGAACGGCTAGTCCGCCATCTTTCTGGCGGGCTTACCCACCGTATTCCTGGCGGGCTAACCCGTCTTTTGACCAAAATTTTTGTTTACCGCAAAGTTAATCCGTTGAAAGTCAAGAAAGAATTTTGGGTTAGGTCATGCCCACAGCCAATGTCAGATTCGAGTACGGATTAACTTGATTGATT
>CAFBRK010000037.1 GCA_903231505.1 Olavius algarvensis associated proteobacterium Delta 3 | reverse complement strand
TAATGGTTTTACCGATAAACAAAAGCTTTTGATGCGCCATCCGGGATGGGAAGGCGGAGCCTCCTTCTCCCAGGGTGTTTTCTCTTTTTACATACGAGGGTGCAGAGGATGTCCCATGTCAGGTTTTCCGCTGCCCCCTCGAGAGTCTCGGGACAGGGACGCCGGAAAACATTAACGCACGCTTCAGTTTGCCTATCTGTTGACGGCGGACAAGATGTTATCCATGTAATATGAGGCCACACAGAGTCCGGAAATAGGGGAGGAAGCGATCGTGAAGGAAGACGAAAGGCATGTCCTGACGATGCTGGTGGACAACGAGCCTGGAGTGCTTTGCCGGGTGGCGGGCCTTTTTGCCGGCCGGGGATACAACATCGAGAGCCTGTGCGTGGCCGAAACCACCAAACCGAAGGTATCGCGCATCACGGTAACCACCAAAGCGGACGAGCCTGCCATCGAGCAGATCATGAAGCAACTTCGCAAGTTGATCAACGTTGTCAAGCTGAGGGATTTGACGGGCAAGCACTCTGTCCAACGCGAAATGGCATTGATCTGTGTGAGGGCAAAACCCGAACACCGGGCGGAGATCCTTCGGATTGTGGATATCTTCCGCTGCAAGATCATCGATGTCGGCCAGGAGCATTACATTATGGAAGTCACGGGCACCGAAGAAAAACTGGAAGCCTTGATGAACCTGCTAAAACCCATGGGCATCAAGAAAATAGCCCGCTCCGGAACGCTCGCCCTGTTCCGGGAACCGAAATAAAAGCGTGCAACGATGTTGTGAAACGCGTGCAGTAAATGGTCTGGACACAGGCCCCTACCAATGAAAGAGGAGTAGCATGGCGAAAATCGATTTTGGCGGAGTAATGGAAGAGGTGATCACCTCGGAGGAATTTTCCCTCGAACAGGCCAGAGATGTGCTCAAGGTCGAGACGGTGGCGATTCTCGGCTATGGCGTCCAGGGACCCGGGCAGGCATTGAACTTAAGAGACAACGGCATTAATGTCATCGTAGGGCAGCGTGAGGGCGGAGCCTCCTGGGACAAGGCCGTTGAAGACGGGTTCGTTCCCGGGAAAACCCTGTTTCCCCTGATCGAAGCCGCCACAAAAGCAACGGTGATCCAGTTTCTACTTTCGGATGCCGGACAGGTCGCCACCTGGCCGAAGATCCGGGAGTGTCTCAACGACGGCGACGCCCTCTACTTTTCCCACGGTTTTTCCATCGTTTACAAAAACCAAACCGGCGTGGTGCCTCCGGACAACGTCGACGTCATCCTGGTCGCCCCGAAAGGATCGGGTCGGACCGTGAGAACCAATTTTCTCGACGGCAGCGGTATCAACTCGAGTTTCGCCATTCACCAGGATGCCACGGGAAGGGCCAAAGAGAGGACGATCGCCCTGGGTATTGCCATCGGTTCCGGATATCTGTTTCCCACGACCTTCGAAAAAGAAGTCCATAGCGATCTAACCGGTGAACGCGGGGTCCTGATGGGCTGCCTGGCCGGTGTGATGGAAGCCCAGTACAACCTTTTACGCAAAAACGGCCACAGCCCGAGTGAGGCGTTCAATGAAACCGTGGAAGAACTCACCCAGAGTCTCATTCGATTGGTCGCGCAAAACGGCATGGACTGGATGTTTGCCAGCTGCAGCACCACTGCCCAGCGTGGTGCCCTGGACTGGGCACCGAAGTTTCGACAAGCGGTGGAACCCGTATTCGAAGCGCTTTATCAAAGGGTCCTCGACGGGACGGAAACCCAGCGCGTGCTCGATGTCAACAGCGCGCCGGACTACAGGGAAAAACTCGAGGTCGAACTGAAAGAGATCCGGGAATCGGAAATGTGGCGTGCCGGAACGGCGGTAAGGTCATTGAGGCCTGAAAACCGCCGATAGTATCGCATCATCACGATCGATGATCAGAAGTATTCTCCATGGGAAGTGACCACCCGGTTATATCACAGAGCGGAGTGATCACATTCCCGACATAAAATCTTTCCCGAGAGGATGGGGACATGGAACCGATCCAGCTTTACGACACGACCCTGAGAGATGGTACCCAGGGTGAAGACGTCAATTTCACCGCGGAAGAAAAAGTGAAGATTGCCCAACGTCTGGACGACATCGGCATTCACTATATTGAAGGCGGCTGGCCCGGCTCCAATCCCAGAGATCGCCAGTTTTTCGACCTGGCCAAGAAATTGTCACTGAAAAAAGCCCGCCTGGCCGCCTTTGGTGCCACACGGCGGCCGGGCATCGCACCGGGTGACGACCAGAATCTGATTGCCCTGCTTGAAGCCGAAACACCGGTGGTCACTCTGTTCGGGAAAACATGGGACCTGCATGTCAAGCAGATCATGAACAATACCCTGGAAGAAAACCTGGCTATGATCCGGGACAGCGTGTCATTTCTAAAGGGGGAAGGCCGAGAGATCATTTATGATGCGGAGCACTTTTTCGACGGCTATCATGAAAATCGTGACTATGCCTTGAAAACCCTCGAAGCGGCCCTTGAAGCGGGTGCCGACACGCTCGTGCTCTGCGACACCAACGGCGGCACGCTCCCATTCGACATCGAATCGGCCACCCGGGAAATCATCGAGTTTGTCGGTATCCAAAACAGCACACCGGTACCCATCGGTATTCATTGCCACAACGACAGCGGTCTGGCCGTGGCCAACTCGATCACCTCGGTCAGAGCCGGGGCCACCATGGTCCAGGGCACCATCAACGGGTATGGGGAACGTTGCGGGAATGCGGATCTGATTTCGGTCATTCCGGTTCTGGCCATGAAGATGCACTATCCGTGCATGTCCGACGAAAACCTGACCAAGCTGCGGAAACTCTCCCGGTTCGTAAGCGAAACGGCCAATATCGTGCCGCTCAAGTCCAGGCCGTTTGTGGGGAAAAGTGCCTTTGCCCACAAGGGCGGCATCCATGTCAACGCGGTGATGAAAACCGCCCGGGCTTACGAGCACATGGTTCCGGAACTGGTCGGCAACCGCAGGCGCATCCTGGTGTCGGATCTCGCCGGAAAAAGCAATGTGGAATATAAAGCCAAAGAGCTGGGCATCGACTTGAACCGCAACGGCTATGACAGCCGGAAGATCGTCGAAGCGATCAAACGTCTCGAGCAGGAAGGGTACCAGTACGACGTGGCGGAAGGGTCCCTGGCCATCTTGATGGAGAAATTCACCGACCAGTTTCGGCCGTATTTCGATCTGGAATCGTTCCGTGTCGTCATTGAAAAGGACCGTGAGCAGCCTTGCAGTGCCCATGCCACCATCAAGATCACCGTCGGAGATCGGGGAGAAATTACCGCCGCCGAGGGGCGCGGACCGGTCAGCGCCCTGGACAACGCCCTCCGTAAGGCATTGGACAACTTCTATCCGGATCTCGATGACATGCGCCTGGTGGATTTCAAAGTGCGCGTCATGGACGGGCGCTCCGCCACCGCCTCCAAGGTCCGTGTGTACATCGAGTCCCGGGATCAAGATAACATCTGGAGCACGATCGGTGTCTCCACAGACATTATCGAAGCCAGCTGGCAGGCCCTGGCCGACAGTTTCCAGTACAGGCTGGCACGGCAAAACAATAACGAATAACCACCGGAGAAACAGAGATGAAACCCACAGGATGGAAAAACGCCGCGGGGCTGTCCACCGCCCTGCGGCCCATGCTCTGTAAAACCGTATGACGGTTTTACTAGGCGCGGCTTCGCCGCTTTAAATAAATAATATGCTTTTAAAAGAGAGGTTGAAATTGCCCGGATACGGTAGGCATGCAGTATTCACCGGGAATAAGGGAGAAGAGAAATGAGCGACCGTATTATTATATTCGATACCACGTTAAGAGACGGAGAGCAGTCTCCAGGGGCCAGTATGAACACGGCGGAGAAACTGAGACTTGCCGTTCAGTTGGAAAAACTGGGCGTCGATGTCATTGAAGCCGGGTTTCCCGCGGCATCCGAAGGCGATTTCGAGGCCGTATCCCGGATAGCTGGGAAAATAACCCATGCGGAAGTCGCCGGTTTGGCCCGGGCGTCCAAGGCGGACATCGACCGTGCCTGGGGATCGGTTCAACATGCAGCCAAACCGCGCATCCACACGTTCATTGCCACCTCCGAAATCCACATGAAACACAAGCTTGCCATGAACCGGGAGGAGGTGCTGTCCGCAACGCTGGAGGCCGTTCGCTACGCCAAATCTTTGACAGACAATGTGGAGTTCTCTGCCGAAGACGGTTCCCGGAGCGATTGGGACTTTCTTTGCAAGGTCTTCGAGGCGGCCATCGAGGCGGGAGCGACGACCGTGAACCTGCCGGACACGGTGGGGTATGCCGTGCCCAACGAGTTCTCCGAGATGGTGCGCTATGTCCGGGACCATGTTCCCAACATCGGCAAGGCGATTCTCAGCGTCCACTGTCACAACGATCTTGGACTGGCCACCGCCAACACCCTCGCCGCGATTCAGGCCGGCGCACGCCAGGCGGAGGTCACCGTTAACGGGATCGGCGAGCGGGCTGGAAATACGTCCCTGGAAGAGGTCGTGATGGCCATCAACACCCGGCCCAAATACCTGCCGATGTCCACCGGCATCAACACCGAGCTGATCTGCCCATCCAGCCGCCTGGTCAGTATGATCTCCGGAATCATTGTTCAGCCGAACAAGGCCGTGGTCGGCGCGAATGCGTTCGCCCATGAAGCCGGAATCCACCAGGACGGTATGCTGAAAAATCCCATGACCTACGAGATCATGAAACCGGAAAATGTGGGTCTCATCTCCACCAAACTGGTGTTGGGGAAACACTCGGGCAGACACGCGTTGCGGGCCCGACTGCAAGATATGGGGTATGATCTCTCGGATGAAGAGCTGAACCTGGTGTTCGACACGTTCAAAGAACTGGCGGATAAGAAAAAGCAGATTGTCGACGAAGACCTGGAAGTCATTGTCACCGAGGGTATCCTCCGGACTCCCGATATCTTCAAACTGGAATATCTTCATGTGACCAGCGGTAACACCGTGCTTCCCATGGCCAGTGTCAAGCTGTCCGTCCACAACCGGTCCGTTCAGGGGGCCGACTACGGTAACGGGCCGATCGATGCCACGTTCAATACCATCGCCCAGCTGACCGGCACCGAATCCGAACTCCTCCGCTTTACGGTCAGCGCGCTGACCGGTGGGACCGACGCCCAGGGTGAGGTAACGGTGCGCCTGAAAGAAAACGGCCTGATCGCCTTAGGCCGTGGTTCCGATGCGGACATCATTACTGCCAGCGCGAAAGCCTACATCAACGGATTGAATAGGTTGGAATATTTAAAGGAGAATCCTGTCAGGGCAGTCGTCTAACTAAAATCGCGTCGCGATTTTAGCAGGAGCGGCGCTGCCGCGTACAATATAGCAGTTGCCATAAATATGTTCCGTTTGCAGACATATGGAAACGACGACCGCAGAGTCGCAGAGGGCGCAAAGGAACTGTATTTTTCCCAGAATCCCTGAGAGGGGGATTCTGGGAAAGGGCCCCGGCAACATTTTGAAATTCTATACATTTCGCCCTCTATGTCCTGTTTATCCTGAGCTTGTCGAAGGGCTTGTCCGTTTGCCCGTTAGCCGGTTGGGTCAAGATACAAGTTTCAAGATTCAGGATACATGATTAAGGGGACTGCTAGCGATCAATGAGCTCTCGATCTCTTTTGGGTG
>CAFBRK010000036.1 GCA_903231505.1 Olavius algarvensis associated proteobacterium Delta 3 | reverse complement strand
TATGTCAAACGTCACCGTCCCGGACACCGGGTTGTTCAAGATGTCCACAAAATCGTCCCCGTTCACTCCGTCGACCGCGCTTGCCGTGGTCGCGTAGTCCACCGTCGTCTGCCCGGTCGTGTCGCCCGTGCGCGTCACCGTGAAGGTGAACAGCGTCGGCCCCGCATCCCCCTCATTCTGCACCGCACTCGCATCCGCCGTAATCGACAGCACCGGCGGCGGCACATCGTCGTTGAGGATGGTCCCGGTCGCGCTCGCCTTGTCCAGATCAATGGTGCCGTTCTGCGGGTCCTGTAACTGCACCGAGAAGCCCTCGTCGGGCTCCACAACCAGGTCGCCGCTCACCGGGATGTCCACCGTCGCGGTCTCAGCGTCCTTGGCAAAACTCCCCGACACCACAAACGGCAGTGACGCACTGTCAAAGTCCGCCGCATTCGAACTGTCCGTACCGCTGCCCGCCACGCTCACCTTGAACGACGTCTCTTCCGACAGATCCTTGCCACTGCGCGAGAGTGTCACCGTCAACAGCGTCGTGCCACTGTCGCCTTCCGCGCCGCTTTCCACCGACTCGATGCCAATCACCGGCGGCGGAAAATCATCATTGAGGATGGTCCCGGTCGCGCTCCCCTCGGTCGTGCTGATGGTGGCGTTTTGCGGGTCGGACAGCGTCACGATGAGGCCCTCGTCCGCCTCCTCCAGCAGGTCCCCCTGCACCTGGAGGGTAATGGTCTTCTGAGTGTCTCCTGGGTCAAACGTCACCCTCCCGGACACCGGGTTG
>CAFBRK010000035.1 GCA_903231505.1 Olavius algarvensis associated proteobacterium Delta 3 | reverse complement strand
GGCCTTTATAGCCGTTGCCAAATATATGTTCCGTTTGACGACCTCGGATGGCCGGCACGGCGTGCGGGCCATAGCTTTAGCGGCGGCCTGTGCCCGGCCCT
>CAFBRK010000034.1 GCA_903231505.1 Olavius algarvensis associated proteobacterium Delta 3 | reverse complement strand
CCCCATCATAATCGGTTACCTCAGTGCTCGAGTGGTTTATGAACACCTAGCAACTAAAACCATGCGATTCAATGGCTATTTGGGCAACAGCCCGGCAATGCATCGCCCCAATAAATCTTTAGAGCAGCTTAACTCGTCGGCAAGGAGGGAGCATGGGAGGCCTGGAAAGCGGACTTGCGGAAACGGACGCCACGAAAATTTTCTTTACGGATTTAAACGGCCGGATTATGAGTCTGCCGGTGAATCCGGACAACATGGATCGCATTCTCAAAAACGGGATCGGGTTTGACGGCAGTTCGGTCCCCGGATACGCCAGGGTGGAAAACAGTGATCGCTTGTTGTTCCCGGTGCCGGACACATTTCGCGTCATCCGTTTTTCGGATGAAAAGCTCGGATTTTTCATCGGCAGTATATACAACGAGGAAGGAAAGCGGGCCCAGGCCGATCCCCGGGCGGCACTGGAAAACGTGCTGGCTCGAGCCAAAGAGGAACTGGGATTTCAATTTGCGGTCGGTCCCGAACATGAGTTTTTTGTGCTGACCGGTGACGAATTCAGGGACGGGATTCATTCCGATAAAGCCGGCTACTGCCAGGCGACTCCCCATGACAAAGGTGAAGTCGTGCGGAACCGGGTCATCAGCATCCTGAAGGGATGCGGCATCGCCTTCGAAAAGGCCCACCACGAGGTTACCCCGTCCCAGCACGAAATCAACCTGGACCCCGCCGATCCACTGACGGCCGCCGACCGGACCGTGCTGTTCAATTATGTCACCCAGAAAGCCGCCCAGGAACTCGGCTACCATGCGACCTTTATGCCTAAACCGTTCGACGGGTACAACCGAAATGCCTTTCACATCCACGTTTCCATGCAGGACCATGAGGGTAACAATCTGTTTTATGAAAAAGGGGGCGACCACGAATTGAGCCAGACGGCCTGTCATTTTATCGGTGGGATTTTGAAATATGCTCGTGAAACGTCCATTATCATGGCCTCCACGTTCAACTCCTACAAGGCCTATGTCATCGAGCGGGAAGCCCCGATTATCCGCAATTGGGGATACAGCAACCGCAGTTCAATGGTCCGGATACCCTTCACCGACAGCCCCCGGAACCAGCGGCTGGAGTTGAGAAATCCGGATCCGGCCGGAAATGTCTACCTTCAGATGGCGGTGCTGATCGCCATGGGAATGGAGGGCGTAAAGGAGAAAATCGATAGCGGAAAATCAATATCCGGGAGCACCTACAAACGTAATGTGGGCGCACGTGTGTGGGACAAACGGTTTTTACCGAGAAGTATGTACGAAGCACTGGTCGAGGCTGAAAAAAGCCGGTTTCTGAAAAGGACTCTCGGAGAGCGGCTTTACAGCAGCTACATGGACCTGAAAGTGCGGGAATGGGAAGGCCACCGGACACATGTGACGGGAAGGGAGCATGATTTGTACCTGTCAAGATAGTGATTCCGATATTGCAGAAAATCGTTTCAGCGATACTAACAGCAGAAGGAGCAATTCCATGGAGGCTTGGAAAGAACAACTTCACAACCATGTCAACACCATTGACCGACTCAAAGAGTATATTCACGTGACTCCCGAAGAAGAAGAAGCGATTGGGGAAATGAAGACCAAATGGGGGACAACGCCGTACTTTGCGTCCCTGATGGACCCGGAGGATCCGGACTGCCCTATCCGAAAACAGGTGATCCCCTCTTTGAAAGAAAGAGAGAATACATTTGGGATACCGAATTATCTCATATGGAAGGAAAATCGCGATACCGGGGAAGTGCGCCCCGACAGCATTGCACGGCAGTATGATGACCGGATTGCGTTTACCGTCACCGACGTGTGCGCTAATTACTGCCGGCACTGTTTTCGCAAGGAGCTGGTGGTCGACCGGGATCTGAAGCTGCGCATGGACGTGGATGAAGGTATCGACTGGATCCGGGAGCACACGGAAATCCGGGATGTTCTGATTACCGGAGGTGACCCGTTTATTCTGTCCGATGAAAAAATCGAATATGTTATCCGAAAGCTGCGGGAGATCCCCCACCTGGAGATGATCCGGTTCGGCACCCGGGCGCCCATCGTGCTGCCCCAGAGGATTACCGACGGTCTGAAAAAGATCCTGCGCCCCTATCACCGCATCCCGATATGGATCAACACCCAATGCAATCACGCCAACGAACTGACCGAAGAAACCGCGCGGGCGGTTTACGAACTCTTGACCTGCGGGGTGAACGTGGGCAATCAGGCGGTACTTCTCAAGGGGATCAACGACGACGTGGAATCCTTCCGGCGGTTGCACCAGAAACTCCTGACCGTGCGCATCCGGCCCTATTATGTATTCTACTGTGAGCCCGCACCCGGAATCGATCATTTCCGGACGCCGGTGGAGAAAGGCGCCGAATTGATCCGGGATGCCATCCGTGGTCACACAACGGGTCTGGCACAGCCCATGTATGTGATCGCCACGAATATCGGGAAAATACCCCTCATGCCCGATTACTACATCGTTGACAAGAACGAGAAGGAATACACGCTCCGGAATTACAAAGGGAAAGAGACCAAATGGCCCAATATGCCGGAGTAGAATAGTTTCCTGAGATCTTCGGAACAGAGACATCCGGGAGGCGTGATGGATATCCACGAAGACTTGATCGAGCAGACGATACGGTTCCACGGGCATTCCTGCCCGGGGCTGGCAATCGGCATCCGGGCTGCCGAGGTAGCGCTCCGCGATGTCGGCAGGGCCGATGACGAAGAGATCCTGGCCGTTGTCGAGACCGACATGTGCGGCGTTGACGCCATTCAATTTCTGACCGGCTGCACTTTCGGAAAGGGGAACCTGATCCATCTGGACTACGGCAAAAACGCCTTCACGTTCTACCGTCGCCGGGACGGAAAAGCGATCCGTATCGTCACGCGACCCGGGATCATGGGCCGGCCGGACGGCACCATCGTTTCCCTCCGAAAGAAAAAGGCGGCCGGTGGGAATCTCAGCTCGGCGGAAAAAGCTCGGCTGCGACGAGCGATCGATGACCAGACCCGGTATATCATGGAGGCAGTCCCGGAAGAGCTTTTCGACATCAATCCGGTGTCGGAGCCTGCTCCGAAAAAAGCCCGGATCATGGAGAGTGTGCCGTGCGAGGGGTGCGGAGAGAACGTAATGGAGTCGCGCACAAGACGATTCATGGGAGAGACGCTGTGTATCCCCTGCTTTGAAACAAGGGAGCAGCGGTGGTAGGTCAACGGATACTGGATCCTGGATTCTGGATGCTTGCTTGCCTTCAGTGGGCTTGATGTTGGAGGCAGGTATCGGGTTTCGGGTATCCGGTGTCAGAAGTCGGATGTCAGAAGTCGGATGTCAGAAGTCAGAAGTCGGATGCCAGAAGTCAGATGCCAGAAGTCGGATGACAGAGGACTGAGGACAGAGGACTGAGGACAGAGGACTGAGGACAGATGTAAGGGATTGGAGTTCGAAGCTCAAAGCTCAAAGTTGAAAGCTAAAAGCGTGTCCGCCTGTGGCGGGCTGCAAGTTGGAAGAAAACCCAAGAATGACGTTCCCTGCAGCGGGACCCATGACTCAATGACGACATCCAAAAGCGGCAAACGCCCTTCTTTTCAGCCAACCGGCGAAACTGGTAAAACCGGCCAACCGGCCAACCGATTCACTCCCCGGTGAACTTCGGTTTCCGTTTTTCTGCAAAGGCTGTCATGGCTTCCATGAGATCGGCGGAAGGGATGATATTGGCGCTGATGCCGGCGACGTACCGCAGTCCGTCTTCCACCGGTCGCCCGGTGCTGTAATTGAGCACATCCTTGGCGGCCTGAACCGCCAGCGGAGAATTGTCTGCAATAGTTTCGGCCATTGCCTGGGCAGCGGCCATCAATTCGTCCCTATCCTTGAACACGTCGTTCACCAACAGTACCCGTTTGGCCCGTTGGGCGTCCACAAAGGCCGCGGAAAAGGCGAGTTCCCGCGCAATGCCCTGGCCAATGATCCGCGGTAGACGCTGGAGGGCCCCGACGTCGGCCACAATACCAATGGCTGCTTCCCGCAGGGAAAACACGGCATCCGCCGAACACAATCGGATGTCGCAGGATGCCGCCATGTCCAGTCCGGCGCCGATGCAGTATCCATGTATTGCGGCGATGACCGGCTTGCGGCAGCGCTCGATAACGTTCATGGTCTCCTGCAGTTCTCTGACCTTGCGCACCAGACGCCATTTGGATCCGCCCCGGGGATGGGGTTCTGCCAACTCAGGTACGGCGGATGCCATTTCCAGAAGGTCGAGACCGGCACAGAAGCATTTCCCTTTCCCGGCGATGACCACGACACGGATGTCCGGATCGGCATCCATCGATGCAAAAACCGGTTCCGCTTCCGTCCAGGCCGGCAGGTGCATGGCATTGTTTTTCTCCGGCCGGTTCAGATACACCCATGCGACAGGGCCTTTTCGTTCCACTTTATAGAATGTGTAATTTGACATAACTGGTTCTCTTTGAATGGGGGTTTAAGGGAAATTTTACGAATGCCTAAAGTGCCTGAAATGCCTGAAATGCCTGAAATGCGCTAAAATACCCAAAATGGCCAATGTATATCAGTCTTCAAATTTAGGCATTTTAGGCATTTATAATTTAAGGCATTTCTTTCTGGGAAACCCTTACATCATCGGCATCCGGGGGAATCCACCGGAGCCCGCCTTTGAAGCCATACGCGCGATACAGGAAGAACACCTTGATCGGCGGTTCAGGCACGGACCGCCGCCAAAATACCTGTTTCCGGTGGATCGGCACGGCCACCGGCGGGTCGATCCGTTCGAAAATCTCAGCCAGGCGGGTCTCGTGGTCCCTGGACCCGTAAGATATGCCAACGCCGTCCCAGCCGATGAGATCTTCATCCCGCCACCAGTAATCGTAGACATTCGGCCGCGACCATTTGTTGATGGCGACCGTTTCTGGCTGGCCGGGTGTGTAGAACGCCAGTTGACTGGCCTCCTGGTAGGCATATGCGAACAGGAACGTTCTGTTGGGATTCGGCATGTCGGCAATCAGATCTCCGGCACGGGTTCCCAGGGCATCCCAACCGGTGAGTTCTTGGGAGATTCGATCCAGGCGTCGGGGAACAGGGATGACCGGCCAGACCACCTGAACCAGGACGATCGCCGTAATCAGATAGGCCGAGGCAACGGTCCATGGGTACAATTTTCGCCCGAAACCGGTTTTTTGAAACCCGGGCTTTTTCCTTCCGCGATAGAAGGCGGCAGCCAGAACGGCCACGGGAATATAACCGGCACCGGGCCAGTTGCCGTAAACCCGTGAATGCAGGCTCAACACGGCAAATCCGGCAAACATAGGAAACGACGTAGAAAACAGGTATTGGGAAATCCAACGCGTCTGCCGTTCGGCGCTGCTCAGCGCGCGGCCCCAGGCCATAAGGACCAACAGGAACGCCAGCGGCGTCAGTAACGCGGCCTGGGACCCGATGTAATCACCCAGAAAATTCAGGTGGATTCCAAACGGCTCGTTTGCGCCCCCGATATGGGCCACATGGCGCACCGAGTTCCAGTTGTGGGCGTGGTTCCAGAGGATGACCGGCAAAAACATGACGAATCCGAGCGCCACACCGGCATAAGGTTTGATGCCGACCAACCGGGATCGATGCTCTCTGGCCGCGAGCCCGTATAGATAGGCGCTGGGAAGAAAAATGACCATCGTAAATTTGGCGAGCAGGCCGAAACCGAACCAGGCACCGGCGGCCAGCCACTGGGATCCGGCATTGTCTTCGTATCCCCTGGCCACGTGATAGGTGGCTCCGGCCCAGGCGGCCGCCTGAAGCCCGTCCGGCGTCGCCAGGAGACCACCCAGATTGAACTCGAAAATGGCCTGGGTCAGCAAAGCGGTGCCAAATACGGCATCTGCCCCGTACCACCGGTTCGCGATAGCGATCATGTACAGGGACGCAATGGCCATGGCGATAACGGAGGGAAGGCGGACTCCGAACTCGGTGTTGCCAAAAAGAGAGGTGCTGGCCCGGATGGCCCATCCGATGAGCGGCGCCTGGTCATGATAGCCCCAATCCAGGTGACGGCCCCACTGCCAGTAGTTCGCCTCATCCGGTGTTAATAGAAATGCCTGGCTGTAAACCATTCGAAGGAGGGTAAAGCCGATAACCCAGGCCAAGGCCAGCCCCAGGTAGGATTTCTGGTCCGCACTTGTCATGGTCTTCCAATACGTGTCGCCCTGACCAAAGTCAAGTTGCCCCGGGTGTCGGTTCTGGGCACCTTGTTCGGCGCGTTGCCGGCGGAAGATGACAACCATCCCTCAAGGCGTATTGCCCCTGACAAACCCGGTTTCGTTGGTGTCAACGCCGGTCGATCGGAATTTTCTGCGGCCGGACTCAGTTGTGGACAAAGCCACGTGATTTTGGTAGCTTGCAGGATTTCGAAGTTCTCACAAAATCTACTGAAAGAATCGATCGGTGGAAAAGCACTACCGGAAATATTTTGCCGGGATCCTTTTGATAAAACTGGTCCTGGCGGTTCTGTTTCCCATCACTTCGGATGAGGCGTATTTCTACACTTGGGCCTTGAATCTGGATGTGAACTACTACGATCACCCTCCTATGGTGGCGTGGGTAATCCGCCTGTTTTCTCTTCCGGGCCGGCACATTTTCTTCTTTCGTCTCTTTACCCTCGTATCCGGTGCGGTGGTGGCTCTCGGGATCGGTTTGGTCATTCAACGGTTTTTAGGGCGGCCGGAGAAGGCACGATGGATATCTCTGGCATTTCTGGCATCACCGCTGCACGTTCTTCTGATTCCCATCACAACCGACATCCCGTTGTTTCTTTTTGTCTTTCTGACGGGGGTGGCATTTTACACCGGGGTGCACCGGCACAGTTCGGGTTTGCTGTTGCTGACCGGGTTTTTTCTAAGCCTGGCCATACTGAGCAAGTACTTTGCCGGGCTCCTGATGATCGGTATTTTCGGCTATCTGGTGCTCTCCTGGCGGCGGGAATCGATCAAACAGGGCATTCTGATCCTGCTGGGTGCTGCCCCGATGATCGTCCTGCACCTCTACTGGAACTACCACGATTGCTGGCTGACGCTGATGTTCAATGTCTTCAACCGGAACAAGGACCACAGCCTGAGTCTGGAGACCTTCCTGCTGTTTGTCGCGTTCCAGGTTTACCTGGCCACCCCGTGGGTGACCTACTACCTCCTGCGCAATGCCGGAAGCGTCTATCGTGGTGTGCGCGCAGAGAACAACCTGTTCTTTTACCTGGCGGTTATCCCAATGGGACTGCTGGCGATGTTGTCCTTTTTCGATACGAGTCTGCACTGGACACTGTCGTTTTATCCCTTCGTCTATCTGCTGCTGGTGTACGTTGATACGGCGGCCATCCGCCGAATTGTGAGACTTTCGCTGATTTTCAGCGGTCTCCATGTTCTCGTTGTTCTGGTCGCACTCGCACTGCCGGTTGAAACCTTAAAAAATCACCGGTATTATGCGGACATAGTCATGGGCTTTTATGGAGAAGAAATTTTCGAGGCGCTTCAACCCCATCAAGCCGATTACGCATTCGGCACACCCGGATACACGACGGCCGCCCTGATGACGTATCACAGCGGGCAGCGGTTTTTCGTCTTTAACGACGACGACCGGAACGGCCGAAATGACGACAAGGTGACCGATTTTAGAGCCTTGGACGGGAAAAACATTCTGATTCTGTCCACCCTTCCGGTCAAACCCGCTGAGTTTCGTGACTACATCGAATACTTCGATGATTTCACCGTCGATATTCTTCCCGTTCGGGGGGCGGATTTTTCGGTCGTCTATGGGAAGGGCTTTCGCTTTGACCGATACCGGGAATTGTTTCTGAAACAAATTCTGCGGGACTGCTACCAGATACCCGAGTATCTTCCGGTTGGCCGCTGCTTTTTCTACGAATGGTATTTTCCGGAAAAGGTGGCAAATAGAACGTCTCGCTGAGCGGCAACGGACGCCACGAGCGACACAGGTCGAACGTTCCGTGCTTCAGTCGTGGAGTTGAAGCAAAAATTTTATCGCGTTGAGCGACATTGTCGCGGTTTATCACATCGTTGCACAATTTTATGTTCAACCAATGGAAGGCCATGAATCTACCATCCGATAGCCGCCCACTCCAGGGCATCATCCTTGCTGCCGGAAAGGGCGTGCGTGCCTATCCGGCCACCCGATATATTCCCAAAGCGCTCATGGAGGTCGGTGGGAAAACCCTGATCGAACGGAATGTCGAGATCATGCGCCAACAGCTCGGCATCCGGGACATCATTGTTGTCGTCGGCTATCTGGGCGATCAGATAGCCGAGTATTTTCAAAACAACGGACTCGATCAGGACATCTCTTTCGTTCGCCAAATCCACCAGAAAGGTATCGGGCATGCGATGCTCTGTGCCGAACCGGAGGTGCGCCATGACCGTTTTGTCGTGATGCTGGGTGACGAGTTTTACCTGGATTCCAATCACAGGGATCTGCTGGCGTACCTGGACGGCAACGGCGATACGGCCCTCATGTTTCGCGAAGAGACGAACCGATTTCGTATATCGAAAAATTACACCGGGGTCATCAAAGAATCCCGCGTGATCTCCCTGGAGGAAAAACCCAAGCAACCCCGGACTCGGTTGATGGGCGTGGGGACCTATCTCTTGAACCGTAAGGTGTTCGATTACATCCGCAATACGCCGCCTTCCGCGCTGAGAGGAGAAGTGGAGATCACCGATGTCCTGTCCCGCATGGCTGAAACAGAGACGGTTCACGCCTGCATGCTGGAGGGGGCCTACCTCAATGTAAACAGTGTCGACGACCTGAACATGGCGCACTACATTCTTCGGGAGCGGTATTTTGATCGTTACCGGGTGAGCGTCGTCATTCCTGCCTACAACGAAGAGGAAACCATCGAGGAGGTGATTCGGGACTTCGGTTCTCGAAAAGAGATCGATGAGGTCCTGGTCGTGGACAATAATTCCCGAGACCGGACAGGCGAGAGGGCACACCATGCCGGGGCCAGGGTCGTCACGGAGACGCGTCAAGGATATGGTTGCGCGTTGCGGCGGGGGCTGGACGATGCCCTTGGCGATATCGTTGTGCTGACTGAAGCAGACGGCAGCTTCCAGGCAAAGGACATTCCCAAATTCCTGCAATACCTCAAAGACTGCGATATGGTCATCGGCACGCGCACCACCCGACAGCTCATTGAACAGGGGGCCAACATGGAAGGCCTCCTGCGCTGGGGGAATGTCGCCGTGGGAAAGCTCATAGAGGCCTTGTGGTGGGCGCAGGAACCACGCTTTACGGATGTCGGATGCACCTATCGGGCGATATGGAAAACCAGCTATGAGAAAATCCGGCCGTATCTGACAGCCTCGGGACCTGACTTCTCTCCGGAGATGATGATTGCGGTCCTGATTTGCAGGCGTCGCATCATTGAAATCCCGGTTTCCTATCGGCAGCGCTACGGCGGCGTGTCAAAACACTCCGGGCATTTCCGGGCCCATGCCCGGACCGCGCTGAAGATGCTGCGCCGGATATTTAATTATCGGATGACCTACTGATGAAGCTCACCGCCTGGGGAAGATACCCGCAGATCAAGGCAAATGGAGTGACCTTTGAAACCCGCGCCCAATTAGGCCGATTACTGAGTAGTACGGATCCGGTGATCCCCTATGGGATGGGTCGCAGTTATGGCGATTCGGCGTTGAATCCCAAGGTGATTTTGACCAACCGGTTCGATAAAATCCTTGGTTTCGACCAGAAGACCGGCCTGCTCCATGTGGAATGCGGCGTGACACTGGCTGATATCATCGACATTTTTCTCCCCCGTGGATGGTTTCTTTCCGTAACCCCGGGCACTCGATTCATCACTGTGGGGGGGGCTATTTCCAGTGATGTCCACGGCAAGAATCACCATAAGGTCGGCTGTTTTAGTCGGTTTGTGCATTATCTGGAACTGATGCTTCCCAGTGGTGACGTTCTGCATTGCAGCCCGGATGAGAATGGAGATCTTTTTCGAGCCACTTGCGGCGGGATGGGCCTCACCGGCATAATTTTGACCGCGGCCATCCAACTTCAGCCGGTGCGCAGCGGGTTCATCCGTGAGACGGATATCCGATGCAGAAACCTGGAAGAGGCCTTCCATCAGTTTGAGGCAAACGCAGCCTCAACATATTCCGTAGCCTGGATTGATTGCCTGCAAAGGGGCGGTAACATCGGACGTTCCATTTTGATGCTCGGCGAACACGCCGACACAGGGCATCTTGCACCGAAGTTTCGAACGCCCCTGCCTATGCCCATTACCCTGCCGGGCCTCTTGTTGAATCGGTACTCAGTGGCCATGTTTAACAGGTTTTATTACCGTTCTTATCCGAATTATGTCGAAGATCGTCTAACCCCCATGGAACCTTTCTTCTATCCCCTGGATCGAATCACTGCCTACGGGCGGATGTACGGCCGACATGGGTTTACCCAGTATCAGCTCGCTCTTCCAAAGGAATCCAGCTATGAGGGACTTCGAACCATTATGGACCGTATCGCTGCCGAAGGGATTGGTTCTTTTCTGGGAGTGCTGAAACTCCTCGGACCGGGAAACGACAACTATTTGTCGTTTCCTCTGCAAGGATACACGCTGGCACTGGAGCTTAAGATAGAGCCCAGATTGTTCCGGGTGCTGGATGAACTGGACCGTATCGTCCTGGATCATGGCGGCCGACTCTACCTGACCAAAGACGTCCGCATGGGACGGGACATGTTTATTCGGGGCTATCCGCGCTGGAAAGAATTTGAGTCCGTGCGTGAAAAGTATGGGTTGAAGTCCAAGCTGCAATCCTTGCAGTCTGAACGGTTAGGCATCTAACCCAAATTTCACCCAAAGGGTCAAATTTGGAAAGTTGTTTTAGCTCAGGGTCATCTCCAAAAGCGTTTAATAAGAGGGTCCAGGTTAACTGTGCATTATCCCTGAACAAGGAATAGACATGCGATTGCTAATACTTGGAGGTAATTCGGATATCGCGCTGGCCACCGCCAGGGTGTTCGCGCGGGAGGAACGGGCAGATGTCGTTTTGGCATCACGGGACATGGAGGTGTTGGAAAAGCGGGCAGCGGATATCCGGTTGCGTTACCGGGTTCGCGCTGAATCGGTGTATTTCGACGCTTGTGACTATGAATCCCATCCGGCGTTCTACGCCGGGGTGACCCCGAAACCGGATGGTGTGGTGCTGGCCTTCGGTACCTACGCCGAACAGTCCGATGTTGGCGACGATTTTGAAAAGGGCCGCCAGCTCATCGACACGAATTTCACCGGCGCCGTGAGCATCCTGGGAATCGTCGCATCGGATTTTGAACGACGGGGGCACGGGTTTATCATCGGTATCGGTTCGGTAGCCGGACTCCGTGGCCGCCAGTCCAACTATCTCTATGGCGCTTCCAAGGCCGGCCTGGGGGTCTATCTGGCGGGCTTGAGAAACAGGCTCTCCAAATGCGGCGTACACGTCATGACGGTACTGCCCGGTTTCGTCCGTACAAAAATGACAGAGGCCCTGGACCTTCCCGGTGCGCTGACCGCCAGCCCGGAAGACGTCGCCGCCGACATCTACCGTGGGTTTTGCAAACGGAAAAACACCATTTACTCGAAATGGTTCTGGCGGATCATCATGGGGATGATTCGGGTGACGCCCGAGCCGATCTTCAAGCGGCTCACCATGTGAACCGTTTACCCGTCCCCCCGCTTCACGATGATATCGAACACGATGGCCAGAACGGGGTTCCCATCCGGATGCCTTTCATGTAGGGTTGGATGAACGATGCCATCCAGCGAGGGGACGATCGATGATTACTCAAAAAACCCAGTATGCGCTTCGGGCCATTTTTGAGTTGGCCAGGCACCATGGCGAGGGCCCTATCAAAGTTTCCGAGATTTCCCACGAACAGGCCATCCCGCTGCGTTTTCTGGAGGTGATTCTCAACAAACTGAGAAAGGGGGGCTATGTCAGAGGGAAACGGGGATTCGAGGGAGGTTATTTTCTGATCCGCCCGCCAAAGGAGATACGGCTCATCGATATCATTCGACAGATGGACGAAACCATCGGCCCGGTTCACTGCCTGAGCCTGACGTCCCCCAGACCCTGTCCGCTAAAAGGCGATTGCGTATTTTTTCCGATGTGGCAGGAGGTCCGCCATTCGGCGATGGAAATTTTCAGCCGGACGACCATTGCGGATCTGATCGAACGCGAGGCCGAGTCGAAAAAGGGATTCCCCCCTGTCTTGCCCTCCGAATAGGTAACGGACTGTCCCGGCTGCCGAAACGGAATGATGCCTTTGGCGATGTTTGTTCCGCCACGGTTTTCGTAGTTCGGGTTTCGACATTCGGATTTGAATCAAGACGGCTATCGGAAGACAAGATGCACGGAATCCGTCAGGGGGGCCACATGGCCGATGATGCCGGCGGCCGCCACTCCGGAGTGATGCAGGGCATCGATGGCCGGCTGTGCCTCGCCTTCCGGTACGGCCGCCAGAAGGCCGCCGCTGGTCTGGGGATCGAACACGATCTGCTCATGCCAAGCGGGTAAGGTTCGGTGAAAAACGGTATGGTTCGACACAAGACGCCGGTTAAATTCGTTGCTTCCGGTGGACATCCCTTTTTGGTACATCTCCAGAGATTCCATCATGACGGGCAGCGCCGCAAGGTCGATGCTCAATTTGACACCGGATCCCTTTGCCATTTCAAACCCATGCCCGGCGAGGCCGAAGCCGGTGATGTCCGTTACGGCGTGGGGATGATAGGCGCGGATGACTTCCGCTGCGGTTTTGTTCAATGTGGAGATGGTTTCGACGCAGGCCTGCATCGCCGCCGCAGAAACCCATCCTTTTAGATTGGCATTGAACAGGACGCCGCTTCCGATGGGTTTTGTCAGTATCAGAACATCGCCGGGTTCTGCACCAGCATTGGTCCAGTACTTATTGGGATGGACGATGCCTGTGACGGCGAGGCCGAATTTTGGTTCGTCGTCTTCCACCGAGTGTCCTCCGGCAAGCACGGCACCGGCCTCGGAGATCTTGCTGACGGCCCCGGCAACAATTTCCTGAAGAATGTCGGGGCCGAGCTTTTTCATGGGGAATGCGACCAGATTCAGGCAGGTGACCGGTCGCCCCCCCATGGCATAGACATCACTGATGGCATTTGCCGCCGCAATCTGCCCGAACCGATAGGGGTCGTCGACCGGCGGAGTAATGAAATCCGCTGTGGTGACGATGGCGATTTCGTCGCTAAGCTTGTAAATCGCCGCATCGTCGCTGGTGTCGAAGCCCACCAGGAGATTCGGGTCCTTGTGTTGCGGCAAATTCGCAAGCGCACTACCGAGCCCGACCGGGTCGATTTTAGCGGCTCAACCGCAGGTCTTGGAAAGCCCCGTGAGGGTCGGTTTCTGAAACATTTTCAACACGGCCAATGCTCTTTCCTCCGTCGATAGCCGAAACGCCGGCCATTAATCCACAAGTGTTCTTACATGCAGCGAGGGCCTTTTCAGGCCGCCGCCCACGTTCGGCGCATTCTCTTCTGATAAGGCACGTTTCGGGCCTGTCAAATCCAGGGTTTTCTACAGCGATTTTCAGAATTCCGTTCCGATTGCAGAGAAAACATTTATCCGCCTCGGGAGGATCCACGCCCTGGCCACTGCCTTCAATCGGAACATATTTATGGCAACCGCTGTAATTTTCCAGACTATAGTGTTTGGGAAACGTAATCCAATTTTTATTTTCGATACGATTGGGTTGCAGCAGAGGTATTATCAATACCCATCCTATCCATGGGGTGCCCTGGAAACGGTGTTTGTCTTTTTGGAATGGCAGTTTGACTTGTCCCCAAGGGGCCAATAAGGTACTCTGAATACTCGGTCTTTCGTCGCCGGAACGATTGTTGGACCCCGAGGCCCGTTGCGGCATGCCGTCTGATGACATCCACGGAGCACGGGTCGATGGTTCTGCCTAACTTCCAATGACCTGAAATGATACCGTGACACTGAAACCGCCCATCATTGATAGATATATTTTAAAAGAGCTACTGCCCACGTTCCTGGTGACATTGGTGTTCTTTACCTTTGTGTTTATGATGACCAATCTTCTGGAGATCACCCACCTCATCATTAACTACCGGGTCCCGCTGGTCACTGTCCTGAAAATGATGGCCTTCTCCATGCCGTTTTTCCTGGAGTTTATCATTCCCATGTCGGTTATGATGGCCATCCTTATGACATTTCTGCGGATGTCGGCAGACAATGAGATTGTCGCCCTGAAATCCGGAGGGGTGAGTCTTTACCGATTGCTGCCGGCGGTTGTTATATTTAGCATCGCCGGCTTTTTAATGACGGCATTTATGTCCGTGTACGGGCTGCCTTGGGGGAAGTCGTCGTTTAAGAAGACGCTTCTGGAGATCGGTGCCAACCATGTGGATATCGGGCTGAAGGAGCGGACCTTCAACGATGCCTTCGAGGGGTTCATGCTCTACGTGAGCAAGGTTGATCTGAGAACCCGGTCTCTTCAGGACATTTTCCTGGAAGACCAGAGTAAGTCCGGGGTGACCCTCACGATTGTTGCCTCCAGAGGCTTGATCTTCCCATCCCGAGAGCGGCTTTCCGTCAACCTCCGGCTGTTTGACGGAATGATTTACAAATTTGATCGTGCCAGTCGAACCGCAGATTGGACTAAATTCGAGGCCATTGACCGCCTGTTGCCTCTCAAGGAAATGATGACTGCAGTTCGCCGCGAGCCCAAAGACAAGGAGGAGATGTCGATCACGGAACTGAGGCAGTTTATCAACTCGGCGAAGAAAAAAGACAGTCGCTATTATTCGGCCTTGATCGAGTACCACGAGAAGTTCGCCGTCCCATTTGCCTGCTTCGCCCTGGGGCTGTTGGCGGTTCCTCTGGGGTTGCAACCCATGGCCGGGAAACGATCCGTGGGTCTGGTGCTCGGGCTTTCGTTTTTTATCCTCTATTACTTAATGCTCATTGTAGGCTGGTCGTTCGGCGAATCCGGTGTCTACCCACCGGCCATCGGCATGTGGGCACCCAATGTCATTGTCAGTATTGTCGGGCTTTACCTGATGATTCGAACAGCGAACGAACGCCCGATCCGTATTGACTCCATGTTGATCGCTATTGAGGTTCTGTGGCAGCGGACCGTCAGCGCAAGGCGGCAGAAAAAACCGGGTGAGGGGTAAATGCCTATTTTCTACCGATACATGGTTCGGGAAATGCTCAAGTTCTTTACCATCGTCTTGATTCTTGTGTTGGTTCTGTTTGTTGCCGTGGACTACCTGGGTACCATGGACGAGTTCATTGAATCGGGAATTGCCCTTCTGCGAGCCCTCTTTTTCGTTTTCCTGAAGATTCCCTTTATGATTGTGATGTTTATCCCGGTAGGGGTGTTGCTTTCGGTTCTGATTACCCTCGGCCTCATGGGCAAGAATAACGAGCTGGTTGCCCTAAAGAGCAGTGGGGTGAGTGTTTACTACCTGTTCAAACCGGTACTGGGATTTGGCATCTGTGCTACCGCCCTGGTATTACTTCTCTCCGAGGGGATTGCTCCGGTGACAATGGCCAAGGCCAATCACATTCAAAGCAGGGAGATCCGACGATCGGTTCTGGTTACGGCTAAGGAAAAAAACATCTGGTTGAAGAGTCATAGGCAAATCATCCATATAAAGTTCTACAATCCGGCGGAGCTGATGATTCATGGACTGTCGCTCAATGTGTTCGATGACGACTTTCGTTTGGTGCGGCGCCTGGATGCCGGGGAAGGGGTGTTCCGGGGTGATCAGTGGGATTTGAAGAATGTTCTGGAATTGGATCTTGATCGGGAGACAGGCCGATACCGGGTCTCCTATTCGGAGCGTCTGTCTCAAGTGCTGTCGATTCAACCCGAAGATCTTAAGAAAGTAGTCAAGAAATCAGAAGAGATGAGCTTCCGGGAGCTTCTGGGTTTTATCCGGCGGATCGAGTCGGAAGGCTATGATGCCTCCGCCTACCGGGTGGATCTTCACGCGAAAATCGCGTTTCCTTTTGTGTGCATCGTCATGAGCCTTCTGGGGATCGCCATCGGTGCCAGTGGTCGACTGGGAAAGGGGCTGGCCGGGGGTATCGCTTCAGGAATCGGTGTTGCCTTTATCTTTTGGATTTTCTACAGTTTCTGCCTTTCTCTGGGATACGGCGAAGTACTCCCACCCTGGGTCGCCGCCTGGACGGCCAATATCATTTTCCTGTGTGCAGGGTGGCTGCTGCTGCAGGCGGCAGAGTGATGCAACAACCATGGGACAGGTCTTCAGGAATTGAGCCGCCTGAGGCATAACGCCGTATTCGAGTAAATGCCTGAATTGCCTAAAATGCCTAAAATGCCTAAATTAAAACATAGAAACGTAGCTCAAATTTTAGGCATTTATAATTTTAGGCATTTGTTCACGGCCAGGCATTTTTGCCGCGGCCAGACGAAGGTATATCAGCATTGCTGACTGTTTATAACATACTCATGCTGTTGGCGGCCGGCATCGGTTGGCCGATTGTTCTGCCGATGGCGTTGCTGACGGAAAAACGGCGCAAAACCATGCCGTATCGTCTCGGGATCGTGCCACCTCCAGTGGGAAAGCGCTTTTCCCGAGACGTGTGCCGGCGACGGCCGATCTGGGTTCATGCCCTTTCTGTGGGAGAAGTGCTGTCCGCCCTGCCTCTGCTCCAGGCACTTCGGCAGCGGTATGGCCGCCGGCGGGTGCTCTTGTCCGTGTCGACACTCACCGGTTTCGAACTGGCCAATTCCCGCGAGCCGGCCTCGGCGGATGCGGTCTTCTTTTCCCCTTACGACATCCCCCATGTGGTTCGCCGGATGACCGACTCGATTGATCCGGCGCTTGTGGTGATCGTCGAAACAGACATCTGGCCGAATATGGTCTATCATGTTCATCACCGACGGATTCCCCTCCTTCTGGTGAATGCACGCCTGTCGCCCAGGACCTTCGCGGGCTACCGTCGGCTCCGACCCATTATTGGCCCCACCTTGAATCGGTTTTCAAAAATTTGCACGCAATCGGAATCGGAAACCGACCGTTTCCATAGGCTCGGTGTGGCCAAAAGCCGCCTGGTCGTCACGGGCAACGTTAAGTTCGATCAGCCTGAAAATCCAGCGGCCGAATCCCAGGTCACAGATCTGGCGGAACATCTTGATATCCCCGAAGGGGCGGCTGTGTTGGTCGCCGGCAGCACCCACAACGGCGAGGAAACGATGCTTGCCGACGCCTTCCGGGGTGTCCGCCGTAATTTCCCGGAGTTGCGTCTCGTTGTGGTGCCGCGGGACCCCAAGCGGGCCGTCTCTGTGGACCGGATATTTTCGGCAGCCGGGTTTTCCTGCCGGCGACTGAGCGATTCGGATCGACAGGGGACGGAAACCGGCACGGATGTTTTGATCGTCGACGTAATCGGTCTGCTCCGTGCCCTATACCGGATATCCCGTGTCAGTTTTGTCGGAGGCAGCCTGGTGGCTCGTGGGGGGCACAATCCGCTGGAGCCCGCCGCGTGTGGAAAACCGATCCTGTTCGGACCGCATATGACGGATTTCCCAGATATCGCCAGGAAATTGAAAGAGGGCGGAGGTGCCATGGAAGTTCACACACCAGCGGATATCCAGCGCGCGGTGACCCATCTGATGAGCACACCGGAACGTGCCGGCGCCATGGGACGGCAGGCCTATTCGATATACCGGGCCAATCAAGGCGCTGTTGCCAAAACCCTGAATGTGATCGGCCATCTGTTACCGCCATGAGATCTCGAATCCGGACCAGAATTGAATCTGTGATGACCGGCCCTGCAGCGGCGCCCGCAATTTCCCTTGCCGGATTTCTTTCGGTCTTGGGTACGGTCTACGGTGGGATGACCAAACTGCGTGCGGGTGCTTACGGGCGCGGATACCTTTCGGTGCGCCGGCTGCCATGTCGGGTGGTTTCCGTGGGAAACCTGGTACTCGGAGGGGCGGGAAAGACGCCGATGACCATTTATCTGGCCCAGCAACTCCAGAGCATGGGGTTCCGAACGGCGGTCGTAAGTCGAGGCTATGGCGGACGGGCCGAAAGAACCGGCGGTATCGTCAGCAATGGTGACCGGCTGTTGATGGGGTCGGCAGACGCGGGGGATGAACCTTACATGATGGCGCGGATTCTCAGGGGGGTTCCAGTCCTGGTGGGCCGGGATCGATACCTCGCGGGAAAAGCTGCCGTGGGTGCTTTCTCTCCGGAAGTGATCATCCTGGATGATGCATTTCAACATCTTCGACTCTATCGGGATATCGATCTGTTGCTTCTGGATGCTTCGAACCCATTTGGGAACGGGCATCATTTCCCCCGCGGGATGCTGCGTGAACCGATCTCCGGGCTGTCCCGGGCGGACGCTGTTGTCATGACCCGCTGGCCCGGTGACATTCCTCCAGTACCGTCAACGGGAGTGCCGGCCTGTCGCAAAGGGTCCCAGCGGCTGCCGTTATTTCACACGGCCCATGTTCCCCATATCCGCCGCATGGACCCGGGCAGGACTTCCCGGGACATTCCGACGATCCAAGATGCGGCAGCGGATGCATCCCCCGCCGTCGTGTTTGCATTTTCGGCCATTGCACGCAATTCGGATTTTGTAAACTCCCTGAATTCAGCCGGTTATACGGTAATGGGCACCCGGTTCTTTCCGGACCACCATCGTTATTCAGAAGGCGAAATCCGTGGTATCATTGAGGCGGCCAAAGGGGTGAACGCCGGGATGCTGGCAACCACAGAAAAAGACATCGCCCGCATCGGGGCGGGTATCCGGTGGCCGATACCCCTGATCGTTGCCGGCGTGACCATATCTTTTGGCTGCCAGGCCGAGGCGTTCCATCGGTTTATTTTGGACAAGCTCGGCAGTTCGTCACCCGGGGAGGTAACATGAGCAAGACCCGTATCGGCATCGCCGTTATTGCGAAAAACGAGGCCGATCGCATCACGCGATTGATAGAAAGTGCGGCATTCGCCGACGAGATCGTCGTTGTGGACTCCGGCAGCTCGGACGGCACGCCGGACCTGTGCCGCCGGATGGGTGCCCGGGTGATCCACCAGGACTGGCTTGGCTATGCTGCCCAAAAACAGTTCGCACTGGAGGCGGTGTCGGCGGAATGGATCCTGAACCTGGATGCCGATGAAACGGTATCCGAAGCGCTCGCCCGGGAGATGATCCGGGCCATTTCCGATGCCGATGCGGATCTGGCCGGGTTTTCGATGCCGCGGCTCTCTCGCTATCTGGATCGCTGGATCCGTCATGGCGGCTGGTTCCCGGATCGCAAGATGCGCCTGGTGCGACGGGGTCGGGGCCATTGGAGCGAAGACGTCCTGCACGAGCAACTGCGGGTCGATGGGCGTACCGCACAGCTTACACATCCGATTCTTCATTACGTGTATCGGGACATTTCCGACCACCTGGCCACCATTGACAAATTTTCCGATGTCTACGCCGAACAGCGGGGTCCTAAAAAAGGGTGGTTCGTGGTTGCCGGGGTCATCCATGCCATGGGCAAATTTATCGAATGCTATCTCTGGAAAAAAGGCCTTTTCGACGGCCTCCCCGGTTTGATCATCGCCATGAATTCGTCCTGGTATATTTTCCTGAAACATTCCAAAGCATGGGAAATGTCGCTGCCCCATGCCACGCCTCACCGCTCATCCGGTGTCGATTTCCGATAAGGTTGGTTTCTTCTCTCACGGCACGAAATTTGAAAAAGCCATACAAACTTGATACAGAGCAGATCGTTTATTTCACGTAAACCAATACTTGTTTGATATGATCCGGACAATATGAAGGCTGCGGTGCACATCCCCGGTATTTCATGGGTTTATCACGACAGCGCCGCTGCATTGATCAAAGATGGGGATATCTTTGCCGCCGCCCATTTTTCTCGTTCACATATTGCTCGGCGCCCGTATCGTGTTCACCGAAGGAACCGCTGCGGCATCCTTTATTTACGCCATTTTAGGATAGGGATATCCTTCTGAAATGACATCACATATTCGAGAAAGCCTGGGCTATGGGGTACTCAAGTGGCTGTTCCGGTGTCTGGGGTGTGTTTCCCCACAAACAGCCGGGAAAATAGCAGATCGTCTGGGTTGGGTCCTGTTTCACTTGGATAAGAGACACCGCACCATCGCTTTGAATAATCTGGAACGGGCCTTTGGAGAGGGGCACACCCCGGCACAGAATCGAAGGATTGCCCTGACCGTATTTCGGAACCTGGTTCGGATGTTGTTCGAAATCAGCTGGTCCATGCGCCTGCCGCTCGAGGAACTGAAGCGGCATTTCAGGGTAAAGGGGCATTTGAATTTTACCCACGCGCTGCGAAAGGGCAAAGGGATTCTCATGCTGACCGGTCATGCCGGCAACTGGGAACTGCTGCCGATTGTCGGGGCCATGGTCAACCTGCCGGTGAATGTCCTCTATCGGCCCCTGGACTCTCCGGTACTCGAACGATTTATCACCGAACTGCGATCCCGATTCGGTGCCCGGATGATTCCCACGGCAAAGTCGGCCCGGCGGGTTTTGAAAGCTCTCCTTCGGGGTGAAATATTCGCTATCCTCATGGATCAGAATGTGGACTGGTACGAAGGGGTATTTGCAGATTTTTTCGGGCATCGCGCATGCACCAACAAGGGAATGGCGCTGCTCGCGTTGAAGACCGGGGCACCGGTGGTCCCCATTTTCCTGGTCCGGGAAACCGGTGGATTCATGGTGGAGATCAGCGCCGAAGTGCCCCTGATCCGAACCGGGGACAAAATCAAGGATCTGGAAGAAAATACGCAGCGTTATAACGCTGTCATCGAAGATTTTGTCCGCCGCTACCCGGACCAGTGGTTCTGGGTCCACCAGCGATGGAAGACCCCGCCATATCACCCGTGGCCACGTAAAACAGAATAATCGCTGCCGATCCTTTCCGATTATTCTCGGGGTTGGAACAATTGCCAAAATGCCGTTCCGACTGGATTCGGCCTGTTACCATGACGGAGCGTCAAACAACCCCGGCGTCACTCCGGGGGAACCCGCTAACCCGCAAGACGTTTCTGGAAGCCGGTCATAGCTCCCGAATCCCGCGGCGATCACGTCCGGCATGACGACAGAAATTGAAGCCTCAACCGGTACCTCTTTATGACAACCACAATCGTTTGTAGATCATTGGTTGATGAAACTGTCTGAAAAACGGAACATCCGACGTCTTTTAATCCGGTCGACCAATTGGATCGGTGATGCCGTGATGACCACTCCGGCGCTGCGAGCGATACGGATGAACTTCCCCGGGGTGCATATCGGCCTGCTTGCCAAACCCTGGGTCATGCCGCTTTTCGATCATTGCCCTCACATCGACGCTCGGATTCCTTACGATGCTGCCGGCCGTCACCGTGGATGGATGGGGAAATTGCGGTTGGCAAAGGATCTCCGGCGATATCAGTTCGATGCGGCCATACTGCTCCAGAATGCGTTTGAAGCCGCCTTGATTACCTGGCTGGCCGGGATCCCATTGCGCATCGGGTTTGATTCCGATGGCCGGCGGCTCCTTCTGACCCATCCGGTTCGGCGGACGCCGGCGGTTCGAAAGGTCCATCAGACCCACTATTACATGGAAATTCTGACAGGGACCGGTCTATGGACCGACAGCGCGAATCTGGAGCTGTTTACCGGCCGGGAGGATGCCGTCCTCGCGGAAAGCCTGTTGCGTAAGCACGGTGTGCGCCCCGGGGATCGCCTGGTCGGGTTGAACGCGAGTGCTGCCTATGGCCCGGCCAAACAGTGGCCCACCGATCGGTTTGCCCGCCTGGCGGACAAGTTGCAGGATGCGTACGGGGTAAAACTTGTGCTTTTCGGCGGACCCGGCGACAAGGATCTGGGACGCGTCCTGACTTCCCGGATGGAGGGAACGGCCATTGATTTCTGCGGGCAGACCCGTCTTGGGGAGGCCATCGCCCTGATTCAGCGGTGTGATTTGTTTATCACGAACGATTCCGGACTGATGCATGTCGCAGCGGCTCTGAATGTCCCGTTGATCGCTATTTTTGGTTCCACCGACCCGGTGGCCACCGGTCCGGCGAGCACCAACGGCCGCGTCGTCCGTGTTCCGATAGACTGCAGCCCCTGCCTCAAGCCGGAATGCCCACTCGGGCATCTGAACTGCATGAATCTCATTACGGTGGATATGGTTTTTGAGGCGACCAGGGAGTTTCTGTGAATATCCTCATCGTCAAACTCAGCGCCATCGGTGATGTCATCCATACCCTTCCGGCGCTCAATGCAATCCGGCGACACTACCCGGAGGCGCACATCACCTGGCTGGTGGAGGAGACCGCGGCCGGGCTGGTGGTCGGCCATCCGGCACTGGACCGGGTCATCGTCGTGCCGCGCAAAACATGGATCGATCGTTTCAACCGGCGTCACCTGAAACAAACGATCCCGGATATCTTCAGGTTTGTTCGACGGATCCGGGACACCCGCTACCAGCTGGTCCTCGATTTTCAGGCCCTTTTGAAAAGCAGCATCTGGATCGCCCTGGCCCGCGGGGATCGAAAGGTCGGTTTCGGACGGGGCATGGAGCACATGGAGTCGAGCTGGTTATTCTTAAATGAGCGGATCCCGCCCATCTCCATGGAAGTCCATGCGCTGGATCGGGGGCTGCACATGCTGCGTGCCATCGGAATACCGGCGGACGTTGTGGCATACCGACTTCCCATCCGGGAACCGGACCGCCGGCGGAGTCAGGCCCTGCTGGATCGAGTGCCGGGCAATCTTGCCGGACCGCTGCTGGCGATGAACCCGGCAGCCAAATGGGAAACCAAACTCTGGGAACGGCGGAAATTTTCCCGCCTGGCCGACCGGATTATTGATGCCTACGGGGCCCGAATTCTATTTACCGGGGCTTCGGAAGATTGTCCGATGATTGACGCCATTATCGGCGATATGCAGCACCCCGCCCTGAATGTGGCCGGTCGTACCTCTTTGATGGAGCTTGCCGCCCTTTTCGAAGGTGTTTCCGCTGTGGTCACCACGGACACCGGCCCGATGCACCTGGCAGCGGCCGTTGGCACACCCACCATCGCCCTGTTTGGTCCCACGGCGCCCTGGCGGACCGGCCCCTATGGCAGCGGCCACCGGATCGTTCGATCCGGGCTCCCATGCAGTCCCTGCTATCGGAGAGATTGCGCCCATCCGGAGTGTATGACAAATATAACCGTGGATCAGGTGATGGACGCCTGTCACTCGGTGCTTGCCGCTACTCGTCAAGACAAGGGGAAGCCATGATATTTTCGAAACGTGCTGAGCCGACACCGCTTTCTGTCGGGATTACGACCTTTAAGGCTCGGCTAGAAGAATATTTTGTGCCGCTCGTGACACAGCTCCGGCATTGCGACACCGACCTCGAGATCATCGTGACCGTCAACGGCGAGCATAACATGGAATTCGACGAGGACTATCGTCGCCGGGTCCTGGCCTTCATCTCCGAGCAACCCGGCGTGTTTCCGGTTTTATTCCCGCGTTTTCGGGGAATTTCCAAGCTATGGAATACCATCCTCGTCCACGCCACCCATCCCCATGTGCTCATGCTAAACGATGATATCATGGTGACCGACACAGGATTTGTCGATCGCATTCGCAAGTGCATCCGTCGGAACAAGGGCAGGACATTTCTTATCAACCGGTCCTGGTCGCACTTTGTGGCCAACAGGGAGGAGATCGACGAGCTGGGGTATTTTGACGAGCGCCTCCTGGGAATCGGTGAAGAAGACGGCGACATGACATGGCGCTATCTGCACGCTTTCGGAAGGCCAATTGCCAGCTTCAAGCTGCGCGGATTTGAGAATTATTCGGAAGATTCGGTGCGCACCTACAGCCCGTTGAACATTCAGACCCACTCCGGCACCAAGTACAGCCTGTTCAATCGTCGATTCATGTTCGAAAAGAAATACCGGCCCGATCCGGAAGGTCTCCAGGGGATGTTCGAAACACCGGTGACGATAGATGATCCCGGACCGGAGCAGTATCCGAATGAGCGTTTTTATCGACAGCACAAGGACGATCTGTAATCGAAGGGTGCCGACCCTACCGGGGCGGCCGGTGCGTCGCAATCGGCAATGAAACGGGAACGGACCGTGATGACTCCTGAGGCCACGCACATCCTGCTGTTCGAACCCCGACTAGGGGGGCACCACCTGAGCTGGCTTCAATATATCACCGAGGATTTTTTATCGGCGGGGTTTCGTGTTACATTGGCGGTTGACGACCGGCCCGGGCCCATTGACAAAATTCGAAACCAACTGGACCAGCTTGTGGATGCCGTTCCGATCGTCTCCCTGTTTGATGCTTCGGACCGGTTTCGGGGAGGCGGAAAACTCAGCGCGCTGGCCGCCTGCATGGAAGAAGCCGGAGCCGATGAAGCTTTTTTAAACAATTTCGACGAGGTCGCCTCGGGCTGTCTCCGACGGGCCGCCATTGGACTGGAGCCGCCCAGCGGGCTTCAGGGACGCATCAATGGGGTTTATTTTCGTCCCCGATTTCTGGCGCCCACCGGGGTGAGCCCCGGCAATTTTCTGAAGCGCATCGGCTTCCGGCGTTTGTGCCGGGCCGGTTGGTTCAAACGCCTGTATCTTCTCGACGAATATCTGTATGCCGGGCTAACGGATTCGGCGCTGTATCACTTCCTCCCGGACCCCTGGTCCGGTCGGTTTGACCTGACGGCATCCGATGCGCGCGGGGCATTGGGCATTTCCGAGGATGTCAGAGTCTTTCTTCACTACGGTATCGGTGATCGGCGGAAGGGCCTGTATCTAGCGATCCAGGCCATGCTTTCCGGTCCCGAAGAACGCAGATGGCTCCTGCTGTGCGCGGGCGAGTTGGACAAGGATAGCGCCATCCAAAACGGCATGGCAGAATTACAGCAACGTGGTCAGGCCAAAGTCCTGAACCACTACGTCTCGGACGATGAGGAAAGGCTCTGCTTTTGTGCCAGCGATGTGGTACTTCTGCCCTATGTTCGGCATTTCGGTTCCAGCGGCGTCCTTTCCCTCGCTGCAGCGGCAGGCAAGATCATTATCGCTTCGGACGAGGGCCTTGTGGCCCGGCGCGTATTGGACCACCGACTGGGGCAGGTGTTCACCTCCGGCAACGCCGCAGCCCTCTCCACAAAGATGGTTGAGACGCTGAGCCTGCCGTCTCCGGTTTTGGACCGGTATCGCCAGGCTGCGTTGACCTATGCCGATGGATGCTCCCGGGAGGCCTTTCGAAACGCATTGTTAACACCATTTATGAAAACAGAGAGACCGAATGCCGGCGCCGGCGGCATCTAAACGAATGAAGCCATCCGAGCATCCCCTTGGACATACGGCCATACACCGTATTTTACTGATACAGCTGGGTGATATCGGCGATGTGGTGCTCTCGTTCCCCTGCATACAGGCGCTGCGGGAGAATTTTCCCGCTGCCAGAATTGTTGTGGCGGTCCGGGAAAAAGCCGGTGGCCTGCTTGAAGAATGCCCGTGGATTTCCGAATCGATCTCGGTGGGTCATCCGCCGAAGGGGATTCTGGCATGGTTCAACTACCAGTTTGAGTTTTTCAGCCGGCTCCGACGTCACCGATTTGACCTGGCCGTTGATCTGCGGACCGGAACCCGGGGGGCGGTGATGGCGCTTTTATCCGGGGCGCCGCTGCGGATCAGTAGATTCGCTTATGACGGCGGGTTGTGGCGAAACCGTGTGTTTACCCATCTGGCAGCCCCGGATCTTCAACCCGGTCAGGCGATCTCGGACTACTATTTGAAGATACTGACCGAGAGCGGCCTTCACACCCGACATGCCGTCCCGAAGATTGCCGTATCCTCCCGTAAATTAGCAACGGCCGGCGAGCTTCTGCGTCAACACGGACTTCCCCGGGGGCAGCCGTTTATCGTCCTGCAGCCGTTTTCTCTCTGGCACTACAAGGAACTTCCCCCGACGACGGTAACCGCACTGATCCGGGCCATTGAAAGGGATTTCCATCTCCCCATGGTTCTGGCGGGCGGTCCCGAAGACCGTTCCCGCGCTGAAGCCCTCCGTCATGCCTGTCCGGAAGCACGGTTGGTGAACCTTGCCGGAAAGACTACGCTCAGCGACTATGCGGCGTTGCTCAAAATGAGCGGCCTGTTTATCGGTATCGACAGTGCCGGTCTTCATCTTGCGGCAGCTGTGGGGGTTCCGACCGTCGGTATTTTCGGACCTTCTTCCATGGATGCGTGGGCGCCGAGGGGGAAACAGCATGTCGTGGTCCACAAGGACATGGATTGCATCCCCTGCAGCCAGAAAGGCTGCAATTCGAGCGGTATCAGCCGGTGCATGGAAGAGCTTTCAGTCGGCGAAATCACCACCCGGGTGTGGCCGCATATCGAAAAATTCATCAGTGGGTTGCCGGGTTGATTGACTATGGCGAAGCGTTCTCACAAGATTGCCGTGGTCGTACCCCGATATGGGCTGGTCGGTGGGGGAGAGCGTTTTGTCTACGAACTGACGGAGCGTCTGGCCGCGGATCCGCGATTCGAATGCCACGTTCTGGCAAACCGCTGGAGCGATCCATCCGGAAGTGTTGCGTTTCACAAGATGCACCGGATCGGATTTCCACGTTTTTTGTCGACCTGGAGCTTTGCCCGTTCTGTGGACCGATTCGTCCACGACCATGACTTCGACCTGGTCCACACCCATGAACGCATATTCAGGGCCGATCTGTTTACCATGCACAGTATCCCCCACCCCCTGTGGGTTCGGGATGTCCGGAGAAAGCGGATGAGCCTTTACGATCGGGTCCTGGGTCGGGTCGAGCAGCAGCTCATTTATTATCCGGGCCTGCGTCGTATTCTGGCAGTCTCGTCTCTGGCCCGGGAGAAATTTTTCGACTATTTCCCCGACGCGTCCCCTCTGGTACAAGTGGTCCATCCCGGCATCGACACCCACCCATACGAAAGAATCGACCGGGAAGCGTGTCGTCGGGAGGTGCGGTCGCGTTTCGGGCTCGACAGGAGCGACACCGTCATTCTGTTTGCGGGCATGAATTTTCACATTAAAGGGCTTGATTTTCTGATGGCGGCCATGGCCATGGCCTGTGCTCAGCGGCCCGAATCCGGTCTTAAATTGCTGGTTGTCGGTAAGGGGAATATCCGCAAATATCAGAATATGGCGGATGGTTTCGGCATATCGGACGATGTCCGGTTCGCCGGTGTCTGGGAAAAGGGTATCGAGCAGGTGTATCTGGCTGCGGACCTGTTTGCCATGCTTTCCCGGTTTGACACTTTCGGTCTCGTGGTTCTTGAAGCCATGGCAGCGTCTCTTCCGGTGGTTATCAGCCAGACGGTCGGCGCCCGGGACCTGGTTGTCGAAGGGCAAAACGGATTTGTCGTCGACCGGACCGATTCTGCGGCTGTCGCCGGGCGGATCGAGACGCTCCTGAACCCGGATGTCCGGGAACCTATGGCTCGGAACGCGTGGGCGACGGCGGCAGCCTGCTCCTGGGAGCAGGCTGCCGAGACAACGGCGTGCGCTTACGAAGCGCTCTTAAATGGCCCGGATAGAGTTGACCCGCAAATTCCGCCGCGATCGACCCACTGGAACGAAGGAGGAAACACGTTGTGACGCTGGTTCGTATCCTCAAAGACTGGGACTGGCCGGACCTGCTGCGGCAAACCCCTGGACAGAGCGGCATGTGGGACGGGATTCGGTTTGTGTTAGACCCGGTGCCGACCTGCGACTATCTCGTTGTACTCAACAACCGGATGAAAACCGACACCCAAGTTCGTTGTCCCCCTGGACATGTTTGGGCTCTCATGCAGGAGCCCTATGAGCCCGGCTTCACCGATTGGCTGATTGAACGCCATGATCATTTCGATAGGGTGTTTACCCATCACATCCCGGGGGAAGACCCCAGATACGTACGATGTCCGCCGGCGATTCCCTGGCACGTCAACAAAACCTTCGATGAGCTGGTGGCCGCGCCCATACCTCAGAAAACGCAACGCTTGTCCTGGATTGTGGGCGATGCCATGGACCTGCCGGGGCACTTCAAGCGGCGACTGTTTTTGGAAAAACTTCTCCAGGACGGGGAGATCGATCTGGAGCTATATGGCAAGGCGATTCGATACATAGAGGACAAGTGGGACGGCTTGGCCCCTTTCAAGTATTCACTTGCTATCGAGAATGCCGTAAGCCAGGATTTATGGACAGAAAAAATTGCCGATTGTTTCCTGTCATGGACGGTTCCCTTTTATTACGGGTGCCCCAACATCCTGGAGTATTTCCCAAAGGAAGCCTTGGTGATCATCGATATCGATCGGCCCGCAGAGAGTCTGGAAAAAATCAAACAGGTGATGGCCGCCGGGTACTGGGAAAAACACATGCCGGCTCTTGAGGAAGCTCGCCGAAGATTACTTTATGATTACCAAATGTTTCCGTTATTGGCGAAACTCATACATTCTCATCCCGGCGGGGATGGCGTGGCGGCCGATGTGACGGTACCCCTGTATCGGCGCAGTTTGACCGCGCGTGCCCGTCGGTTCCGATTCAAACTAAAACGGCGATGGAGAAAGCTGACCTTCCGTTGAGGAGGTTGCCCCGGTCCGATGGTTAGTGTAATTATCTGCTTTTATGAACGTGTCTCGCATCTTCGATGCTGTCTCGATTCCCTGCGATTTTCCCGGCAGGACTTCGACGAGGTTGTCATTGTCGATGATGGTTCATCCGCGGAGATCGTCGAAGAGGCCAGAGAGATTACCGCCGCCCATGAATTTCCCATACGGTATGTGTGGCAGGAACACAGAGGCTTTCGGGCCGCGGCCGCCCGAAATGAGGGCATACGGAACGCAACGGGAGATTACCTGATTTTTTTCGATTGTGATTTTCTAATTCTTCCGGGCACTGTCCGGGCCCATGTGGCGCATGCCAAACCGGGTCGTTTTGTGGCCGGCTCCTGCAAGTACTTGTCGGAAACGCAATCCGAAAGGGTCCATCAAACGGTCGTTTCAAAAGCCCTGATGGACGAACTGTACAGTGAAATTCCGGATCGAGAACTGCGTATCCAGCATCGCCGATACAACCGGCGAACTTTTTTGATGCGCTTGGGACTCGTAAGCCATCGGAAGCAGGGACTTGGGGGTCACTTGTCGATTTTTAAAAATGATATTGAAATCGTCAACGGATATGACGAAAATTTCATCGGTTGGGGCGGTGAGGATGAGGATCTCGGTATACGGCTGGTAAAGGCGGGCATTTATTGTCGTTCGGCCATCCCGCACGCCCGGGTCATGCACATCTGGCACCCGAAAGCAATCGGCGACAAACATTGGGAATCGGGCCCGAATATCGCCTATTTTAACCGGCGCAATCGGCCCTATTTTTGTGAAAACGGATTGGTTCGAGCCGATGGGATACCTGAAACATCATCAAAACACGCTGAGTGAGATAGAGGCCGATAGTCGCCTTCTGATGGACTATTATCGGCACATCGAGCAACTGGAAAATGCCCTCAAGGCGTCTCCAATGGCATTGGCCGCGTCCAACAGTTTTAACTCCATGATGGACGTTTTGATAAAGAAACGAGATGAAACACCGGTTGATTGGGTCCAGGATCCGGCAGTGGCGTTTCCACCATCAGTGGTTCAGGTCGAGACGCTGTTCGGGTTTTATGTCTCCATTTGCTGCAGGGATGAAAGCAGCCTTATTAGCGAGGGGTATCTGTCCAGTGAGACCAGCGAAACACTGCTCCTGCTAAAGGCAGCTGAATTTGCGGAGACGTTTTTTGATGTGGGTGCCAACGTTGGCGTTTACAGTCTGTTAATGGCCGCGGCGGCCGATCCGCCGTTTAACGCCTACGCTTTTGAGCCTGTATCCGACACGTTCCGTCGGTTTCAAGCTGCCATTGATGCCAACCATTACAAGGAGCGGATCAATGCCTTCCGATACGCGATTGGATCGCAACGCGGGAAAGCACACATCAAGATCCACCGTCATGGCAGCGGCGGCAGTTCTTTGAGTGATGATTTTAGCCAGGCCTCCGACTACAGTGGGCATACCGAGTCTGTCCAGCAGATGCCCCTTGACGACTTCATTGAGGACAACCGCATATCGCCAGGATTCGGCGTGCTCAAAGTGGACACGGAAGGTTTCGAGATCGAGGTGCTGAAAGGCGCTTCCCGTTATCTGGGTTCTTCGAATCCACCCGTGATTCTGATAGAAACATTGCCTTACAATACCCACAACGACAGAGGTGTGCTGCAAATCCTCTCTCGGATGGGATACGAAGTCTATGGCATCCGGCCCTTCGAACCGCATCGAAAGCTTTTGTATCCAGCGTTTTCCTTTGGCCGGCTGAAGCGGGTCAAGTCCGGCAACTACATCGCGTTTCACCAGGGGCATAACGAATTGAGGCAGTGGTGCCTTCAGCCGGAAAGCACCGATTTTATCATCAGCCAGAGGCGGCTGGAGCGTATTTGTGCGTTTCAGCGACGGTCCATCAAAGCTGCGGAAGCTTATGGCGGCAACCTAACAAAGAACCAGACGGCCGCTGTGCGGACTACTGCACTGCCATTCCTATCATGGGAAGATTTCAAGCGTCACCATGCCAGGTAGGCAGAGTACACAGAAGCCTGCCTGAAAATCCGGGGTGCCGCAACACCGATAGAATCGTAACCGATCATGACTCAATCTCCCAATTTGATCGTACCTGATGGTCCTTGGACCCGATTCCTTGATAACAGCGCGGCAGTGATGTTGGGAGCAACGATCTTTTTCATTCCCTTTCCTTTCTTAACGAGCATCAAGGAAGCGTTGTTTTACCTGCCGGTAACCGTTGCGACAGCATTCATCGCAACAGGTCGCACCACCGTGCACCTTCAGCATCGCCATCTAATTTTTTTATATATCTTTGCTGCCTGGGCCTTCTTGACCGCCTTTTTCTCCCTTGATCCGAAATCCTCACTCCACGACGTATTTTTCCACCTCATCAAGTATATTCTGTATTACTTCGCCCTACTGATATTTTTCACATCCAAAGCCAGGCTGAAAAACCTGGCTGTGATTTTTTTCGTATCGGCCAGTCTCCTGTCGGGCGGTCTTTTGGTTTATTTCTATGTGCTTGAACAACATCCATTGATACACCGGCTTGGTCAATCAGGGCTGACTGAAATCTCAACAAACCTGATCGCCTTCGTCACCACGGTTGCGTTTGTGTTCGGCCTTCATCTCCTCTCTTTTTCGAAGGCCTCATCCACCAAAATCCTGTTGTTCATGGGATTGTTTATTTTATGTGTTGCCACTGCCTCAACGCAATCACGATCGGCAATCATTTCCCTCATGGCCGGTATCGGCGGGTATCTCTTTTTTCGTAACAAGGTTGCCACGGTTCTGGTGTTGATTTTACTCATAGCGTTGACAGCGGCAATAACCGTTGTTCGAGTATACGAAGATTCCATCCGGAAAAATGTACGAATCAGTCTAAACTTGATGACAATTGATGTGACCAATGATTACCCGATTACAGGGGTTGGATTTGGCACCGACATCTTCGGAAAGCGGATCGACCATACGGCCTACAATCTGCGGCTCCCGGCCGGTTTTCGGTTGAAACAAAGCATTCTGGAATCCCACACGAAAGAACCTCACGGGACGTTCGCAAGCATCGCGGTACGCACCGGATGGCCGGGGCTGGTTCTTTTTTGTCTGTTTATCGGATCTTTTTTTAACGGGTGCATCCATCTTATCCGATCATCAGAGGATGTTGAAATCAAGGCTTGGGCCCAATGTCTGGTTGGCGCCATGGTTGGGATGCTGGTCGTAGGGATCTTCGAACAATGTCTGACTCCGGTAACGGATATGGTGTTTTACACGGTTGTTGGTATGGCGGGAATCCTGCTGCAACTCGACTCACGACCCATGGACGCCGACGTCGTAACGGCAAACCGGAATATGCGAGGCGTGCCCGCCGGATCCAGCGGAGCGGAAAAACAAGATTGAAAAAAAGAGTCCGCCGTTTTAGAATGCGTAACTTGCCGTGAGCAGCCAGTGCAGTTGCAGCGTCACGTTATGATGTCTCATCCGGCACGGATTTTAGAGATGCCGGCGTACCCAATGTTATCGGTCTACCTGGAGTTACTTATGCCAATCAGTAACGAATTGTTGGAAATCTTGGCCTGTCCGAAATGCAAGGGCGATATTTATCTGAACGACACCAAAGACGGGCTGATCTGCGAACAGTGCAAACTGCTCTATGAAATCCGGGACGACATCCCTATCATGCTTATCGACGAGGCCACGCCGATCGAGGGCTGAGCCAGTTCTGGTCCACGAATCTCCAAGGGGTATCCATGAGCACTCCCAGACCGCCCCAGTCGGCCAAACTGGTCATCGGATGTGTACTCCACCATAAGCCCTTGTTGGCGCCGGTGGTCCGGAAGCTGACAGAACGATTCGGGCCGCTGGATGTGATTAGCTCCTGGATGGCGTTTGATCTCACCCGGTACTATGAACGGGAGATGGGGCGGCCCCTGTTTCGACGGGTAGCGGCTTTCAGGGAACACGTCGACCAGGAACGGCTTCCCGATATCAAGCTGTTCACCAATGGTCTGGAAGCCCACTTCTCGGAGGGCCCACAACGGCGGGTCAATCTTGATCCCGGATACATGTTGCCGGAACGTTTTGTGTTAGCCACCGGAAAAAACTATACACACCGGATATATGTCGGCAAAGGCATTTATGCCGACCTGACGCTTATCTTTACCCGGGGTGCTTTTCAGACCCTGCCATGGACCTATCCGGATTACGCCCAACCGGAAATTCAGGAATTTCTGTTACACGTCCGGTCGAAGTACCTGCTGGATTTAAAGGGGAAAACCGATGCGTTGCAGCCCGTGGAGTAATCGATGATCCGAAGCATGACCGCATACGCCCAGTCGGAAGCGACCGTTGATCAACTGACGGCATCCGCCGAGGTAAGATCCTATAATAGTCGGCACCTGGACCTGGCCCTTCGTGTGCCCCATGGCTATCGGGGTCTGGAAGAGAGAATCAAGTCTTTAGTCACCGGATTTGTGGACCGCGGAAGGGTAGAACTGCATGTCAAAATCAGAGATGAATCTGAGAAGGCGTTTGCCTACGACATCAACCTTGCCGGGGCAGAGGCCTATCACCGGGCGCTCTTACGGCTGAAGGAACATTTTGATATTGACGATGCCATACCGCTTCAGATGCTTTCCCACGCCGAGGGGGTGATCAAACCTGCCGAGATCGAGCGGGATCTGGACCGGGTATGGCATGCACTGAAGTCATGTCTCGAGGACGCTTTTATCCAGCTCAATGCCATGCGGGAAAGGGAAGGCGATTTTCTATTTCGGGATTTCAAGGAGAGGCTGAGCGTTATCGAAAACAGTATCGATCGGATCGAATCGGCGGCAACCGATTTAACCGTTTTTTATCGGAATCGGTTAATGGATCGTATCGCCACACTGACAAAAGATATCATTGAACTGGATCCGGCCAGAATATCCCAGGAAGCAGCCATACTGGCCGATCGGAGCGACATCTCCGAGGAGACGGTCCGGGCCAGGAGTCATCTCCACCAGTTCCGGACGTTGCTGAGCGCAGACGGACCGGTGGGACGAAAACTCAATTTTCTGCTCCAGGAATTCAACAGAGAATTCAATACCATGGCCTCGAAAGCGGGTAATGCGGACATCTCCCATACCATCGTATCCGTGAAATCCGAGCTGGAAAAATTGAGAGAACAGGTTCAAAATGTTGAGTGACAGGGGGAATATGGAACAGACGCTGCTAAATATCGGATTCGGAAGTACTGTGGTGGCCGAGCGCGTCGTGGCCATCGTCCCGCCAAATTCCTCACCCATGAAGCGGCTTCGCGACGAAGCTCGCGAAGAAAAGCGGCTCGTCGATGCCAGCCATGGCCGGCGAACCCGGGCGATTATCATCACGGACAGCAACCACGTGATTCTGTCGGCAATCCAGGCAGAGACCATATCCCAGCGATACGAAACCCTCAGGGCATCCGGCTGAAACCAATCATGCAAGAGATGCGTTTGGTTTAGCGGTAGCCCGGACACGGTCATGGAATCCGGAAGCGGGCACATCTTTATACTGTCGGCACCTTCGGGAGCCGGGAAAACGACGCTCGGACGCGCGTTGCGGGAGAAGTTCCCCCATATCGGGTACTCGATCTCCCATACAACCCGTCCGCCACGAAAAGGGGAGACAGACGGGGAGGATTACTATTTTATCTCCCGTCAGAATTTTCAAGAGGGGATTCGCTCGGGGCATTGGGCGGAGTGGGCGCGGGTGCACGACCATTATTACGGCACCTCTGCCGCCTTCCTGGACCAGGAGATTTCCCATGGGCACGATGTGTTGCTCGATATTGACGTCCAGGGGACCCGGCAACTGCTGAAACGTTACCCGGGCAGCATCACCATCTTTATCATGCCCCCGGATCTTCCGGCGCTGAGAAAACGGCTCGAAACCCGCGGCGCGGACAGCCCGGAGACCATCAAAAAGCGGCTCGCTGCGGCGGAAGAAGAAATCAATCAGCGGCATATCTATCGTCACATCATCATCAACGACCACCTGCCCGAGGCGATTACTCAGCTCTGCAACGTCATCCGGCAGTATACATCGCCGTCCCGGCCGAAGGATCCGAGCGTCTCATGAAAGCCCCGCTTCGGTGACATTGCCGGATTCGGTCGATACCACAGGGCCGCAACATGACCGAGATACTCTATGGGATCCATCCAGTCCTTGAGGCCATTCAGGCTCGGCGGCGCGATATTATCAGAATCCATGTGTCCTCCGGGAGGCGCTCCCGGCGCATTCAGGTGGTTGCGGCAAGGGCCGAAGCCAGGGGTATCCCGGTGGTCGAAATCGGCGTGGATCGGTTAAGAACTCTTGCCGGTACTCCACGGCATCAGGGTGTCTGTGCCCATGCGGCGCCGTTCCCCTACACCGGCTTCGACGGTCTGCTACCTGCCGTATCAGCGGACAACCCGGTTCCCTTCTGGTTAGTGCTCGACAGTATCCAGGACCCTCATAATCTCGGCGCCCTGCTACGGACCGCGCTCTGTGCCGGAATCGACGTGATCGTGCTTCCCAAGGACCGATCCGCCTCGGCAACGCCGGCAGTATCCAAAGCTTCTGCAGGCGCCCTGGAATATTGTCGGCTCACCCGGGTGACCAACCTGAGCCGGGCCCTGTCGGCCATGCAGGAACGTGGCATGTGGATTGTAGGGCTCGATAGCCGGGGTGCCGAAGACCTTTTCCGAGTCGACCTGACAGGCCCCGTGGCTCTGGTGATCGGAGGTGAAGAAAGAGGCGTCCGGCCTTTGGTGAAACAGCATTGTGATCATCTTCTTGCCGTTCCCCAGGTCGGCCCGGTGGGTTCGCTAAATGCATCCGTGGCCGGGGGGGTGGCCATGTATGAGGCCTATCGCCAGAGAAATAAGCTGGTTCATAAACCCGTCTAACTTCCACGTGCCCGCATATGGACACACACCCATAAGCTGATGCATTGCAATATCGGCCATGGAAGTGACAGCAACAGGGCGGGCCAAGATCTAAAATTTGTCTGCCGCCGAGGGTGGTTTCCAATGATTGAAACGGTTCTGAGCGCAACTCATATGCCATTCTGGAAGCAGCTCGTGACGTCCATCGATGAGGTGCTGTTTCCCAGGCAGTGTATTGTCTGCAGATCGTTTCTGGGCTCATCGCCGCAACGGGATCGCTTCCTGGCATCCGGTTTCGATAACCATCATGTTCTATCTTCCTATCTGTGCCCCGACTGTTTCGGCCAATGCCGCCCCCTTGAATCACCCATTTGTCCACGATGCGGGCGGATGTTTTCCAGCCGGAACACTGGAGACCATGTCTGCGGGGAATGTATTGGAGACAGGAAACCATTTCATAAAGCGCGTGCCTGGGGTGCCTACGAAGGGGCCCTGCTCAGGGTCGTATATAGCTTCAAATACCATCACAAAACATTTCTGGCCCGGCCCCTCGGGAGCCTTATGTATGCTGTCCTCCAACGGCATTGGCGTTCCAACGAAATCGATCTGGTTATCCCTGTGCCGCTTCACCCGAAGAAACTACGGCAGCGGGGATTCAACCAGTCATGCCTGCTCATCCGCCACTGGCCGCACAATGCCGACTGGGCGGCCGTCACCGAGCCCTCGACCGATTGGCTCGTCCGGACCCGTTGGACCAGATCCCAGACAGGCCTCAGGAGAAAAGAGCGGCGGGCAAACATATGCGGGGCGTTTTCCCTGCAGGGTCGACCGCCGTTGGCATCCAAGAACGTCTTGCTTATTGACGATGTGTATACCACCGGCGCCACAGTGGCTGAGTGCGCCCGTGTATTGCTCGACGGCGGGGCCCGGCGCGTCGATGTGCTGACCCTGGCGAGAGCGATGTGATGGGTATTGGGTACTGGGAACGGGATGCTTGATGCTGGATACTGGATTCTGCATGCAAGGTTACATGATTCAGGTCTCAAGATACAAAATGCATCTTGTATATTGTATCCTGAATCCAGGAAATATTGGATAACCGAATTCCCTTACTCCGCGTGCTAAAACGGGCTCAGGGTGACATCGTCGGGTTTTTAGTATATGCATATTAGCCTATGTCCGTTGAAAAAATACTGACAGCCGAGCAGGTGGTCCAGCGGCTCCGATCCCATCGGAAATCCGGTCAGTCCATCGTATTCACCAACGGGTGTTTTGACCTGATCCATGCAGGGCATGTCCGTTATCTGACGGAAGCAAAAGCCCTTGGCGACGTGTTGGTCATCGGGCTGAACTCCGATAATTCGGTTCGGCGCATCAAGGACAGCGGCAGACCCCTTGTCGCCCAAGACCAGCGGGCCGAGGTGCTTGCCGGGCTTTCCTGCGTCGATTACATTACCTTTTTCGACGATCCGGATCCCTACGAGCTTATCCGGGCGGTGTCACCCGATATTCTGGTCAAGGGGGCCGACTGGGAAGAACGGGACATCATCGGAGGGGATCTTGTCACGTCCTCCGGCGGGCGGGTTGAACGCATCCGCCTGGTGCCCGGGATTTCCACATCGATGATTATCCGGCGTATCCTCGAGAGGTACTCGGGAAAAACGGGACCCGGGGAATGATGCTTCAACGGAAGAGCGGCCTGATGTTCATGCAGTTCCCGGCCCTGAAAGCATATCCCGAGCTGTTGCATGGGGTATTTACCCGGTTGGGGGGAACAAGCCGGGGTGCCCAGGCATCCCTGAACGTGAGCTACGGGGTTGGGGACGGCGATACCCAGGTGAAGCAGAACCGGCGTCAGATTGCCCAATGTCTGGGTGCGGATCGTCTCGTTTTCGCCCGGCAGCGTCATGGCCGGCGGGTGTGGGCGGTCAGGGATGGTGCCGGCCGGCAAGGGATGTCAGATGTCGCACCGCCCATAGCGGACGCCATGGTGACAGATCGGGCCGGTTATTTGCTCGTCATCCAGGTGGCCGATTGTCAACCGGTGTTTATTTTCGATCCGCACCGGGGCGTCGTCGCCGACATCCACTCGGGGTGGCGGGGCAGCCTCAAGAACGTCATCGGCCGCACCGTGGAGGTCATGCGCCGGGAATACGACTGCCGGCCCGCCAACATGGTCGCCACCATCGGCCCGTCTCTGGGTCCCTGTTGTTCTGAGTTTATTCATTACCGCACCGAGATCCCCCCGGATTTCTGGCGCTACAAGGACAACAGGGATCATTTTGACTTCTGGGCCATCAGCAAAGACCAGCTTGTCGGAGCCGGCCTGTCGGCAACGAAGGTGGTCGTTTCGGGATATTGTACCCGGTGTCGAACGGATCTATTCTATTCCTATCGGGGAGAGGGCGAGACCGGCCGGTTTGCGGCCGTCATTGGCTTGAGATAGATTGCGAGGAGGGTGTGGCTTCGACCGGCTACCGGGTTATAACCGGTTTCGCGGCGTTGTCTAAAGTTGGCCGGTTCTCCGGTTTGCCGGTTTGCCGGTCAAAGGCATTGTTGGCCAAACGGAAGTTGGAAATCGTAATTCGATAAAAGGTCGAAGAACAACGAATCAGTTCCCACCGTGCAGGACAAATGAAGCTGCCCGAAGTCTGTACATGACGTGTGCCACCGGCCAACCGGCAAACCGGCAAACCGGTCGACGGGCACACGGGCAAACGGGCGAACGGGCCAACCGAATAGGGAACCCATGATCCTTCAAGAGGCAAAGGTATTGTGGAACCGGGTCATTGGCTTGGATTGCGTCCACATGGGGCTGGCGTGCGACGCCGGATATGGTTCGGCACGACCGGGGCAGTTTGTCATGGTCCGTACGTCAATGGATACCACACCCCTGTTGCGGCGGCCGTTTTCCATTCACCAATGTACCGTGGAGGCCGACGGCGGTGTCACGGTCGAGCTGCTTTACCGGATTGTCGGCAAGGGAACCCGAATCCTTGCCACCTACCGGAAAGGCGCCCGGGTCGATATCTTCGGTCCCCTCGGCAGGGGTTATACGGTGACGGGTGACTCTGAACGGATATATCTGGTCGCCGGAGGTATCGGGGTTGCCCCCATGCCGTTTCTGGTCCGTGCGCTTGAAACAAAACGCAGAAGCCTGGATGGCCTCTTCGTGTTTCTCGGCGGCAGATCCGAGGAGGAACTGCTGTGCCGGGAATTCTTTGAGGCACGGCAACTCCCGATTACGGTGACCACCGATGACGGCAGTGCCGGGGACCAGTGCTTTATCACCCATCCGTTTGAACTGGCTGTTCGGGAACATCGGCCGGATGTGGTCTACGCCTGCGGTCCGATCGACATGCTTCGGTGTATTCTCGATGTTGCCGAGGCCCATTCGATCCGATGCGAGATATCCATCGAAACCGCCATGGCCTGCGGCATGGGGGTGTGTCTGGGGTGTGCCGTAAAACGCCGGGACAGCGACGAGGGGTATCTGCATGCCTGCCGGGATGGCCCGGTGTTTGATGCCCGGAAGATCATTTTATAGAATGATCCCACAACCGTGTTTATAAACCCGTAGTTCCGCCGTCGGCGGGATTGCCCGATAACCAGATCCACACTTTATAGACAGGATCTATTCCCATGATGTTCGCCGCGTCGTGGGTTTAACTTGATAATTCCCTGTAGCTTGCTGCAGGGTGTCCTTTGGTTCCCTCTCCCCGCGGTGGGAGAGGGTTAGGGTGAGGGGGGTAAGAATAGATATCCTCCTCTTCGATACCCCGCAGCTTGTTGTAGCAAAGCGGAAATCCCGCTCAGCGGGGCTGCGGAGAGCTTTATTTATATCATATTGTTTTTATTATAAAAAATAAATTTCTGGTCCGGCAGTGCCAAGAGGTTATGAAATCTTGGAACGATTTGATAAAACGTTGACTTCGGCAAATTCCTGTGTTAGAGGATCGGCGGTCTTTCCGGTCGTGTTTTTGGGCGTGCTGGATTTCGAAGGTATGAATCTCCAATGAAACGAGAAACCCGGCGCCAGCTCAGGGAATATGCGTATTACGCCAGCATCGGGATGTCGATGGCACTTTCGATTTTTATCGGCCTGTTCATCGGCATTTATCTGGATAATCGCTTTGATACGCATCCTTATTTGAAGTTCGTGTTTCTTGCATTGGGGATTGCCGCCGGGTTTCGGAACCTCGGATTGGCCATCAAGAAATCGCGAAAATTTTGAAGGGGGAAGGGGTTCGCCGTTGACGATTCAACAGCGTCTGTTGCAATTTATCACGCGCACGAATTGGATTCTGCTCGTTCTGGCCAGTCTTATCGGGGCGCTGGTTTTCTCTCCGGCATTCTTCCGGGGGGTTGCTTTCGGTGGGCTGATTGTCACCGTCAACTTCCATCTTCTCTCCCGCACCCTCAAAAAAGCTCTGACACCACCCCACCTGGCATCTCACCACAGAATACTCGCAAAGTATTATGTCCGCTTTACCATTAGCGGCGTTATCATTTTCTTATTGATCGCAAACCGAATTGTGGACCCACTGGGCCTGTTTGTGGGGCTCTCCATCGTGGTGGCCAGCATCATGCTGGCGACATTGTGCGAAGTGACAAAACTCATCTTGAAGGAGGCCGTGTAAGGTGGAACATCCCTATCTATTTCTCGTCAAGCTGTTCGAGGTGATCGGACTCGGGCATTTTGCCCACAGTTACCCCTGGGTGATCTATTCCTGGTTCGTGATGATTTTGCTTATCGTCCTGGGGGCTTTGGCCGCCAAGGGCGTCAGCATGATTCCAACCAAGGGGCAGAACTTCTTTGAAATCCTGCTAAGCGGCATTGAGGAGTTCATGGTCGATGTCGCTGGAGAAGAGTCACGCTGGCTTTTTCCGCTGGTGGCCACGATCTTTATTTATATTTTTGTGTGCAACCTGATCGGTCTGGTCCCCGGGTTTTTTCCGCCCACTGCCAGCCTCAACACGACACTTTCCATGGCCCTGGTCGTGGTGATCTTCACCCACATCATCGGATTAAAATATCACGGTGCCAATTACTACAAACATTTCATCGGGCCTGTCTGGTGGATGATTCCCATCATTCTGCCGATCGAACTGATCGGTCATGCCGCCCGCATTCTGTCCCTCTCTTTCCGTCTCTTTGGGAACATGATGGGACACGAACTGGTGCTCACCATTCTGTTTGCCCTGGCCGGCCTCTTTTTTGCGCCGCTGCCGATTATGGCCCTGGGCATTTTCGTGGCGCTGGTGCAGGCGTTTGTCTTTTTCCTGCTTTCGATCATGTATTTCAGTGGTGCCATGGAGCACGCCCACTAATTTTGCCCATACAACCGAATGTCAATCATGGGATAAGGGAAGAAGCCGTTAACATCATTCTAAAGGAGGTAGAGTAGAGTATGGAAGCACAAGCCTTACAATTCTTCATTGCTGCGGTAACCGCCGCTGGTTTCGGAATCGCCATTGCTGCTTTTGGTTGCGGCATCGGACAGGGTATCGGCCTTCGTTCAGCTGTCGAAGGTATTGCCCGCAATCCCGAATCTTCCGGTAAGGTTACCGTGACCCTGCTGATCGGTCTTGCCATGATCGAGTCGCTGTGTATTTACGCACTGGTTATTGCGCTGATTCTGATCTATGCGCATCCCCAGGCAGGAGCCATCGCAGGGCTGTTCACCCACGGCGGATAGAGCCAGCATCTTGCGAAAGATTAAAACGGGGGCTCGCCGCATCGCGGCCGCCCCCGTTTTTTTTGCCATATCTGCTGATCCCAGCCTGAATTTTCTGGAAACGATCTAAATTTAAAAGCGCTACACCGCTCAAGGCTGTTATAGCGATTGCCAGAATTCCGTGCGGTGAAGTAATGCTACTGGAGTTTTTCAGATAACCGATTTGCTGAAGCAGGCGAGTTCAATACTTTCTTCAGATACTGCCCCGTGTAGGAGTCGGGCAGCTTGGCGATCTCTTCGGGAGTGCCAGTACCAATCACTTCTCCGCCCCGCTCTCCCCCCTCAGGTCCAAGGTCAATCAGATAATCGGCACTTTTTATCACATCCAGATTGTGTTCAATGACGACCACTGTGTTACCGGCATCCACCAATTTGTTGAGCACCTCAAGAAGCTTTCGAATGTCGTCGGTGTGCAGCCCCGTGGTCGGCTCGTCCAGGACGTAGAATGTTCTTCCAGTGGCCCGCTTGCTTAACTCCCGGGCCAGCTTCACCCGTTGGGCCTCACCACCGGAGAGTGTGGTGGCCCGCTGTCCGAGTCGGACGTAACCGATGCCGACGTCGACCAGTGTCTTCAGTCGTGTTCGGATGGCGCCAATGTTCTTGAAAAACGCCAACCCTTGGTTGACTGTCATGTCCAGAACATCGGCGATTGTTTTCCCCTTGTATCGGATCTCCAGCGTTTCCCGATTGTACCGTTTCCCGTGGCAGACATCGCAAGTGACGAAGATATCCGGCAGAAAATGCATCTCAATCTTGAGAATACCGTCGCCACCACAAGCTTCACATCGGCCGCCCTTGACATTGAAGCTAAAGCGCCCGGGCTTGTAGCCCCGCATGCGGGAATCGGGCGTTCTGGCAAACATATCCCGAATGAAGTTAAACACGCCCGTATAGGTTCCGGGATTGGAGCGGGGGGTTCTCCCGATGGGGGACTGGTCGATGTGGATGACTTTGTCGATGTGTTCGATGCCTGTTACATCACTATGGGCGCCTGCCTGGATACGCGAGTGGTAAAGCCGCTGGGAAAGCGCCTGATGGAGCGTGTCGATTACCAGGGTCGATTTTCCGGATCCCGACACCCCGGTGACACAAATAAAGCATCCCAGGGGAAAACCCACGTCGATCTGCTTGAGGTTGTTTTTTGATGCGCCCTTGAGCAGCAGTGAGTGCTTCCCTGCAGGTCGTCGCGTCGACGGCAGTTCGATGCGCCGTTTGCCCGCTAGATATTGACCTGTCAAGGAGTGGGGGGCATCAATCAATTCATCCGGGGTGCCGGCAAAGACCACCTCACCGCCGTGGATGCCGGCACCGGGGCCCATGTCGACCACAAAATCCGATTTGCGAATCGTGTCTTCGTCATGTTCGACCACCAGTACCGTGTTCCCCAGGTCCCTCATATGCAGCAATGTCTGAAGCAATCGTTGATTGTCCCGCTGATGAAGTCCAATGCTTGGTTCGTCCAGAACGTATAGAACACCCGTGAGTTTCGAACCGATCTGTGTGGCCAGACGGATGCGTTGGCTTTCACCTCCGGAGAGGGTGTGTGCCGATCGATCCAGGGTCAGGTATTGGAGACCGACATTTTCCAAAAACGTGAGACGCTCGAGAATCTCCCGAATAATACGGTCGGCAATGACGCCCTTCCTACCGAATATTTCGAGTTCGGATAAAAACACCCGAGCCCTGGATATCGGCAGTGCCGTGGTTTCATGAATGGCAAGCCCGCCAACCCGGACAAACAGACTTGTTTTTTTAAGCCGGGAACCACCGCATTCGGCACATGGGTGAAAAGTCATGTATCGTTGTATCTCTTCCCTGGATTTTCCAGAGGCTGTTTCCGTATACCGCCGCTGAAGGTTGGGAACAAGTCCCTCAAAGGGCCGGCTGTTCGTGTAGCGGCGGTTGCCCTGTTCAAAGTAAAAAGGGATTTCTTCCGTCCCTGAACCAAACAGAAGGACCTCTTTAAATCGTTCAGGGAGATCTTTATAAGGGGTATAGATGTCGGTCCCATATCGCCGGGTCAATGCGTCCAGAAATTCAACAAAATGCATGGAGTTCCGGTGTGCCCAAGGGAGCACGGCCCCCTCACGAAGGGAGAGCTGCTGGTTGGGAATGATGAGGTCCTGATCGAACTCGTTGACCGAACCCAACCCGTCGCAGGTGGTGCACGCACCCTGGGGTGAGTTAAACGAAAAGCTGGCCGGTGTCAGTTCGTCAAAGCGGATTTGACATTGGGAGCACATGGCCGTCTCGCTGAAGAGGATTGGATTGTCACCGTCAACATCTACGATGAGATGCCCCTCGGCCAGAGAGGCGGCCAGTTCCAGTGAATCCGCAAGCCTGTTTCGAATGGTGGGGCGGACGACCAGCCGATCGACCACCACCTCCAGTGAATGTTGTTTACGCGGATCGAGCTTATCGACTGCTTCAATTTCGGTAACAACGCCATCTATCCGGACACGAGCGAAACCGTCGCGTCTCAAGCGGCTCAACAATTTCCGGTGATCCCCTTTTTGCTCCCTGGTCATCGGGGCCAGGATCATCATCCGGGTACCCTCGGTAAGTGCCAGGATGATGTCGATGACCTGATCCAGAGTTTGGGACTCGATGGGTCGGCCACACTGGGGACAGTGGGGAATTCCCACCCTGGCGTACAGCAGGCGGAGGTAGTCGTATATTTCCGTGACTGTTCCCACCGTGGATCGTGGATTGTGTCCGGCCGTTTTCTGTTCGATGGCGATTGCCGGTGACAGGCCCACGATGTGATCTACATCGGGTTTTTCCATACGCTCCAAAAACTGGCGGGCATAGGTAGACAGGGACTCCACATACCGGCGCTGACCTTCAGCATACAGAGTGTCAAATGCCAGGCTTGACTTGCCGGATCCGGACAATCCGGTAATCACGATCAGGCGGTTCCGCGGCAATTCCAGATCAATACCTTTGAGATTGTGCTGCCGGGCTCCTCGTATGACGATGCTGGGTTGATCCATAAACGTCCGTTGTTATCTCTCTCTTCTACGGTCGGGGTGAAGAAAAAAGTGTGACAAATTTCACTTAATTATACCTTCCATCAGATCCTGTTATGAAAGTCAGGATAATTTACAGACCCGGCGGAAAGATTTCAAATAGAATTCTTCCCCGGCCCGTAAGGCTCCAGGAGCAGCTTCCTCCCGGTAGTGATAACGGAACATATTTTTTTAAAAATCAAAGAATTTAGAAGAAATATAAAGTTTTTCAAAGAGTGTCGATTTGTTGATATTCTGTCAAAAACTTTCGATCTACTTAAAATACCTAATAAAACTCTTTGTTTAAAAAACCTAATATTTCAAGCCAATTGAATGGTACAATTAAAATATAATAATAAAAACAGTAGCTTTAATTATGTTAGTGATTCATTAGGATATGGTTGTGAAACCCTCTTTCATTGGGTTTGACACCATTCCGGTTTTTCTTTAAAAACCAGCCTGACCTTTGACGCATGTCACAAAACCTGATGTAATTCTTCCAAACCGATTTATTTCGAAACCATACTCCGAAAATGACCCTTGCAGCGAGCGGCTCAAGGATTTTTATTTTTTTAAAAACCGACTCTGGATAATCAATGAAGGCAGTTTGGGACGACATTAAAACAATCATTAAAACACGTTTACCCAACCATAGCTACCGGATGTGGATCGATCCGATACAGTGCGTGGAAACCAAAGAGGATCAGCTGGTACTCTCCTGCCCCAACAGCTTTTCAAAGCGGCGCGTCCTCGACAATTACTCTCAGATTATCGAAGAAGAACTACAGAAAGTAAGCGGCCGTTCCTTAAAGGTGACGTTCGATGTCTCCGATGGAATCGGACGGATTCAGATGGCACAGAATAATCATATGCAACTTCCGTTGCCGAATCTGAATCTCCGACCCCATAGCGGGAGACTTCTTCGGAAAGATTTTACGTTCGATGACTTTGTCGTCGGCGGAAATAGTGACCTGGCGTATTCTGCTTCATTGTCATTGGCTTCGGGGAGAGGTACACAGCAGTCGACCCTATTTCTTCTTGCCGCCACCGGAATGGGTAAAAGCCATTTGACCCAGGCCGTTGGGCGACAAATCCTGACAGAGCATCCCTCCGAGCGGGTTTACTATGTTACAGCCGAAGATTTCACCAACGAAATGGTCCAGGCCTTTCGGCACGATAATATCGACCGCTTCAAGGAGAAGTACCGAAGCCAGTGTGATGTGCTCCTGCTTGAAGATGTTCAGTTTCTCAGCGGAAAAGAACGGACTCAGATCGAACTGGCATTGACATTGGACGCCTTAATCGACTCCGGCAGGAAAATTATCTTTTCCAGTTCATACCCTCCCACGGAGATTCCCAAACTAAAAAGCGAACTGCGCTCCAGACTAGCCTGTGGCCTGATATCGACCATTGAGCAGCCGGATTTCAACACACGTATCCGCATCCTCAAAAAGAAAGTCCAGAGAAACGGCTACAGTTTTCCGGATGACGTTATTATGTATCTGGCCGGAGAACTGACCGAGAACGTGCGCCAACTCGAAGGAGGGATGATCGGTGTCGCGGCCAAATCTTCTCTTCTAGGTTCTCCGATAGATGTTCAGCTGGCCGAAACCGTCGTGAAAACAATTGTTCGCCAGGGGAAATCCATCACCATCGGTGCCATCAAAAAACTGGTTTGCCGGCACCACCACGTTTCCGAAGCCAACCTGGTTTCCCGTTCCCGAAAGAAATCCGTTGTCAAACCTCGCCAACTGGCCATTTTTCTGGCCCGTAAATACACGGATCAATCGCTTCAGGCGATCGGCAGGAGTTTCAACCGCTACCACGCCACGGCGCTGCATGCCATCGCACGTATTGAAAAGGGAATGCGAGAGGACAGCCAGCTGCGACGGCAGGTGGAGTTTCTCTGCCAGAAGCTGGAGGCCGGCAAGTTCTCATAAAATCGCTCGGCGATTTTATGAAACGCGACGATGTCGCTTAAATAAAAATAGTTATCTGATATGGTTTTCCCCAACCCGCCATCGGTAGAAAGTAATCACGTTTAAGTGACGGGATATACAGCAAAAAGAACGGCGGTCGATGTGTCGACCGCCGTTTCCATGTTTACAGTTGTGATCTTCTTCCTCAGACAACCACTTTCGGGCACTACACGCTGCCCCCTGAACCTACCTTTCTCTATGTTAAAAAATAATTCATAAAATCGTGCAGCGATTTTATTAGTGGTACCGGGTTAGAAAGTCCTCGGATTCTACGAGATCCTCCAAAATTTCCATCCGCTCGGCATGGTCCCGTTCGATACAGCAGCTGATGCGCAGGGCACAGAGAGATTTGCAAATGGTGTCTTCGATATCGAAACTGCCGAAACATCCCATGTGCTCATCAAAACGTTTGTTCAGTAGATTGTTGTTTTTCATGCTGATCCCTTCAGAGACATCAGTGATATCATCTCACGGTGAATGCGGCCGTTGGTGGCCAAAAGATCCCGGTCTCCGGGCATGTACGGCTGATTCTGAAAGCCGGTGATCCGTGCTCCGGCCTCTGTCGCGATGAGCAGAGCGGCGGCGGTATCCCAAGCCTTGAGCTGCTGCTCCCAGAACCCGTCAAAGCGACCGCAAGCCACATAGCAGAGATCCAGAGCTGCCGATCCCAGCCGGCGCATCCCCTGAGCAGCCCTTAGGCAGTTTGTGAACCGGAGCATAATCGCATCCAGATCCTCTTTGAAATTATATGGGAAGCCTGTAACCAGAAGACTGTCCGCAACGCTGTTGGTTTGAGATACGGAAACCCGGCGGTTGTTCAGCCAGGCGCCTTCACCCGTCACCGACCAAAACAGCTCCCCCCGCATGGGATCCAACACGACACCGACGGCCACATCGCCATCCATCCGGAAAGCCACGGAAACGGAGAAAACGCCCAGTTCGTGGGCGAAATTGGTCGTTCCGTCCAATGGATCGACGATCCACTGGGCGCTCGTCGCCGCACCGTTCATCCCGCTTTCTTCGGCCAAGATGCCATGGTCTGGAAACGCCGAACGGATAATCGCGACGATCCGTTTCTCGGATGCTTTGTCGGCTTCGGTGACCAGATCCGTCGGGCTCTTTTTCTGGATGTCGGACGGGCGGCCCAGGCGGGAATGCAGGACGGCCGCACCTTCTTGTGCGGCCGCTACAGCGGTACGTCGTATGTGGTCCAAATCCATGTAAACCTATTTTTAACTTTTTTGACCCTGTCACGTCAACCATAAGATATGTGTCGGGGTCAGGCCACCCTATGACGGGTTAACGATGCATCCCTGTCTGCCCAGCTGGACGAGGAGCGGCCTGCCTCGATGGTACGGGCCACCCGGGTCACCAGCCCGGTCAGCGTCCGCGGGGTTTTCGCTGAGATCAAAACACCGTCCAATCGCCGCGCCAGGGCGGCGGCCTCTTCCGGATCGATCAGGTCTATTTTATTCAGTACCCGAATCTGAGGAATATGCTGCAGGTCCAGGTCGTTCAGAATGGTCTCCACCGATTCGATCTGATCCTCATATCTCGGATTATGGATATCGATCACATGAACCAGCAGATCGGCATGGGTCAGCTCTTCGAGGGTGGCACGAAACGCTGAAATAAGATCACGGGGCAAATCGCGGATAAAACCAACCGTATCGGTAACGATCACCTCAATGTCTCTCGGGAATCTGAGGCGGCGACTGGAGGGATCCAGAGTGGCAAACATCCGTTCTTCCGCCAGCACGCGGCTGTGGGTCAGTGTGTTGAGCAATGTAGACTTGCCCGCGTTGGTATAGCCGATGATGGAAACGATCGGAAGGCGTCGTTTGTCTCGCCGTGCTCTCTGGCGGTTTCGGTGATGGCTGACATCGGTCAGTGCGGCTTCCAGTCGGCCGATGCGCTTGCGGACCCGTCGCCGATTGATCTCCAGTTTTGTCTCTCCCGGACCTCGGCCCCCGATACCACCGGTGAGGCGGGACATGGCCGTATTCTTTGTAACCAGCCGCGGAAGAAGGTATCTCAGCTGAGCCAACTCAACCTGGAGCTTTCCCTCCCGGGTCTGTGCCCGTTGGGCAAAGATATCGAGGATGAGCTGGGTCCGGTCGATGACCTTCAGATCGATCAGGTCCGTAATGGAGCGTATTTGTGCCGGAGTCAATTCCCGATCGAAAATCAGCAGTGTCACTCCTTTCTGAAGGGTCTCGATAATCAGGTTTCGAAGCCGACCGGTACCGAGAAGAAAACGCGGATCCACCTTTCTCCGCTGCTGCAACACGGTTCCAAGGACTTGAATCCCGCAGGATCCGGCCAGTTCTTTGAGTTCTTCGAGGGAATCCTCCGCCTCTGCTCGAGATCGTGTGGTTACGCTAATCAGCAACGCCCGTTCTGTCCCGTCGGCGGCCTGAGCTTTCTTCAGATGGCCCATCTCGCTTTCAAGAGACCGGATCAGCTCAAGGCATCCAATATCCAAATCGAAGGGATTTTGTGGGGGAAGGATTTCAAACCCCTCACCCTTTCGATCCACCGGCAACAGATGACCCATGTGCACCATTTTTGGTTCGAGGCCCTCGGCCAGGGTCACGGCGGCCATAAGATCCAGCCGGAGCAGGGCCAGGTCGGTCAGATCGTCCTGGGAGAGACCATCCACCGTGAATGTCGTATGCACACAGCGCAGACCTCTCAGGCGCCCGGGAGCGATGCGGTAGTGACTGATGTCCGGGATGACAATACCCTGACGGTCTCCAATGATAACATAGTCTATCTTGCCGCTGCGATTAATGAGAAGCCCGACTTGACGGCGGATGTCTTTGGACAGATGGCTTATTTCCCGGACAAGATCGGTAGTGATGGGGTACTGCGGCGGGATACGGCGTCGATACAGTTTTTCGAGTTTTCGTAACTGGTTGGCCTTCAACCCCCGGATATTTCCGTGGAGCTTTTTCATTTTCGCGTGCTCAAATTATCAAACCGTGTATATGCATTCTGAAACGCCAGCTTTATCTCCCCGGTTGGGCCGTTGCGCTGTTTTTTCAAAAGAAGTTCCGCGATACCCCTGTTGGGGTTGTTTTCGTCCTTGTTGTAAACCTCATCCCGGTAGATAAAGGCGACCAGGTCGGCGTCCTGCTCCAGTGCGCCGGACTCCCTCAAATCGGACAGTTGAGGGCGTTTGTCGCTTCGTTCCTCCAGCTTTCGATTCAGCTGAGACAGGGCGACCACCGGAATGCTCAGTTCTTTGGCCAGTGCCTTCAGTGAACGGGAAATCTCTGAAATCTCAAGATCCCGGCGCTCGGCGGTGACCGGTCCTCTCATCAACTGCAGGTAATCTATAATAACAACGCCGAGCCCCTTGTCCATCTTGAGACGCCGGGCTTTGGCCCGGATTTCCATGGCGGAGATGCTTGCCGAGTCATCGATAAAAATCGGCGACTCGGAAAGCGTGCCGGCCGCATCGGTGAGTTTCACCCAGTCCTCCTGGCTGAAAAAACCACTTCTCAGGCGGGATGAGTCGACTTTGGCTTCCGAGCAAAGCATCCTGAGGGAGAGCTGCTCCTTGGACATTTCCAGAGAAAAAATGGCCACCGGAACACCGGTATCGACGGCTGCATTCCGCGCAATGTTCAAGGCCAGTGCTGTTTTGCCCATGCTTGGCCTGGCGGCGATGATGATCAAATCGGAATCCTGAAATCCGGAGGTCAGATGATCCAAATCGATAAACCCGGAGGGAATGCCTGTCACCAGCGCCTTGTTTCCCTGCCGCTCCTCAAGGGTGTCGATGTTACGCTCGACAATCTTGCTAATGGGCTGAAATGTCTGGGTACTCTTGCTGTCTGCGATCATGAAAATCGCGCTCTCGGCAAAGTCGATGAGGGCATCCACATTGCCGCCGTCTTCAAAACAGCGCTTGGCGATTTCGTTGGATTTGGCAATCAGGTTCCGCAGGGCGGACTTGTCGTAAACGATCTTGGCATAATGCCGGGCGTTGATGGCGATCGGCACGACCTCCACGAGTTTGGCCAGGTAACTGGCTCCGCCCACGGCTTCAAGGTGCCCCTTCTCTTCGAGGATGTTCTTTAGCGTCACCAGATCGACCGGTTCATTGCGGGTGAACAGTTCGCCCATGGCCTCAAAAATCTTTTGATGGGCCGATCGGTAAAAGTCATCCGGAGACAGAACCTCGATGATGTCGAGCAGCGTCGTGTTATCGATAAGAACCGCGCTCAGCAACGATTCTTCGGCCTCCAGGTTTTGGGGGGGCACATGTCGGAGCGAAGGATCGATCTGTTTTTCGGACGGGTGGATGGCCATGGCGGTTCTGTCGGTAGTGGGGTTGATGGGTGTGTATATAACTTAACCGACCAGGGAGATCAATTGGGGCAACTGCCAAAAATTATAACTGCCTAAAATGCCTAAAATTAAAAAGAACAGGATCCGCTCATTTTAGGCATTTTAGCGCATTTCAGGCATTTCAGGCATGTGGAGCCATATCGAGGGACGTTGGCTTGACCCGGACCAATAATGTCCACCTCAAGACTCAGGAACAACTTCAACGGTAATCTCCGGCTCCACTTCCTTATAGACCCGGATCGGCACCTGGTAGGTTCCCAAGGATTTTATCGGCTCCTTGAGCAGTATCATGCGGCGCTCTACTTGGATCTCCTGTTTTAGCAGGGCATCGAGTACCTCACGCACTGTGACCGATCCGTATAGCCGGTCCTCTTCATGGACTTTGGCAGGGATGGTGACCGATACACCTTCCAGGCGCTTGGCCATCTCCTCGGCAATGCCCCGTTCTTTAGCGATCTGCAGTTCGACCTTTGTCTTTTCCTGTTCGAGAAGTTTGCGATTTTGGGGTGTTGCGGACACCGCCTTCTTTTGGGGCAGCAAATAATTACGGGCATAGCCGTTCTTTACCTCGATTTCACTGCCGATAATACCGAGGGACTCGATGGTTTCTTTGAGAATGACGCGCATTATGGGTTCCTCCTTCCCCTGTTGCCGCCATGGCTTCAGGTGGCATATTTAATTTAAGCCTGACCCTTCATGTCAGCTGGGTGTCTTCTTTGAGATCCTCGATCTATACTAACAGTTTCAACTATTGCCGGGGGCTTCCAATTTTCTAAAATTCAGCCACATATCAAAAAAGCCACAACCGATCACCAGAACCAGCAGAAATTGCTGTAATGCGATCAGGCAGTAAAGAAAGACCCGGAGCATTACAGGGAATTTTTTTTTCTCGAAATAGAACGACACGATCGCGATGCCCTGGAAAAAATATACCATCATCAGAACGATCAGACCGTTGAGGCCAAGCACCTTTAGCGGTTTCCCCGGAAGAAAAAGCAGAATGGCGCTTCCAATTGCCGCCCAGACCAGAGACTCCGGCGCTTTCCACTGATTCAGGACCCCGAAATCCGGGTAAGGCATTGCGCGGGTTCGGAATATCGGCTTTGACAGCAGCAGGCTGGTCCAGACAACAAACATTGTTGATGCCACATAAAGGGCCGGCAGTGCGCGGATCAGCACATACTGTATCTGGTCCAGGGAACTCGCAATCCGGTGGATACTCTCCTCGGAGACACCCATCCCCTCGTATACGGCCAACGTCATTTCAAGGTTTGTCGCTACATATTCGGAGATCAAATCCATGACGCCCCGGCTGCTCCAGCCGCTGTAGACGAAAAGGCCGACCGTTCCTGCAAGAATTACAACCCCGGCGGTATAAAGCATGGTGATTTCCACGCCGAAATCTTTCTCGAACAGCTCCCCAAGGAGAAAGCCGATCAGCAGAAACTCCACGAAAAAAAGCAGATCCACGGATACTGCCCCGGTGATCATCGCCATGCCGACCAGGGATAAAATGCCGATAATTCCGGCTGTTTTCCGCCCGCCTTTGGATCGAAAAAACAGAATTGGCAGGGGCAGTAGCAACGAGCAGAAGAAACCGAGGATCGGCAGGTACAGAACGACCACTACGATCAGGCTGGTGATTACAATGCCTGTGGCAATATCCCTGGTTTCAATACTGCGATTCACGGTTCTCTTCTATTGGTATTCATTCAGGCCGGGCACGACCTGAGGGTTGTGCTGCCCGACGACGCTTCTGAGCCTTTCCGATTATAGGTCTGCTGATCCAACATAGGGCAACAACGCAATGGACCGGGCTCGCTTGATTTCCAGCGTCAGCGACCGCTGGTGTTTGGCGCAGCATCCGGAAATCCGCCTTGGGATGATTTTGCCGCGTTCGGTGATAAAGTACTTCAGAGTTCTAGGTTCCTTATAGCTGATGCCCAGGCTGGTATCCGCACAGAACCGACAAACTTTGCGCCGATGATAGATACGTCGTCGTCTTTTCCCGCCCTTTCGTCCCCGGGCACGGGATCTTACATGTGCCATGTGTTATGCCTCCTTGCTTTCGGTTTCTGTAGGTTCGTCAGCAGTGGCCGCAGCTTCCTCAGCAAGGGCGGAAGCCTCTTTTGAATCTGTCGGAATCTCCGCCTCGGATACCGCTTCAGGCGCGGTCTCACCGGAGGTGTCCGACGCTTCCGGGGCTTCGGCGGCGTCAGCCGTAACTGTTTCCTCCGGGGCGGATTCGGTCTTTTTGGCAGCGGATCTCTCTGCTTCTGCCGCAGCCTTTTTGGCCGTAGCCTCCTTTTCGGCCGCTTCCTTTGCCGCGGCTTTTTTGGCCTCCGCTTCTGCTTTGGCCGCCTTCAAAGCGTCCACATCCGCTTCCCGGTCCAGGAGTACGGTCATGTACTTGAGAAAACGGTCGTCGATGCGCAGGTTCCGTTCCAATTCGTCGACAAGCGCGCCTGTGCCACAAAAGTCAAATCGGGTGTAGAATCCTCTGGGTTTTTTCCGAATTTCGTAGGCCAGTTTGCGGTTGCCCCAGGCGCCAATGTCAACGAGGAAACCGCCGTGTTGAGCAATCAGGTCGGAAAGTTTTTGGAGAAGGCCGTCGCGAGCCTCTTCCGGCAGGTCGGGGTCTAGAATGATTACACTTTCGTAACGTCTCATACATCCTCCTTATGGCTGATAAAGCCCTGGTCCGACCCAGAGCAAGGAAGAACAAAATCGTTTTACGATTTTATGAAATTTGCGATGTTGATTTTATTTGAATGCTGCACGTCAGATTCAAACGATGTCAAGTCCCGCGTTTCCTCCTTCACATGCTCTTGTTCGGGTAAATTCCGGTCCACGTCCCAGACAGGGTTCTGACGTCTTACCTGTCGTCTACTAAAAAAAGGCTAGCCTGTTTTCGCGGCTAACCTCACGGTCTTTTGGTGGGCCGTGAAGGAATCGAACCTTCAACCTACTGATTAAGAGTCAGTTGCTCTGCCTAGTTGAGCTAACGGCCCCTTACTGCAACAGACCCGCCTCTCTAACAGTTTCCAGATACCTTGTCAAATTGTTTTTATGGGCGGCGGGATCGCTTCCGGCGCTCTTTTTTCCAGGAGATCTCTTTCTTTCTTCGGCTGCGTTTTTCGAAACGCTTTTGGGGGTTCGGTTCCAAAAAGAAACTTCCCGGGGCTGCCGGCGGCATCGGTGCCGGAGCCGGTTTTTCATCTTTTGCCCTGGGCTTGGGCAGCGGCGGTCCCGTCAGGCAGTCCGCCGGAAGGGTCCCGGAAAGAAAGAGCGCGTTTCCATATCGCTGAAATGTCACGCCATGATGGAGCCCCCGGGTGGCATAGACCGTCAGTAGCACCGGCTCCGGATCCGTCCGGCGGCCGATGCGCAGTGCCATGTGTTTATCGTCCGTCAGCCGGACCGGCCTGTCTTCGGAAGAGCGAATTCCCTTTTCCCGTACATGTGCGTAAGCCCGCTGCCGCACGCAGCAGTACAGCAGTTTCGGCGGTTTATCGTCTGTTTTCGGGCAGGGCAGCCGACTCCGGTCGATGGCTCGGATACGACCTTTGTGAATGTCAATTGGCGGATCCGACATGCTGATCAAAATTTCTTCCAGATGCCGCTTACGGACATGTCTCCAACCATCCTCTTCGCAAACTGCCTTGAGCAACTCTTTTATGCGGACAAATCCGTTGTTATCGAGCACCAACCCGAACTCATCGGGTTGGCGGCCGAGTATGTAGGTCAGCAGTTTGGCCAGTCGTTTGGAAGATTTTCTGATGTCCATCGCTTCCTACCGGCGGTTTATCAAGTCGTGTGGATCAAAACGCCGAAAACAGGGTGTTTAGTTTCCGTTCATCCAGGATGCAGGATCCAGGATACAGGATACAAAAGGGGAAGCCTCTCCTCTCCAAATCTTGCATCTTGCATCCTGTATCCTGAGACCTGAAACCGTCCTTTTCTTGACCGGTTCCTTGTTTTTAGCATAAAACCTCCCTGTTCCCTTGGCAATGAAGATTTCAATCGTATGAAAGGACGGGCTTTATGAAACATGAACTGTCGGAGCAGTTATACAAGCAGGCCGTCGATCTGATCCCCGGCGGCGTCAACAGTCCGGTTCGGGCGTGCCGATCCGTGGGTTGTCATCCGGTGTTTATTGATCGGGCGATTGGCTGTTACATCTTCGATGTGGACGGGAATCGATACATTGACTATGTCGGCTCCTGGGGACCGATGATTCTCGGGCACCGTCCGGCGCCCATCATTGAGGCGGTCGGCCGGGTCCTGGAGCGCGGGACCAGTTTCGGGGCCCCCACCGATCTGGAAATCGAGCTGGCTGAAATCCTGATTGCCGCAATCCCGTCCGTTGACATGGTACGGATGGTCAACTCCGGTACGGAAGCGACCATGAGTGCCATTCGTTTAGCCCGCGGATGCACGGGTCGGGACACAATTATTAAATTTGACGGTTGTTATCATGGCCACGCCGACACGCTTCTTGTGGCGGCCGGCTCGGGGGTCGCCACCTTGGCCATCCCCGGCAGTCCGGGTATCCCGGAGAGCGTGGCGGGCCATACCCTGTCGGTGCCATACAACGATCTGGAGGCGGTCTGGGAAATTTTTAACGTCCGCGGTTCGGAAATTGCCGGAGTGATTGTGGAGCCGGTGGCCGGAAACATGGGATTGGTGCCGCCGGCACAGGGGTTTCTGGAAGGGCTTCGGAAAATAACGGAACAGCACGGCAGCCTGCTCATTTTTGACGAAGTGATGACCGGTTTCCGCGTGGCCTATGGCGGCGCCCAGGCCCTGTATGATGTGACACCGGATCTGACAACGCTCGGAAAAATTATTGGGGGAGGTTTTCCCGTGGGCGCCTATGGCGGACAACGGAAGATCATGGAACAGATTGCACCGCAAGGTTCGATATACCAGGCAGGGACCCTGTCCGGAAATCCGGTCGCCATGGCCGCGGGTATTGCAACTCTGAAAGAGATACATCACCCGGGGTTTTACGATGCTCTTGACCAGAAGGCAGAGCGACTGACCGGCGGATTGCAGGGAGCAGCCAACGCAGCCGGAATCCCTGTGCAGATCAGCCGGGTGGGATCCATGGTCGGTATGTTTTTTACGGATCACGAAGTGACCAACTTTGATGGGGCCAGGACCAGCGACCTGCAGCGGTTCACCGACTACTACCAGGGCATGTTGAAACGGGGGATATATCTGGCACCGTCCCAGTTCGAGGCGCTGTTCGTCTCCTCGGCCCACAACCTGGAGCACATCGATGATACCATAACGGCTGCAAAGGGCGTCATGGAGGAAATTTCATAGGCTGGAACCCACGGAATTCCGATAAATTTTTCCACAATTGGAAATCCGAAACCCGGATATCGGATTTCAAAACGGCCACGGATGACCAAAATCTGAAATCACATGTTAGCAATTTCGCCATATAAATGATATTCTTTCACAATTTCTATCGGTGGAGGGACAGTTCATGGAAAATGAGTTGGCACCAGAGCGGGTCAAATTCCTGGCTAAAGATTTTAAACGCGGCTTCATCGCCTATTGTGGTTTCCGTGCAAAAAAGATTCGGCCGGGTTTTTTTGAATCGGAAGTCCGGCTCGAGGAGCACCACCGTCAGCAGGACGGTTTTGTCCATGCCGGTGTCATGGCCGCCATGGCCGACCACACGGCCGGCTATGCCGCCTATACCACCGTCGATGATTCGCTTCGAATTTTATCGGTGGAATTCAAGATCAACATGCTGAAACCCGCCTACGGTCGTGTACTGCGCTGCCGGGGCCGCGTGCTGCGGGGCGGGCATCGCATCATCGTTGTCGAGTCCGAGGTGTATGATGTGCGGGACGCCGGCGAAGCGCTCGTCGCAAAAGCAATGGTCACTCTAATGGCGGTGCCGGCAGAGAAAATGGGATCCCATAGACTGTCGGAAAACGGTTCCTGAGATCCGGATACCACCGTGATGGACATGACGCGGAACATCATACCGGAAGCGGTCCGATCGATTCACCTGATTGCCATCTGTGGAACCGGAATGGGCGCCCTGGCGGTCTTGCTCCGGGACATGGGCTACGCGGTCACCGGGTCGGATCAGAACGTCTACCCACCCATGAGTACCTTCCTGGAAGAAAAAGGGATCCGGCTGTTTCACGGATTCTCCCCGGAAAACCTTTCCCATCGACCAGATCTGGTCATTGTTGGCAACGCCGTGACCAAAGACAACCCCGAGTCCGTCGGCGTAATGGAAACCGGCCTTTCCTTCTGCTCCATGCCCCAGGCCATCAACCGGTTCCTTGCCAAAGGAAAGAAACGGCTGGTGGTGACCGGCACCCACGGAAAAACCACCACTGCGTCGATGCTGGCCTGGGTGTTGACTTCCTGCGGGCTGGATCCTTCATTTCTGATCGGCGGAATATTGAAAAATTTTCAGTCCAGTGCCCGGGTGGGGAGCGGCCCGCACATCGTTCTGGAGGGGGACGAGTACGACACGGCTTTTTTCGACAAGGGCCCTAAGTTTCTCCATTACCAGCCCGATGTCGCGATCATGACCAGCATCGAATTTGACCACGCCGATATTTTTAGGGATTTGGATCATATCCGGGAGGCATTCCATGCGTTGGTGTCCGGTATGGGTCCGGACAAGGTACTGGTCGCCTGGGATGGTGATCAGGCCATCGATGAAGTGATCCGGGACGCCCGGGCAAATGTCGTCCGATACGCAGAAAACGGAAACTGCCAATGGCGATTGGGGAATGACACGTTGGAGCCGCCTTGGAGCCTGTTCGAAGTGTTAAAAGATGGTGACCTTTTCGGAGAATTCCGGGTTCGGATGCCGGGGGCCCACAACCTGCTTAACGCATTATCTGTCGTGGCAGCGGCAGATGAATTGGGAATCTCTGCCGATGTCCTTGCCAAAGCCTTCGAAACCTTCGAGGGTGTTCGCCGTCGGCAGGAGGTCCGGGGAATCCGGCGGGGCATCACAGTCATCGATGATTTTGCCCACCACCCCACCGCCGTTCGGGAAACCATCAGGGCGCTGCGGCCTTTTTATCCGGACGGGCGACTGATCGCAGTGTTCGAACCGCGGACCAACTCGAGCATGCGCAACATTTTCCAGACAGAGTATGCTGCTTCCTTCGCACAGGCCGATATTGTGTGCATCCGGAAACCGCCCCTTCTCCACAAGGTCCCGGAGGGGGAGCGGTTTTCTTCCCAACAGCTGGTCGACGATTTGAAACAGCAGGCCATCGATGCCCATTATTTCTCCGACACAGAAGCAATTATCGATTTTTTAACAGCTGAAGCCCGAAGCGGCGACCTGATACTGGTCATGTCCAACGGTGGGTTCGACAATATCCACGAGCGGCTTTTGGACATACTGTAGTTTTGGCGACATGACGAAAATTCTGTATTCCCTCGGAGTCATCGGTTTCGGCCTGTCACTGGGTTACGTTGTCCAGATCCTTGTCCAAAAGGGACGCATATCCCTGCCGATCGAGATCGACGATCTGCGCAAACTCCTTCAAAAGATCGCGCTGCTGGGGCTTAACCCCGTGATGATCATCGGGGCCGTCTGGATTGTGGAACTTAAAAGCGCCCGGTTGGTTGCCTTGCCGTTCACGGGCTTGTTCGCCTTGATGGCCGGCGGGTTGCTGGCCCTGGCGGCATCCCGAACGCTCCACCTGGAACCCCGGAAGACGGGGGCGATGTTCGGCTGCGGCTCGTTCACCAACATCGGCGCCATAGGGGCACTGACCTGTTTCATCTACCTGGGGGAACCGGGCTTCGCCCTGGTCTCGATTTACAAGCTCTTCGAAGAGACCTTTTATTATTCCGTTGGATTTCCCATAGCGAAATACTACAGCGCCAGCGACCGGCCGGGTGAACCCGCCGGCAGTCGATTGAAGGCGCTGCTGAAGGATCCGTTTATCATCGTTGCGATATCCAGTATCCTCATCGGTGGGATTCTGAATTTCTCCGGTGTAGATCGCCCCATAATTTATGGAACGATCAATGCCATTTTTGTGCCGATGGCCACCGTCATGTTGCTGACATCCATCGGGCTGGCCCTTCGATTCCGGAAAGTCCGGGATTATCTCCGGGAGGCGGCATCGGTTTCCCTGATCAAGTTTCTCATTGTGCCGATACTCACCACAACGGTCGCTTTTCTGCTCGGTTTCGGCGACATCGGCAATGGTTTGCCACTGAAAGTGGTAATCATCCTGTCCTCTATGCCTGTGGCCTTCAATGCACTCATTCCACCGTCCATATATGATCTGGATCTGGATCTTGCCAACTCCTGCTGGTTTGTTACCACAGCCCTGCTGATTGTGGTCCTTCCCGTTTTGATGTTCGTTATCAATGCAGTATAGGCGCATTGTTATTGGGCCCAGAAAGAAGGCATAGTTCCCCCTGAATCCAAGTGCGTGGATTAGTCAGCTATCGGTGTTATAACCTTGACGCGGGAATTCTATGGAAAGCGTTATTCGACAATCAGATTTTTCGGCATGAGTTCCGCCACGAGGTCTTTGCATCGATCGCTTCCGATGTAATCCACCCGATGAATACGCTTGTCGTACTCCACACCGAAACCGTGTTTGTCGACGAAACTGTTGGCGATCTTCGCGTATATTTCCAGATTCCGGTCGATCCTGTTGATTGGGAATCTATCCATGGCAGCCTCCTTCCACGTTCCAGTTGAGAACGGTTGAGCAGATTTGTCGCCTAATCTCGCCATATCCGGGATATCTTCTTAGAAATGTGTTCGAATCGTCAGATTCGCGATGACTTTCTCCTTGAACGTTGCCACCGCCCATCTCATCGGCCGGACCATCACGCGTAGGCAGTATCTGGGGACCATCACAATTATCTGCACAAGATCTTTCCTCACAATTCTGAGCCTTGCATCAGATGTGCCAACACTGTGTTTCGATATAACCAATTGGAAGTATTTCGAATACTGTTGATGTGGGAACAAACCGGGTGGGCAATCTGTGAACATAATTTCCAGTAAATGGAGATAATGTAATTAGATCTTGACACATCGAAGGGGGTTTTATATTGAATTTTGTATACAAAATTCAATATTTTGTTTTTTCACATACTATTTCCAACAGGAGGCGTTCCATGGAAGCACCAAATATCGACAATGGTGTGATCAATCTTGGTGCGGAGCACGAAAATCTAGACCAGAAGGCGTATTCCATCCTCAAAGAAATGATTATCGAGCGCCGATTCCTGCCGGGGGATAAGATTCCCCAGGAAAAACTCGCCAGGGACCTTGGCATCAGCCGGACGCCCCTTGTCAACGCGCTCAAATACCTTGTTCAAGAAAAACTCGTCGAGGCCAAGCCCCGCAGGGGCTTTTACGTGCGGCTGTTTACCGAAACGGAAATGGTCAGTATTTTTGAGCTCCGGGAGGTCCTCGAAGGTCTGGCCGCCAGACGTGCGGCTAAGCAGATTACCGACCATCAGGTAAAACAGCTCAAACACTTCTTCAGGCAGTTCAAAGAAACAAGGGATATCGACGATATCAAGGCCTACGCAAAGGAAGACCGGAAGTTTCACAATTTTGTGATTACGGTCGGGGCCAAGGAGTTTCTCAAAAGTATTCTCCACACCTACAATATCATCAGCTACAGCTACCAGTGGCGCGGCTGGGAGGGATTGATTCGACCTCCCAACGAAACCATTCACGAGCATCTGTCGGTTATCGAGGCCCTTTGCAACCGGGATCCGGAGGCCGCCGAGAATCTTATGCGCCGGCACTTAAAGCGGTCCAAGGGCGCCCTCGAGAGAGAGGTCCAGGAGGGGCACACCGGGCGATCGTTATCTGAACACCATTCCGCGGGTGGGTCGGCCCCATGAGCGGTCTCTGCACCATGCCGCTGATTTGCAGATGCACCAACGCCATCGTTCGATGTTGTCCGGGAAGAAAAAGCAGTAGGAAAGGAGGGAGGGAGATACGGCGTCACCGTATACCGGAAGCGGTGAGCCCAAGGGGTTATGTGTGCGCTGTTTCCGGCAGCGGCGATGTGAGGGCATTCAGTGGATCACCATTTTTCCAAACACCATAAAGAAACCGGAGGGAAAAAATGAAAAAAATTCTTGTCATTACGCTGGTGTTGCTCTTGGCTGCCATGACGGCAGGTAACGTGTTTGCACAGAGTTTTCCCAAAAGGAATATTACAGCCGTCGTCGTATGGGGGGCCGGCGGTGGCACCGACACGTGCAACCGGATAATCCATGCGGAAATGCAGAAATTCCTGGGTGTGAACGTAAATGTCATCAATAAAACCGGTGGCGTGGCGGGCTCCGTGGGAATGAGTTACGCATTCAGTAGACCCCACGATGGGTACACCCTCTGCGGTCTCTCCGAATCGAATGTGACGGCCGGGGTACAGGGTGGTTGGAACAACCGATTCGATGTGTGGGAAACATTCATTGTGGGTGGTTCCCCGGATATCATTTCCGTGACACCCAACACACCATACAAAACCCTCAAGGATTTGATCGAGGCCGCAAAGAAAAGCCCGGGCAAGATCACAGCTGCTGCCAGTGGTGCCGGTTCCATTCATCATTTGAACCTATTGGCCCTGGAAAAAGGGTCCGGGGCGGACTTCAACTTTATTCCCTATAAGGGCTCTGCACCCAGCCAGAATGCCGCCATGGCCGGCGAGGTGTCGGTGGTGGTCACGTCCCTGGCCGAGCAGCAGCAGTTGTTGCGGGGCGGCAAACTGCGGGCCCTGGGCATGCTGATTCCGGATTCCTTCGACGTCGAGGGGCTTGGAACGATTCCTTCGTCGTTCGATTCCTATCCCGGTCTGTCAAAGTACCTGCCCATTTCCCAGGCCATTGGTTTTGCTGTTCCGGCGGACGCGCCCCTGGAAGCCAGGGCGGCTCTCCAAGCGGCATTCAGAAAAGCCATGGCCACGGACAAAGTCAAAAACTGGGCCGAGGAAAACTATTATCTGCTTTCCGGTGCCACCGGAGCGGAATCCAAGGCCATCTTCAACGCATTGGAGTCTAACTTTGCATGGACCTTATGGGATTTGGGAGCGGCGACGGTGAAGCCGTCCAAGTTGGGCATCCCCAAGCCATAGTATAACCATCTGGATGTTATGGTAATTTCAAAGTGTCTATGACATTAGATCAGGGGGCAGGTAGCAGACACAGCACCTGCCCCCTGATCGCCTTCTGAAAGACCGTGATCGATGTTGGAAAAGGACAAACTCCGAAAAGCGGATATTTTCTCCGGCGGCATCATGGCCCTGTTTGGCCTGTGGATTATCAGCCAGGGACTGAAAATGCCCATGAAAGACTCATGGGGCGGAGTGCAAAACGTCTGGTTTGTGTCGCCGGCGCTCTTCCCGCTGTTTGTCGGGGCGATGATTACCTTGCTGGGCGTTTTGTTGATGCGTACAGCCCTTAAGACGGTCGGTTTCAATGGGTTTAAACGGGCCCTGGGTTGGCTGGCCAGCCCTGATCTGATCCGCTTTCTGAAATCTCCAGCGACAATGCGGTTTTATGCCATTGCCGGTCTATTTACGTGCTTTGTATATATCCAGGTTCCCCGAATCGACTTCTTTCTGTGCAGCGTGCTTTTTCTCTTTGTGTTCATAACCATGTTCTACTTCGCTGACGATGAACTCCTGAAAAAATTCTTCTTATTTTATCTTGGGATAAATGCATTCTTCCTGATGTTTTTCGTTTTCGATCTGCAGACAAAGTTGGAACCCGTAATGTCGCAACTTGCGGGGTGGTCTGCGGGTTTCGGAATTCAGACCGATTTAGAGCCCGCGTTGGCATATCCAGTGGACTGGATCACGATGGCGTTTACCTTTGTTTATTTCATTTATATTGGGGTTGCGATCCGTAAAACCCCGGAACTGAGAAAGAAGTTCTGGATCAGCCTTGTTCTGTCTGTTGTACCTCCGTTTTTAATCGGCACGATTTTTAAATACTTTCTTCTGGTGCCCATGCCGGCGGAAGGTCTCGCCGTTTGGCTGCTGGACGATATATGGTACTCGTACTTTCAATCCTGGTTTTCATGAAATGATTTTTAAGGGAAGCGATGAACAACAACGCTCGTCCTGACGGATTGACCTGGCAGGGGCAGCTCACATCCGGCAATCAGAAATCTTTCGGATTCCCCTTCGACTTCGCTCAGGGTGGTGAATCTGCCGGACCACGGTCTGAGCCAAAACGACCCAAAGAAAGGCTCTTCAGAATACATGCTGATTTTTGAGCGCATCGGGTCCTTTTTCGGTATTGTCTTCGGCATTGCCGCGGATCCAGTGAACCTTGCCGTCCTGTTCGGGTCGGTGCTGCTGGGGATTCTTTTCGGCGCCATGCCCGGGCTGACATCCACGCTGGGTGTTGCCCTGCTGACCGCATTGACTTTTGGGATGGACACCGCCCTCGCCATGATTTGCCTTCTGGCCATCTACGTGGGCGGAACCTACGGTGGATCCTACTCTTCCATTTTGATCAACATCCCCGGAACTGCCGCAGCCGCTGCCACGGCACTGGACGGATATCCACTAGCCTGTAAAGGTGAGGGGGGCCGGGCGATTGGACTGACAACCACAGCCTCGGCCATTGGAACAGTCATCAGCATGCTGTTCGTGGTGAGCATTTCACCCATTATTTCCAGTTTTGCGCTGCAGTTCACGTCGTTCGAATTCTTTTTGCTCGCCTTATTCGGCATTCTCATCAGCGGCACCCTGACCAGCCCGGATCTGGTGATCAAAGGGTGGATCTCCGGGTTCCTGGGCCTCTTTCTGGCTTGTGTGGGCCGTGATCTGCTCCAGTTCTACCCGCGATTTACGTTTGGCTTTATGGAATTGGAGAGTGGCATCGAGGTAGTACCGGTGCTCATCGGGGCATTCGGTATTCCCCAGATCATCCAGGTTCTCAAAGATCGCACCAAGATCGCAGAGGCCCAAAAGCTGCAGCGCATCATTCCCGAGATCGGAACGGTGATCCGCAACATTCCGGCGATCATCCGGTCAGCCTTGATCGGGGTGGGTATCGGATCGGTACCGGGTATCGGTGAAGACATTGCCGGTTGGGTCTCCTACGGCACTGCCAAGAATACATCCAAGCACCCCGAGACGTTCGGCAAGGGAGAATTAAAAGGCGTATTGGCCAGCGAAACCGCCAACAACGCTTGTGTGGGAGGCGCCATGATCCCTCTGCTGAACCTGGGGATCCCGGGCAGTCCCCCGGCGGCCATGCTCCTTGGAGCCCTCATGCTCCATAACGTCACGCCGGGGCCGATGATCACCTTTGAGCACCCGACATTCATTCTCGAGGTGGCCGCCATCCTGCTGCTGGCATCCTGCGCCATGTGGATAACCGGCATGCTGCTGGCCAAGCAGGTGGTCAAGGTTCTCAGAATCCCCGCCCAGCTGTTTATGCCGATTATCGGCCTGTTGTGCATCATCGGCTCTTATTCCCTCGGACTCAACATTTTTAATCTCTATCTGATGCTGCCGGTGGGCATCATCTGCTACTTCCTGATAGAGATGGGGTATCCGATAGCTCCCCTGGTCATCGGGGTCATTCTGGGGCCCATGGCCGACGAGAACTTGAGACGGGCCCTGATGGTCTCCCAGGGTAGCTTCCTGCCGATTTTCCAGCGTCCGGTGGCATTGATTCTCTTTATCATCATCGTCTGGACGGTGATCAGTCAGTTCGAGTTCTACGATAGAATAAAGAAAAAAGTAGTCCTGTTTATCCTACGGAAAAGGGAAAGATCGACTGCTGGCAGCGCCGAAACGAATAATTCCGGCGAGAAGACAACCGATTAAAGAGGGACATCGTCGGGTTTCATAACATCGTTCCACGATTTTATCAGGAGGTGTCCATGCTGAAAATGGCCATCATTACGGGATTTTTATCCCGCACCAAGGATCGTTTCCACGAATACAACGAGCCCCTTGAGCTGAAGCAGAAATTCGACTTGATGAGCCGGATCGAAGGGTATGACGGGGTGGAAGTCGTGTTTCCATATGAAGTCAGTGATCCCGATCTTACCCGGACTTGCTTGGCGGAGTATGGATTGAAGGTCGCTGCCGTCAACGTCAATGTGAAGGCAGAGCCCGAGTTTCGAAACGGCGGACTCACATCCACGGATAAATCGGTTCGGGCTAAGGCCGTGGAATTCATCAAGCATGCGAAAGACTTTGCCGCCGCTCTCGGTGCCGACAAGGTGACGTGCTGCCCCCTCGGGGACGGATACGAATTCGCATTCCAATACGACTACGCTCTGGCTTGGAAGCATTTGGTGGAAACTTTCGGAGAGGCCGGTGAACACCGAAAGGAGATACCCCTGTTCATCGAATACAAACCAAGTGAAACCCGGGGGCGTTGCTTTGTCGACACGGCTGCAAAAGCCTTGTGCCTGCTCAACGACATCCAATCCGGAGACATCGGCGTGACACTGGATTTCGGGCATTCATTGTACGGTAACGAAAATCCTGCAGAAGCTCTGGCGCTGTTAGCCGAGAGCCGGTATCCGTATTACATCCACATCAATGATAATGACGGGCGGTGGGACTGGGACTACTTCTGCGGGACGAAACACTTTCTCGAATATGTCGAGTTTCTCTACTATCTGAAGACGTACGGATATGACGACTATCTGACTTCCGACACCTCACCGACCCGCTGGGACATCAAGGGCACCTTTGAAGTCAACAGCCGGATCACCAACAAGATCTGGGCCCATTTGGACCAAATCGATCTGAACGCATTGAAGGGGCTGATGGCCAGGGGGGATTATCTGGAGACATGGAAGTTTATCGAAACGATGATTTTCTCACTCAAATAAAATCGCTTTGCGATTTTATGAAGTTTCCGCAGCCAGCTGCGGGAAAAAGTTAGGTTAGAAAAAAGTGCATTCTCCCGAAGTGTGTGGTCGTATCGATTAGGGTCGAAGGATGCGAAACTTGCTTTCATGCCTGGAATTCATTGAATCCTATTCCATGCTGATCTGGAGATGAACCATAATTATTATTCATAAAAACGCGGAGCGTTTTTATAAGGAGATCCCACATGACAAAAACACCGATGTCCGTGGACGAACTCAAGGAGATGGCCGCCACCATCCGTTGCGACATCATCAACATGATCTGTACGGCCGAGGCCGGTCATCCGGGAGGATCACTGTCGGCGACCGATATCGTCACGGCGCTGTATTTTCGGGTGATGCAGGTTGATCCGTCACATCCACGGTGGCCGGACCGGGACCGCTTTATTCTCTCCAAAGGTCACGCCTGTCCGGTTTGGTATGCCGCCCTTGCCGAGCGGGGATACTTCGACAGGAGCCACCTGGGAACGCTTCGCCGGCTCGGCAGCATTCTTCAGGGCCATCCGGATATGAACAAAACTCCGGGGATCGACATGACTGCCGGGTCGCTGGGGCACGGACTGTCAGCCGGTATCGGAATGGCGCTGGCCGCCCGGGTGCAGAAGAAGCCCTATCATACGTGGGTTATCGTGGGAGATGGTGAAGTCCAGGAAGGCTCCGTCTGGGAAGCGGCCATGGCGGCGGCCAAGTGGAAACTGGACAATCTGACGGCCATTCTGGATCGGAACAATCTTCAGAACGACTGGTATGTCGACGAACTGATGCCCATCGAACCCATTGCCGAGAAGTGGCGCGCATTTGGATGGCATGTCGTGGAAATCGACGGGCACGATATGGAGCAGGTAGTGTCAGCGTTGGAAGATGCCAAGACCCGTAAGGGTGGGCCCACAATGGTCATTGCCAAAACGGTAAAGGGCAAAGGCGTCTCCTTTATGGAGAATGTCTGCGAATGGCACGGCAAGGCCCCCTGCCAGGAAGAAGCGGATCAGGCCCTTGACGAGATCAGGAGGTGCGTCTGTGAATCGTAACCGAGAATATTACTACATCAAATCGGACATTGTGTCCCGACTGGGTTCGGAAGACCCCTTCGGTGAATCGGAGAAGCAACCGACACGGGCATCCTATGCCGAGGCGGTCATCGAACTTGGGGAGAAGAATCCGAAAGTGGTTGTCCTCGATGCCGATGTTTCCAAATCCATCGGGACGAATAATTTCGCCGCGAAATTTCCGGAAAGGTCATTCAACTTCGGCATCGCCGAGCAGAACATGATGGCGGCGGCCGCCGGGATGGCCAGCAGCGGGCTGATTCCGTTTGCCAGTACCTACGCAGTTTTTGCCAGCATGCGGGCCCTGGACATGGTGAGAAACAGCATTCACTACCCGAGACTGAATGTCAAAATAGCGGCCAGCCACAGCGGGATCACCCCCGGACCGGACGGCGTCACACACCAGGGACAGGAGGATCTTTCGATCCTTCGGGCCATTGCCAACTCGACGGTTATCGCACCCGCCGACCCAACCTCCACCCGGATGGCGGTTGCGGCGGCGGCCGAGTACGACGGTCCGGTGTACCTCAGCTTTACCCGAGACCCGGTACCGGTCATTTACAAGGACGAATTTCCATTTGAGATTGGAAAAGCCGTTCAGGTCCGGGACGGGTTGGACGTCACCATCGTCGCCAACCGGGACCTTGTGGCACACGCGTTGGCAGCAGCCGCTGTTCTTGAAGAAAAAGGGGTCGACGTCCGGGTGATCGATTGCCACACCCTAAAGCCCTTGGACGAGGAGGTGATCCTGAAGGCCGCAGAGGAAACCGGTGCGATCGTGACCGCAGAGAACAACGTATACTTTGGCGGTCTTGGCAGTGCAGTGGCCGAGCTACTGGTTGAAAACAATCCAATACCGATGCAGCGGATCGGCGTGCGGGACACCTTTGCCGAGTCCGGTCCGTACCTTGACCTGCTGGATAAATACGGGCTTTCTGCCCCGCACATTGCCCTGGCGGTGCAGGAGGTTCTGAGCAGAAAACAGAAATAGGAGACAGTTCATCATCCGAGGCTGGCGGGGCAATTGCCTAAATTGCGCTAACATGCCTAAAATGTACCAATGAAAAAGCGCTGTATACGATGTGCGCCAATACTCCAGTACTCCAATACTCCATGGCAGAATCCAAGAGAGACATCCCTCCTTCGGGGCGATCCATGGACGAAACCCCTGGGTACGGATCTTTTATTTTAGGCGTTTTAGGCAATTGCAAATTTCAGGCATTCTTCGACACTTAAGCTTTATTTTCTCCCAGGCGATCAAAGCACTTACAGAATTCGATATTGTGCAGTACACTTTCGGGGAGGTGACGCATGGAAACAAAAGAATGGAGGATTTTCAATCCGGAGGGCACCAAACGCGTCATCGTTACCAAAGAGCTGCCGGGGCAGCGATGGCTGGATATCCTCGAGGCCGCCGGCTGCCGCGTCGAGATATGTACCTCGGCCGCGGTGTTAGACATCGACAAGATTCAAGCGGCCATCGGAAAGCAGTGCGACGGTGCCATCGGCCAGCTCACCGAGCCGTGGGGAGAAGTGCTTTTTGCCGCCTTGAGAGTCGCCGGCGGTACTGCCTACAGCAACTATGCCGTTGGCTACAACAATGTGGACCTTGACGCCGCCACGGAATACCGCATCCCTGTCGGCAACACCCCCGGGGTGCTGACCGAAACAACCGCGGAAATGGCCGTGGCGCTCACCTTTGCTGCGGCTCGCCGTCTTGGCGAGGCGGAGCGATATCTGAGGGCCGACCTGTTTGACGGATGGCTGCCGACACTGTTTCTGGGTAACCTGCTATGGCGGGGGACCCTCGGTGTGATCGGTGCCGGACGGATTGGCGCGGCCTATGCCCGCATGATGGTCGAAGGCCATAAAATGGATGTGGTTTATTTCGATCTGTTCCCCAACGAACAGTTGGAAAGGTCCATTGAGACCTACTCTGCCTATCTGGAGTCCCAGGGTGAGCCGCCCGTCAACTGTCGCCGTGCAGACACACTTGAAGATGTGCTGAAAACGGCGGATTGCGTGAGCGTCCACACGGTGCTCGATGCATCCACTCATCATCTGATCAATACGCCACGCCTGGCATTGATGAAGGAAAATGCGGTGCTCATCAACACCAGCCGCGGTCCGGTGATTGACGAGGCTGCCCTGGTGGATCATTGCCGGATCCATCCGGAATTCCGGGCAGGACTCGATGTGTTCGAGAGTGAACCGGCTCTGGCTCCGGGACTTGCGGAATTAGAGAATGTGGTCATCGTGCCCCACATCGCTTCGGCCACCAGCTGGACCCGTCAGGGGATGGCCACCCTGGCGGCCAGCAACGTGGCCGGCTTGCTCAGCGGGTATCCCGCCTGGAACCGGCCGGACATCTCCGGTTTCCTGGAAGGAGAGTTTCCCAAAGCGGCCCCGAGCATCCTGAATGCGGAGGAGCTGCAGATTCCGTTGTATCCGGATTAGTGCATGTCGCGCGGCCCCGGGACCGGTTTGCAGGGAAAGCCCATCCTAACGGTCCATCTGCCGGCGGACCGCCGTATAAATAGCCTCGGTTCCGGCCTGCCCTCCAAGTTCGAACGGAATCAGCTCTCCCGCCCGGAATGCGGCTTCGACGCTTTGCTGGAGGGTATCGGCTCCACGGGCGGCATCCTGGACATCATGGCATTCCGCCAGCCATCGCAACATAAGGGCTGCGGAAAGAAACATGGCCGTGGGATTGGCCTTCCCGGATCCGGCGATGTCCGGTGCGCTTCCGTGACAGGGCTGAAACACCGCATGGCTGTCGCCGATATCTCCGGAGGGCGCCATGCCCATCCCCCCGATGAGGGCCGCTCCCAGGTCCGAAATGATATCGCCGAACATGTTCTCCATTACCAGCACATCCAGATCCCACGGGCTCGCCACCATGCGCAGGGCCATGGCATCGATATAGCTGTACGCGGTTTTGATATCGGCATGGCGCCGGGATCGCTCGTCGAATATTTTCCGGAAAAAAGCAAATGAGCTCAACACATTAGCCTTGTCCACGCATGTCACGATGCCGGGCTTTCCGCCTGCCTTCCGGCGGCGGGCCAGTTGAAATGAGAAATCGAAAAGGCGCTCGCAAACCGGGCGAGTGATCACCATCGTGTCCCGGGCGATTCGGTCATCGACTTCATCACCTGTGTTTCTATAAGAGAAAAGCCCCTCTGTCGATTCCCGCACGATGACCAGATCAAGGGCTTCGGCTCTCGGATCCGCCAGGATGCGCGGTATCCCCGGGATTGCCTTTATCGGCCGAAGCCCAGCATACAATTGCAGTCGTTCCCTCAGGTCGAGCTGGGGGGCGATTTCGCGTCCGTCCGAATAGCGGATTTGCGGAAGCCCCATGGCGCCCAGAAGGATCGCATCCGCCCGGGACGCCGCCTCGAATGTCTCCTCCGGAAAAGCCTCTCCGGTGCGCCGGTACAGGTCCGCGCCGGCCTCCAGATCGTAAAAACAGAGGCGGTATCCTCCGGTGCCGCTTTCCACCTGTTTCAACAGCTCGACGGTAATCGGCATAATTTCCTTACCGATGCCGTCTCCGGGCAAGACGGCGATGTTGAATGTCTTCATTTGCTTTCCTTCTATCTGCTGATCGTTCGGCGGTTACGGCGACACCCCCCATCTATGACTGTAGACCGGGCGTTCACGCATCTTCGTCAAGGCTTCTTCCCGACAGGCGATACCGGCCATTTTCCTTGTCCTGGGTGAGCAGGGACAATGAACAGGATGCGGTTTCGCCGATGGAGAAGTAAGTTGTCAAATCCTCAGCCGGAGGTGGATAATGCCCGGGTCAGATAACCATCTCCCATGTTTCCACGGTTTTTCTTTGCACCCAGTCCCCGACCACTCTGTCAAAACGGACAAAGTGATCGGTCCGTAAATGAGCTTGAAACCCCGCCTCACCGGCATACAACTCGTAGAGGAAAAACCGCCCGCTGTTTCCGGGATCGACGGCGACATCGAAGCGGCGGCAGGCTTCCTCATGATCAAGGGTATTTTGAGCTTGCATCAGCACCGCTTCACGGAAAGCATCCACATGGGCCGGCTCGATTTGAAACTCGACGGTGACAACGAACATCATGGCACCTTTGTCTACAGGTTTCTGGGAAATACCCTTTCCAGATCCGAGACCTGCTCCCGGGTCAGTTTCCGGTATGGCCTGTCTTTCAGTTGAAAAAACAAACGGGCGGTTTCTTCCAATTCTTCGGCTGAATTGACCGCATCGTCCAGATCTTTCCCACCGACGATCATCCCGTGCTGAGCGAGAAGCATGGCGTGGTGGGTGGCGGCCTTTCGACCTACTTCTCTGGCCAGTTCCGGATCAGCCGGTCGGAAATACGGGATCACGGGCAGCGCGCCGAACCGCATGGCATAGTAGGGGGTCAGCGGCGGCAACGCGTTCTCCGGAGGCAGGTCAGGCAGACAGGACACCGCCATGCACCAGGGAGAATGCAGGTGGACAACGGCATTCACCCGGGGCCGCTCCCGGTAGACGGCCAGGTGTACGACAACTTCCTTGGAGGGTTTGTCTCCCGCAATATGAGCCCCCTCCGGGTCGAGCCGTGAAATCCGATCGGGGTCCAGCATGCCGAGGCGTGAATTGGTGGGCGTCATCAGGAATCCGTCCTCCAGCCGTATGCTGATATTCCCGGAGCTGCCTGGGCTGTAACCCCGCATGGCAAGGGAGCTTCCCAGTGTGACCAGGAGTTGCCGGATATTCTTTTCACTCATGATACCATCTCCAATGCTGTGGAAAAAAAATCGATGCTTCCAAAATTCCCGGATTTGAGCGCCAGATAGAGCGGCTGCTTCCCCGTGCTCATCGTCCAAGGTACACCGGGTTCGATTTCCGGTCCGATACGCAGAGAACGGATATTTAGGGATCGAAGCACCGCGCCGGAGGTTTCTCCACCGGCCACAATCAGTTTCGTGAGCCCCATATCCCGCAGTGCCGCTGCTGCCGCAGCCAATGCGGCCTCGATCATCTGTCCGGCTTTCTCTCTTCCCAGCTTCCGTTGAATTTCCGCGATCTTTTCAGGTCCGGCGGTAGATACGATGCCCACAGGCCCCCTTTCGATATGCCCTTTTGCCCAGCTCACGATCGCATCCGTGCCCTGCCGGCCCTCGGATATGGCGACAGGGTCCAGGGTGTACACCGGGTGATTTTTGGCTAGGTGATCAACCTGGACCCGGGTCGCCTCCGAACAACTGCCGGCGATAATCGCCGCCGCTCCACCGATCCCTTTCAGAGGAATGAGACCCTCCGTATGGCCCAGGAGACCTTGCCTGCGGAAATTCGTCGGGAGCCCCATGGCAATCCCGGATCCCCCGGTTACCAGTTTCCGGTCACGGCAGACATTGCCGATGTTGAAAAGGTGGGCATCGGTCAGGGTGTCGGTGACGGCAAACCGTTTTCCTTCGGATGCCAGTTCTTCGAAACGGGCGGCTATCGCTTCAGGACCGGCTTCGATCTCGGGATAGGGAATCAGACCGACGGTATCGGCAGATCGGACCTGTTCTCCGAGCATGCGCATGAGGTTCGAATCGGTCATGGGGGTCAGCGGATGATGGCGCATGCCGGATTCCGAGAGCAGCCCTGAACCTACAAACAGGTGTCCCTGGTAAACGGTGCGCTGGTTGGCCGGAAAAGCGGGGCAGACCGGTGTGATCTTGTCACCGGTCTCCGCCAGAAGGGCTTCGGTAACCGGACCGATATTACCCTCCCGGGTAGAATCGAATGTGGAGCAGTACTTGAAAAAAATCTGGCGGGCCCCCCTGGAGAGCAGCCATCGACAGGCTGTCCTGCTTGTTTCGACGGCCTCTCCAACCGGCGCCGTCCGGATTTTCAGGGAAACGACCACAGCCGGGGATTCCGCCAGGGTGTCATCGGCGGGGGGCAATCCCACGGTCTGGATCACCGGCATGCCATGTTTTCCGAGCATCAGGGCGAGATCGGTTCCGCCGGTGATATCGTCGGCAATACATCCGAGAAGAATAGTCATTCGCTGCCTTTTCCTGTTGACGTCAATTTACGTATGAATTAATGTATACATAAAATCGGCCAGATCAAGCGCCACAACTCATCGATAAAGCGGGATTGCGGTGCCCTGATGCCCGGAGAAAATACAGTGAAACCATTTGTCGTACATCCGGATGACATCACGTTTGTCGGGGAGGGGCTCTTCCGACCCGAATGCGTTCTTTGCACGGAAAAGGGGAACATCTATACGGCCGATTGGAACGGCGGCGTTGCCTGCCTGGAGCCGGACGGCAGGCGCCATCTGCTGCTCCCACGAAATCCGGCCTTTCAGATCAGACCGAACGGCATTGCGATGTGCCGGGACGGCTCCTTCCTGCTGGCGAACCTCGGCGATGAAGGGGGTCTGTTTCGACTCGAGAAAAGCGGAAAGCTGTCTGAGGTCCTCACCATTCTGGAGGGTACGCCCCTGCCGCCGGCCAACTTCGTGTTGGTCGATCCCGATGACCGGATCTGGCTTACCATCAGCACCCGGAGAACTCCAAGGGCGTTGGGCTATCGGCCGAACGTGGCGGACGGATATATTGTATTGATCGATTCCCTTGGCGCCAGAATCGTTGCCGACGGTCTGGGATATACCAACGAAATCCAGTTTGACGACGCCGGAAAATGGCTATACGTGAACGAAACCTTCGGCAGGAGGTTGACCCGATTTCGCGTCCGGTCGGACGGCCACCTCACCGACAGGCAGACCGTTGTCACATTCGGACACGGCGTCTACCCTGACGGCCTTGCCTTCGATGCCGAGGGTGGCATTTGGGTGACCAGCATCGTCAGCAACCGGGTGATTCGCATACCGCCCGAGGGACCACCCCATGTCGTGGTTGAAGACGCAGACCGCGATCATGTGGAGTTGGTCGAAAAGGCATTCCTGAACGGAAACATGGGAAGGCCTCACCTGGACCGCGTCAAAGGCCAACAGCTGAAGAATATTTCCAGCCTGGCATTTGGCGGCCCGGATCTGCGGACCGCGTATCTCGGCTGCTTGCTGGGAGACTCCCTGGCAACCTTTCGTTCGCCGGTCCCGGGAAGGGCTCCGGTTCACTGGAAGTATGACCAGTAACGGCAGGAGGATGCCCTTATCGCTGATTTCAAGCACAGGCAGCAGGCCGGGGAAACCGCGGTCGACCTGGCACACCGGACGATCAGGCGCCGGATTGTAGAGAACCGTTACCCGCCTGATCATCAGGTTCTGGAACGGCAATTGGCCGAGGAAATCGGCGTGAGCCGGACCCCGATCCGGGAAGCACTGATCCGCCTTCAGGAAGAAGGCCTGGTTGAAGTGATTCCCCGCCGGGGGATGCGCGTGCTACCGTTGTCCGTAAATGATATGGAGGAAATCTACCAGGTGATCACCAGCCTGGAGGTAACCGCAGTTGAACTCGCCGCCCGTAAAGGGCTCGACCGCCGGCAAATGATTGCCCTCGAGAAAACGCTGGACGCCATGGACAGGGCTCTGAAAGAAGAAGATCTGGAAACCTGGGCATCGGCCGACGACCGATTTCACGAGCTGCTGGTAAAGGGGGCCGGCAACAAACGCCTGACGGCCATGGTGGCCACTATGGCTGCCCAACTGCAGCGCGCCCGTATAATGACCCTGCGTCTGCGCCCGCGGCCGGAACAATCCAATCGGGAGCACCGGCAGGTGTTCGACGCTATCGCGTGCGGGGACTGGAAAGGGGCTCGGAGCATTCACCGCAGCCATCGACTCCGTACTTCCAAAACGCTGATTGACCTTCTTTCCTATTACCGTCTAAACCATCTGTAACATGGGAGAATACAGACCATGACACCCGCCCAACTCAAAGGTGTCAGCATCGGCGCCGGCTATTTCAGCCAATATCATTTCGATGCCTGGAACCGCATCCCGGAAGTTACCATTACAGCACTATGTGATGTTGACCGCGCGCGCGCCGAAGAACAAATGAACATATTCGGCATCGAACGTTATTACAGCGATTTTCGGGAGATGATCGACACCGAGCGCCCCGATTTTGTCGACATTATCACGCCGCCGCTGACCCACCTGGAGATCAGTGGATACGCTGCCGAGAGTGGCAGCCACATTCTGTGCCAGAAACCGTTGGCTCCCACGCTGGAAGACAGCCGGAAGATTGTCGAAGTGGCCGCTGCAAACAAGGTGCGTTTCATGGTTAACGAGAACTGGCGCTGGCAGCCCTGGTACCGGGAAATTAAAAAGATAATGGCTAATGGCCGGTTGGGCCGGATATCCTTGGCCTATTTTCAGATGCGCATGGGGGACGGCTGGGGAAAGGATGCCTATCTGGATCGGCAACCGTTTTTTCGGGACTACGAGAAACTTCTCATTTACGAGGTGGGTGTCCACTTTATCGACACCTTCCGGTTCCTGTTCGGTGAGATCGACCGGGTCTTTGCCCAACTCGCCCGATTGAATCCCGTGATCAGGGGTGAAGACAGTGGACAGGTGTTTTTTCAATTCCGCAATGACACCCGGTCCATACTCGATGCCAGCCGCTACAACGAAAACGAAGACGGTGTGAATCTTTATACCTGCGGTCCAAGAAACACCTTCGGCGTGCTGCGCCTGGACGGCTTGAAAGGTCATCTGATTATGGATTCCTGCGGGGATCTGGTGATCAAGCCCCTTGGTAAAGACTCCTATCACCATGCCTATGACTATGAATTACGCGGCTTTGCCGGGGACAGCGGTTATTCGGCTCTTAAACACTTCAGCGAATGTATGATCAGCGGCGAGGAATTCGAAACCAACGGCCGGGATTATCTCCGTACATTGGAAGTCGTGGATGCTTGCTACACATCGGCTGAAACCGGATTGCCGATAGACATATCCGTTGACGGGTGGCGTTTCCCGGTATGATTGGCGATACATCCTGTGGCCGGAATCCCGAAAATGTCATAAACTGTTCCGGCCGTATTATTTAATAGGCGCCAGTTGCCAGGATGGCACGCCGTTGATAGGCTGTTATCCTGTGTGACCTGTCCGCGCCGCCGCCCGCTCTACAAAGGAGGGTTTCCCTCCTGAGATACAGAAAGGAATTTGATGACCCGAAGTTGCAATCTTTGCGGGAACACACTAATCTCCCGTTTTCCAAAGGTTATCGATCCGTTGACCAACGAGACCTTCGCTATTCACACGTGTACGGAGTGCGGGCTTGGCCACACCGTTCCGCAGCCCAAAGAGCTGAGTCGATATTATGGCAACGTGTATTATGGCAACCGGCACGGAGTTACCGCCAGTTACTGCACGAAACGACGGTTGGGATTTGTGGCCGCTGCAACGAATGAAAAAACCGGCACGAAATTGCTGGACATCGGTTGTGGTGACGGGTCCTTTCTGCTTGCGGCAAGAGAATCCGGCTGGGCCGTGGTGGGGACCGAAATCAATCCAGAGCTGCCCCGGGCGGCCGGCCTCGATGTGCGGGAAACGATCGAGCAGGTGTCGGACCGCGCCCCCTTTGACTGCATAACGATGTGGCACACCCTGGAACATATGCGGGATGTCGCGTTAACGTTGTCCCAATTATCGAGGTTGCTCGCGCCGGAAGGGACGCTGCTGATTGCTGTACCCGACATTGGCGGTCTTCAATCCAGGCTTTTCAAACACAACTGGCTCCATTTGGATGTTCCCCGTCATTTGTATCATTTTGACGCGTTCTCGTTATCCTTCGGTCTCAGTTCTGCCGGATTTCATGTACGGCATCAGTGGCACCAGGAACTGGAGTACGATCTCATTGGTTGGTCCCAGAGCGCTCTGAACTGCCTCTTTCCGGTACCGAATATCTTCTTCGATAATCTCACGGGGAAAAAAAGAAACGTCAGCCCATTGCTCAACGGATCCAGTTTTGTTCTGGGCTCGATTCTGTCGGGACTGTCGCTGCCGGCTGTTTTCGCTGGCACATTGCTCGGCCGTGGGGGAACGTTGGTTGTCGCAGCTGATCGCATCATGTAACATCTGAAGCCCCTTCACCTTCGGCTTTTGGCACCAGCGAAATCGGAACGGAACAGAAGGTTATAATTGACAAGCGGATACTTCACTGATAGCGTTTTAGCGACAATCGGCTTCTCTGGGACACTCTGCCTCTTCTAAACCAGGATTCCTGTTTCTGCGATTCGGCTGTCACCGACTTCACACCTGAATTCAAATTCTCACTCGAACCTTCAGTGTTCACTTCGGTATTTGATGACCCCAAGCTTCTATCGATTCAATAGGCCTTCTGACGGTTGTTCCGGGGGGTGCCGCCCGAAAAGGTATCCAATGGTCTTGAAGCAAAAGCCGCTTTTCGTTCCTAACCGCTTAACGGAAGGAGGGCATCATGGCTGTTAAAATTTTAATTAAAAGGCGCTTCAAGGAGAAGCATTTCAAGGAAATTGACGAGATCATCAAGGAACATCGTTACGGTGCCATGAACCAGGATGGATACATATCTTCGGAGACGCTATGGGACTGCAGAGATCCATACCGGGTCGTCGTGGCGTCCAACTGGCGTTCCCTCAGAGAGTGGAATGTATGGAAGAACAGCGAAGCAAGAGTCGCTGCGGACAAGAAAATTAGTCCATTTCTCGATGGAGAAACCGAATACGAAGCCTATGAAATGGGGATGTATCCCCATTGAAAGCGTCGTGGTGTTGGTTAATTAAAGATGTTTCGCCGAACCGGCATTGTTTTCTAAAATAAGCCGCCGTATCGGGATAATCTATAGGATGACATTTTCGGCGTCGGGGTCGCAATCGGAATCGGTATCGAAATCATCCCACAACCTTCTTCGATACCGGTACCGAACCCAATTCCGAAAATATGTCTTCTTTTTCTATAGGTAATCCAGCAATCGAAACGGAATGATAATCGATGCCATGACGCCGCTCGATAAGGTATTATGGCACATTCGGGTCATTTTCCGACAGCTGCCTTCATGCTGTCGAAATGCTGAACCGCTGATTCGAATATAATAAAGCCGATAAACTGCTCTGTGGTTACCTCGCCGTCAAAAGCGGGCATGGTGGCTTTTCGGTCAAGTTCTTCATCGGTGAGCCCGGCGGCGAATGCAACCATCTTCGCACTATTGTGCTTCAACTGCTCCAGAGCGTCGGCCTTGGTGCAGCCCTCGTGCTCCCGCGCCTGTTTGTTGGACATCTCGTTGATCTGATCCATGTTCAAAGGCGGCAGGGCTTCCCCCCGGACGATTATGCCGGCCAGGTCCGAAGTCGCTAAATGACCGGCCCCCACGTGATAAGCGGTGGCCCCCACGGACCATTCCTCCCATTTACAGGTTTTGGCCCAGTCTTCGTCAGATAGGGTTTCAACAAACGCGATCACGTTGTCGCTAAATGATTTGATTCGATCGGATAGATTTTTGGCCCGCTGGCTCATGACGTCCTCCTTTCCCGGATTGGGCCCTTGGCATCCCGGTGAGTGGTGCGATGCATAGGGGCAGGGGATGGATTTGTATCGTCTGTCCTCTTGAAATTCTCTTACAAATATAGAACGGACCTGGCCAACTGCAAGGCGCTCCCGAACATGGCAATTTGAGCTGTCTTGATCTTTTTTATCAACACCCTTACCTTCTACGTGTTTAGCGGGGCCTCTTCGAAAAAAGGCTTTCAGATTGGAACGGCGTTTCTGGTCTGGGGAGCGTTTATGTTCTGGGTCTGTTTGAGTGATCTTCCAAGAAGGCTCGGATTGGCCGAAAACCTGATCGTTCCGATGTCATGGATTCTGCCCAGTTTGATTCTGTTTTGGAAAAGGGACTGGTTCCTGAGTCAGCGGCTATCCCAAAAGTGGCTGATCGGGCTTCAGCTGTTCAGAGTCATTGGCGGCGTCTTCCTAATAGAGATGGTTTTAGGACATATCCCTGGAATCTTTGCTTATCCTGCAGGCCTCGGAGATATACTTGTCGGAATTGTCGCGTTAATTGTTCTATTGGCTTACCGAGAAACTAATCACCTTCCAAGAGCGGTTATATTTATCGTCTTCGGATTAGGCGTCGCGGATTTCGTAAGTGCCTTCTTTTTCGGGATTACATCGTCGGCGGGGCCATTACAAATTTTTCATCCGGCGATCACCAACAATCTGATACTTTTCCCTACGGGAATGATCCCGTTGTTCCTGGTACCTTACGCGATGTTCTTTCATACACTTTCGATGTTGAATTATGTGAAGTTTGAACGATAGCCGGCGATAAAGATCTGCCTGCAAGCAGTGAGGTGGATGTTGCGCCGGCCCTATTTCATGAGATGCCGGACCGTTACAGTAATCCTAATTCCAAACAGTCGAGGTAGTTGATAAAATCAAAAGCCATGGTGGTTCAGGCTCCCGGACGGATGGAGCTGCAAGAATTCGAATTGCTAAAGACCCCGGCGGATCATGTACTGGTAAAGACGACCGTCACATCGGTCTGTTCGACCGATATCAAAGTTTTCAAAGGGCACACGCCTGTCGGCCGTTATCCCTTGGTCATGGGACATGAGATCGCCGGAAAAGTAGTGGAAATCGGCAGTGAAGCAGCCAAATGGTATAACATTAACCCTGGTGACCGCATCACCGTAGAACCGTATATCGCCTGCGGGCGATGCAATTACTCCCGGAGCGATCACTTTTATCATCATTGCACCCATGGTGGGATATATGGCATCAGCCTGCCCTGTGACACGCCACCCTATCTATTTGGAGGCTACAGCGAGTATGTTTACCTGGTCCCCGGCACCATCGTCCATAAACAGAATGAACACATGGCAGACTCCGCGGCCAGTATTTCATCTGTCGTGGCCAATGGTGTACGCTGGGTCAAGACACTTGGGAAGATCCAATTTGGCGAGTCTGTGGTGATCTCCGGCCCGGGGTCACAGGGATTGTGCAGTCTTGCTGCAGCGTTGCATTCCGGTGCCCAGCCTGTGGTCGTATTGGGGCTGGACTGTGATACCGATCGGTTGAAACTGGCTAAGGAATTCGGCGCTCACCATGTCATCAATGTGGACCGGGAGAATCCGGTGGAGGCCGTTGCCCGAGTCATACCAGATGGACCGGACGCCGTGGTCGAAACGTCCGGTTCGCCGGAGGGCATTCGGGCCGCCATCGAGATGGTGCGGCGGGCGGGCCGGGTCATCAATATCGGGTTGTCCGGGGGGCTCGAAACGCCAATCAAATTTGATGAACTGGTCTGGAAGAGTGTTTCGCTGATCAGCGGTCTGGGTCAGGCCGGCAATGTTTCGGATGCCATGAAACTGATCGACACCGGCAAGTATCCCTTTGAAAAAATCAACAACCGGTCATACCGCCTCGAAGAGCTCTCACGGGCGATCAAAGACACCGAGGAGCGACCGGCCGGCTTCATTAAAGGGGCCGTTGTGTTTTAACTTTGGAACCCAAAATGTTGCACGTCCGTTTGCGGTGACCCTGTCCCAACAAATGCCGATGCCCACGCGGGGATGTCACCGACCGGCGACGTATAGAGACAGGAGGATCTGATGGTCAATCCGAATAGCAGTTTTCCAGTGTTTATTGTCCAACACCTGGGAAACGCCAAAGAATTCTACACCGGCTATTTTGGCTTCAATATCGCTTTTAAAAATGCATGGTATCTGCATTTGGTATCAGAATCGGGAGTCCAGGTTGGCTTCATGCTTCCGAATCAGCCGAGCCAGCCGGAAATTTTCCATAAATCCTTTTCCGGCAAAGGGGTTATTTTCAGCCTCGAGGTCGATGATGTGGACGATGCCTATTCTCAAGTGCAGGCCAAAAACCTGAATATTGTGTTACGTCTCCGCTCAGAGGACTGGGGCCAGAGGCATTTCAGCGTCGAAGATCCGAATGGGGTATATTTGGATGTGGTCCAGGCGGTTGAGCCGACGGGTGAGTACCAGTCTGATTATGCAATTTAATTGGCAGGCCTTGTGTGACTTACTAGGGGCCGCCCTTCCTTGCAGTGGAAGCGCTATGGCCGAATTGCCCGCGTTTCGAAAGTACGATCGATACAAGGCGAGCAGCTATCGTAGCTACAACTTCAAGATGCCGTCACGCTACGATAGTTGTTTCTGGATGAAGTTTTGCCAAACCCCGCTTTGGGATCAAACCATAGTCCAGGAACTGTCTCCCGACATACGCTCTCTTCGGATCCTGGATGTTGGTTGTGCTACCGGACGCCTTTTAGAACAGTTGGCCGAAGCCGGCGCGAGGGATCTTTTCGGGATCGATTTGGCGCCAAGAATTCTGGAGGTGGCGCGCAAAAGATTCTCGGGTCTCGGTGTTTCGGCGGTGTTTTCGACCGCAGACGCGGAGGACGTTTTGCCCTGGGACGATGACTTCTTCGATACTGTCACGCTGACCGGGGTGCTTCACCATTTCTTCCGACCGCGGGATGCGCTTGCCGAGATCCGGCGTGTGTTACGCCCTGGAGGGCGGCTTCTGATTATCGACCCTTGCTTTTTCCCTCCGGTACGCGGGATTCTCAACCTGGCTCTCCGTGCCGTGCCCCATGATGGGGATTTCCATTTTTATTCTCCAAAAACGGCGGAAGGACTTGCCGTTGACCTTGGATTTGAGATTCAACAAACTCGTCGCCTCGGGTTATGGGCATTTTTTGTAGCCGCCCTTATCAAGGTTTAGATGCGGTCGGCAGAACCAGCGGATGTGAACTCCATCGCAATCATAATGCGATATGGAAGATACGTCCGTCATAATAAGAAAGATGACATTGAGTGATGGAATTACGTAATTGTTTAAATCGAATTGAGTATACTGGCACCATCGATCCCACACTCGATACCCTCCGAGGCCTCCACCAGGCCTTCATGCTGACGGTGCCTTTTGAAAACCTCGACATCCATCTCGGTCGGAAACTCAGCCTGTACCCGGAACGCATTTACGACAAGATCGTCACGAAAAAGAGGGGTGGGTTCTGCTATGAATGCAACATCCTGTTTTACGAACTTCTGAGCAGTCTTGGCTTCCGGGTGGAGTACCTTTCAGCAAGAATGGTGCAGGGACGTACCGTCGGCGCGGAGTACGACCATATGGCCCTCAACGTACACCTTGAAAACGACTATCTGGCCGATGTCGGCAATGGGCAGTCCTTCAGAGAACCGCTTCCCATGGGCGGGGGGGCCGGTTCGACTCCCGAGAGCCTGACATACCGCATAGAACCTCACGACAATGATCTTGCGCTGTATTATCGAAAGCCGGATACCGCCTGGAGACCACGGTTTCTTTTCTCGCTCATTCCCCGGGATCGTGCGGAATTTTCCGGAATGTGCCGTCACCACCAGACATCTCCGGAATCCATTTTTACCCGGCATCGCATCGTGACCATGGCGTTGCAAAAGGGCCGCGCTACCCTGACGGGAATGCGGCTCACCGTGACCCACGGTGCCGAGAAGGAAACACGGATGGTGACCTCCGATGCTGAATACGACCATATTTTGAAGCACACCTTCGGTATAACAATAGACGGTTCGTAATTACGCGCGAAAAACCCGTGAATCATCCCCGGGAACCGGTACATTCATTGTACAGTATAAAGGGAGAGAACCATGAAAGTACTTCGACATATCGGCTCATTGGCGTTCGTGCTCGGGCTTTTTACTACCGTATTTGCAGGAATACCCTGGCACATCTTGGTGGCGGATGATCCTGCTGTCCCGTTATGGCTGAAGATTTCGGTGTTCGGCATGTTAGGTGGTATCCTTGTGGTGCTGGCAACATTAGCCCTTGAACAACGGACGCCCGGGGCATTATCCGAGGCGACACCGGAAATGGAGACGGGTGGCACGGTTTTACTGTCGAATTTTGAAACGGTGCCGGATCGTCAAGTCACGGAGATTCTCGGTTTGGTCCAGGGCCACACGGTGTTTGCCATTTGGCTTGGCAAAGATCTTTCCGCCATTGTTCGGTTGATTCTCGGTGGTGAATTAACGGAGTATACGGAGATGATGGGGAGCGCCCGGTCAACGGCCACCCGACGGATGACTGCCAAGGCCTCGCAAATGGGGGCAGATGCTATTATTAATGTCCGCTACATGACCACGAGTGTGATCGGTAGTGCCGCAGAGTTATTAGTCTATGGAACCGCCGTCAAACTTAGCTAAGAACACGGGGGTCCAACGTTTATTACTGGCTCAGCGCAAGATCTGCGGCTCTGTTGATGATTTATGATCTTTTCCGTACCTTACACCTGTGCCACTGTGTTAAAAGAGAACTTTTTACGTCAATAATCAACGGGCTGTTGCCCAAATAGCCATTGAATCGCATGGTTTTAGTTGCTAGGTGTTCATAAACCACTCGAGCACTGAGGTAACCGATTAT
>CAFBRK010000033.1 GCA_903231505.1 Olavius algarvensis associated proteobacterium Delta 3 | reverse complement strand
TCAAATAGCAGGCCAAGCCCCGGCTGCGGGATTATAAAATCGGCCGGCTAAAGACAGCTCTCAGCCCTCTGATTCCTGAAACCTGAAACCCGACACCTGATATCTGTCATCTGCCCTC
>CAFBRK010000032.1 GCA_903231505.1 Olavius algarvensis associated proteobacterium Delta 3 | reverse complement strand
TGAAACGTTTCAAAAAAAATATGAGGATAAAGTCCCCCTCGGCAGGATGGCCGAGGCGGAAGACATGGTCGGGGCGATGATTTATCTCGCCTCTGATGCGTCTTCATATGTGAATGGTCAGAGCATCGTCGTCGACGGCGGCTGGACGGCCTGGTAGGCAATCGCCTGTTAGATGCCGGATATCGAAATTTTCGGATTTCTCCTGAGACCAATTTATGAATGTCAGAATCATTCCGCGAATGGACATCAAAGGCCCCAACCTGGTCAAGGGGATACATATGGAAGGGCTGCGGGTACTTGGGAAACCCGAAGATTTCGCACGGTATTACTATGAACAGGGTGCCGATGAACTCCTTTATATGGATGTCGTTGCCAGCCTCTACGAGAGAAACAGCCTGAAGGAAATCATCACCCGAACGGCAAAAGAGGTTTTCATCCCCTTGACAGTGGGAGGCGGCATGCGAAGCATCGATGATATCCGTGAAGCGCTTCGCGCCGGCGCCGACAAGGTGGCGATGAACACGGCGGCCATCAACAATCCTGAGATGATCCGGGAGGCTTCCCGCACTTTCGGATCATCGACGATCGTGGCCGCCATCGAAGTGATCCGACAGCCGAACGGAGATTACCTCGCCTATACCGACAACGGCCGCGAGCACACGGGAGTGGAAGCCCTCCAGTGGGCCTGCCGTGTCGAGGAACTCGGCGCCGGGGAGATCCTGCTGACATCGGTCGATAAAGAGGGAACCGGTGAAGGATATGATCTGGATTTGATACAGGCCATCTCGAGGAAAGTCACGATCCCGGTCGTTGCCCATGGTGGGCCGGGGGAACCCGCACACGTGGCCGGGGCGATTCGAGACGGCGGCGCGGATGCCGTCGCCGTTGCCTCAATACTTCATTATGAATACATCCGAGCGCATAAAAGGCTGGACGGTTACGATTCCGAGGGAAACATCGAATTTTTAAAAAGCGGCAGAGCGTTTACCAAAGTTGCACCCGTCGGCATCCCCGAAGTTAAAGCGTACCTCCAGTCAAACGGTATCACCTGCCGAATACCCCAGGAATGCATATCCTGATGTTTCAGCAGACCCTCCCGGTGCGGTGATGAACTACGCTGATTGGATCTGTAGGGAACGGAGACTGAGAGTCCAGATTCTGAAAGGCGCTCCCCAGGTGGCCAGCAGCGGTAACGTGCGTATCTGTCAGAATTGCGGAGAAATCTGCCTTTGTCATGAAATAACGTGTCCGAATTGCGGGGACAAAAACATAAAGCCCCGTAACCTTCCCGGCTGGGAGCGCGAGTATCACCGGCGGATTCGATGCGCACTTCGATACAAGAAAATGAATCAGGAACAATGGATCGATGAAGCAAAAACCTAAGGTATTGAGAGGTGGAAACGCTGATCTTCTATTCGGTCACGGGGGCTCTGCTGTCAGATGAAAGAACCGATGGTCGCCATCATCGATTACCAGATGGGGAACATGTTCAGTGTGAAGCACGCCTGCGATCATGTGGGCATCAATGCAACGATCACATCCGCACCAGAAGCGATCCTGTCTGCGGACGCCGCGATTTTGCCCGGCGTCGGGGCTTTCGGAGCCGCCATGGAAAACCTCCGCACGTTGGACCTGTCTGGACCCATCCAGGAATTTATCGGCTCAGGAAGGCCGTTTTTCGGAATCTGTCTCGGTATGCAGCTGCTCTTTTCGGAAAGCGAGGAGTTTGGTGACTCACCCGGACTGGATATCATTGACGGGAAGGTATTCAAGTTCTGCCAGTCTGAATCATGCCGGGTGCCCCACATGGGCTGGAGCCCGATCATCCCCATCGAAGAGGGAGGATTGCCGTGGGCAGGCACACCCCTACAAGAATTGTGCCGTGGAGAATGGGTGTACTTCGTTCATTCTTACTACGTGCTGCCGAACGAATCGTCATGCGTTTTGTCTCAGACGCCCTATGAGGGGGTTCTTTTCTGCTCCAGTTTGAGCGTCGACAACATTTTTGCCACCCAATTTCACCCGGAAAAAAGCGGTAAAAGCGGACTCAGCATCTATGCCGGGTGGAAGCGGATGATTGAGAACTGGTCTTAACCGGTAAACCCAGCAAAGGAATTTGACAATTGCCTCAACAACACGAAACCTACTATGGACTCCCGGAACAAGTCGCATTCTGCTCCAAATGCGTCTACTCAAATCAGCGACCGACGTCGGCGGTGGAATTCAAACATCGTCCGGACAGTAAAAAAACGACCCTCCATTTTGATGAAGAAGGGGTTTGTGACGCCTGCCGGACGGCGGAGCTGAAAGATGAAATCGACTGGGGGGGGCGCGAAAAGGAGTTGCTGAAACTGCTCGACAGGCACCGGAGAGACGATGGCCAATATGACTGTATCGTGCCGGGAAGCGGCGGCAAAGACAGCTTCTATGCGGCCCACGTGCTGAAATACAAGTATGGAATGCATCCGCTCACCGTGACATGGCCGCCGATTATGTACACGGAATACGGACACAGCAATTTCCGCAACTGGGTCGAAAAGGGCGGATTCGACAATATATCATTCAACCAGAACGGTCGGGTGATGAAGCTGCTCACACGGCTTTCGATCGAAAACCTGTTTCACCCGTTTCAGACCTTTATCATCGGTCAGAAAAATATTGCGCCGAAGGTTGCTGTAAAATATGGAATCCCGCTGATCTTCTATGGTGAAAACGAAGCGGAATGGGGAAATCCGATTGCCGACAATATTTCTTCACTTCGCGACCAGGCCTTTTACACCATGAAAAGCCTGGATGAAATTTATCTGGGGGGGGTGTCGATCAAAGAACTCGTCGAGCGATATGACATTCCCCTTGCCGATCTGATGGCATATCTTCCGGTTCACCGCGAGGAGCTCGAGAAATCCAGAATAGAGGTTCACTATCTGGGCTACTATCTCAAATGGACTCCCCAGGAATCCTACTATTATGCGGTCGAGCACTCCAACTTCAAAGCCCGTCCCTTTCGGACTGAAGGGACGTTCAACAAGTATGCCAGCATCGACGACAAAGCGGACGATTTGAACTACTATACTTACTTTATCAAGTTCGGCATCGGAAGAACGACCGAGGACGCATCCCAGGAGATTCGAAACAAGCACTTGACCCGGGAGGAGGGATGCGCACTGGTGAAACGATTCGACGGAGAATTTCCCGAACGGTACTTCAACGAATTGATGGACCATATAGGGATGACGCGGGAAAGATTCATGGAGCTATGTGACCAATTCCGCTCACCCCATTTGTGGGCAAAGATGGACGGTGAATGGAAGCTCCGTCACACCGTCAACAATGACGGAGTCGATGATCGGTAGAACCATCGAAAGACCATGACAAAGATAGACCGGATCGTTTATCTTCACGAACATCATTTCAGCGAAAGATATTTTCAGTGTTTCGGGTTCCCCGAACTTATTGAAAACGGCTTCCATCTCGAGATATGGAATTTCATGCCGTTTCTTGCGAATGAAGAATTCCTGGAAGACAAACCTCCGGATACTTTTGTATGGGAAAACCACGTTTATTTTAACACCTCCAGGCATGCGGTCGATGCCATTTTGCGCTTGCCGAACGACACGGTTGTCCTGTCAGGGGTACACTATACCCCGAGGACACTGCCCATTTACCGGGCACTATCCCGGACGGGCGTAACCTGCTTCAGCCTCTTGGCCATGGCGCTGCCTCTCGGAACGATGCCGCCAAGGAAAAGTGACAGGAAACAGCTGTCTTTCGGGGCTCTGATGGATAGACTGTTCTACTCGGTGCCATACAGCTTCTTTGGCGTAAAACCTGTTAACGTTATTTTGGGTATGGGTGAAAAATATTTTCGCCACGGCTATCCCTGCAGTGGAAAAAGCGAGGTCCTCTGGGTCCACTCATTCGATTACGATGAATATCTCCGGGAAAGAATAAAGCCCGACAAGATCGATTCCGGAACCTGCGTCTTCCTCGACGAATACGTGCCGCTGCACCCGGACAACACAGCGGCCAATCTCAGCAGGGTGCCGATGCAGAGATATTACGATCAAATGAGGTCATTTTTTGATCACATTGAAAATAAACTGGCGGTGAACGTGGTCATCGCCGCCCACCCGAGATCACATTACGAAGATTTGCCGGGTCTGTTCGGTAAGCGTCCGGTTATCCGGGGAAAGACGGCGGAACTTGTTAAAAATTCAGGATTCGTCATCTTGCATCAAAGCATGTCGATGAATTTTGCCGTATTATTTGAAAAACCGATGATATTTGTCGTGACGGACGACTATTTGCAGCATCTCGCTGAAGATCCCCACCCGCAGTGGCTCGCGGGCTATTTCGGCAAGAAGCTCCATAATCTTGACACCGAGACTGCGATAGACCTCGATGAAGAATCATACATCGATCGCGAGGCCTATCGTTCCTACCGCAATGACTACATCAAAAAGGAAGGCTCACCGGAGAAGACGTTTTCTCAGATCGTGACCGACCGCATCAGGGCAATGAATCGACCTGTAGACGACACTGAGCGAGGTTAAAGAGAACTGGCGCTTATCCGTAAGATACTCGGTTTTTTCGACCGAAAAGCCAAAAAACAATTGATGGTATTGTTTTTTTTCATGGTGCTGGGTTCTTTGCTCGAAGCATTGGGTGTCGGCCTGATCCTTCCGTTTATTTCCATTGTCAATAATCCGCAGGATATCCAATCTTTTGATTTATTGCGACGCCTGTATGAATTCATCCAGCCGTCAAGCTACCGGGATTTTCTTATCCTGCTCAGTGTCGGGCTGCTGGCTGTCTATCTATTTAAAAACCTGTTTCTCCTGACCTTGTACTATTTCAAAGATCGTTTCATTTATAACCAGCAGGCCGTCATTTCCCGGAATCTTCTCAGTTCCTACCTTTACAGCCCCTATACCTTTCATCTTCAGAGGAACACAGCCGAGCTCATCAGAAACATCACCATGAGCCTCGGAGCAGTTTTCGGCGGCGCCATCATTCCGTTCATGACGATTCTTTCGGAACTGCCCGTGATTGTGTCGATATCGGTCCTGCTCTTTGTGGTTGAGCCTTCCATCACCGCCCTGATCTGCCTCATTATCGGCGGACTGTCTGCCCTTTTTTACCGGTATGTCCGGAAGAAGACCGGACACTATGGGGCCCTGGTCCAGGAGACGGGAACGAGTATGATCATGTGGGCCAACCAGAGTGTCGGAGGTATCAAGGAAATCAAGATCGGGGGTAAGGAACCCTTCTTTCTGGACGCTTTTTCCCGTTATCGTTTCGATAACGCACGGGCGAATATTTTTTTCAGTGTCATTCAAAAGATACCCCGTCTCTATCTGGAACTGATTCTCATGGGAGGCATGCTCCTTGTCCTGATCGCGATCATCGCACAGGGAGGCCGATTCCAGGAATTTATCCCGATAATCGCCTTCTTTGGCTTTGCCGCATTGCGGCTCAACCCCTCGGTGACCCAGATCGTGACATCGTTGAACGCCATGAAGTTCGCGACCGCGGCCACCGATGATGTTTATCGGGATGTAAGGTTTTTCCGCGAAAATGAAGTCAAAGCCCAGAAATGCCAGGCAGGTCATCGCGAGCTTGTCTTCGACACGATCGAAATGAAGGACGTGACGTATGTCTATTCCGGGTCAAAAGGGCCTGTGTTTGAGAATGTCAGTCTGGCGATAGGGCGTGGTCAATCCATTGCTTTTGTGGGACCGTCAGGTTCGGGTAAAACGACACTGGTCAATATCATCCTGGGACTTCTTCCCCCGACCGCTGGATCTCTCCTTGTCGGCGGGCAGAATATCTATGGGAATGACCTCACCTTGAGGGCCTGGCAGGACTGCATCGGCTTCGTCCCCCAGGACATTTATCTCATAGACGATTCGCTGCAGCACAATATCGCTTTCGGGATTCCTGCCGATGAAATAGATGTAAACAAGGTGTGGGATGTGATCGGGCAGGCACATCTTAAAAAGACGGTGAAGGAATGGCCGGATGGTATCGAAACGAAAGTGGGGGAGAACGGAATGTGCCTCTCGGGTGGCCAAAGACAACGTGTGAACATCGCCCGTGCATTGTATCACGACCCCTCTGTACTGGTCATGGATGAGGCGACCTCCTCGCTGGATACGGAAACCGAGCTGGAGATTACAAGGGCTATTGAGGAGATGAGCCTCCAAAAGACAATCATCATCATCGCACATCGCCTGAGCACGGTAAAAAATTGTGATAAACTTATTTTCATGAAAGACGGAAAAATTGCAGGTTCCGGAACATTTGATGAACTGGTAAGGAACAATAACGAATTCAGGAAGATGACACAATTATCGCGTTTTGAAGATGCCGATTGAGGTATTTATTTTCAATTGGATGACTCTACCCGCAACAAGGACCGGGAAGGAAAGAAATGTCTGAGATAAGACATGACGCGTCTGCAACCATCGGTGCCAGGGCATTTCACAAAGAGACCGGAGTCGCCGAACAGCAACGAACGATCGAAAATGAGTTCGTTCAAAAATTTGTCGACCCCGATACGGGGCGGGTATATCCGGATTATCTGGTTCAGCGGCCCTGCCCGACCTGCGGACATCAGGGAGAGGGGCAGGTCGCATTTTTCAAAAACGGATTCGATCACACCCGCTGCAGCTGCGGAATGCTCTATGTTTCAAAAATTCTGAAAGAAGAGTACCTCAATCTCGTCTATGCCGACGAAAACTACGAAGCAGAGACGCATCGGTCGTTTCGCACCGAACCCCGGAAGCACTTCATCGAAGCCATTTACAGCGATGGCCTGAAACTGTTGAAGACGGCCGGGTTTACCGATGGGGCGCTTCTCGATGTCGGCTGCAGTTCCGGCCTTTTTATGGAAAACGCTATTTATGCCGGTTTCAGCGCCATAGGTATCGAACCGTCCGACTATGCCGTTCGATTGGCCGGGGGGTTCGGCCTCGATGTGGTTCAGGGATACTTCACCGGAGACCGGTTCCCCGTGGATGCGTTTCGCGTGGTGACGCTGTGGGATGTCCTCGAACACTGCGCAGACCCTGCCGAAATTTTGACTGCAGCGTATCACGTCCTGGCGCCGGGCGGCGCGATTTTCATCCAGGTCCCCAATGCACTCGGGCTGGCTCCCCGCATCATGAGACAGGACTGCAATATGTTTACCGGTTTCGGACATATCAATCTCTTCGGACCGGAGTCTGCCCGGAGCATTCTGGCGAAGATTGGTTTTGTCGACGTCCGGATGCAGAGCGTTATTTCGGAAATTTCGGTGGTCAACAATTATATCGACTACCATGACCCCTACCTGGGCCCGAGCCTGAAAAAAGACGATTTCCTCGGACTGATCGATGCGGGCGGCATTCTCGATCGACTGCTGGGGTACAAGCTCCAGGTGATCGGTATCAAATCGCATGGATGAACCGAAAGTGATGAATGTGTCGCTCATCGGCATCGGCGGGTACGGTAAAAAAATCGCCGCCTATCTTCAGCAAATCCCCGGGGTGAATATCGTCTGTTGTTTCCACCCGGATCCGGATAAATGCCGGGCGGCTGCAGAACACCTCGGCTGCCGGGCGGCGCGCGACGAAAACGAAGCCGTTGGTGGACCGGGTATCGATACGGTTGTCGTCGCAACGCCGGATCCATGTCACTTCGATTATGTGAAGCGGGCGATCCGGGCCGGACGCCATATATTTGTCGACAAGCCGATGGTGGGTACGCTTCATGAGGCCCGGCAGCTCAGGGACCTGATGACCGGTTACTCCGGGGTTTTCTTCGTCGGGCATAACATGAGGAGGGCGGCCGGATTTCGAAAAATCAGGCAGCTTTACCTCAGCGGCCGCCTCGGGGAACTGGTCGCGTTCGATGTGCGCCTGTCCCACGGCGGTGCCTTTCGATGGGGAACGGGCTACTGGCGTTCCAGCCGCGACGATTGCCGGGAAGGTCCCCTCCGGGTCAATGGGGTCCATGCCAGCGACGTGCTCGAATACCTGTTCGGACCCGTCGAAAGCGTGTTCGCGAAATTCAATCCGAACGTCACCGCCCACGCGGCTCCGGACACCGGGCTCGCCATGGCCAGGGTCTGCGGCATATACGGCAGCATTTCAACAAGCTGGGTCATCCCCTCCATCGATCGGTTTCACTTCGAATTTACGGACGCCGTGGCGGACTACGACCTGAAAACACTTTCCCTGCGACGAGGCAGGGACGTCGATTGCGTTCCAAACCCGGTTGTCCCCGTCGCACTGGACGACGTCGATGGCCGTTACGAGCAGTTTGTGGAGCTGGAAGGCGCCGTTACCGCCGGTGGAACGGTAGAGACGGGATTTGAGGAAGGATATCGCGGCGTGCTGTTCTTTGAAGCATGCTATCGATCCGTTCGGGAACACCGGGAGATCAAGTTGTCGGAGATGGAAAATGAATCGACTCACGTATGAGGAATATCGGAATCTCTGGGACCTCGTCGCCAGAAAACCCTTTCTGACCGGATTTCCCCTCCACCTGGACGTGGAGCTGACATCCCGGTGCAATCTCCGATGCGAAATGTGCTTTCAGCGTCACCTGGAAGAGCGCCGGTCCGATATGCCTTTAGCGACCTTTAAAAAGCTTGTCGATGAAGGTGCCCGGGAGGGACTCTGCGCCATGAAGCTGCAGAGCCGTGGCGAATCCCTGCTGCATCGGGACCTGGTGGAGTGCCTGGCCTATGCCAAGGAGAAAGGGATACTGGATGTCCACATTACCACAAACGGGCTCCTGCTCAAGGAACCCATGATCCGTGATCTGGTGGAGGCCGGGCTCGACCTGTTGATCCTGTCCGTGGACCCCTTCCACCAGGAAGCCAGCGGGAAAAGTCGGAAAGAATACATCGAATTTATACAGCGGGTCATCCGGATCGTTCACGAAGAGCGGAAGCGGGTGCGTGAAAGCCGCCTTAAGATTCGGATTCAAACCTGCGTGGAAGACTACGCTCCGGAAAATATCAAGGACCTGGAAACGGAAAACCGCCGGTTATTCCCGGAAGCGGACCTGGTGTTGATCAACCCGGTGTACAGCTCCCACGAAGACGCTCCCCATCTGTCCGAGCTGGGCCGGTATCGATTTCACCCATGCTCTTATTTGTGGCAGCGTTTGACGATCTATGCCGACGGGCAGGTTACCACCTGCTCGAGGGACTACAACTGCAAGTTCAACCGTATCGGGAGTGTGGACGTCAGCAGCATCCGGGAATTGTGGCATTCCCCGGTCATGCGGGATTTGCGCGCACGGCACCTGACCGGCCGCCGCAGGGAATTTCACATTTGCGGTATTTGCGAAAACTACCTCATTCACAAGAAAACCGGCCATCCCGGGGCAGGTTGCACCGGAACGGTCTATGACCTGGAGGAGTCCTGAGCATGAAAATCGCCATCCATCAGCCGGAGTTCATGCCATGGCTGGGATTTTTCAACAAGATGAAACGAAGCGACCGATATGTCGTTTTTGACCATGTCCAGTTCAAAAAGCGCTACTTTGAAAACCGGAACAGGATTAAAATCAGAAATGAATCCATCTGGATCACGCTGCCGGTCCGGAGCCGGAAAAAGTTCACGCAACCCTTGATGGAAGTCGAAATCGACAACAGTACCAAGTGGCAGCGCAAGATGAGTGAAAAGATAAAACACTGTTATTCCAAAAGCCGTCATTATCACCCGTATTTCGAGGTGATCGACGGCATCATTCACGCCTGCAAATATGAACGGCTGATCGATTTCAACATGGCATTTATCGATTTTTTCAGGGGCGTCTTCGACATCGACACGCCGCTGGTCTTCTCATCGGAACTCGACGTTGCCGAGTATCAGGTCAGCGATCTGATACTCGAAATCTGTAAAAAAATGAATGCCGCCGTCTATCTGTGCGGCCCCTCGGGTAAAGACTACCTGGATCTGGAATCTTTCGAAAAAGCGAACATCGAAATTGTCTGGCAGCAATTCGAACACCCGGAGTACCCACAGACGGGAGACGCATTCATTCCGAACCTGTCGGCCCTCGATTTCGTGTTTTGCTGCGGCAATACCCGGAATCATGTCATTTAGTTCGAATCTGGAGTAAAACATTATGGTCGTCATCGGGGATAAACCTGTTGGGGATGGACACCCGGCCTACATCATTGCCGAAGTGGGGATTAACCACAACGGTGATGTGGCCCTGGCCAAGAAGATGATCGCGGCTGCCTGGGAGAACGGGGCCGATGCCGTCAAGATACAAACGTTCATTACCCGAAAATTTCTGCATCCATCGCATCCCGGGTACCAGTATGACATCGACGCGGAAATCCCCCATGAAAAGGAACAGGAATTGTGGGATTTCGCAAAGCAGGAAGGTATCAACCTCTTCTCCACACCGGAGGAGTTCACCAGTCTCTCTTTTATCGAAAAGCAGGATCCGCTGCTGATCAAGATCGCGGCAATGGACTTCAATTACGAAGAACTGGTACGCCGGGCCGCCTCGCTGAAAAAACCGATCATCCTGTCATCCGGCATGTCGACACTGGAGGAGGTGTTGAGCGCCGTGCGGTGGGTTTCCGAGGCCGGAAACCGCAATTCCATCGTGCTGCACTGTGTCTCCTGTTACCCGACACCGGTTGAAGCCTGTAACCTGAGAGCGATTCAAACACTGAAACATGTTCTGGATTGTCCGGTGGGATTCTCCGACCATACCGTCGGCCTGCACATCCCGATCGCAGCCGTGGCTTTAGGGGCCAATGTCATCGAAAAGCATTTTACTTTGGACCACGCATTGCCCGGTCCGGATCAGAAGGCGTCCATGGACCCGCAGCAATTGCGCACCCTCGTCGACAGCGTTCGTGAACTGGAAAAGGCGATGGGAGACGGCGTCAAAAGACCCGCTCCGGTGGAGCGCGAACCCCGGCAGTTCAAGAGGCGCGGTATTTATGCCGCTGACGACCTCCCCATCGGCAGCCGCCTGGATCGGGACCGGGTTCTTTTTTTTGCACCTTCCCATACCGGCAGCAATGTCACAAACTGGCCGTCGATGAAGGGCCGCATTCTCGTGAGAGCGATATCGAAAATGGAGCCCGTCACGCTAGCCGATGTCGAGTAAGCGCACCCGAAAAGACCGCCCCGGAACGATCCTATTCCGGGTTGACGGGGGCAATGTCTACAGCATCGGGATGGGACACCTGTACCGCTGCATCAGACTGGCGACCCGATTTAAGGCGTCGAACGTCAACTGCCATTTTGTGGTCAAAACCCACCCGGAAGCGCACTGCGTGGTTTCCCAACACGGGTTCACATCGCTGTTTTTAAAGGGAGAACCGTCTCCGCAAGCGGAAATCCAGGCCGTGCTGGAGTTGGCCTCGACCCGGGAAGCGCTTCTGTTTGTGGATCTGAGAAAGGACAAACAAAGGCTTGTGGAACGTTCGGAATCGGAAGGAATACGTTGTGTGGTCTATGAAGACGTTCATGTCGAGAGCGTGGCGCCCACACTGCTGATCAATCCGGCACCGAATGCCCATCGGGTGTCCGCCTACGGGAAAAGCGTCGGGCAGACCCGATTTCTGCTTGGCCCGGAGTATCTGGTTCTCGACCCCGAACTGAACGCCCATTGCCGGACGCAGTTTTCGCCGGCGATTTCGAAACTGTTTCTGTGCTTCGGGGGGGCGGATCCCTGCAACATCTCCACCCGGGTCCTCGGGATCCTGTTGGACCGTGACGACACATTTCATATCATACTGGCCCTCGGGCCGGCGTTCGGGCACACCGCCTCGATCCGGAACCTCCTCCAACAGAAAGATATCCGAAAACGGGTGTCGGTGGTGGAGAACTGCCACAATTTAGCGTCTCTGCAAAGCACCTGCGAGGCGGCCATCACCGCCGGCGGTACACTGGTTTTTGAATCCATCGTTATCTGCCTGCCGACCCTGGCGCTGCCCTCGATTGACGCGGAGGCGAGGAATGTATCGGAACTTATGGAACGGGGACTGGTGGCCGGGTTTCGGCGCGACGTCGCCGATGTGTCTGATGCGGTACTCCGGCGTCGCATCGGTGATTTTCTCGATGATGTTTCAATGCGGGAGTCTCTTTTCCAATCTTCAAAGAAGGCGAATTTCAGCGGCGGCACGGATCGGGTCGCCCGGGAGGTGATGCGTCTGATGTGACGGAGCGAGCGCCGGACGCGTTTTTGGATGAATGATTAGAAGTAATTTCAAAACCCCATCTAACGCCGAATCTCCGTGTTGCGGACCTCCTTAAAATGCTCACATACTCTATGTATGCTGCGCTTTTGCGTCGGCCCGCGCCTTGACCTTCGGCGCGATCTGAGGTTTTGAAACCACTTCTAGAAACGAAGAGGAACCATGAAAAAATCAAATACGATTTTGGGCTTGAATGATTCGAATTCGGCGGCTGCGATCATCCAGGACGGCCGCCTTGTCGGCATGGCCAGGGAGGAGCGATTTGACCGGATCAAATTTTCCGATGCCTATCCCACGGCTGCGGTGAACTTCTGCCTGAAGGAAGCCGGAATGACGCTCAAGGATCTGGATGCCGTGGTATTTGCATGGAATCCGGGACATGAACTGGAACCTCAGGATTCTGCTGCTGCGGTGCGATACCACAAGCATTTTTTGCATTATATCCCGAACAACCTGCTGCGCCACGTCGGGGGGGAGAAACAGAATAAACGCATTGCCGGTATCCGGGAACACATCCGTTTTCTGGAGGGTGATCTGGATATTCATTTCCTGCAGCACCACCCTTGCCATGCGGCCAGCGCCTTTTTCATCTCCCCCTTCGACGAGGCGGCCATACTGACCATCGATGCCTATGGTGACGATATCACCTCAGAGTTTTTTATCGGCCGTGGCAACACGGTGACCTCCATCGGACGGACCCTCTTTCCCCATTCCATGGGGCAGGTCTATGCGGCGGTGACCCAGTATCTCGGATACCGCGCCAACAGCGACGAATGGAAAGTGATGGGGCTGGCCCCGTACGGCAAACCGGTGTTTTACGATCAGTTCGAGAAGATGATCCGGTTCGATCGGGAAAAAGGAGAACTGCGGTTCAACCTCGATTATTTCATGTACTACGTCTGGCACCCGCGACGGTATTCGGACGAGTTCATCAGGGTATTCGGCCCGGAAAGACAACCCGGTGAAGACCTGACGGAACATCACTGGAACATCGCCGCCAGCTTTCAGCTGAGAGTTGAAGATGTCCTGTTGGATATGTGCCGGTACCTCCATAAAAAGACGGGGCTCGACAGTTTGTGCCTTGCCGGCGGGGTGGCCATGAACAGCAAAGCCAACGGTCGAATCCTGATGGAATCGCCGTTCAACAAGGTCTGGATTCAGCCCAGCGCCGACGACGCCGGCGGCTCCATCGGCGCCTGCTTTTATTACTGGAACCAAGTCCTCGGCAATGATCGGGAATTTTATATGGCCCACGATTATTGGGGCCCCGGGTTTTCCGATGAAGAAATCCGAAAGGCTCTGGATGATTCGCTGATCCCTTATGAGAGGATCGAAGAGATTGAAACGGCCGCGGCACAGGCGATTGCCGAAAACAAGGTGATCGGCTGGTTCCAGGGGCGCATGGAGGCCGGGCAGCGGGCGCTCGGCAACCGTTCGATACTGGCGGACCCACGGGATCCAGCCATGAAAGACAAAATCAACCAGATGGTCAAGCATCGGGAATGGTACCGGCCGTTCACCCCGTCGGTGCTGAAAGAATACCAGGGTGAGTGGTTCGGAAACGCTTTCCCCAGCCATTTCATGCAGATGGTGTATCCGATTCGACCGGAGAAACACGATGAAATCCCCGCCGTCACCCATGTGGACGGGACCGGCAGGCTTCAAACGGTGGAGAAAACGACCAACCCGAGATACTGGAAACTCATCGATGAATTCAGGAAGCTGACAGGCGTGGGGTTGGTCCTCAATACCTCTTTCAATGACAATGATGAGCCGATCGTTTGCACGCCGAAAGATGCCATCCGCACCTTTTTCGGGACGGGAATTCATGAGCTGTATATCGGCAATTACAAAGTGACCAAACAGAGACGGCAGGACAGCCCGAGTTAAAAGGGAAATCAATGAAAACGAAAATCAATGTAACCCAGCTGTGCATGGACGATGGCGACCGGCAACGCCGGTGGGAGGAAGACAGACGCCATCCCATGCAGTATTTCAAGAACCGGTTTCAGTGGTTCAAATACCCCTTGTGGCATTACGTGGCGCCGTTTCCGCTGCACGTCGATTTCGAGGTCACGTCGAGATGCAACCTGTCCTGCCCCATGTGTTTTCGAAGGAATTTCGAAAACGAGCAGGAATTTACGGACATGGATATCGAGCTGTTCAAAAAGGGGGTCGATGAGTGCGCCGGGAACGATCTCTATTCGATCCGCCTGAGCTGGCGGGGCGAGTCGACCCTGCACCCCCGGATTCTGGAAATGATCCGGTACGCCAAAGAGGCCGGTATCCAGGAAGTGTCTTTTCTGAGCAACGGGTCGGCACTTTCGGAGGAATTCTGCATGGGCCTCATCGAATCGGGACTCGACTACATCACCATCAGCGTTGACGCCCTGAAAGACAAATACAATGAACTGCGCAAACCCCTGGACTTCGAGGAGACGGTGTCGAATATCTCACGGCTCTACAGTATCAAGGAAGCCCACGGCGGCGGGTTCCCGAAGGTGAAAGTCCAGGGGATATACGAGTACTTCAAAGGCCGGGTGCGCGAATACTATGAAACCTTCAAACCGATCACGGACAATGTCAGTTTCAACATTCGGCACGATTATGAACTCCAGAGTGTCGAGCAGGAGGACCAGCTCTTCTGCCCTTACCTGTGGCAGAGGATTACGGTGACCGCCAACGGGCTGGTCCCGATCTGCATATCCGATTGGGATCTCGACGAGCCTGTCGCGGATTTGAACCGGGATACGATCCGGGATATCTGGCACGGACAAAAGATGGAGGCACTGCGCAAAATGCACCTGGCAAACAACCGGCTGCAGCTCAAACCGTGTCGGAAATGTTACCGCACAAAGACAGCTACCGTCGAAGAGGTATTCGACTGGGAGTGACAACGTAAATCCGTAAATCCGGGCAGGGAAGATGAAAATACTAGCGATCGGGGCGCATTACGACGATGTCGAAATCGGGTGCGGCGGGATGTTGCTCAAACGGGCGGCACAGGGAGACCAAATTTTTATTTTGAGCATCACCGATTCCGGGTACAACACCCCGAATAACGGGGTGTCCCGATCCGCCGATGTTGCGTATCAGGAGGCCCAAAAGGCTGCCGACATTATCGGCGCCGAGCTCATCTGCCTGAACAAACCTACACTTCACCTGATCCACAACGAGGAATTTGCCTACGAATTCGATGACGTCATTCAACGCACCCAACCGGATGTGGTCCTGACCCACTGGGGCGGGGATTTTCACTCGGATCATGCCGCCGTATCCCTTTCATCGGTCCGGGCGGCCCGGCATATCGGAACGATTCTGATGTACCGAAGCAACTGGTACAGCACGGAAACGACATTCAACGGCAATTATTTCGTGGATATCAGCAATTATCTCGAGCAGAAGCTCGAACTGATCAAAGTCTATCGATCCGTACTCGAGCCGGTCGACTACTCCTGGATCGATTTCATACGGAAGCAAAATGAACACGAAGGGCTCCGGATCGGGGTCCGGGCCGCCGAATGCTTTTCCTGCATCAAGGCCGTGGAGTGGTAGATATTCGGAGGCATGAGGAGATGAAGATGACCGATCTGGCCTTATTGCTTGCATGCCCGAAATGTCACGGGAATATACCGCAAGACAAGGGTTCGATGAGGTGCGCGGGATGCGGGCTTCAATACGGTAAAAAAGGCGAGGTGTACGATTTTATATGCAGGGAGCTTTATGGATCTCAAGATGAATACGATAAGACCAGGGAAATCTTAGAGTTTTGGGGCGCAGGATGGGAAAAAAGGCTGAATGAAGATGAGCACAGCTTTATTTATCGTCTACCTAAGGCAGAGCTCGAAAAATATCTGAATGATTTCGGGTCTTTCCATAAAGAGAACAATTTTCTTTTCGGCAACGAGGTCGATCCGAATTCACTGGAGAGTAAGACATCCCTTAACATCGGCTGCGGGGCGGGTGATGAGAGCGCTTTTTTAGCTTATCACGGTTCATCCTGCGTTGCCCTCGATGTCACATCCCAGGCAGCAGGAGCTGCATGGATGCTCATGGATACACTCGACTCGAACGGGATGGCCATTCAGGCCGACAGCAGGTTTATGCCCTTACGGGGTCAATCTTTCGACCTGGTATATTCGAGCGGGGTATTGCATCATTCGCCAAACATAAACCGTTCCATAAACGAGATCCACCGCCTCCTCAAGCCGCGAGGCAAAGCATACATTATGCTTTATGCGACATGCTCCCTTATGTTTTTGCAGCCACGTTTAATCGGTATATTCAAGGGTTATATCAGCAAAGACCGGCAAATTGAATATATGAGCAGAGACGGTGAAAAAGATTGGGAAACGGAGGATTGAACGAATCCTTACACGGAAACATTTACGATAACGCAATGCCGGAAACTTTTTTCAAGCTTCCGAAAAGTGTCTGTAAGAAAAGGCGGTTTTAGCCTGGGACAGATACGTGTAGCGGGGAGTTTCCTCAACAAGGGTTTTCTCAATTCAATGGCAAAGCGATTGTTGGACAGTCGATTGGGCGCTTGCCTTTTCATAACCGCAGAAAAATGAAGGACGACAGGCCCCTACTTATCATAACGGCTCGTGTCGGATCGACGAGACTTCCGGGCAAGGTGCTCCGTCCCTTCTGGAAGAATATGAGTTTGCTCGAGTTTCTCCTTCGTCGTCTGCAATCGCGCCCCGAAAGCGCGAGGATCGCCGTTGCAACTCCAGATTCTGCAGAAAACGATCCGGTGGCGGCCCTCGCTGGAAAATGCGGAGTTTCGGTGGTCCGCGGGCCTGAGGACGATGTCGTGGGTCGGATGTCGTTGTGTCTCAAAGATCCGGATATCTCCTTCGTGGGCCGGATCACGGCCGACAACCCTTTCACCGACCCGGAACTGATCGTTGCCCAGCACCGGGAAATGAAGCGGGTCGAGGCGGATTACGCTTACTGCCGGGAGGGGGTTCCGAAGGGGACTGCAGCCGATATCTGGACGATTGAAAGTTTTACGGAAACCGTAAAAAGCACCGTTTCCTCCTACCAGCGGGAGCATGCCAACGCCTGGGTCTGGGATCACCCGGATCGGTATCATATCCTGTGGTACATTCCGGACACAGACAGGAGAGCAGGGTCGCTCAACCTGAGCATCGATACCGAGGCGGATTACGACCGGGTTCGCCGCTGGGCGGAGCGGCTGCCTTCCCCCCTTACCGCCGGGATTTCCGACCTGGTCCGCATCGGCATCGCATCGGAGGCGACGAAATGAGCACCCGTTTCGGACACACTGGACGCTCGGCCCCCTCCGGCAGGGCTGTTCAGCCATGAACGTCATATTAGCCAACCTGGTTCCGGATGTCGCTGTTTCGCACGACAGCGGCACTTACCGGCAGAAAATGTCCAATCTTCACTTTCCGATCGGTCTGGGCATCATCGCCGCGGTTTTGAGTCGCCACGGCATTCTCTTCGACACCTACGACAGCTACGTCGATGGCACCACCCGCGGCTTTCTGGAGCTGCTGGAACGGAAACCCTATGACATGGTTTTGCTTTCAGGGTTTCTCGGCAACTATACCTACCGGTTTCTGATGCAGCTATCCGGTGACATTAAAGCTGTTTCCCCGAAAACGGTCATTATCATCGGGGGGCCCATCGCGTCGACCATCCCCGAACTCCTGCTCCGCAACACCCCGGTTGACTATGCGGTTGTCGGTGAAGGCGAGGAGACGATTGTCGATCTGCTCGGTGCGTTTCGCCGAAAAGGGACGGCTGCCGGCGTACCGGGGGTTTATGCCAGGGACGGCGCCGGAAACCTTATTTATGGAGGGGATCGACAGCGCATCCGTGACCTGGATGCCTATCCCTTTCCGGATTACGACGCATTTTCGATCGATCGTTATACGGCGTTCCTGAAAGAGAGCGGAAGATGTCTGGATGTCTTGGCGTCCCGGGGGATGCTATGCAAGCTGCCGGTATTGCTGCCGGGTTTTTGGGAGGAAGATTACCCGGTACTCATACGGCAAGGTGGTTGCGCACATGCGTGACGTCCACCGCAAACATGGAATCGACCGGTTCAATTTCGTAGATGACAATTTTTTGAACCACCCAAGGGACGTTGAAGAATTTATCAGCATTCTCAAAGAAACGCCGGTCTCATTCAAATGGCGCTTTCAGGCTAGAATCGATCGCATCGAGCCGTCGTTCATCGAAAAACTGGCAGAGGTCGGGCTCTATGACGTTTCCATCGGAATCGAATCGGGTAGCCAGAAAATGCTGGACACCTACCAGAAGCGGATTGACATCGGCAAGGCTTTTGAAAAGCTCGATGCCATCCGACAGTTGATCGATGTTCATGCCACCTTCATTGTCGGCGGGCCGGGGGAAAATTGGGAAACGGTCCGGCAGACCGAAGCGTTCATCCGCAAGCTCCGGCTGAAAAACTCGGCTGTCGGAATCCTGACGCTCTTCCCAAAAACCTACTTCTACAGACAGGCGCTCCGGGACGGTATTATCCGGGATGAAAACGAGTACTGCCTGAATCTCGGCCCTGTATTCGATCGGACGTACACCAATATCAGCGACCTGTCCGACACGGAACTGATTCAGGCGAGAAACATCCTGCAGGATGCCGCGTCGGAATTCGGGTCGTATTCTTGAATGAAATGAGCGAGCTACCCGGTTCATCAATCAAAGCTGCGACCGATGAAACGTTTGTTTTCGAGGATCTTGGGCTGCTGGATGTCCTCTTTCGTGTGCCCGGAGGGGCCGTCGTTTTTTACGACAGGACGAGCCTCCTGCTTCAACTAATATGGAAACTGCTGCCGGTATTCCGCGATCACTGCCGGTGCAGTGAACTGACCTACGGAGACCTCCGGCATGCTACCGGCGTCATGGCCGGTGCGTATCGCAATGCACAACAAGCGTTGTCCGGGGTGAAACTGAAACGGTTCCAGTCCACGGGGGCAGACCTCTTCGGAATCGATTTTACGTATATCCTCAAGCATTTCCTGTTTACCGAAGTCTTTTGCCGGACCTTCGAGTTCATTGAACTGGCGCTACGCTATGCCGGGGAACACCCGGAGGACAGATTTGTATTTTATGTCAGTAAAAAGATCGCCGGCCGTTATCGCCAACGCCTGCGCGCCGCAGGTCGGCTCCGGGTGCGGCCGGACTTTACCCGTATTATGTTCTTTCTGAGCGCCGCTTCCTCGTCCCTGACGCTCCTTTGGCATCGTTTGCGGCACAACCGGAAGCAAAGCATTACATTTCATGGCAATATCGTCTGTAACCTTAACGGAAAGGACATGCATCAGTACTTTCTCGATCTGTTTGGTGACGAACCGTCGATCCGTTTTACGGTCACACCCGCCTACGCGAGAGAACTCGAATACGATCGGATGAAATCCATTCGTCCCGTTCTCCTGGAACTCACCGCCGGATCCTATCGCGAGTTGAAAAGGGATGTGGAGCGATTCGCCCGCTGCTGCCTAAATGCCATTGACGAAATCGGCTTCTGCGGGGAAAGAATTATTTATCTTTTACCGTGGGTATTTAGAGCGCGAGGGGAGGCTATATACGGGAGAAACAATCTATTTATTACATTTGAGCATTTTGATACGGAGCGCGCCATTCGAAATGAATTTATCCGAAAAGAAGGGAGCCGATCAGTATTCTGGAGTAAAAACAGTTATCCGATGTCCCGTTTCCATAACAGAGAACTCTTTCACAACTACGACGTTTTGTGCTCTTCGGGGCATCACCTGGAGGAATTGCATAGATATAAAAAGTCAAAAATACCCGTAATATTGGAAACTGGTAGCTATGATTCGCATCGTCTTCTAAACGGCTCTTCAGCCTATCACAAACGTATTGAAAATCTAAAATCATTTAAAAATGGAAAGTCGGCAGTCACCTTTTTGACGCCAGGGATCTGCGATGAATGTTACAGCCATGAAGTAAGACTCATGAAATTGGCTCAAAAAATAGGTGAGAAAAAACTGGCAAAGGTATTCATCCGTCCGAAGCCGGTAGATCCTACGCTGAAATATGAAAATTTTTATTCACCGTTTTTCTGGAATCGAGATAATATTTTTTTGACTGGTGCTGATTATGATCTCTTTGATTTTTTAGAAGTAACCGATCTGTTCATCACCTCTTTGTCATCGTCGGCCTGTGAAATCCTTGTTCGGGGAGGCCAGGTTGTTTTTATCGACTACATGAAAACGCCGGATCGTTATTTATTCTGGGAGAAATTTCCGGAAATCATACTTTCCGAAAATGAGGCGGCCGAGTACGTGCTCAATTGGCTCAGGGATGACCCAGACGGCCCGGTAAGGACGGATTTGAAGAAAATCCTCAGTAGTTTATCCGAATATTTGGCTTACAGGTTTCCTGATTACGATTTATACAAAAAGAACCTGTGTGAACAGCTGGAAAAGAAGATATCCAAAGGTTCGTTGAAAGCAAAAAGAGCATAGTATGTTGCTCAATATAATAAAGAACGCTTTATACGAAATAAGCGAGCCAATCGGCAAGGCGCTTGTGTTGGCAAGCCTTCAAAAGAAGTACCCAACATGTCGTTTTTATTCCGGCGCAACCGTGGATGAAAGTTCTTCGCTGGGCAAATATAACGTGATCTTCACGAATACATCAATTGTCGACTCGACCATCGGCGATCATACGTTTGTACAGAAAAATTCCGTGGTAAACCATGCCCGTATCGGCAAATTCTGCTCTATCGCCGGGGAGGTGAGTGTCGGCCTCGGGCGGCACCCGCTGGAACGGGTCAGCTCCCATCCGGCTTTCTATTCGGTATCCCAACCGGTGGGCCGCACCTTTGCCGACCGTGATATATTCCAACCGTTTGAGAGAACCGTAATCGGTCACGATGTCTGGCTGGGCCAGGGGGCTCTTGTTGTGGACGGTGTCCGAATCGGAACGGGGGCTGTTGTCGGTGCCGGAGCTGTTGTGACAAAGGATGTGCCTCCTTATGCCATCGTGGGCGGCGTGCCGGCCAGAATTCTTCGCTACCGATTTGAAAGCGATGTCATAGAGGAACTGCTGCACGCCCGATGGTGGAATCAATCTGAAGAATGGCTTCAACTCCACTGGCAATCACTCGAAAGTCCCCGGGCGCTGCTACATATTATGAATCAATCGAAAAGGAACCGCACTAAATGAAAAAGCGAAACATACTCGGTCTGACCACGAGCGGACATGGATTCAGCGCCGCTCTTTGCGTAGAGGGTAAAATCGTCGCTGCAAACAGTCTGGAAAGATTGAGCCGGAAAAAGTACGACATTCTCCTCCCCATATCGAAGACGGACCTTAACACTTTTGGGTGGAACGACAACCCGGCCATTTACAAACAGCACATTGATTTGCCGTTTGATCTTGAAAAGGATTACAGCGAGGTCGATTTCGGAAAACTGGAGGGGTTTCGCCGATTGATGGACCACGTACTAAACGCAGCGGGGATCGGACTCGATGACATCGACTGCGTTGCATACAGCTATCGGCATAACGGGAATGTAAAGCGTTTCTTTGAAGAACGGATTCCGGGCGCGGAATTCATCGTTCCGGAACATCATCTGTCACACGCCTGCCAGGCTTTCTTGCCGTCTCCATTCGAAGAAGCGGCCGTAATGGTGCTGGACGGCCAGGGTGTTCCGATGAAGCGCACCGGTTACGATCAGTTGTCTGGATGTCTTGCGCAAGGCAGCGGCAACCGGATCGAGACGATTGTGGAGTTTCCGGTTTCCGCAAGCCTTGGCGGGTTGTATGCTGAAGTAACAAGGCTCTGCGGCTTCCAGACCAACGAAGAGGGCAAAACCATGGGGCTCGCTCCCTACGGCACCCCCAAAATCTATGAACAGGTAAAAGGGGAAATCCGGCTTGGCGAGGGAGCCGGGCTGCGGCTGAGGGACCTGAAGAGGCTCTTCAGCCCGGGAGACCGTCCGAAAGAAAAGCTTTACAGTTTGGGAAACTGCATGGGGTTTCTGCAAAAATTCGAGCCGAGGCAGAAAGATGAGCCTTTCTCTGACGACCACAAGGATTTGGCCTTTATGGCGCAACAAATCGTTGAAGACGTCATGATATATCTGGCGAAATGGCTGAGAGAAAAAACCGGTTCGAAAAATCTTTGTATTGCAGGCGGTGTCGGACTCAATTGCGTCGCCAATTTCAAGGTCCTGGACAACTCCGGGTTCGATAGCATTTTTGTGTATCCCAGTGCGAGCGACAACGGACTCGCCGTCGGCCAGGCGCTGTACATCCACAACCTGGTTGATGGGTTTGAGCGGGCATACCGAACAACCCATGACTATATGGGAGCCCCCTACACGGAAACCGATATCCGGAAGGCAGTGGAATCGTGCCGGGAGGATGCTGATGTTGTCATCACGGAATTCCGCGAAATGAAACCGCTTTACGGCACGATGGCACAAGCCATCGAAACGGGCAAAATCACCAGTTGGTGGCAGGGACGCAGCGAATTCGGCCCCCGGGCACTGGGGAACAGAAGCATCCTGGCAGATCCCAGAGATCCGGACATGAAGGATGTATTAAACTCCCGCGTGAAATTCCGCGAAAGCTACCGCCCGTTTACCCCTTCCGTACTGGCTGAAAGAGCCGGCGAGGTTTTTGAGTTGAACACACCGTCTCCATTTATGTTGCTCGCCCCAGGCGTCAAGCCGGGAAAGGAAAACGTCATACCGGCAGTCACCCACGTGGACAACACGGCAAGGGTTCAAACGGTTACCCGTGATGTCAATGAACGGTATTATGACTTGATCCGTGAGTTTGAAATTCACACCGGCATACCGATGGTTTTGAATACCTCCTTCAACATTGCAGGTGAGCCGATCGTCGAATCGCCCCAGGATGCCGTCAGGTGCTTTCTTTCAACCGGAATTGACGTCCTTGGGCTGGACCGATTTTTTATCGAGAAGAGAACTCCGGAATAATCAATGGCACGGGTCGCACTGATTTCATTCCTGCGCAATGCCATCAACATCCGGAGTCTTGCATCTTTCCTCGCGAGTCATGGCCAGGAAGCCATATGCATCTTTTGCCCCGGCCAATTAACCCCCCGTAGGATTCAAGAGACCGTTGATCTGATCCGTCGAGAAGGAATATCTCTGGTCGGAATCAGCACCGTCACCGATGATTTTCGAAAAGCTGCCGCTTTAACCGGCGAAATCAAACGCGAATTATCGTTGCCGGTTATCTGGGGGGGCGCCCATGTGAACGTCCGGCCAGAAGAATCCCTTCAGTATGCTGATATGATCTGTCTGGGAGAAGGGGAAGAGGCGCTTTTCGATCTGGTCGAATCGATGAACGGGGATGGCCGATTCCGTATGGATATCCCAAACATCTGGTACCGTTCGGAAACGGGTATCGTTAGAAATGATCTTCGCCCGCTCGAGAATAACCTGAACAGATATCCGCCTCCGGATATGGGATTCGAGAGCTTTTTTGTGCTGACCGCATCCGGCTTCGAGCCGGTTTCTGCATCGCATTTCAACGGTGAGTACAGCCTCATGACCTCCCGGGGGTGCCCATACAGCTGCCACTACTGCTACAACAGCTATCGACGCCGCCAATATCGGGGCAAGGGCAGATATCTTCGAATGAGAAGCGTCGAACATGTTATCGACGAGCTGGTGCAGGCAAAGAAGCGGATTCCGAACCTTTCCCGAATCAACTTCTGGGACGACAGCTTTGTGGCGCGAAGGCTTTCGGACTTCAACACATTCAAGAGGCTCTATTCGGAGAAGGTCGACCTACCCTTTTTTGCGCTGATCGAACCCATGGCCTTTGATTTTCGAAAGATCCGGATTCTCAGGGAATGCGGGCTCGAAAAACTGCAGGTGGGCATCCAGACCGGCAGCGAACGGGTCAATCGAGATGTATACAACCGACCCGTATCCAATGCCAAGGTACTCGAGATGGCCCGTCTGATTCATGACCTCGGCATAGAGGTGGTCTACGATATTATTTTCAACAATCCATACGAGACACCGGAGGACCTGGCAGAAACGGTGCGCCTGCTGCTGGGATTCCCGAGGCCGTTTTCCCTGCAGGGCTACAGTCTGATCTTCTATCCGGGGACCAGGATTACCGAGAAGGCGCTCAAAGATGGCTACATTTCATACAATGAAGACCTGCACAGGTCGCTCACGATTCAAGGCAAAGAGAACTCTCCGATTTCCATGAAGGGGGCGGGAAAGATCAGCGATCGTTTCTATAATATCAATTACTCGTCTGACGATAAATCGTACTGGAACAGTGTCGTTTCATTATTTGCTTCAAATCACTTTCCAAGACCGCTGATCCGTTTTTTTAATACATCGGATGGACCCTTCAACCAGATCACCTTCAAAGCGGCTACCTGGTCTTACGCGATGGCTGCTTCCATAAAGCACCGATTATTCCAATAGCCCAATATTCAATGATCAAGCCGTTAGTCAGTGTGATAGTCACAAGCTACAATCACGCTGAATATCTTGAACAGCGAATGAAAAGTCTTCTGGCGCAGACATACGATAATATCGAGATAATTGTGGTCGATGACTGTTCAACAGATGGAAGCAGGGAAGTCCTCGAGGATTATCGTGGTAATAGTAGCGTCAACCTTATTTTTCTGGAAGAGAACGGAGGATATGCGAGCGCCTGTAATTTAGGATTGGATCAGAGCAGGGGCGCCTATGTCATGTTTGCGGAGTGCGACGATTATAATGATCCGGATCATATCAGGACCCTTGTAAACATAATGGAACAGAACGGACGTGTTGGCGCAGCTTACTGCAGGAGCAATATTGTTGATGAAAAAGGTGCCATTCTCGGTACCGATTACGATGTTCGTGATAGTTCTTTCAAATCGCTTTGTGAAAATGATGTTCTTATTCCATCAGGGATAATGGCAAGATTCTTTCTCTTTGCCTGTGTAATTCCCAATATGAGTGCGGCTCTGATAAGAAAAAAAGACATTGAGCGTGTGGGGAGATTTTCGCCTGAATTTCTGGCATGCGCAGATTGGGACTTCTGGTGTAGAATGGCGGAACAAAACGACTTTTTTTATGTAACCAACGCCATGAACTATTTCAGAACGCACTCTGAGACCGTAAGGAAGAAAGCGAGCGCCGCGCTGCAAGTGGGTGAGTATTACGATCTGCTGTACCGATTATACTCTAAAATGAAAATTACATTTCCTGAATCTTTACGGTTCAGGCTGAACTGCGGTTTTCTGTGGGCAAACTTCCTGGTCCTGAATCCGACGGACTGGATAGAAAGTTTTCCGACAGTATGCAGAAAAAGTTTTATGAACGATAAACTCAGTGTGTTGTTTTTGTTCCTGGGCCTCGCGAAAAAAGCCGGGCACATATGTGTGACTAGGGTACTGGGATAAATGTGCGGGATATTCGGATACTTCAATTACATGGGTGACGGGAAATCAATTTTGCAGCGCATGGCAAGGCAGCAGATCCATAGAGGGCCGGACTCGGAAGGTTCTTTCATTGATGGTGCATTCGGGTTCGGGATCCGGCGCCTGAGCATCATAGATCTGGTTACCGGAGACCAGCCGATTTGTAACGAGGACAAGACGATATGGGTCGTATGCAACGGAGAGATATATAATTATCTTGAGTTGAACGAGACGTTGAAGAAAAAAGGTCATGTTTTCCATACAAATAGCGACGTGGAATGCATCGTCCATCTTTACGAAGAATACGGCATCAAGGCTGTCGAAGAGCTCAACGGCATGTACGGCCTTGCCCTGTATGACAAAAGACTGAAAAAACTTTTTCTGGTCCGTGACAGGCTCGGCATCAAACCGCTGTATTATTCCAGCGGGAACGGGGTCCTGCTGTTTAGCTCGGAATTGCGATCCATCCTAGCAACGGGACTTGTTGATAGTTCATTCGATTGGAATGCGATAAGTTATTTCCTCGATCAGCTTTACATCCCGACGCCGTTTTCGCCTTTTCGCGCCATAAAGAAAATTAAGCCGGGTTGTATCATGGAGGTGACCGGCGAGGGATCGCCGTTTGTCGAGGAAAAACCGTACTGGGATATAAAAAATGTTCCCGGAGACACCACTGACCTGTCCGAGAATGAGGCTGTAGAAAGGCTCACGTTTCTATTGAATGATTCGAGCAAAATCCAATTGCGCGCCGACGTTCCGATCTGTGTTTTTTTAAGCGGTGGGATCGACTCGAGCGCAGTCGTCGCTTTCGCTTCCTTGCATGTATCAAAACCCCTACGAACGTATCATGTCTATTTTGACGGTGCTACCCAAAAGCTGGACGAAAGAGAACAGGCGAGAATGGTCGCGCAGCGTTACGGGACGGATCACAGTGAAGTGAGGGTGGGCAGGGATGATTTCAAGAGGCTTATCCCGCGAATCATATGGCACCTGGAGGAACCCTTTGGTGACCTGGCCACGGTTCCGACGTTCATTATTTCTGAAATGGCCAGAAAGGATGCCAAGGTGTGCCTCAACGGCAGCGGAGGTGACGAGCTTTTCGCGGGTTATCCCCACCACGATCAACCGTTTAGCGTGAGGCGAGCGATCGCCGGTGCCCTTGAAATCGCCGGGATGGCCGATCATGTCCGGACGGCCTTCGGAAAATATGTGTCGCCATGGTCAAAATTGTTCCCGGAATACCGTGACATCAGGCATCGCCAGCGGCCGGAGGACAAGGGAAAAACCTTTCCCGGTGATAAGAGGAACAGGCTCATGGCCCGCGATATAGACGGCTATCTACAGTCAAACGTCCTTTTCCTGCTCGATAAGATCGCCATGGCGGTATCTCTGGAAGGTCGCGTTCCCCTTCTGGACCACAGATTTGTCGAGACCGCCGCACACCTGTCATCGAGAATGAAAATACAAAATGGTGAAAGAAAGCATATATTCAAAAAGATTCTTGAACCATATCTACCCGGAGAGGTTCTCTACAGGAAAAAGGAAGGTTTCGGTGCTCCGCTTACCGACTGGCTCGACGATGAAACCACGGGAATTTTACGAAAGATCGTAAAAAGCGGCCTGCTTAAAAAAGAGAAGATGATGCGCCTGCCTGAACGCAGCATCGATTCGCTCGCCGGCTGGGACCTGTGGAAAATTGCCTGTCTCGATCTCTGGGCCGGCATCCTAGCGAAACCGTGTGATTGTCCCCGCAACAATACGCTTATGGACTATATGTGATAAGTTTCAGAATTCCATCTTTCAGCGACGAACGAAACAACCTGCTTCGCTTTTTACTTCTTAACCCCTTTCAGCTTATGAGGTTTGCTGTAAAATCGACGACACTTCTTTTACCGTATCTGATAGGTGAGAAGGTAAGGAGTAAAAGGACAAAAAATAGAATCAAGCACTTTCAACCTTCCGAAAATATGTATGAAAGGATTTTCCTTGATCGATTTCCGGCCGTTACCGGGATAAAAACCAAAGATATCGACGATTTTGATGATATGAAACTTGCCTGCCGAACTATTTCATCAAGATCGCAGATAGACTGGTCCTGTCTCCACGAAGACATCGAAGACACGTTTTCGCTCAATCGTTTCGGCTGGCTATTCACCGCGATTCACACACGCCCATCGAGCATGCTCGCCCGTCGTTCCCTCAAATGGATCATCAACTGGATTGACACCATGGGAAAAAGTTTTGAGCATCCGGCCTGGGAGAGCTATTCAGTTTCGGAACGACTTGCAAACTGGCCCTTTATTCTCAGGGCGATTGAGCGGTTTCAGCTGCTTGACGAATATACGGAAAAGAAAATCGCGGGGGCAATGGGGACCCATCTTGATTATTTGCTTGAAAACCTTGAATTGAAGGGAAAATTTACAAACAACCACATCCTTAACAACGCCCGAGGGCTTTACATCGGCGGATTGGCGACCGCACACACAGGTGCCGTTGAAAAGGCAAAAACAATATTTGTGGAATGGACGGCAAAACTTTTCCACAAAGACGGGATGTTGAAAGCCGGTTCATCCCACTACCAGTTCCTGCTTTGCCAGAGGTTCGAACAGGTGTATCTCCTGTCGAACTTCAGCGGGGATGCTTTTTTTGCCGAATTCATGATGAAATGGACGAACATCATCCGAACAGCAAGAGACCTGTTTCACACCAACATCGGCCAAGGCGCGTGGACGATGCCGCTCCTCGGTGACATATCGCCCGATTACAGTCCACAGTGGTTTTCTCCTCTGTCAACGGAAGGGTGGGAGGCTATCAAGAAGTGCTATGCATGGGGCGAATCTTTCCCATCCTCCAACCAATCCTCTTACAAAGGATTAAGAAAGATGAGCGATGGTCATTATCGCTATGACCGTGATGACGCGACCGTGTTCTGGCATGTGCCGGTTGAACCTGTCCCTGCGGGAAGTCATTCGCATTTCGATGCGGGAAGTTTCATCTTATTTTTGAACGGCCAGGAGATTTTTGCAGATTCCGGAAGATTTTCCTACGACGTAGCTGGATCAGCCGGAGTATATGCGAAAGCCCACAGCTGTCTGCTCGTCGACGGGTTAGGTCCTTTTTGTGAGGATCATCTCCTTAACCTTATCGATACCTATCCATACCAGTCATCCCATGCCGTGGTGTCTGCCGACAAAGACGATGGACCGATCCTCTCATTGGATGTGGACGGGTATCGAAGGCTTGCAAGCCCCGTACGCTGGAATAGAGAATTTTCTTTCAAGCAGAGAAAAATGATCATCCGGGATGACATCCAATCGACAGGAGAGCACAGCCTGGAGACAAGATTCATCATCGCAGAAGGCCTGTCGGCTGTCATCACGGATGAGGGGGTCTGTATTGAATCGAAAGGTGGTCAACTTCTCATGAAGGTGCTTAATGCACATGATGAAGCGGTGCCATCTTTTTCAATGGAAAAAGCAGAAATAAGCAAGGAGTATGGACGTTCGGACGAAGCCCTCGCTTTTGTAGTAAAAAACGTGACTCGAGGCAATCATAAAAACGTATTCGAGCTGCGATGGTAGGCGCGATCAATAACCGTCCACTTGTATCCTGTATCATTCCGACAAAAAACCGGAAAGATCTTGTCACGCGGGCTGTCCGGAGCGTGCTGGACCAACGTTATAACAATATCGAGATCATTGTCATTGATGATTCAACAAATGATATAACCCAGAAAGCCCTTGTTCCTTTTGGTGGACAGATACGGTACATCAAGAACGAAAAAAGCAGAGGTGCACCGTATTCACGAAACATAGGATTGAACGAAGCGCAGGGAGATGTCATCGCTTTTCTCGACGATGACGACATTTGGTTGCCGGAAAAGACGGTAATACAGTTGAAGTGGCTTGAAAAGTACCCGCTCGTGACATGCAATTACACTACAGAGTTAAAGGGGCGCAGGTATTACGTCAAATATCCCGAAATCGTTTCCTATGAAGACCTTTTGTCATTCAACGGCCTCGGTTCCTGCAGTTTCGTCATGATCGACGGCAAGGCGGCGAAGGACTGCCTTTTTGATGAGAATGCCAAAGCAGGACAGGATTGGGATTTCTGGCTGACCGTCATGAAGACGCACTCAATAGAAGATGCAGTGAATTCAAATGAATATCTCGTAAATTACAACAGCGGTGATTTTTCAAGGATATCGAATACAAACGATATCCTGACAACGTTTTATGCGTTATATCAGAAACGAAGATCGGAATATACTTTGAACGCAACAAGATGTCTTTTCTTCAATGCCCTCCGTGGTGACGAGTCTTTAATGCTCTGGATATTACTGGAATGGGCAAAAATAAAGATGAAAGGTAAGGGAGGCATTTTCTTTCTTTCCAAACTTGTCTTTAAAAAATTCTTTAGAAGAATAGAAATGTTTTAATGGCTCCGAAGGCATCAACATTTACAGGTTGACAGCCGTGTTACACTCTGGAGGAAGGAATTCAAGAGACAGCCGCCTTTTTCCGAATAAAACCGTATCACCACAGATTCATACTTATGGTGTGTGATTGGAGAAAATAACATGCAGGCAATCATACTTGCCGGGGGTAAAGGAACACGGCTTAAGCCCTATACAATGAGCTTTCCAAAACCACTTGTGCCGATCGGTCGGTATCCAATCCTGGAAATAATCATTCGGCAGCTCGCTTTCTTTGGTTTTAAAAGGATAACAATTTCAACCGGGTATCTGGCGGAACTGATAGAGGCGTATTTTGGCCGTGGCGAGCGATGGGGAGTAACCATTGAGTACGTACGAGAGCGTACTCCGTTAAATACCGCCGGTGCACTGAAATTGGTACAAGGTTGTGAAGATAACTTTCTGGTTATGAATGGCGACGTACTGACTACGATTGATTACGGCAAGCTGTATGCTTTACATCTGGAAAAAGGGTATAAGGCGACTGTTGCTTCAAAGGTTCGTGAATCAAAGATTGACTTTGGTGTGTTGAAACTTGACGGGGAAGATTTTCTTTTTGATTACATTGAGAAACCGGTCTACACATTCTGGGTTAGCATGGGCGTATATGTGCTTTCCAAAGATTCCATAAATCTTATAAGCGAAGGTGAATCCATCGGAATGCCGGACCTCTTGTTACGGTTGAAGAAAGCTGGAGAAAAGGTTCACTGTCACAAGAGTGACTGCTACTGGCTGGACATTGGCCGGGTTGACGACTATGAGAGAGCCCAGGAAGATTTTGAAGTTAATAAGCATAACTTTCTGAGGTATAATGTATAACAAAACAATCCTTATAACCGGCAATAACGGCTTTATTGGAACTCGCCTGACTGCATTAATAAGAGACACCTTCCCAAAAGCTGCAATCAAAGGTGCCGACAGGGCAACACATTCGAGTAGTCCGGAAACCTATGCCGTAAACCTTTTGGAATCTGAGTCCACATTCCGAATAATCGAGGAAACCCGTCCCGATTTTATTTTCCACCTGGCAGGAACCATCTATACCAGAGATTGGCAGGAGCTTTACCTCGGGAATGTCAAAACCACTTTCAATATTATGGAAGGGATCAAGAAGGCGCGTATTCCTTGCAGGATTATTATCCCGGGTTCCGCCGCAGAATATGGTCGTGTTCCCGTCACAGAACTGCCGATTAATGAAAATCAGGTTCCTAACCCTGTTGTACCCTATGGGGTGGTAAAAGTCTGGCAAACGACCCTTGCCGATTACTATCATTCATGCGGGGTCGATGTGGTGATCGGAAGAATGTTCAACATTATCGGGCCCGGTGCACCGGCAGAGCTGTCTGTCGGCGCCTTTGCGAAGCAATTAAGAGAAATTAAGCGATGTCAGCTGCCTCCTGAGATCAGCGTCGGCAATCTGAAGACGAAGAGGGATTTTATCGACATCGACGATGCCTGTCGCGGATTGATAGCTGTAGCCAAAGATGGAGAGAGCGGTGAGGCTTACAACATATGCTCCGGAAATTCCGTTGCGATGAGAGAAATTCTCGACATGATGATCGGCTGTTCCGGCATCAAAGTCGATGTAATTTCAGATTCATCGAAATTTAAGACCAATGACATTGATGATATCTTTGGGGATAACTCGAAAATTAGAGCGGCAACCGGTTGGCACCCTTCAACACGTATTGAGTCAGGTATAGAAAAATTAATGCAATACAATTCCTGAAATATCTCGCCGATTTGTTTCCTTACCTTACCCTATTACAGGCACCTCAGCACTAAATCATATTAGACCTATCTCAAAAATGCGTCTAAGGGCTCATGGCGGTGTTGCGGAACAAAAAAAATTCTCACATACTACCGTGTATGCTCCGCTTTGTTTCCATTCCGCGCCTTGCCCTGAACCCTGATCCACTTTTTTGAGATAGGTTCTACTTATTGCAGTTGTTGGATTGGAAAAGCATGGCGATTAAGGAAAAAATTGGCGTGATCATTCCGACGAAGGATCGAAAAAGTGAACTGAGAAGATTATTGACATCGTTTGTTTCCCAACGTTGCGGCCCTGATCAGATTATCATTGTCGATGCCAGTGATCAGGCAGACACCCTGCTGACCGAAGATTATAATAGGCTGTCAATTACATACATCCATGGTAATTATGGTATGACGGAGGCTCGAAATTTAGGGATATCGAATCTTGCTGAAAGCATCTCCCTTGTATGCTTCCTGGACGACGATGTTGTCATGGAAGAAGGTGCATGGAAGGCAATGACCGATTTTTGGGAGAGCGCCGGTGTTGATATAGGCGGGTGCAGCTTTTATATTTCCAATGAATTCAGCCATAATAAACTGCCTGTCAAAATTATAAAAAGACTGTTTGGCACAAGACCGAAAACGTATGGAAAGATTCTTCGATCTGGTTTCAATGTAAGTCCTTATTCTCCTTCAGAAACGACAATCAATACGGACTGGCTCTCAGGAGGTGTAACTGTCTGGCGTAGAATCGTATTCGATACGAATTCTTTTGATGAGTGGTTTTCCGGCTACGGGATGTACGAGGATGTCGATTTTAGTTATCGTGTCGGAAAAGAATATAAGCTGGTCGTGAATTCACGCGCAAAAGTTAAACATCTCATGGATCCTTCGAAAAAAGGAATGAACTATGCGATAGGGAAAAAGGAAGTCATAAACAGGTTATATTTTGTAAGGAAGCATGAGGAACTTTCAGTGACGCGAGCATTGCTGGCAAGCGTCGGAGGGGTAATTAGAAATCTTTTAAGCGGCCCGTTAAGACTTGATCCGGGAGTAATGATCAGAGCGTTCGGTAATGTGACGGGAATCTTTAACTATATGATCTTTAAAGACGACGTGTTCTATAGATAAGAAAAGTCATGGTAGCAGAGGTTTAAAAAACTTTCCGGTGAAACCCGATAAATGATATCGAACGCTTACAGGCAGGATCGAGCAAGGATAAACCGACGCATAAGCCCCTCAAAGTATTGAATGTCGATGTAACGATCGATCCGGTTTCCGGCGGCGGATGTGCGGAACGGACCTTCCAGATGTGCCGGGCGCTCGGCCGTCTCGATGTTGACTGCCGCCTTATGATTCTTGACATCGGGTTGACCGAAGAACGCATTCGGGCCCTGGGCAATGTAGACGTCACGGTGCTCCCCTTATTGAACCGGCGGTTTTACATCCCCCGGCCGCCACCCGGGCAGATCGCCCGTCTGGTCAGGAACGCCGATGTCGTGCACCTCATGGGGCACTGGGAGTCTACCGATGCGCTGGTTTACCCCTACCTCCGCAGGTTTCGAAAACCGTATGTCAACTGCCCGGCCGGTTCCCTGCGTGTCTACGGTCGATCCAAGGGGCTCAAGCGGCTCCATGACAGGCTCGTCGGACGCCGGATCGTCCGCCACGCGGATCGGATGATCGCCATATCACCTGACGAAATCGATGAATTCGAAGCCTACGGGGTGGAGCGGCATCGCATCGAATGGATCCCCAACGGCATCGATCCGGATGATTACCGTTATCCCGATCGGGGAGAGTTTCGCTCGCGATATGGCATCGGCAACGACCCGTTCATCCTCTTCATGGGGCGGCTGAATCATATCAAGGGGCCGGACCTGCTTCTCGATGCCTTTGCCCGGATTCAGGATCGGCATCAGACCCTGCACCTGGTTTTCGCCGGACCGGACGAAGGGCTGGGCGGCTGCCTGAGAGAACGGGCCGACGAAGCCGGCATCGGCAGCCGGGTCCATATTACCGGTTTTATCGGTGGACGGATGAAGTCCGAGGCCCTTCATGCCGCAAACCAGCTGGTCATTCCCTCGAGACGCGAAGCCATGAGCATCGTGGTGCTCGAAGCGGGAGCCGCCGGAACACCGGTGCTGGCGACCGACCAGTGCGGCCTCAACGAGATCGCATCGATCGATGCCGGCCGCATCGTACCCGTATCCTCAGATCGCATTGCCGAAGCATTGGCCTACCTGCTCAACGACTCGGAACGCCTCCAGACCATGGGGGAGAACCTGAAGCGCTACGTGCTCGAACGGTTTACCTGGGACTCGATTGGTAAACGTTTCGTGACACTCTACCGGAACATACTCGAAAGCTGATCATATGGATCTTCTTCTCATCAACCCACCGCGGGAAATTCCGCAGAGGGCGGATTTTCCCCCCATCGGGCTGGCCTATATCGCCGCCTATCTTCGAAGGGCCGGTGTCACCGTAGAGATTGTCGACGGCGCCTCGTATTCGTGGAAGCGTCTCGAGGACGCGCTGCGCCGATGGTCTCCCCGGATCGTGGGGCTTCCGTGCTGGACCATAGAGAGGGGGCAGGCATTCAAAACCGCCGATCTGGTCCGCAGCGTGCACCCCGATGCGAAACTGGTCATCGGCGGCCACCATGCCACGGCCTATCCGGATCACATGTTCCGGCGGGCCGATGCCGACGCTGTGGTCGTCGGGGAAGGGGAGACGACCACCCTGGAACTGGTGAGAACCCTCATCGACGGCGGGGATATCTCACAGGTCCGCGGCATCGCCTATCGGCAGGGCGAATTCACGGTTCTGACCGATCCCCGACCCCTGATTCACGACCTCGATTCCCTGCCGTTCCCCTGTCACGACAGCTTCGATCTCGACGACTACCTCGGGCTTCCCGAAACCAGCGGCCGGGCGGCATCCATCATGACCTCCCGGGGGTGCCCGCACAAATGCATTTACTGCTCCGGCTCCATATTTTGGCACCGCAAATGGCGTGCCCGAAGCCCGGAGAACGTGCTGGATGAGATTCAGTGGCTGTACGACGACCTCGGCGTCCGGACGTTTATGTTTTTTGACGACAATTTTACGGTTCACAAAGAACGGGCCATCGAGATCTGCAGCGGGATTCTCGAGCGGGGAATGAAGATCAAATTCGTTGCCGAATCCCACGTCTCCCATATCAATCCGGAGATGCTCGCGTGGATGAAACGGAGCGGCTGTTATCGCATCGATTTCGGCGTCGAATCCGGGAGCCCCAAAATCCTGAAGACCATCAAGAAAAAACAGACCGTCAATCAAATCGAAACTGTGTTTCAAATGGTGCACGACGCCGGCATCCATCCCCGGGCGTACCTTATGGTCGGCAACCCCGGTGAAAACGAGGAGACGATTCAGGAAACCGTCGACCTGATGGGAAAAGTCAAACCCTGGGATACTGTCGGAGCCCATCCCCTGCTGATCATGCCCAATACGGAAATCTACGATCTGGCCATCCGGCAGGGCCTGATCACCGATGACTACTGGCTTGAGCATGATGACATGTTGTTTTATACCGGTGAGCACTCCAACGCCGACCTCATTAGACTCCGCGAGATGCTGATGAAAGGACTCGCCGAAAACCGCGGGACCATCAAAGCCCATCTTCGGTATCTGATGAAAAAATATTACTACCGCTACCCCATGCTTCAGAAGTTGAGGAAATTCCGGAATTTTCTCGGAGTCAAAGCCTGATGAAGAAACCTTTTACAGGTCTGCTGGATTTTAGCCCCCTGCCGATGAATACCGGGGGGACCCGCTGAATGTGCGGCATTGCGGGGTATGTCGGCGGGTTTGATCAAAATCTGCTCGATCGCATGAGTGAACGGATAGCCCACCGCGGGCCGGACGACAGCGGTTCGATCGTATTGCAGGGGTCGAATCCTGCGGTGGGCCTGGCCCACCGGCGGCTGTCGATCATCGACCTGTCCGAGGACGGCCGGCAACCCATGACCGTCGACTGCCCCGAGTGCGTCTGTACCCATGATTTGAAGGATGCCGACAAGATCTGGCTCACCTACAACGGGGAGCTATACAACTACCAGGAGCTTCGGGCGAACCTGGAAAGAGACGGCCATCGATTCCGGAGCCATAGCGACACCGAGGTGCTGCTGCACCTTTACGGTGCGTATGGGGAGAGGATGCTCTCGAGGCTCAACGGTATCTTCGCTTTTGCCATCTATGACGGACGCCGAGGGCGGCGGGAGGGAACCATCGAATCGGGTGATCTTTTTCTGGCCCGGGACGGTTTCGGAGTCAAGCCGCTCTATTACAGCGATATCCGTGACGGTTTTCTTTTTGCCTCGGAACTGAAATCGATTCTGGCTGCAGACGGAGCGCCTTCAGAGCTCGATCCGCTGGCCATCCACCATTACCTGGCCTATCTCTGGGCGCCGGCGCCGCAAACCCCGATAAAAAACATTTGTAAGCTCCACCCCGGTGAAGCACTTGTGGTGCGGCACGGTCATATTTTCCGGAACTGGTTTTTTTACGATTTGCCCTACGGACAATCCCGTGCCACTGAAAATGAAACCGAGGTCGCCCGCCTGCTGGACCATCAGCTCGAGACCGCCGTTCGCCGTCAGTTGGTTGCCGATGTGGAGATCGGGGCGTTTCTCTCGGGCGGACTCGATTCGAGCGCTGTCGTTGCCATGATGCGGCGGATCGATCCCGACAGAAGACCGCTCTGCTACAGCATCGGTTTCGCAGGTCAAGATGACATGGATGGGGATGCGCCGGATCTTCCCTATGCCCGAAAGGTCGCCGAACACCTTGATGTTCGATGGCGTCCCATCGAAATTACCCCGGATACCATCAACCACATGGCGCAAGTTCTGTACCATCTGGATGAACCCCAGGCCGATCCGTCACCCATAAACGTCTACCTGATATCCCGCGAAGCCCGACTGGACGGAATCAAGGTCCTCCTGTCAGGGATCGGCGGGGACGATATATTTTCCGGTTATCGCCGTCATCTCGCTTTGACACTGGAAGGTCTGTGGAGTTGGCTTCCCGAACGATTCCGAAAGGTCATGGCAGAACAGGCATCGGACGGCACAGGTGCACGGCATCGAACGCGGTGGGGAAAGCATCCCATGCTTCGGCGATTGCAGAAAGTTTTGGTTCACATGGGTTTGCCGGAAGAAGATCGGCTTCCCGCGTATTTCCTCTGGGGACAGGAGGCACTGCGCCAGACCCTTTACTCCGGGGATTTCCAGAACGAATTGGCGGGGACCGACACCCTGGCGCCCCTCAAAAAGAGCCTTAAACGGATTCCCTCGGAGAGCGAGCCCTTGAATCGCATGCTCTATCTGGAAGCCAAACATTTTTTGACCGATCACAATTTGAACTATACGGACAAGGCCAGCATGGCGGTGGGGGTGGAGACGCGGGTGCCGCTGCTGGATCCGGATCTTGTCGCACTGGCCACACGTATCCCCGCGCGGATGAAACAGAAAGGACGCACGGGAAAGTCGATTTTCAAAATCGCCATGGAAAAGAGTCTTCCGAGGGACGTCATCTACCGGCCGAAAATCGGATTCGGCGCCCCCATGCGGCGTTGGGTTCGAAACGAGCTGAGGGAGATGGTGGATGAAACGCTTTCGGTCCAGAGCCTGAAAAACCGGGGATTGTTTGATCCGGCTGCCGTCCATCGCTTGGTCCGTGCGGACAGGGAAGGATGGATCGACGGGGCCTACACGATATTTTCATTAGTTTGTATCGAGCTCTGGCTTCGAATGTTTTTGGACAGGAAAGGAACGATGGATGGATTATGACAAACAGGCGGTAAAGGATTTCTGGGAGGACGCATCCTGTGGAGAGCGGCTGTATCTCGACGGGCGCAACCGACAGGATTTCCTGAATCAATCCGATATCCGCTACCGTCTAGAACCCTATATTCTGGATTTCGCGGAATTCGATAAACACGGCGGAAAAAAGGTTTTGGAAATCGATGTCGGATTGGGAGCGGACCACCAGAAATTTGCGGAAGCCGGGGCGGAGCTCTATGGCGTGGACCTGACGCAAAGGGCTCTCGGGAACACGCAGGCCCGCTTCGTGTGCATGGACCTGGCCACCCGGCTGTCTAATGTGGATGCTGAAAAGCTTCCCTTCATCGACAATGCTTTCGACCTGGTCTACTCCTGGGGCGTACTCCACGTGACGCCGGACACACCCGCCGCCATCGATGAGGTCTACCGGGTTCTGAAGCCGGGCGGCGAGGCAAGAATTATGATCTACCACACCTACAGCATGGTCGGTTACATGTTGTGGGTCCGCTATGCCCTGATGCGACTCCAGCCCTGGAAGACACTCGGAGACATCTATTTCAACTATCTCGAAAGCCGGGGAACCAAAGCCTATACCATCGAGGAAGCCCGGGAACTGTTTCAAAAATTTAAGAATCCGGAATTTCATATTTATCTGACCCACGGCGACCTGCTGACGTCCGCCGCGGGACAGCGCCATGAAGGCGTTTTGCTGGACCTGGCCAGAACAATCTGGCCGAGACGTATCATTCGAAAGTATTTTAAGAACCATGGACTGTTCCTGACCATCAGGGCCACCAAATAGGGGGATCATGAGACAGATTCTTCAGGATCTCAACACCGGGCAAATCGATGTCGCCGAAGTGCCCCGGCCCGGGATTCAACAGGGACAGCTCCTTGTGGAAACATCGAAAAGCCTCATCTCCGCCGGAACCGAGCGCATGCTCCTCGAGTTCGGACGATCCGGGCTGATCGGAAAAGCGAAGCAACAGCCCGACAAGGTTCGCCAGGTACTCCAAAAGATTCAGACCGATGGACTGATGACAACCATGGAAGCCGTTAGGGCAAAGCTGGACCAGCCGATACCCCTCGGTTATTCAAACGCCGGGACGGTCGTTGAGGCTGCACCCGGGACGCCCTTTTCGATGGGAGAGCGGGTGGTCAGCAACGGTTTTCACGCGGACTATGTCTGTGTACCCACCAACCTTTGTGCCAGGATACCGGAGACCGTTTCGGATGACGCAGCGGCCTTCACCGTTCTGGGGGCCATCGGGCTGCAGGGGGTTCGACTGGCGGCGCCGAGCATTGGGGAGAATTTTTGCGTTATCGGACTCGGTCTGATTGGATTGCTTACCGTGCAAATTCTGCGTGCCGGTGGATGTCATGTCCTCGGGGTGGATCTCGACCCGGAAAAGTGCCGCATGGCAGCTGAATTCGGTGCGGAACCGGTCGATATATCCAGAGGGCAAGACCCGGTCGAGGCAGCCGCCGCCATGAGCGGCGGCCGGGGAATGGACGGTGTGCTGATCACCGCGGCGACCCGGAGCAGCGAACCGGTCCATCAAGCGGTGCAAATGTGTCGAAAACGGGGTCGTGTCATCCTCGTGGGCGTATCCGGTTTGGAACTGAAACGGGATGACTTTTATGAAAAAGAACTTTCGTTTCAAGTGTCCTGTTCCTACGGCCCGGGCCGGTACGATCCCGGTTTTGAAGAAAAGGGGCATGATTACCCGTTCGGATACGTCCGATGGACCGAAACACGCAATTTCGAAGCGGTTCTGGCGCTGATGGCGGACAAAAAACTGCTTACCGAACCGCTTGTTTCCCACCGGTTCGATATCGAGAACGCGCCCTCGGCATACGATGTGATCGCAGGGTCCGGGGAGCCCCATCTCGGAATTCTCCTCGACTATTCAAGCCGGAAGAAGATTGCGTCGACATCATTGCCGGAAGAACGGACCATCACCCTGATCCCACAAACAGCGGCCTCCAAAAGAACGTCAGGCATTCCGGTGATCGGGATGATTGGGGCCGGGTCGTTTGCCGGACAGGTGCTGCTGCCGGCAATAGCGGCCGGGAAAGCCCGATTGAAAACAATTGTCTCCCGGGGGGGCACCAACAGCGCCGTCATGGGAAAAAAATTCGGGTTTGAAACGGCTTCCAGCGATCCCGAACACGTATTCTCGGATTCAGAGATCGATGCCGTGATCATCGCCACACGCCACGATACCCACGCGGAGCTGGCCCTGTCCGCGCTCAGGGCGGGGAAGCACGTCTTTGTCGAAAAACCGCTCTGCCTGAACCCTTCTGAATTGGAGCAGATCGGCTCGCTCTATGAAACCTTAGACCCGCGACCGGTATTGACGGTCGGGTTCAATCGGCGCTTTTCACCTCTGGTCGAAAAAATAACGGAATTGATCGCCACGACAAAAGCTCCGGTCTCCATCGTCATGACCATCAACGCCGGAATCATTCCGGGAGCCCACTGGATCCACGATCCGGGGATCGGCGGCGGAAGAATCGTCGGGGAAGTTTGCCATTTTATCGACCTCCTCCGATTTCTGGCGGCCAGCCGCATTTCCGACAGCCGCCTGGTGCCCATGACATCGTTGAACAGGGACACCCTGACCGCGACCCTGGCCTTTGCCGACGGGTCCATCGGGACGGTGCATTATTTTTCCAACGGCAGTAAACGCTTTCCAAAAGAGCGTATCGAAGTCTTTTGTGACGGACGGATTCTGGTCCTTGACAATTTCAGAATGCTGAAGGGATACGGATGGTCGGGTTTCTCCAAAATGAAGCTGGCACGGCAGGACAAAGGGCATCGCCGGGAACTCGAGGCCTTTCTGAATGCTGTGAGGCATGGGGATAATCCGCCGATTCCGTTTGACGAATTGGTGGAAGTCATGGAAACGGTTTTCCGCCTGAATCAAAACGGATAGCCGTATAGGACCCCGAAGGTATGCAAGATTTTCGCCGAACACCAGTCGCCGCAGTGCTGAATCAAACCCGCCTTTACTACCACACCCTCCGCTATCTTCACCCCGATCAAATTATCTGTCGCATCAAGCGCATGGCAAGCCGGACAATATGGCGCCTGACCGGTCGTCGCGCGCCCATGCCGACCGGTGTGATGCTCCGGACATCCTTTCTGGACATTCCGGAATCGGGGAACATCACGGGTGCGGGGCCTTGGGAGAAAGAGACACGGAAGGCCCTATTCCGGGCGCGGCAGATCCGGGAGGGGCGATTCCGGTGGTTGAACCGGGAGGCGGTATTCGGGGAGGACCCCGGCTGGAACGACAAGCGGTTCAGCCGGCTTTGGCGTTATCACCTTCACTATTTCGGATATGTTCAGGATCTGATTGTCCTCAAGCTGAGCGGGGAACCGGAGGCTGCGTACGCCACGTTCAGAAAATTGGCCCGGTCGTGGATCCGGTGCAACCAGCGACTCGAAGGCGACGGCTGGCATCCATTTACAATATCCGAGCGGATCGTGAACTGGTTGATTGCCGCCGAGGCGTTCAAGACGGAATTTGAGGCGGATGACCGCTTCCGGCGGGTGTTCTCCAGCAGCGTCGTCGGTCAGGCTGAGCATCTTGTCCGGAATCTCGAATATGATGTCCGGGGCAATCATCTGTTGAAAAATTTACGGGGTGTTACCGTTGCGCTGAATGCCATACCCGGATCCGAAATGGGAAAACTCGAGACCACCATGGGAATTTACGCGGATGAACTGGCCGAACAGGTGCTGCCGGATGGGGGCCATTTCGAACGGAATCCCGGCTATCACCTGGAGGTGCTCCGGGATCTCATCGAGGTGGGCGTCTGGTTGAGGCGTTCCGGCAACGGGCACTTCGTTGTTCTCGATGGCGCCATCCGCAGAATGGCTGTTTTTCTAAAGAAGATGCTTCAATCCGATTTCCGAATACCCCTTCTGAAGGATACGGCCCTGAATGAAGGAATATCACCCGGCGATGTCCTTTCAACCGCTGCGGTCTATCTGGATTCTCCCGAACTCAAGGTCGGCAACGTCTATGGGCTGTCTGCCTTTCGGCTTTTCGGCGTTTCAGGGTGGAACAGGCTGCAAAGATGGCCTGTTTCGGACTGTCGAAAGCGCATGGACATCCTGCCGGATTCCGGTTTTGCCCTGATGCGGGATGGGAAGGACGACACCGCGCTGGTGCTGGATTTTGGGAAGCCCTGTCCGGAGTATCTCCCTGCCCACGCCCATGCCGATTTGTTATCTTATGAACTGGTTGTCCACGGCCGGAGGGTGGTCGTCGATTCGGGGGTGTTCGAGTATGCCGCCGGTCCGTGGCGGGACTTCTTCCGTTCCACCCGGGCCCACAATACATTAAGTATTGGCGGACGGGATCAGACGGAAGTCTGGAATAGTTTTCGTGCGGCCCGCCGAGCGACACCCGGCCCGGTGACATGGGAAAATGGGGATGACTGGTGCGGTGTCCAGGGTGTATGCCGGGGCTACTCCGGCCGTGTGGGGTCTCCGGTCCACGTGCGCACCTTGATCTTCCAGCACGGGTGCTTCTGGATTATACTGGATGCGGTGTATGGAAACAGCGCCGGCAGCCCTGTAGACAGCTATATCCATCTGGCACCGGATCTTTCCTTGAAGAGAGACACGGAGACTGCCTGGGGAATCCAATCGCTGGCGCAGCCGTTATGGATTACCGCATTTCATGCTGCGGAAGCGGAACTGGTCCGGGGAGCGCGGCGCCCGGAGATCCAGGGCTGGTATTCGGAAGCCCACGGCAACCGTGTTCCCAACCATGTATTGCGCTTGAGAAAAACAAGCGATCCCGGCGATGCGTTCGGTTATGTCATCTCATTGAAGCGAAAGGCCGACGTCAACATCGACCGGGTATCCCCCCGGGGTCATGTGCTTGACATCCACTACGGGAAAAATCGGTTTACCCTAAGGACAGCTGGGAAAGGGTTTCAATATTCCAAATGAGGATATCCTGGTTTTCCCATTACTTTTCGCCGGAAATCGGAGCGCCGTCGGCGAGGATTCACGATCTGTCCAGGGGCTGGATCAAGAACGGCCATCAGGTCGATGTGGTGACCTGCTTTCCGAATCACCCGACCGGGACCATCTATCCTGGCTACCGGCTGTCTCCCTGCATGTCCGAGACGATCAGCGGCATTCGCGTCCACCGTGTCCCGACCTACATTACTCCGAACCGGGGGTTTGTCAGAAAGCTTGCCGGTCACGTGTCGTTGTTGCCGTCTTCAGTGCTGCTCGGGGGGCCCCGGCTCGACCGGCCCGACGTGGTGATCGGAACGTCTCCCACCTTTTTTGCGGCCATGGGGGCATCGGCCACCGCAATGTTGCGGGGCGCACCCTTTGTTATGGAAGTGCGCGACCTGTGGCCGGCCATTTTCGTTGAGCTCGGCGTTTTGAAAAATCCGATGCTGATCCGCTGGATCGAAAAAATGGAGATTGCACTGTACCGGTTGGCTTCCCGGGTGGTCACGGTGACCGAATCCTTTCGCAGAAATCTGCTCGACAGGGGCATACCCGAAAAGAAAGTGGTCACCATACCCAACGGTGCCGACACGGAATTTTGGACCCCGGTGAACGAGGACGGACAATTGAGGTCTGAACTTGGACTCGACAATAAATTTGTTGTTCTGTATATCGGAGCCCACGGGATCTCCCATGGCCTGTCGTCGATTCTGGATGCCGCAGCCCTTCTGGAGAACCGGTCGGAAATCGAGTTCGTGTTTGTCGGGGAAGGGGCGGAGAAGTCTGAGCTGATCAAAAAAGCCCGGCGCATCGGGCTTCGAAATGTGTGTTTTCTTCCGCCGGTCGATAAGGAAGGTGTCACATCGTACTATGCCATGGCCGATGTGTGCCTGGTCCCCTTGCGGGATATCCCGCTTTTCGACTCTTTTATTCCGTCCAAAATGTTTGAAATTATGGCCATGGGGCGGCCCATACTGGGGAGCCTAAGGGGTGAGGCTGCCGGAATCATCGAGCGCTCCGGCGGGGGTGTGGTGCTGCCGCCGGAAACGCCGGAGCGTATGGCAGCGGTCATTGTCGATGGTTTCGATCGACCCGGGGAGCTGGCAGCGATGGGGCGAGCCGGACGGATGTTCGTGGAGAGGGAATTTTCGCGGGACCGTTTGGCCGGCCGATATGAATCGATGCTGCGGGAAGTGGTCGCCGAACGGGGAGCCGGCAGGGGATGATCCTCGCGCTGACAGGGGCAACCGGATTTACCGGCTCGTATGTTGTTCCCGAACTGATTAAGATGGGCGCTCGACTGAGATGCCTGGTTCGGTCAAGCAGTGACATCCGTCGACTGTCGAACGAGAACATTGAACTGATTTACGGCGACATGGGCAACGAGAAATCCGTTCGCCGATTGCTTGACGGTGCGGATGCGCTGGTCAATGTCGCTTCGATCGGGTTCGGTCACGCTCCGGTAATCGTGAACGCGGCCACGGCATCAAACCTCGATCGGGCGATATTTATCGGAAGCACGGCGATATTTACCGCCCTGAATGCGGCCAGCAAGCGCGTCCGGCGAGCGGCCGAGGAAACCATTTCCAAGAGCGGGCTGGCCTACACGATTCTGAGACCCACGATGATTTACGGAGACCATCGGGATCGAAACATCAGCCGATTGGTCCGTTTTATCCATCGGTCCCCCGTCATCCCTGTATTCGGCCCCGGGACCTTTCACCAGCAGCCGGTGCATGTCAGAGATGTCGCCGACGCAGTGGTCCGTGTTCTCAAAACGGACGCAACGGTGCGCCGGACCTACAACATCCCGGGGGCCGACCCGATTAACTTCAATCGAATGTGCGACATCATCGGCGGGCTTCTGGGAAGGAGAAAACCGCTGCTCCACCTTCCCGACAAACCGGTCATCGACCTGTTACGCCTGTGCGAGGGGATGGGGCTTATCCTGCCGATAAAAGCAGAGCAGGTCATGCGCCTCAACGAGCATAAACGGTTCAGTTACCTCAGCGCCGCAGAGGATTTTGGATACGCTCCCCGTTCTTTTGATACGGGTGTCTCGGCGGAAATCGATGTCATGCGCCGCCGGAGAATAATTTGAGAAACCACGAAGCCATATGCCGGATTCCATAGTACCGATATACGCTGCGTCCTTGTTCGCCGGTAGCGCCGGCGCATGGGCCGTGGCACGGTGGGGGGGCCGCTTTGGACTGACCGATGTCCCGAGCGCGAGAAGCTCACATCGCATCCCGACCCCCAAAGGAGGCGGCATCGGATTGCTTGTTACCTTCATTGCGGCGTCTGTCCTGACCCATTACCCATTTTGGTTCTGGGCCACGGCGACCGGTGTGTCTGCACTCGGACTCCTGACGGATCGTTTTGATTTATCTCCCTATCTTCGCCTGATGATCCAGTTTTTGCTGGCGGGTATTTTCGTTTACGGCGTGACCACCGAGACATCTGCCCATGGCCATTCCATGATCTGGCTCGGCTTTCTCGTCGTGTATATCGTTGGTACAACCAATTTTTATAACTTTATGGACGGCATCAATGGAATGGCAGCGCTTTCCGGACTTGTCGCGTTTTTTTTCATAGCCGGTGCTTCCCTTTTTCATGGAGGCTTCAGCGGATATTCGGAAACGGCCCTCTGTGTGATGCTCGCATGTATCGGATTTCTTCCCTTCAATTTCCCCCGGGCCAGAGTTTTTATGGGAGATGTGGGAAGTGTCCTTCTGGGTTTTGTGTTTGCCGGCATGGTGGTGGCCGGCTCGGAAAGCTATTGGGATCTGATAGGTGCCGCCGGATTTCTGTTTCCGTTCTACGCGGACGGCCTGTCGACCCTGGCGATACGGCTTGGCAAGGGGCATTCGCTGTTTGAACCCCACCGGAAGCACCTGTACCAGATTCTGGTGAACGAGTTCAACGTCGAGCACTGGCGGGTGACGCTCGGGTATGTGACGTTTCAGATCGTGGTCTCTGCCAGTGCGATGATTGTCTGGCAGGTTGAACCCACCGGATTGATTCCACTCTACATCCTTTATTTTATCGCCTTTGCGACGATTGATTGGAAGATTCGTAAGGCCGTGCCCCAAAAGCGATGAGTCCGCTCTTTCCAGTGGAGATCCAGAACCCGCTGTTTGATCAAGGCGACAATTTTGTTTGCGATTAAGAAAATCGTTTCCCTGTTTCTTTCACCACTGCTCATCATCCTGGTGTTACTGGTTTCCGGACTGGTCTTGCTATGGCGGAAAAAGCACAGGGCCGGGAGGATTCTGATAAGCGCCGGCACGGGCCTGTTGATCCTGCTCACTTGCACGCCGATTTCCACTTGGTTGATTGCGAACCTCGAACGGCAGCATCCGTCGATCCGTTTGAAGGGTTCCGAACCGTCGATCCCCTGGGTTGTGGTCCTCTCGGGCGGCGTCGCAAACGACCCCGACCGGACAGCTATCGAAAAGCTCTCCCGGGTCACGCTGGCGCGCCTGTCCGGAATCCGGCCGCGTACCTTGCCGGTATTTGGAAAATCGCCCGGACCTTCCAGGCCGAGCTCGAAGCCACGGCCAATGCTCGGGCGGAACACCTTTCGAAGGAGCAGGCCACCGCCTGCGCCGAAGGACTGGCCTATCTTGGGCGGTCGCAGGCCCTCACCTTCAACCAGCCGGAAGATATCCTGCCGCAGCTAAAAAAGCTGCGCAAGAATGTCTTTGACAAGCTTTCCGAGAAACGGTGGGCGTGGCTCAAATGGGCGTTTGGGAGTGAATCTTGGTTGTGGCTCGTCGGTGTGGCGTGCATGACCAAAGCGCGTGCCAGCACGGAGTCGCCGATTATAAATCCCGTGCCCTACCTCATGAAAAGCGCAAACCGGGAGCACCGCACCCTCCGGGCCCTCCGGGTGCTCCGGTCCCGATCACAACCACAGCTGTTAATCTCTCGCGCTATAGCCGGGCGGGTCGAACCCAAGGGGATCAAGGGGATCGATCGATCCCTAAGCTGTTCGCCCGTGGTGGCCATTAGTGACGTGTTAGAGGGCCTTATGGGCAGGCATGGCCTTTGCCCCCACCCCCAGTAAAAAAAAAGAGCCGTGGGAAAAGAGACAAGGAAGAAGACAACATCATGACAACGCAAGAGCAAGAGAAGCAAGAGAATTTACCCGTTGGCGACATTGGCACGTTTATCAACCAAACCCGTGCCCCAGAAATCGATGGCACAGATGGCACAGACAGGTTTAATATTATCCGCCATCGATTTTTAAGGGTCCAGCTTTCCCGGTCTGCCGTCAGGACGGTGTGGACGAAAATGGGATCCATGGTGGGCTACGCGGGCGACATTAAATTTACCCGGGAACGCATTCTCGAGGGGGGTGTAAAAAAAACCCTGCTCAGAGGCCTGACCGGCGAGGGTGTCTACCTTACCAAGGCGGCCGGCGAAGGAACGCTATACCTGGCCGACACAGGAAAAAAAATATTTTTCTTAAAGCTGGCCGGCGAATCTTTGTTTGTCAGCGGAGAGGACCTGCTGGCCCTTGAAGAGTCGGTCGAATGGAAGATCACGATGCTTAAACAAAAGGCCGCCGGGATTTTAAGCGGCTGGTCGCAGTTGTTTAATGTCAAACTGAGCGGATACGGCGTGGTCGCCATTGCCACCCGCTATGATCCGCTCACGCTACCGGTTTCGCCACACGCCCCTGTCTCCACCGACCCCCAGGCCACCGTGGCCTGGTCCGGGTCACTGGAACCCCGGCTGAAAACAGATATAAAACTGAAAAATCTCGTGGGGCGCGGAAGCGGTGAGTCCATACAGATGGTTTTCAAAGGACAAGGCTTTGTCGTAATCCAGCCTTACGAGGAAATTAATACCAACACCGTCGAAGAATAAAAGGGGGTGAACTGGTTAACTTAGTAACAATAGTTGCTTAGCCCGGATCGCTCTTAAAATATGTAAAAACAAGAGCTTAACTCGCTGCTATGGGTTTTGTTGAAAATTAACACATTAAGTATAACCAGTGATAGGTGGAAAACTTAACGGTAATGAAAATGAGGAAAATCCATGAAAAAAGGGCAGAATTTTAATCATCCGAAAAAAGGATCCCGGATTAAGGTCGATCCGATCAAGTCAAAAAAACACATCCGGACGATCAAAAAAATGCTGTCCGAAAATCCGTTGGAGTATGCATTATTTGTGATCGGCATCAACACGAATCTCCGTGCGAGCGATATTTTGGGGATCCGGGTGGGGCAGGTAAAAAATCTTAAACCCGGCGCTGAGTTTGCGCTTAAAGAGCGGAAAACCGGCAAAGAACGTCTCATCACATTGAACAGAGCGTGCTACAGGGCCGTAGAACAACTTTTGGAGTCAGGGGCGTATGCAGACACGGACTTTTTATTTACGGGTCAGCGAGGGCCCTGGGCCGTTACGACCGTAAACAAAAAAGTAAAATCGTGGTGCAAAGCCATCAACTTAAAAGGCAACTACGGTGGCCACACACTGCGAAAGACCTGGGGATACCACCAGAGGGTCAGTTTTGGAGTCGATTTGCCGACTCTAATGGAGATCTTTAATCACTCCACCCAAAAACAGACCCTCTCATACCTGTGTATTCAACCCGAAGAGATCCGCAAGGTGTATGAAAACGAACTGTAATTTAACGCGCCACCACTGGAGGAGAAAACATGAGAACGAGAAAAATAATAGTTGCGGCATTGGCGGCGGGGCTCTTCGGGTTCGCCCAGAGCGCCGACGCAAAGACGTTGAAGTTGGCACTGAGCGGCGACCTGGTGTCTCTGGATCCCCATGTCCACTTATCGGCCGAAACGCTCCAGTATTCCCACTGGGTGTTCGATCCGCTGGTCCGCCTGCGTCAGGATATGCAGCTTGAACCCCGTCTTGCGCTTCGGTGGGAACGGATCAACGACCGGACCATGCGGTTTTTTCTGCGAGACGCCGTCGTATTTCACAGCGGGAACCCCTTTACCGGCGAGGACGTCCGGTGGACTGTGGAGAGATTGAAGAAAAGTGTCGATTTCAAAGGCCTGTTCGAGCCGCTTGAAGAGGTCAAGGTGATCGACGATTACACCATCGACATTATCACCAAGAAGCCCTATGCGCTGTTATTGAACATGGCCACGTATATCTTTCCCATGGACCGGAAATTCTACTCGGGCGTTGACGATACCGGACGATACAAAGATGCCATCGTCAAGATCGGCCCCTCCTTTGCCTTGACCCATGAGTCCGGGACCGGACCGTTTAAGGTCACCTATCGGGATCCGGGTGTGCGCACCGTACTGGAGCGCAGCTTCGGCGGCCATTGGGACAGAAGCTCTGCCGGCAACGTGACCAAGGTCATTGTGACCCCCATTGAGGAGGACGCAACGCGGGTAGCCGCTCTTTTGTCCGGTGACGTGGATTTCATATCACCGATCCCGCCCCAGGATTTTCAACGATTGCGACGCGATAAAAACGTCAAGCTGGTCACCATCGCCGGCGGCCGCATTATTACCTTCCAACTCAACCAGAAACGACGCCCGGAGTTGGCCGACCCGCGTGTGCGGCGGGCCATTGTGTACGCCATCAACAACCCGGGAATCGTAAAAAAGATCATGGAAGGCACAGCTACCGCTGCCGGCCAGCAGAGCCCCGCCGGCTATGCCGGTCACAATCCGGACCTTCGGCCCAGGTATGATTTGAAACGTGCCCACCAGCTTATGAAAGATGCCGGATTGGAAAAGGGGTTTACCGCAACCATGATCGCCCCGAATAACCGGTACGTCAACGATGAGAAGATTGCCGAGGCGGTCGCAGCGATGCTGGCGAAGATCAACATTAAGGTGAATCTGAAAACCATGCCCAAGGCACGTTACTGGGACGAGTTCGACGCCCAGGCAGCCGACATCCAGATGATCGGCTGGCATTCCGATACCGAGGACTCGGGCAACTTCAGCGAGTTTCTCGTGATGTGCCCGGACAAAAAAACTGGTTACGGACACTACAATTCCGGAAACTACTGCAACCCGAGAATCGATGAACTGACGCTGGCGGCCCAGTCGGAAACCAATCTGACCCGTCGCGCCGATATTCTAAAGGAGATTGAAAAAATCCTTTACGACGATGCGGCGTTCGTGCCGCTGCACTGGCAAAATCATTCTTATGGCGCCAAGAAAAACGTCATGGTCGAGCCCATCGTCAACACCATGAATTTTCCGTATATTGGCGATCTGGTGATCAAATAGCATGACGGCAAACGGCAGCAGAACCGGCGGCGCACAACACCCCAAGCAGCGGAGAAAAATCATGATGACTGTGTACGGATTTTTTGCGGCAGCTGTTTTTATTATTTTTTACTTAGCGGCGGCCCTGCGGGTGCTCAACGAGTACGAGCGCGGTGTCATATTTCGACTCGGGCGGGTCATTAGTGCGAAAGGACCAGGGTTGATCATCCTGATTCCGTTCGTCGATAAAATGGTCCGTGTGAGCACCCGGACGGTTGCGATGGATGTGGACCCACAGGATGTTATTACCCGGGACAACGTCTCGGTTAAGGTAAATGCAGTTTTGTATTTCCGGGTGATCTCGCCCACCGAGGCCATCATCGAGGTGGAAGATTACATTTATGCCATATCTCAACTGTCCCAAACTACGCTGAGGAGCGTGTGCGGCGGGGCGGAATTGGATGAGCTGCTGGGTGAACGGGAAAAAACCAACACCCAGCTTCAGGCAATTATCGATGAGCAAACAAACCCGTGGGGGATCAAGGTTTCTGCCGTGGAGCTCAAACATATCGACTTGCCCGACGATATGCAACGGGCCATGGCCCGCCAAGCGGAAGCCGAGCGGGAGCGGCGCGCGAAGGTGATTAATGCCGAAGGCGAATACCAAGCATCTAACCGGCTGGCCGACGCGGCCGCCATTATTCAAAAGCACCCGGCTGCGCTTCAGCTCAGGTACCTACAGACCATGCGAGAAGTGGCTGCCGAAAACAATTCGACGACTATTTTTCCGTTCCCTATGGATCTTTTTGGGCCACTGCTTCGTCGGTTTGAAAGAGCCGAAGACAGCTAAGCTGCAATCAGTATAGACTCGACCGGAAAGGGCCGCACCCGCGGCGCCGAAATTCTATTTAATAGTCGTCGATTCCCGCTGCTTATGGATCATTATTTTCGAAAAGATAAGGGCACCCCAAATGTTCTGGGGTGCCCTTGCAGGAGAGAAAGGCAGGCCTATTGAAGGCCGTGCGATCACCCGCCGGCGCCGCCGAAAGCGGCGCGTCGGCATAACGGGCATAACGCGTCACTTGCGTCAAAGTGAAAATAGCAGCTCCGGCGTCCGCCGCAAGCTATAAATAAAAAAAAATAAAATTTCGGCGCAATCGAGAGCGCGCTGCGTGGACGATCTTTTGGCAACCCATAGTCAGGTGTGTACTAAATGCACTAGTTTTAGTTCTTTCAAAAAAAACGGTTGCCGCCCACGACCGTTTTTTTATGCTTTATGGCCTTTTAGTTTGCGCTGCCGCGGACACGGCAGCCATCGTCGATAGGCATCAGCGCGCCGCAGGGTTTATGAACCACTGCAGGTGCTAAAATGGTGCTAAAATGCCATTGCAGATCGACGCTCGGTTTCGCACTCGCTTTGCGAAACTAAAAGGGACCGCCGGTGTTGGCGGTCCCTAACAGCGCGGCGTCGCCGCGCAAAGCCGTGCCGGCATCAAAAGACATCAAAAGGCAAAAAAGCCTTTTGATTACAAACACTTGAGCGCTTATCGCTGGCTGTTTTGACAGCGGTAAGCGCTGTGTTGTGAGATTTCGTGTACGTTATAACGTACACGAAATCAAAAAAAAGCTTGTTTTTTTTAAAAAAACAAGCTTTCTTAGCGGCCATAGAGACGCTTTTTTCTGGGTAGCGTTGGCAACGGGCTTCCGAAGCCAACGTTGGTTCGGGGTTAAATGGTCCTCCCCCCGAACCATGAGTGCGCCTGTGGACGGGCTTCCGGAAATAGAGGCACTCATTTCTGGAAAAAAGCAAGGGTATTTCCTTTCACAATGTGGACGGGCTTCCGGAAGCATTGTGAAAGGAATACGAGCACCCGGACGGCACCACCTGCGCCTGCAACGGGCTTCCGAAGCGGCGCGTGTGTGCGCACCGGGTAGCGGCACTAAATTATGGACCCGCGCGAACCTTTAGTCGGGTTTGCGTCTAACTCACGTGAATGAATTGGAAGACCAATAGGTCCGATGTTGCGTGACCTTTATAGGGTTTTTTTAAGTTCTTAGTTCTTAGTTGTTAGTTCTTAGTTTTTGGTCCTCGCTTGGCAGGGGATTGATTTTTTTTCCCTGTAAGATTGCGCCGTTCGGTGCACCGAAGTCGCAATGACCTACCAAAGTTTATCGATTGTTTTTATCGATTGTTTTTTGGGGAATTGTTTTGAAAAAGCTAAACTATGAGCTAAAACAACTTCAAAACAACAACAAGCAGGGGTCTTTTAATACTCAACGTAATCGAGGCCGCATCCTTCAGCAAATGGCAAACGACCTTGACGCCATGGGCTTTAAAAAAATGGGCGCAAAAAGCATTAAAGGTCGGCACGTGCAGGCACTTATTAACCACTGGCAAAGCGATACTGGCGCCAAAAGGGCGTTGTCTACCGGCACGATAAAAAACCGCATGGCGGTACTTCGCTGGTGGTCCAACAAAGTTGGTAAGCGCGGACTCGTTGCAGGAAGCAACGAGCACTACGGGTTGGCCAACCGCGTGTATGTTACCGGCCTCGATAAATCAAGCGAACTGGCGGCCTCAAAACTATCCAAGGTAACCGACGAAGACGTAAAGCTTTCGCTGCGGCTTCAGGCCGCGTTCGGGCTTCGCCGCGAAGAGGCAATCAAGTTTATAGCGAGCTACGCCGACCGTGGCGATCACATCCGACTAAAGGGCAGCTGGGCCAAGGGTGGCCGCCCAAGAGTCGTCCCAGTGCGCACCGAAAAACAACGCGAGCTTTTAAACGCGGTACGCGAGCGCGCAGGTTATGGCGGAGCATTAATTCCGGCACATAAAAACTATATCCAGCAACTCCGGTCGTATACGTATCAGACCATAAAGGCGGGCTTGCACAGAAATCACGGACGACACCGGTACGCGCAGGACCGGTACCGGGAATTGACGGGCCGTGAGCCGCCGTGTTGTGGCGGGCCCGCTCGGGCAGAGCTTTCTAAAAAAGATTTTCGCGCCGACCGGAAGGCGAGAAAACAGATTGCGCTGGAGTTAGGTCATAATCGCATTCAAATCGTCGCAACGTATTGCGGCTGAAAAGAAGGTTGTTACATGAAAAAAAAGATGGTTTATAACAGTATCTTGCTGGCGGTTCTGGGTCTTCTTGTTTCATCGGGGTATTATAAATTAGCCGCACAGCAAACTGCCGAGGAAACCGTTGAGCGGGAGACGGAAATTGAGCGCACCCAGGCGGCTAAAACCACTGCGGCGGCAGAAGCTGCAAAGTGGGGGGTGACCGCAAAAGACTGGACAAAATACGAACGTATAATGAAGGGGCCTAGGGGCATGTGGAGTCCCGGGCTGGATCCCATTACGGCACTGGGTGTCGCCGCAGAGACGCAAGCTGAGCGCCGGTGGTATGCTGAGCTGTTTGTCCGGACGGAGTTCGCTAAGGTCGAGCGCGAGCTCGCTTTCCAAAGAGAGGTGGCTGCTGCATGGAAGCGCCTGTACCCCGAGACGCCGCGGGTGCGCGACTTCGCATCAACCCGCGCCCGCGCTCAGAGGGCCCAGCGCGACCCAGCGACGATCGAGATCGAGCGGTATGCGCTGGTGGTTCGAATTGCGTGTCCCGAGTGCGACGCGATTATGGCCACCCGCTTTTCTCAAATGATCGCCGACGCCAAAAACGGCGTCGACCTGTATGTGGTCGGCACCGATAGTGACGCGCAGGTTGCCGGATGGTTAAAGCGCCACCCCAAGGTGGTCGCTGCCATTGAGGCTGGCGTGGCACGGCTAAAGAGCTCTGCTGAATTCGAAAAACTAAAGAAGTTTCCTGCCATCAGAAAGGACCGCGGGGAATTATGGCGAAGACTGCTTTAAGAACAGCCCTTTTTTTTGTTGTCATTTTAAGTGCCACCTCGGCGTTGTCGGTTCGACCCGAACCGGTGGAGCGTGCGCACCCGAAAGGGCGCCTTGGGGGGGTTGTTCCGATGGAAGACCGGATCCCGTTTAAGCCCAAGAGCTTACTGCCGGGTTCGGAAAACGCCGAGGTGGTCTTTTACAGGGGCGATTTTCCCGGTGCCCCACCCGTGTTTGTGGTCGGCATTGACTTGCCGTCAATGCGCTGGTTCGACCGGTACGCCGGATGGCTTAAAGACCGCAGTGCGACCGGACTGGTGGTGGCTGTTTCGACACTGCCGCAATGGAAAGCCGTAAAGAAAGAGATCGCCGCTAAGGGGCTTTTCGTCGTGCTCGCCGATGGAGACGAGCTCAGCGGGCCCCTTAGGATCCACCGATACCCGGCGATCGTAATGCCGCCCTCGCCCTGGAGATCGTGGCAGCCAGAATTCTCGCGCCGTATATCGGAACGTCAATGCTGACGTGGTCCGCCGTTATCGCTGTTGTGCTCGCCGGCCTGGCGGCGGGAAACTGGGTCGGCGGCGAACTGGCACAGCGGTGCTTAACCCTGCGCGGCTGCGCGGTGGCTGTCGGGCTGTGCCTGGTTTCAGCTGCCGTGAGCAGCATTGTTGTGCTGGCCACCGTGCGGTTTGGAAACCATGCCGACGGCAGCGCCATCTTGCCCCTGTTGCTGTTTTTCATCCCGAGTTTTTACGCGGGCACCGCGCCACCGATGCTGACAAAAATCGCTGTGGATGAAAGCAACGGTAACGCCGGCCGCGTTTTGGGCGGCATGTACGCCATGGGCAGCCTCGGTGCCATCGCAGGCGCTTTGTTAACCGGGTTTGTTGCCGTCCAGTGGATCGGGTCGACCGGCACAATCCTGGTCATCGCAGCGACATATTTGTCGCTGGGGATGATGTTTTTAGTGGAACATAAATATTTTCGCCTGATCGCCCCAGCCCTTGTCTTTGTTATGGTTGTGGTAGGGGTCGTGCTGCCGGCAAAGGGCATATCGGCCAGCCCGGCGGTAGCAGCGGCCTGGAGGGCTCTTAAGGGGCCGTGTGAGACAGAGAGCGCCTATGGCTGCATTCAGGTGCGGCCATATGAGACAGGAGCCGGCAAAGGGCGCAAGGCACGGGTCCTGATTATAGATAAACTGTGGCACAGCATGAGCGACCGCGATCCGCTGTATTTGCACTATTCCTATGCTCACTTTGTTGATGAATATGCCCGCCAGCGGCATGGGAAAACGACGCCGGTTGCCGTTTTTTTTATCGGCGGGGGAGGCTACAGTTTGCCGCGGGCATGGGCCGTCAGCCGCCCAGGCAGCCAGCTGATTGTGGCCGAGATCGACGACGCGGTCACCGCGGCGGCCGCCTCTGGCATGTGGGTCAAGGACTTGATCGGCAACGGGACCATTTACAACGCCGATGACGACGCTCGGCTGGTGTTGCAACGACAGCCAAAGCTTCCCCTGTATGACATTGTGTTCGGCGACGCGTTTCGCGGTGGGACGATTCCGCCACATCTTGTCTCTCGCGAGTTTCACAGGGAAATCGCCGCGCGGCTAAAGAACGGCGGTGTTTACATGGTCAATGCGATCGACGGCAGCAAGGACCCCAGGTTTGTCCGCGCTCTTTGCCGGACCCTTCGACTGGAGTTTAACACCGTGCAGGTGTGGGCCGACCCCGAGCAAATGCTCGGGCGCAGCAATTTCATTGTGCTGGCGACAGACGCTGCCGCCGCCATGCACTCTGCGGCCGAAGATGAGACCCTCGACAACACGACCCGGCGCCGACTGCGGGAAATGTCCCATGCGACCGGGCTGTTCTGCGAAGGCTTTACCGGCGAGGTGTTTAACCGCGCCGGACAAAGCTGGCCAGAGGCGGATGTAACCGTAATTGACCTTGCCACCTTCGCCCGAGAGGGCTACGAGGCGCATCTTGCGATATCGGTGGTCAGCTGTCTGAATATGATTAACAATATCGCCGAGCGGGATCAATTTGAATGGCGTGAAATCGTCGTGACCATTGACGAGGCACACATCATCACGACCAACCCGCTTCTGGCGCCGTTCCTTGTAAAGATCGTCAAGATGTGGCGGAAGCTGGGGGCCTGCCAGTGGCTGTGTATCGGAGGCATCCCGCCTTGGCCGACGTTAAAAGTAACCTTAAAGGTTAAACACCGCCTCCCGGAGCTGGTTGTCGGAGCCTGGCACGCCAACGGCGAAGCGGACTGGTCCTTTTTATACCGTGTCCCCAGCCGTGGCCTGGTCCTTGGACGGCGGTGCGACCAGCCAGGGCGGCCAGGCTGCAGGCAGAGCCCACTCGTCTTTGAAGTTTAAAAACATTGCCGCCGTCGGGTCGCCGGCCGCGGTACTGACCAGTGCATGGCGGCGGCCAGAGATGGCTAAGTTCTTCTCGGTAAACGTGACATGGGAAACCAAGCCCAATCCCAAGGGTCCGACACATAAACCGCTGAAACATAAAGTGCTGTCCCCTAACAATCCCATCATGGAACAAATAGTGCACTTTGCCATGGGAATTGGCAGCGTTGCTGAACAGATCCGGCGCCGGGGCCTGACGATGCCGCCGATACACTCAAGGCTTTTTAGGCGTGGCGCCGGGTGGGTGCAAGTATATTATAATGTGCTTTCCTGGCTGTTTTGCCGCAACGCCGCCATCCCCATGGTGCCGTACCACACGACGGCTATGGACCCTGCCTGGCGCCTGCCGTGGCTCGAGGTGCCCATGGTTCTGGCCCACCCGCTGCAATCGACCGGCGGGTCAAAACGTCTTTTCCCACGGCTGTACCCGCGCGTCGGGTTTGTAAAAACCAGCCAGGATTATAAAGCGGGGTTTGCGGCCGCGCGCCGCAGCCTGGACCTGGTGTATACCAACCGGTCGGCCATGGCCCATGTCGCGCTGCGCCTGCCCACGTCCGGCGGTACCGGCCAATGGCCACCTCAGTTGAACTCCCCGTGGGTGTACCAGCAGCTTGCGCCCACCAGCCACGGGTGCCGGAGCCTGCCGGATCGGACCGAATCGGTGGGCGCGCCCACCGATGGCTATGCCGACCGGATTTCCGAAAATGGGTCATACACGTGGCAGACCTGGCGGTACTACAAGTGCTGCAAAAAGCCCGGAAATTGCATGTTGTTGTTTGATTTTGGGTAATGATTTTTGGGGTAATGATTTTTGGGGTAATGATTTTAACACGTAAACACGCATTGTTTATCTTTAAAAGGATTACGCGAAGCGATGACGAAAAAACAAAACAGATATATTGCCATCACCGCGGTTTTCGCCCTAACCCTGTTGCTGACGCTATCGGCGACAGCAACAGGGTTTGAGGGCGAAGACATGTACTACGAGCTTGGGGGCCGGCGACTCCTGGAGCCGGCCGGCCTCAGATGGGCTGACCGCCGGATACGACCTTGGCATCGGCTGGAACGCCAGTGCGGGCTGTGACGGCTTTGATTTCGGGTTTTCTCTTCAAAACCAGATTAACGGTATCACCGGTGACCTCCAGAAGACCATGAGCAGCCTGATTTACAGCGCTACGGGCGCGATTGCGTCCCTGCCCGGCCACCTCCTGCAGCGCTTAAATCCAGGGCTGTACGATACGATTACCAACGGGGTGTTCCAGGCCACCGAAGAATTCAACCTGGCCGAGGTGAGCTGCGAACAGATGACTGAAAAAATGGGCGATTTCATCACCAGTCATAAGTGGACAGATGTGGCCACCGGCCAGTTTTGGGACGAACAAAAGGAGGTGCCGGACAACGATATCCTGACCGTTAAAGAAGACGTCCGCGAGGACGGCGGTGACGCCGGCGTCACCTGGGTGGGCGGCTCCAAAGCCGGCGGCGATGGGCAGGACCCCATTCTTATTGTCGAGGACACCGGCACGGCGGGGTACAACTCGCTACAGAACCGGGCTTTAACCTCGACAGCCGCTGTCGCCAGGTGCACCGATCCGATCTGTGAGTACTGGACCGACCCTGCGGCGATGACCGCATGGTTGGTCGAAGTGCTCGGCGAAAAGGCGATAAGGACCTGCGACGGGTGCGACGAGGTGGACGCCAGCCCGGGAAAGGGGCTGACCGTCGCCGTCGAGGAGGAGCGGCAGGAGATCGCCAAAAACATCTCCGGTATGGTGGCCGGCACCAGAACCATAAATCCGACCAATCTGGCCGCCGCCTCCGGCGGGCCCAACATGCGTGTTGTTCGAGGGTTGATTATCGCCCTGCGGGAAGAGCCGCCGTCGGTGGCCGGCGCGATGATCTCAAAACTGTCGAGCGAGAGATTGATAATATTTTGTACGAGCTAGAGGTCCGAAAAAAGGTGTCCGGCAACGCCGCCAGCGCGCTGCTTCGCCGGCACCAGGGCCGTTACAGCGCCGTGCATATCCGGGAAGAGCCCCCGGACACGAGCTTTGCGGGCGGGGCGCCGGCTGGTGGCCACGGCCGGCAATTTTTGGGTTGTTGCTGCTGTATTTAGTCATTCACGTGACGGCATCCCTGTTGATGCTCGACGCCATACACGCCCCGCTGCTTTTGGTTTGGTGGTCGGCCGCGCCACTGCTGGCCGCCGTACTGACCGCCGAGATCTATTTTTCTCTATTGAAAAATGAGGGGAGTGCGCTTGCGCAACCGCCGCTCCCACCCAAAAAATATAAAAAAAGAAACCATATGGCAGAATGATAAACACAATAAACGCTTGACGACAGGGGCAAGAGGATATCATAACCTGTAACCTGAGGCCGTGGGTGTTATAAGCCCATCTCGCCCTAAACCCAAAACTGGAGAGAGAGGAAATAACGTAATGAAGAAATTTTCGAATGCTATGGTAATGGTTTTGGTCCTGGCGGCGTCCGCCTTGGTCGGCTGTAAAACGACCGATACACGCCTTGGCGCAGGTGGTACGAAGGTGTCCGGCTCGGCTGGCGCGGCCGGTGCCACCGATGCCGCCCCAGAGCTTCCCCAGTGCTCTGAGGCCCTGGGCACCGCAGCCCTGGTGGAGCAGGATATTCCCGGGCTGGCCCAGTTCGGGCTTTCTTCGCCCGTACCGCTGGTCCGCTTGATGATGGCACAATCGGGATGTTTTCAACTGGTCGATCGCGGGCAAGCGATGCAGCGCATCCGCGATGAACGAGCCTTGTCGGAATCCGGCGAACTGCGCGAGGACGCCAACATGGGCGGCGGGCAATTGGCCGCCGCGGACTACCTGATCACGCCGGACGTGATTTTCCAGGATGCCGACGCCGGCGGGGTTGGCGGCGGTGCCGGCGCTCTGATACCCGGCATGCTCGGCGGGGTTCTCGGTGGCCTGAAAACGACCAAAATACAGGCCGAAACCATGCTGACGCTGACCAACGCCAGATCCGGTGTTCAAGAGGCGTTGGCTGTGGGCTCTGCTCAAAAGAGCGACATTGCCTGGGGCGCCGTGGGTGTTGCCGGTGTCGCGGGTGCCGCCGGTGGCGGGTACGGCAGCACGGATGTCGGCAAGGTCGTGGCCGCCGCATTTCTTGACTCATACAACAAGCTGGTCTTGCAGGTCCGGGCCATGCGAGACCGGTAAGGAGGTTGTCATGGCCGACCAGCCGCTTGAAGCGCTGCTTAGGCCCCCGGTTGAGGGGTCGGCCATTGTGGCCAACATAGCAGCTGCCATTATTGCCGGTGCCGCGCCCCAGGTGTTGCTTATGCCCGGTGGTGTGGGCATCGCCATCTCAGCGGTGTTCCTTTGCCGGGCGGCATTTTTGTTCCATCGCGCCCGAGGCCTGATCCGGTATCAGCGGCGGCTGTTCGTGCTGCCGTTCTACCGGATCAACCGCCGCTGGCTCCACAGCCGGGCCAACGCTAAAGAGCTATACCTGGGCGAAGGCTTCGAGTGGAAGCCGCGCCACAGCCAGCGCCGGGCGGACATCGATAAGCCGATGTACGCCCATCACGCTGATCCCGGTCCCGGCTGGAAGCGGGCCCGGGCGGTGATTGGCGCCGTTGCTGGAAAAGGCGGCCCGATCGGGCGTCTTTTGATGGCGTTTTTCAACAGCCAGAATATGTTCAATCCGTGGCCACCGCGGCCGTACGTGGAAGGCGACCCCAAGCTCCACGGGGTCGGCCTGTACGAGCCAGAAGAGCACGTCAGCATAAAGCAAGGCGAGCGCGTGGCCCACACGTTCGTTGTGGGCACTACCCGTGTGGGCAAAACGCGCCTGCTCGAGGTGATCGTGGCCCAGGATATTCGTAACGGCTCGGCGGTCATCGTGTTCGATCCGAAGGGCGATGCCGATCTTCTCGCGAGCCTTCAGTGGGAAGCCAAAAAATCCGGTCGAAGTGATGATTTCAAGGTGTTCCACCTTGGATTTCCGGACTTTTCGGTGTGTTATAACCCTGTGGGCGCGTACTCGCGCGTGACCGAAGTGGCTACGCGGATCGCCGGGCAACTGCCCGGACAAGGCAGCTCGGCCGCCTTCCGGGAGTTCTGCTGGCGGTTTATCAACGTGGTGGCAAAGGCGCTGGATGCACTGGGTGTGCGCATGAGCTACGAAGCGGTCTTAGAGGGCGGCGCCGATATCGACGCGCTGACAAAACGGTACCTGGAACATGTCTTTAAAAAGCACGGCCTTGACCCTGCCAAGGTGATCGCCGAGATGAAAGCCGAGATCGAAGCGTCCGGCGTTAAGCCGGACATGCGCGGCCGGGACGAAGCCGTGTTTCTGTACTGCGAGTATTTCAAGAAAACTGACGCGCTGGTCGATAAGACCGCCGCGTCATTAATTAAAACGTCCGAGCATGACAAGAGCCACTTTGACAAACTCGTGGCGTCTTTGTTTCCGTTGCTCGAGAAGCTGACTACGGGTAAGGCGGCCCTGCTCTTGAGTCCGAGCGCGGATCGGGACATTCGGAGCGAGCACGCGGTCGAGGACATGAGCTGGTATGACGTCATCAAGTCCAACAGTATTGTCTATGTTGGCCTGGATGCGCTTTCCGACGCCGACGTGGCACGGGCGGTCGGAAACTCGATGTTCGCTGATCTGACCGCTGTTGCGGGCACCATCTATAAGGAGCCTGATGAAAGTGCGTCCGCGGGTCAGAAATCCCGCAAAATCTGCGTCCATGCCGACGAGTTCAACGAGCTTGTCGGCAAAGAATTCGTGCCGCTTGCCAATAAAGCGGGCGGGGCGGGGTTCCAGCTGACCGCTTACACTCAGACCCTGTCGGACATCGTCGCAAGGTTCGACTCGCAGGCCGTGGCCGGCCAAGTGATAGGTAACCTTGGCACCCTCATTATGATGCGCGTTAAAGAGCGTGCTACCGCCGAGCTGTTGACCAGCCGGCTGAAAGACTGCGAAATCACACACCTGATGATGGAGTCGGGCACGACCGACAGCTCCAACCCTGAGTCGGACGTGCATTTTACGTCTTCGGCCCGCCAGCGGATCACTACACAGCGGGTGCCAATCCTGCACCCAGGAGACCTGGACGCCCTGCCCAAAGGTCAGGCGTTCGTGCTGTCGGCGGGGACGCTGTACAAGGTTCGGCTGCCCATGTTCGAAAAAGAGCCGGACATGGCCGGCAATATCGAACAGATGACAGAAGAAATGCGAAAGCAATACGATGTCGGCAACAGCGCAGGCGCCTTGCAGGCCTCCGCGCTGTCCTAAATAAGGCGAAACCTTTGCTGACGCCGGCAGATTGGGTGTGAATTGTGTGGATTAAAAGAAAAAAACGCATCATAAACGCCGAAGCGGAGTTGGCGCCGAATGTGCTCGGCGGTTTAAGGGCGGTCACCGACATTAATACCGCCACCGCCGGACAGATAGCGGCCGCGGTCACCATTATGATCGGCTTTGAAAAAGCCGCCATGAAAAAGATGGTGACCGGCCATACCGCCAGCGAGTACGGCGCGCGCGTGGACGCCATGTATGGCCAGCTGTCGGCGCTGTTGGCCTCTAATAAAATGGACACGGGCGCCCTTTCTGTCGAGCAGGTCGCGCTGGGCGTAATTATGGAGGGGCGCATTGCCGCCTTTGTGCGCCGGCGGTACCTGCTGCCGGACAACAGCGTTCGAAACTGGGTCGAAACCGATTACCGGCGCTACGAGCAAGTCTATACCTATGCGGTGATTACCGCTGCCATGGTCGAGCGCCTGATGGACTTTTACCCGCTAGCGGAAGGGCGTCGCGCCACCCGCGTTGCGGTGGAGCTCAGCCGCATGCTCGTCCCGCAAACCGGTTTGGATTGGATGCGGCATCGCCGTTTCGAAGGTTGCGTGTGGGATGATTGGAAAGAATATTTCGAGCCGGGCGTGCACTCGTTAATGCGCGACATCGTGCATCATTCAAAGTACAAGATGCACGAGCAGGACGGCTGGTCGGCGTCCCTGTCTCAGTTCTTCCCTGAAGCGCTCAAAGAGGGCGTACGGAAACGGATGGTCTCAGCCGAACCCGGAAACCAGGACGACAAAGAATTCACCCCTCGTTCGTCCGGTTCTCTGGAGAGCCGGGACATGCTTGGCCCGGCGCCGGTCATCGATCGTGCCGTGCCAGCAGCTGATGACCCTCATTTAAAAACAGCCCTGGAGGCGTTTCGACAATGCTTTGGAAAGGACACGGTGGACGCCGGTGTGCTGGCAGTCGCGCGGGCGACTGCCGCCGGCCAGGCCGTGTTGGCCTGGCCGGCGGCGTATGATTTTATCATCGAGCATGCTGACTTGCCGGTGTCCCGCCGGCAACTCAAGCGACGGTTTACCGAGGCCGGGATGCTGCAATTCGATGGCAACCTGACGGCAGCCGTGCCCCTCGATGGCGCCGAGCCATTCAAGGGGCACGTTCTTGAAAACGGCCATCTCATCTTCGGCCCCGACAAGCCCCAGCCAACGGTGGCCGTTGAGGCCGAAGAGCCCCGCACAACCCAAGAGGCAATGGCAGCAGAATGAACCATGGATTTTAAAAAAACAAGACTCTTTGTTCCCTTGGTCCTGCTGTCTACGCTGTCTACGGCAGCGCCAGGCTTGTCTGCGGCCGCAGACAGCAGGCACCTGGCGGGGCCCGCCAGGGTTGTTGATGGGGATACCCTGCAGATGTCAGAAAACACAATCCGGTTGATGGGGGTCGACGCTCCGGAAAAAAACCAGCGGTGCAGGACCCGCCGACATCGTGGGGTGTCGTCCCCATATCCCTGCGGTCTCCTGGCTACGAAATGGCTGGCTTCAAAAACAAAGAATAAAACAGTGGTCTGCAAAACCAGTACAAAAGACCGCTGGGGTCGGCTTGTCGGGGTTTGCACTATTTCTGGAGAAAATAAAAGTCTTAATTCACAGCTTGTGAGCAGTGGTTGGGCTGTGGCGTACAGAAAATACTCTAAAAAATATATCGGCGAGGAACAGGCTGCAAAACAAGTAAGACGTGGCATCTGGGCCGGGCCCTTTGAGAGGCCAGAACAGTGGCGACGTAATTACTGGCACTACAAGAGGGGGAAAGATAGGGACGGGCGACCCCACCAAGAGGGTCGCCCGTCTATCCATCCATTGGTCACGTTAGTGTTAGTCAACCGGTCAGTTGACCAAGTTCAAGGATCAAAGAACGGGCAAAGACCGGGCAGCAGGATACGCACGACCATAACCATAACAACGAACCGAACGGACAGAGGTTGAATCATGCTTAACACAACACCCTTAGCTCCACAACACTTTTTTTATCCAATTACCGATCCCGCCGAAACAACAAAAGATGTTGTTTCGCGCTACGGTTACGACCGGAAGGCGCGCCAAGCGATGGCGGCCTCCCTCCGCGCCAAATGTCCCGCCCGGGTCAGTGCCCTGCCAGACAGCGCAGTCTTCTTTTATAGTGTATATCAAGACGCCGCGCGGATCAGCGGCAAGTGGGCGGTCGAGCTGGCGACCAAAACCGTTGCCCGTATAAGTGGGTTGTCATCGTCTGGTGTTAAAAAAGGGCGCAGAGAGCTCGAGAGCGCCGGGTGTATCCTGGTGTTTCGCCGAAAACGCCAGGACCACCGGTATTGGAATAGGCCCAGTCTGGTTATGAGTATATGCAAAAAACCCCTTTACTTCGTAAATAAAAGAAACTTCTTTGTAGAAAAAACACTTTGGAAAAACCGCTGTCGCATTTACAACGAAAAACCTCACTCACTCACTCACTCACTCACGCAAGCAAGACCCGTGCCAACCTCCGTAGCAAAACAATAAAAACAATAAAAAACCCGGCTACGGCCGGCACTATAAAGCAGCTTTGGGAAACAATAGAAAAAAGCCACTTGGAAACTCACTTGGAAACTCAGTTTCCTCGGTTTCCGAAGCTGTGGCGGTATGCTGCCTTACGTCTCTTGGGCGGCCGCCCCCCCACTGAGGCCCTTTCGGCTCCGCGCTCAGCGGTGATGGCACTGTGTAAGCAGCACCTCTCAATCAAGCTTGGCGACCTGTCCGGAGAGCTGTTTTTAGAAAGGCTCGAGCGAAGGCCACAGAAAACACTGCAAGCCGCAGTTTTGGTGCTGCTGAAGCTGAAAGTGGCGTCCGGCGCGCCTGTCCGAGGGGGTCCGTATCCAACGGCAGATACCCGAAAGCAAGCTTCTGCTTTCGGGGGGATCCGGGTTGCAGGCCATTGCCGCCGCAAGCGAAATGGCAACCGCAGCGCAATACATGGGTGTGCCGGGGTCGCATATCGTATTGGAATCGGGTTCCAGGGATACCCGGGAGCAGGCCCTGTTGATCAAAAAGATCGTTGGACAGGATCCCATTTATTCTGGTAACTTCGGCCCTCCACATGGGGCGCTGGGGATGTTTCGAAAAATAGGGCTCGATCCGATTCCGGCCCCGACGGATTTTGTCGTTCGGAAAGGAATTCCCTGGCATCTTTATCTGGCCCCCAGCGTCGGGGGTATTGGTCGTGCAGAGATGGCCGTCCACGAGTACGCAGGCATTCTCTGGGCGAAATTGCGAAGGCAGATGTAGGGGGCGGGCTCCAATCCATCCATATTCGGCAAATTTGCCGGAACAATCCATTCTGCGTGACGGAAGACTGCTTGGCAATGCTCAGATTCGACAGAAACTTTTTTATTGTGACGGTCACGGATGTCCTGCTGCTGCTGGCCTCGTTTTATCTGGCGCATCTGGTGCGGTTCGATTTCGACATGCCGGTCTATTTTCGTGCCATGATGCTGCAAATCATGCCCCTTGCCATCATCATCAAGCTCTTTGTGTTTTATTTCTTCGATCTGTATCGCGGTATGTGGCGCTATACGAGCATTTTTGATCTTTTAAATATCATTAAAGCGGTGAGCGTCAGTTCGCTGCTGCTGACGTTTGCGATCCTGTTCAGCTCCTCGCGATTCATCGGCTTTTCGCGTTCGGTGATTCTCATCGACTGGTGCTTCAGCCTGCTGTTGCTGACCGGTTCCCGGCTGTTGATCCGGGTCTATTATGAGCGCTACAGCGACGAGAGGAGCTCGATCGCCGACATTCTGACCACCCTTGCCGATCTGGTTAGAAAACCGTCGTCCAGCGGGAAACGGATTCTCATCATCGGAGCAGGAGTTTGCGGAGAGAAGCTTTATCGGGAAATACGCGCCAACACGGGCCTTCGGTATGAAGCGGTCGGCTTTCTGGATGACGATCCGGCAAAAATGGGAAAGAAGATCCACGGGGTTGCCGTGATGAACACCGTCTCGGAACTCACCGACGTCGCGAAAATGGTACGTGCGGACGAGGCGATCATTGCCATCCCTTCCGCTTCAGCCGCGCAAATGAAACGCATCATCGATTGCTGCAAAAATAGCGATCTGAAATTCCGCACGGTGCCGAGCTTGGCGGAAATGATCGATGGCAAGGTGTCGATATCCGCCGTACGGGAAGTCGCCTACCGGGATCTGCTCGGGAGAGAGCCCGTCAACCTGGACAAAGAGATCATCGGTGCGTACCTCGAAGGTCAATCCGTTTTTGTGAGCGGCGCCGGAGGCTCCATCGGTTCGGAACTCTGCCGGCAAATTGCACGGTTCGGTCCGAAGCGGATGACGCTCTATGAGCGGGCGGAGAGCCCCCTGTACGATATCGAGCTAGATTTGCGAGAGCATTTTCCGGCAATCGAGGTATTCCCGATACTTGCCGATATCCGTGACCAGCAACAGGTTGAAAGAGCCTTTCAACGGGTGGACCCGAATGTTGTGTTTCATGCCGCAGCCTATAAGCATGTCCCCATGCTGGAGATGAATCCATGGAAGGCCATCGAAAACAACATTCAGGGAACGGCTACCATGGTGGAGGTGACCAAACGCTTCCCGGTGGATCGATTCGTTTTGGTATCCACGGACAAGGCTGTTCGACCGAGCAACGTCATGGGTGCCTCCAAGCGTATCGCTGAAATGATTGTCCAAAATCAGAATCTCTGCAGCGTTTCGAATACAAGATTTATCACCGTCCGCTTCGGCAACGTTGTCGGGAGTGTCGGCAGCGTGATTCCGCGCTTTAAGAAACAGATCGCCCAGGGCGGCCCGGTCACGGTTACCGACCCGGAGGTGACCCGCTATTTCATGACGATCCCGGAGGCATGCCAGTTGATCCTTCAGGCCGGGGCCATGGGAAACAGGGGGGAAATCTTTATACTCGAAATGGGAATACCGATAAAGATCGATCAAATGGCCCGGGATTTGATCCGCCTCTCCGGATTCGAACCCGATATGGATATCCGTATCGAATACATCGGATTGAGGCCCGGGGAAAAGTTGTACGAAGAACTCATCATCGACGGCGAGGATGTCCTTCCGACCAGTCACGAAAAAATCATGGTCCTGAGGGGCTCCGAGTGCGACCTTGCCACGTTGAACGGAGGGATTGGAAAACTGGTGGAACTTTCAGAAAAACAGGAAATCCTCGGCCTGAAAGAAAAGCTTAAAGAGATTCTGCCCGAATACACGCCCTCTCTCACCTAACCCGGACATTGCACCAAATGGAGGCTTTTATGGCCAAGCGCACACCTTAATTTATTCAAACAGATGTGTGATCCCGCTCAGCGGGAGGCACTTCGA
>CAFBRK010000031.1 GCA_903231505.1 Olavius algarvensis associated proteobacterium Delta 3 | reverse complement strand
GCCATGTATTCGAACTGTTGGCGCTTTTTGTTAAAGTTTCTGCGCTTGAGTTCTTCTCCCTCCGGGCAGATAAAAGAATCGCTTTGTCTACGGTAGATAAAGCTTTCCTTCGGCAATATGCCT
>CAFBRK010000030.1 GCA_903231505.1 Olavius algarvensis associated proteobacterium Delta 3 | reverse complement strand
GGCCGGGCACAGGCCGCCGCTAAAGCTATGGCCCGCACGCCGTGCCGGCCATCCGAGGTCGTCAAACGGAACATATATTTGGCAACGGCTATAAAGGCCAAACACAAGATAGGAGATTCATCATGGCAAAATTCAAAGCAATTACGTTCAAAGGAAAGAAAACGGCAATGAAAGCGCTCCACACGCTGGAGGATTATTCACCAGAGTACTACTGGATCGATGATGTCGCCGTGGTGTCCCGCAGCAAGCATGGCCACCTTCGGGTGAACAGTACCTGGGCGCAGGACGAAAGCGGTAAGGCGGGCCTTGGCTGGGGAGCCGTCGCCGGGGGCCTGATCGGGATGCTGGCCGGACCGGGCGGTGCCCTGGCCGGTGCCGCCGTGGGCGGCGGCATGGGGGGTCTGCTTGGAGCTGCCGAGGACGTCGCCTTTGACGACCCGAGACTGGATGATCTCGCAGCGGCCCTGGACAAGGACACATCGGCGCTGATCATGGTGGCAGATGAAGCAGAGCTGGCGGATTTCTGGACGGCCGTCGAACCCTTTGGCGGAGAGGTCATCGACACGGATCTCGACGAAAAGGACATCAAAGCACTGAAAAAGGCGCTGAAAAGTTAAGCGGAGTTCTAACTCCATGAACACGTGTGAAGGTGGCCTGTGGCACACAGGCCATCTTTGCAAGACGCTTGATTCTTTCAATTCGACAGTACCGCAAACGATATAAGGAAGAGAGTACCCGTCCAATGTCAGAGACTGAAGCATTCACCGGCATTCTCATCCAGCAATTGCTTGAAAAAGGAGACCGCTTGAACCATGAGCAAAAGCAAATGCTGATCGCGTTTCATGCTGAGTTGGAAACACAGGAATCATGGAAATCCGAGGTTTTCAAAGAAGTGCTTGCCGACGATGTTAAATCAACCAAGGCATTCAAGCGCCGGGAAGAAGATAGCATCCGCTTGCAGGAAATGCTCAGGGTGAGCCGCAGAGAGAGGGGATAAGATACCAGTTTGGCAGCAACCAAAAACACAGCACAAGAAAGGGAATCAATAATGGCAAAATTCAAAGCAGTTACGTTCAAAGGAAAGAAAACGGCAATGAAGGCGTTTCACACGCTTGAGGATTATTCGCCAGAGTATTACTGGATCGATGATGTGGCCGTGGTGTCCCGCAGCAAGCATGGCCACATGCGGGTGAACAGCACCTGGGCGCAGGACGAAAGCGGTAAAGCGGGCCTTGGCTGGGGAGCCGTCGCCGGAGGGCTGATAGGAGCGTTGGCCGGGCCGGGCGGCGCATTGGCCGGCGCGGCCGTGGGCGGCGGGGTAATGGGAATAGTTGGAAAGGGTGTGGATGTTGCCGTCGACGACCCGAGACTGGATGATTTCGCAGCGGCCTTGGACAAGGACACCTCGGCGCTGATCATGGTGGCAGATGAGGCGGAGCTGGCGGATTTCTGGACGGCCGTCGAGCCCTTCGGCGGAGAGGTCATCGACACGGATCTCGACGAAAAGGACATCAAAGCATTGAGAGAGGCTCTTAAGAGCTGAAAATACATCAATCGAACACGACTTTAAGGATGGCCCGGGTTCCCGGGCCGTCTAAAAAGTCGCTTGGAATCATGGTTTTCCCAACAACAAACCCATATAAAAGGAATCCCGGTTTCGAGTAGTAAGGAGGTGTAACATGGCAATAGTGAAATGGCATCCGTGACAGGAAATGGAAGACATGTATAATCACTGGTTAAGAGTACCGGCTCCTCCCCGGGGCAAAGGTCAGGCTGAGGACTGGGCTCCCCAGGTAGACATCGCGGAAGCCGACAAGGAGATTGCCATTATCGCCTCCTACATATTGAGTTTGCCCAAGCAAATTATAGCGATTGTCCAAAATATGTTCCGATTCAAAAGAGAATCAGGCCGGTACGGTGACCGGCCCTACGTTACGGCTTTCGTAGGGCGGGGCACCGTACCCGCCCATAAGAGCCGTAAGGTTATTCTCTTTTGAATCGGAACAAAAAAATAACGTCCACTATAAACCACATGGTTAATCCACTGCTAAGTACAAGGGATGAGAATCATGCCACCGGAAATCGCAACTGTTGTTGAAGGAGCGGGAATATTCTTAAGCTTATCCAGTGTGCTGGCAATTGTAATCGGATTGCTGGTGGTTTTTGGTAACTATGTGTATCAATTTCTCAGTTTGTCCCCTGATGAGAGTTTTCGCAGATTCAAACCTCGGTTGGCTCGGGTGTTAATTGTTGCACTGGAAATCCTCGTAGTGGCCGACATAATCGAAACGCTTACCGTCGATGTTACGTTCGAATCACTTGCAGCGCTGGGCCTGTTGGTTATTGTGCGGACGTGGTTAAGTTGGACTCTTGAACTGGAGGCCGAAGGTCGCTGGCCTTGGCAGCCTGCAAGGGAGGAGTAGTCCATGTCCCCGGAACTTGTCAGCTTGCTTAAGACCACCGCCGCCTTCATTGAACTATTGGGTATGAGTGTTTTGGTATCAGGGTTTCTTTTCAGCGTTGGACGTTATGTGTACCATTATCGGCGTTTGGAAGGGCCGGATCTGAATAAGGAGTTTAAAATCGGCTTGGGCCGTGCGGTTGTGATCGGGCTTGAAATTTTAGTGGCCGCCACCATTGTCAAAACCGTTACGGTAACACCAACTTTAGCTTCGGTCGGCCGCTTAGCCGGAATGATCGCTATACGTACCATACTCAGCTGGACCATGGTGCTGGAAATGGATGGTCATTGGCCCTGGCAATCCAAATCCCGTATGCGAGATACATAGCAGAAAGGTTGTGAATGAAAGATGATCAATGAAACCACTCCCGAAAGAGACCCTTCGTGAAGGTCTTGGCAAAATACAAACCGTTCGATCAGTATCAAATCATAAGCACTTGTTTTTCTAACCCGAATTCACATAAAAGGAGAAAATCATGACGACGAAGAAAAGCGATTTCAGACCGCCGGAAATGCCGCCGGTACCGAACCCCGTGAATCCCACCCCCACCGCGGACAATTGGCTTTGGCGGCATCACGACGTCAACGACGGGATTCATAACCACGAGAATATGCCCGATGAATTCGATCCTATTCCCGCCCCGCTGAGGGAGAACGTCACTCCCGAAAGCCCGCTGGAGGTCGAAATTTTTGATTCGATCCGCAGCCCTTATAGCTATCTGGTTGTCAACCGCCTTGCTTACCTCCAATCCAACTACAACTGCAAGGTGACCATGCGGGTGATCTTTCCCGGCGCGATCCGCATGCCTGATGTCGCGGGTGGCGCTGTTGATGATGAGGGAAATCAAGTACTTCAGGACACAGGCCCGAAGACCAAGTACAAGCAGGGCGGACGCTGGTACAAGTAGGCGGACACTGTGTGGGATTGTTATCGCCTTGGGAAGTTCCATGGCATTCCGTACAAGTTTGCCAACCCGGACCCCATCGATCAGAACCACTATCCGTTCCTTGGTCTCGACTACGGGCAGGTCCCTACCATCGAGCACCAGACCTGGATCTCGTGGATGGTGCGACTTGCCAATGCCGCTGAGCTGAACGGCAAGTCTATGGAGTTCCTGCTCTTCACCGGCCCGCTGATCTGGGGTGGCCAGTCAGAATTCTGGCCCGCCGACATCCCCGAGGCGTGGAACAAGCTGAAGACGGAATTGAACTACGACGAAACGATCGCGGATATCCAGAAGAATCCCGAGAAGTACGACGCGTGCTGGCAGGAGAGCCAGAAGAGACAAATGGCATCGGGTCACGGCGGGGTGCCCAACATGTGCTTCCGCGGTGAGCCGTTCTTCGGTCAGGATCGATTCGATGTTCTCTTCTGGCGGCTGCGGCAGAACGGGCTGACGATGCGTGATGAACCAATCTGGCCGCATGTCACGAAGCCGATCCGCTGGCCTGATGGAATATAGCGGGACCGGCGACGACTTCCCAACATGACCTTTGGCCGCCCAGGCCCCCTCTACGGGGCCCCTTGGGTCCGTCGCGGTCTGCGAGGGCCCGAAGGGGGGGAAAACAAGAAGTGCGTCAGAGAGCCACGATAGAAATCTGTTTCTGCTCGGATCCGCAACCAGCGTAGCGCCCGGAACCGAGAGCGCTGTTTACCACGAAGCCCAGACGCTGGTCCGAAAGGGATTGAAGCGACCAAACTCATGCATACGAGCCTTGGCCTCCTCTCATCCGGTCGGAACCCCAAGAGGTGCCCGGGAGGTCGAATTCTTTTCACACACCCGAGGGTTCCAGCCTGACGAGGTAACCCTCGGGTGCTAAGACCTATAAATCCGCAGCAGCCACAACATTACTGCGATTTGACGGGGGTTTCGCGCTACAAATGGATCTACTTTAAAGCGATTGCCAAAAATCTGTTCCGTTTCAGAACAGAACCAGGCCGGTACGGCCTGCGGGCCATAGCTTCAGCGGCGGCCTGTGACCGGCCCTGCGTTATGTCTTTCGTAGGGCGGGGCATTGGTCTTCGCCAAGGCTTCGCCCCAACACGCCGCACCCGCCCACAGCAGCCGTAAGGTTAGCTCCCGTTGAATCGGAACGAAAATATGACAGCTGCTCAAAAAAACATTTTTCCCTTTAGTTATTAAGATGACCGAGCCCTGGGATAAATTTTACAGCGAATACAATAAACGGATCGCCGATGCGTATCCGTCCATCTCTGCCCTCAGTGAGCCCTGGCAAAACAGAAATGTCATCTCTCCTTACAAAATTTTTCTACCACGAAGCGTGCTCGATTCGATTACCGAGGCGGTCGACAATATATTTCGCCTGAGTCGGCTCGATTCATATCGCGAGTCCTTGCTCAGCGATCCCGTCGACCACGAAATTCTCTCCAGCCAGGCAACGAATCTGTCCGTACTCATGTCTTATGATTTTCATCTCGACGGCGAGGTGCCACGTCTTCTTGAAATCAACACCAATGCCTCCGGATATCTCATCGCCAATGCACTGTTTACTATGCACGATCACCCGAACCCTTTTCCTCAGGCGATAAACTCACTTAAAAAATCCTTTATTGAGGAGTTTCGACGCCTCGGTGTTAAAGATTCGTCCCATATCGCCATCATCGATGAGGCACCCCGAACACAGAAAATGTTCCCCGAGTTTTTACTTTACAAGTCTCTGTTTGAAAAGTGGGGCCACACCGCGAGCATACATGACATCGGTGATCTCAGGTATCGAAATGGCGCACTTTTCGCCGGGGAAGAAAAGATCGATTTTATTTACAATCGTTATTGCGATTTTACGCTGTCGAACCCGTCTTCCAGCGGACTTCGTCGTGCGTACCTCGAAGGGGCCTGCGGTTTTTCACCCAACCCCAAGGAATATATTCTGCTCGCCGACAAGAGGCGACTCGTGCAGATGACCGGTTCCGGTTGGCTGGAAACAGTGGCCGCTTCCGATATCTCCGTTGATTCCATTCGAAAGGTTCTTCTGCCCACATGGCACGTCGGCGCGTTTGCGGATGCCGACGAGGTATGGCAGAAAAGAAAACAGTTGTTTTTCAAGCCCCCACAGTCCTATGGTGGCAAAGGTGCCTACCGTGGACGCAGTATATCGCGAAAAGTTTTCAATCGCGTGATGAGCTACAACACTCTGATTCAACAATACATCCCGGCTCCTACGATCACCTTGGAAAATGATGAGACCTCGGGTGACTGGAAGTACGATCTTCGCGCCTATGCCTATGGGGGCGAGGTACACATGCTCGTTGCCCGCATATACCAGGGACAGATCACCAACTTTCGCCAGTCCTATGGCGGCTACTGCCCCGTTTTCGTCCGTAAACATGATCTATCTTCGAATAGTGCCTTTGGCGGCCCACAAAATAGCAAGGGAACGGACGTGGGGAATGGGTGGATGCCAGAACGGGGGTGGGGATGATTGGAAAACAGGACATTCAACATTGAACGTCCAATGAACCTGACTTCTAAATTTCAAAAACCTGAACGACCTATATGATGGAGATGCCAAAAATGCTCCAGGAATTTCTTGAGATCATCGATGTGAAAAGCATTGAAGCGATGGCAGTAAGAATTACAGCGGCGGTGGCCATTTTTTTAATAGCCTGGTGGGTCTCGCGAAAGCTGCGACAATTTATTGATCACGGACTCACTCAGCATGACCATAATGACGAAGCCACCATCCGCACCTACAAGAACATCGCCAGTGTCATCGTCATCGTGCCCGCCATTCTCATCGCCGTGCACGTTTTGGGGATCAATCTGTCGACGATGTTCACCACCGGCGGCCTGTTTGCGGTGGCCCTGGCGTTTATGATGAAAGAAATCGCCGTTAATTACGTCTCGAGCATGATGCTCCGATGGGAAGGAATCATAAAACCGGGCGATGTGCTGAAGATCGATGGCACTATAGTGAGAGTCGAGTCAATTGGATTGCGTGCTACGACCGCGAGAACGAAAGACGAACTGGATCTTCTGATCCCGAACTCAGAACTCGTTAATGAGAGAATCGCCAACTACACCTACAAGGACTCGCTTTGTCGGGTTGAGACGACTGTCGGCGTAGACTACTCCGCTGATCTTAAGGAGGTTCGGGAAGTCCTCGAAAGTGTCTGCAGCCAATTGGACTGGGCATCTTCCCAAAAGAAGCCGGAGGTGCTTATCTCTGATTTTGGGGACTCCGCGGTAGACTTTAAAGTCAGGATTTGGATCGAAAACCCGTGGGAGGGTTCGCTGCGACATGCATCGCTCAACGATGCCATTTGGTGGGGCCTGAAAAAGGCGGACATCGCACTCGGATCGCGACAACGCGACGCGCGCTTCGAAGAAACATTCATAAAAGCGGTCGGCCGGGAGCAGTTAAATGCGGAGCAAAAGGAAGAATAGCAATGACAAGAGAAGCAAATAGGGTCAGATCTGTCCCTGAATCCTCGATCCCGCACAACGGCAGCCTGTCCAACGGATTGATGTTTTCCGTGGAAACAAACGACGGCAAACCGCCCGACAAAGAGATTTCCACCCTGCGTGCCGCGTTGGAACCCATCGGCGAAGTGACCCAGATCAAGGGTGACGGCGAGTCACATCCCTTTTTGTCTCGCAATGACGAGTTCGCCGACTACGAAACCTGGGACAAGGCCAAAATAAGTGAAAAATGAAAAACTAAAAGTGAAAAATAAACACGGTAAAAGCATCAAAGCTATGTACATCAATTTTTCACTATTCACTGTTCGTTTTTAACTTAGTTGGAGGGGGGCAAACGATATGACCATTGGGAAAAAAAGGAAACGATGGCTTGTACTGTTTGTAATATTTGTTTTAATTTTTGTCGCGGGGAGTCTAACCATGAGCTTTATTTATCGTCTACCCGATATATCCAGCCGTACACCGTCTTACATGATCGACGATGGACAGGCCACCAAGCTGGGGCAACAGTTTAGCGGACAGGTGGCCGGCAATCCCGGCAAATCCGGCGTATACCTGCTGCCCCACGGTCGTGACGCCTTTGCAGCCCGCGCCCTGTTGGCCCGATTGTCGGAGAAGAGTCTCGATATTCAATATTACATGTACCATCAGGACACGGTCGGCGGCCTGCTGACTCACGAAGTTCTCGAAGCCGCTGATCGCGGGGTCCGGGTACGCATGTTGATCGACGACATCTACGGCAACAAGGACCAAGACACCTGGGTGGGGCTGGATGCGCACCCAAACATCGAAGTGCGGATGTGGAATCCATGGAAGCGGGGGGGCGGCCGACTGATCCAGTCGATCGTGCGGGTGAGGGAAATCGATTATCGCATGCATGCCAAGTCCTTCACGGCGGACAACCAGGCCACGATCCTGGGGGGCAGGAATATTGGTGATGAATATTTCGACGCGGATGTTAATGTCGCTTTTGCCGACATCGATGTATTGACCATTGGACCGCCGGTTCGGGAGGTATCCAGCGAGTTCGACTCGTACTGGAACGCCGAGCATGCCTACCCTGTGAACATCCTGGTGCGCCAGGGCACGGACCAGGATCTGTCCGCCCTGCGCTCAAAAAAAGACGCCTTCTTCGAAAAGCAATCCACCTCGGACTACGTCCAGGCATTAAAAGATTCCGACCTGGCCAAAGGCCTGAAAGACGGATCTCTCGCATTTAGCTGGGCAGAAGCCCGAGTCATACACGACTCGCCGCTAAAAGAGGACCTGAAAAAGGCCGGCAAGGATAAATTGCTGATCTCCCAACTCGCCCCGTACATTACCGGCGCAAAGAAAACCGTGGACATCGTGTCGCCCTACTTCGTGCCCGGCGACAGGGCTACCGAGGCGCTTTGCAAGTTGAGTCAGGATGGCGTCCAGGTGCGTATCCTGACAAACTCCCTGGCATCAAACGATGTGTCCGCCGTTCATGCCGGATATTCAAAATACCGCCGCAAACTGCTGCGCTGCGGCGTTCGACTGTTTGAGCTGGATGAGTCCCTGAAAGAACGTGAAGGAAAGATGTTCACCTGGCTGCCCGGCCTCGCGAAGTCCAGCCTGCACGCCAAGACCATGGTGTTTGACGGTGAAATCATGTTTGTCGGGTCATTCAATTTCGACCAGAGGTCCCTGTTCATCAATAACGAGATTGGACTGGTATTCAAGGATCCGGCCGTAGCCCGTGCTGCCGCGAAACATTTCGAGGACAACGTGAACAAGGTCGCTTTCGAGGTCAGTTTTTCGCGCGAAGGCGGCCGTGAGAACATGCACTGGACGGGGGGACAGGGTGGCCCGGACGTGGTGATGGAAAAGGAACCGTACGCCACCACCATGCAGAAATTGACTGTCGGTATTGTGAAGTGGTTGCCCATCGATAGGGAGCTGTAACTCAATGAGGTTTCAGGTGTCAGTGTTCAGGGTTCAAGGTTCAATGAATACCAAATTCCGATGCAAGATACATGATACAAGATGCAAGCCTCATGGATCGAACGAGGGTAGATGCTTTTAATATCCTGGATCCTGAATCTTGTATCCTGTATCCCGGCAAACCGACAAACGGGCAAACCGGCTAACCGGCAAACAGGAAAGCAGGTTTCAGTGTTCAGGTTTCAGGAAGAATTGAGGTTTCAGGTGTCAGTTTTTTTCGATTGTCCTGAAACCCGACACCCGACACCTGAAACCACTTTATAGAGGGGTGTGACTATGGCGGATGATTTCAAACCCGCGCGGGAAATTAAGATCGGAGGGTCAGACAGCGACCACAGTGAGAGAGGTTCTAAGATTTCCGAAGTTGCAGATCAGGAGCCGGATGAAGCGGATTTCTGGAAGGACAAATATGCGCGGCTGTTCGCCGATCTGGAGAATACGAAGAAGCGGTTGGCCCGCAACGCCGCCCAGGAGGTGGAATCGGAGAAAGAGAAACTCCTGCTGGAGGTGCTACCGGTGGCTGACGGTCTGGACTTGGCCCTGATGCATACCCCGCGTGAAGGGGGTGACAGAAGCATCCTGCAGGGAATCGACCTGGTCCGGGATATCCTGAACAAGTTCTTTGATAAACACGATGTGAAAGCGATCGATGCGCTGGGCAAGCCATTTGATCCCAGGCTTCACGAAGCCATTGGTGTTATGCCCCATCCAAAGTTCCCTCCCAATACCGTCGTGAAGGTGGAACAAAAGGGATACCTGTATGGCGAGAAGCTGCTGCGGGCGGCGCAGGTGGTGGTCACCCCAAGTCAATAACGGACCCCAATCATTGAAACCGCTGTGTGCAACCGAGGGAGTGTGCGGCTAATTTGAATTCAGTACTGGAGTAATGGAGTAACGGAGTATTGGAAACGACTAAAAAAGAGGTAAGGACATGGGATTCAAAGAGAATTTGCTGAAGAAGATGGAGATCGAAAAGCTGGCAAAACACGTAGCGGCCACTGTTGTACCACAGGCGGATGCTGCCAAATTCGATAAGGACGGGGCTCGGCGACTGTTCGAAATGGGTGGGTTTCCCTATGTGGACCTGAAGGATCGGGATCTGGAACTCTACATCCTGGAAGACGATGGCGAAAAGAAAAAAATCATCGTTCTGGACAATGGTTTGGCCATCTACGACACCACGATCGATGATGTGGCCCTGCGCAAAGGCCCGACGGTCAAGGAGATGATCAGCCTCAGAAACGTCAGGAAGATTCTCAGCGACGACGACGTGAAGGTGAGCAAACGGGTCGACTCGGTGAATACGGTCGCGAAAATGCTGACCGATGGGCTGGATCTCACCTACACCGAAGCGGACATTGACAAGATCGCATACGATGGGGCCGCTTCTCTGGAAGGTGACGACATGGACGGCGTGATGGAAAGCTTGATGCTTTTCAGTGAGATCTTGAGCTTCCAGAAAGCTCCGAAACTGTTCCAGTCGCCCGGCTGTGAGATCCGGGGGAATCTTGAAAAGGGGGCCGGAGTGGAGATGCAGTTTGGGCCCGCCTTTATCTATGACAAAAGCGGCAACTCGCTGAAATTTGTCGCCTCCAGAATCGACAACCGAGAGACGGATGAATTGGATCGATACACTCAAATCCTCAACGGCGAAGTGCCGGCCGATGCAGAGGGGGTTGATGTATTCCGGCAGCTTAAGCAGCTGGTGATGGAGCGAAGGCCGGTGTTGAAATAAGGGATAGGGTTCAAGGAGTCGAGGGGTCAAGGGGTCAAGGGGTTGAGGTTTCAGGTGTCGGGTTTCAGGGATGATGAGGTTTCCATCCTTCGCTCTACCGAGCTTCGGCAAGGCAAGCAGGTGTCGGGTTTCAGAAATGATGAGGTCTCAGGTTTCAGTGTTCAGGTGTCAGCTTTTTCCGATTGTCCTGAAACCTGAACACTGACACCTGACACCTATATAGAGATAGTCACTCTATTGCATAAATATTTGTATGGTAGACCAAAGCCGGGCACGGTGATCGAGGTATTATATTCAACACAAACCTGAAGGCAGCCAGTCCCATGGAATATAAGGATTATTACAGCATTCTGGGGGTGGATCGAAAGGCCAGCCAGGATGACATCAAAAAGGCCTTTCGCAAGCTGGCCCGGAAATATCATCCTGATGTCAACCAAGGCGACAAAGCCTCCGAGAAGAAGTTCCAGGAGATCAACGAAGCCAACGAAGTGCTGTCCGATCCGGAAAAACGTAAAAAATACGACCAGCTGGGGTCCCAGTGGCAGCATCACCAGGGAGAAGGAGGCAGGCCCGAGGATTTTAACTGGGGTGAATGGCAGGCTTCAGCCAATCAGGGTCAAACGTATCGAACAGTCAGTCCCGAGGAATTCGAAGAAATTTTCGGTGCTCAGGGTGGGTACTCGGATTTCTTCGAAAACCTTTTCGGGCAGGGGGCCCGGCGGCAGGCAGGCGGTGGGCCCGGTGACTCCCGCTTCTACTATGAGCAGCAACCGCGCCGGGGGCGGGACAGCGAGCACTCTCTGCAGGTGACCCTCGATGAAGCCTTTCAGGGAACCCGACGGGTACTGGAATGGGAAGATGGCCGCAAAATCGATGCAAAAATCCCTCGGGGGGTGAAGACCGGATCTCGCGTACGGCTCAAAGGCCAAGGCGGCCCGGGAATAGGCGGAGGTAAATCGGGTGATTTGTATCTAACCATCGAGGTGCTGCCGGACAATCGGTTCCAGCGCGATAACGATGATCTTTCGACCACAGTTTCGGTGGACCTGTTTACCATGCTGCTGGGCGGGAAGATCCCCGTTGCCGGCATAGACCGAAAAGTGAACCTGGATATTCCGGCGGAAACTCGCAACGGTCGTGTATTTCGACTGCGGGGACTGGGAATGCCCAAGATGAAGCACCCGGATCAACGCGGGGACCTGTATGTCACAGTGGAAGCCCTGCTGCCCCAACGCCTGTCTGAGAAGGAGAAGGAACTGGTCGAGGAGTGGAGAAAACTTAGATAGAAGTAATGGTTTCAGGTTTCGGGTGTCAGGTTTCAGGACGGATTGAGATGTCAGGTTTCGGGTGTCAGGTTTCAGGACGGATTGAGATGTCAGGTGTCGGGTTTCAGGTTTCAGCTACTACATTATTCCTGACACCCGACACCTGAAACCCAATTCTTCCTGACGCCCGAAACCTGAACACTTAAGTTCGGAGGACGAATAAATGGGTAACATGAAATTTGGAGCCTATTACGACTCTCGTAAGGAGGAGATTGTCTGGTTTCGGACCAGCCGGTCGATGGAAACGGGATTTTACCATCGTCACAGCCGCCGGGGTAAATCACCGGATGTCTATCTGACCGACAGTGTGCCGGATCTCATTATGAAAAGCTACCCCTGGATTCATGAGGAAGAGGCTGCCTTTCAGAAAGAGGCCGGCACTTCCGGTTTGAATTCGGAGGATAAAAAACGGAACGCTGAGCGGATGACGGATCAACTGGTACAAAGCCTCGATCCGGATGATGATACCGCCTGGGTGGATGACCCGAGGTGGGTCACGCATATAAAACCAGATTAAAGGAATGCGGATTCCATACCCCTCCCTTTGAATCCCTCCCCCAAGGGGAGGGAAAAAAATAAGGCCCTCCCCCTTGATGGGGGAGGATCGGTGGGGGGGATGGAATGGTGATTCTCCGCAGCTTCAAATTTGGTAATAGGCCCGAAAATGTAAAATCGATAGACCCATTGCGAGCGTAAACCCTCGATTTTTTCGAGAGGAGGATCATGAAACACTATCCACTGGCCATATATAGCGATCATCCCGAGCTTCATTTTGAGCGGCGCGTTGCGGCACGATTGGCGAAGGTATCCGTAACGTTCATTCATGAATGTGAGCGTGAGGAGCTCATCACATGCCGCCGTATGTTGCACGGTAGAAGGGGATTGTGTTGTTCGGATGTCAGTAAACTCAAAATCGTCCGGCATCTGCATGAAGACATGGGTCTGGATCTCGAGGCCGTGGATTTCGTCTTGCAGTATCGAAGCCAAATCGCAACCATGAGAGCTCGGTTAAAAGAAATGGAGTTGCGGATGCGACGCAGGGAAGCATCCTACCTGGCAGAGATTCAGGCCCTTCGACGAAGGCTTTCACGCGAATCGGAAAGGGAACCTTAGCATAAAGGTTTCCAGCCTTCACTCTAACGAGCTACGGCACGGCAAGCAGGTGTCGGGTTTCAGGTGTCAGGAATTCAACCTGGGAACCGGATAACAGGTTCCGGGTGTCAGGTTTCAGGACTGATGGAGGTGTCAGGTGTCGGGTTTCAGGTGTCAGGAAAAGTGAAGCTGAAACCTGAACACTGACACCTGAAACCTTTTTTATGGCAGATAAACCGAGGAAGCAACGTAGATAACCCAAACAATAAGGAAGGAGGCTATTATGAGTGACCTGGTCGTAATCGGATTTGAAGATGAGCACAAGGCGTTTGAGCTTCGTGCCGAGCTGGTAAAACTGCAAAAAGAATACCTCATCGACATGGAGGATGTGGTCGTTGTGACCAAAGACGAAAAGGGTAAGGTCAAGCTCCACCAGGCCACCAATCTCACTGCGGCGGGGGCCATGGGCGGAACCTTCTGGGGGATGCTGATCGGCATGATTTTCCTCAACCCGCTGGCCGGGGCTGCGATCGGAGCCGGCGCCGGTGCGCTGTCCGGTAAGCTGAGAGATATCGGTATCAACGATAAATTCATGAAAGAGCTCGGTGAGAGTTTCACTCCGGGATCTTCGGCGCTTTTCGTTTTAGTCCGCAAAGTTACCCCGGACAAGGTGCTGGAAGCACTCAAAGACTTCAAGGGAAACGTTCTCAAAACCTCCCTTACAGCAGACAGAGAAGAGAAATTGCGGGAGGTGCTTGAATCAGGCTAAAGTCCGGAAAAGGGTAATTTTGCGGGTATTCTGGATAAGGTTTGGAAAAGAAACCAGGTTTCAGGTGTCAGGTGTCGGAATTCATTAGTGTTCAGGTGTCGGGTTTGGGACGGATTATGGTTTCAGGTGTCAGTGTTCAGGTGTCAGTGTTCCCCGCTTTCGCTTCACTCCAGACGGGATCTTCGACAGGTGTCAACAACCGCTGCCTGCCCTGAAACTTGAAACCCGACACCTGAAACCTTTATTACCCCTGAAACCCGACATCCCTGGTCCAGACCTGATTTCGTCAGAATCTGTAATGTGCCATGCTTTATAAACTCTCACTTTAAACGGTGAGGCTTAGTTAGTGCCCATCCATAAATGGCATCTTGCGGCCCAGGCCTGTGTTCTCGCGTTTTGGCAATCCTCGACGTAGCGCCACTACGCCTGCGGTTGCCAAAACACTGCGGCCTTGGTCTGAACCACAATCTACCATTTCTGGATGGACACTAGTTGTAGGTCTTGTATTCGTAGAGCGGGCCACCGCGCCCGCTGGGAAACTTAACAATACGCCCACAAGGTCGCAATCGGAACGGAATTCTGAAAATCGCTATAGTTATATCGCGAAAGGGCGGGACTCGTCCGGAATGACGGAATTTGGTAATTGTGCACAGCCTTGCACGAGGGCACCAGCATGGAGGTAAATTTATGCCGACACCTATGAGCCAATGGCGAGCCCGGTTAGAATCCCAGCGACAAGAAATTCAAGCGCGGATCGATAAGATCCGGCGAGACGAGCAGCAGGAGACCGCGAGAGGTGAGACGGATACGGCCCACGAGTGGGAGAACGCCGACGTTCGCGATGATCTGCTCGCGGTGGCAGGCCGGGAACTGAGGCAAGTCGACGCAGCGCTGCAGCAGATAGATTTGGGGACCTATGGCCTCTGTGAAGTCTGCGAGGAGCCGATTGCTGAAAAACGGCTCGATGCCCTGCCGTTTGCCACCCGTTGTATCGAGTGTGCCGACTGATAGCAGTGAATAGTGACTTTCTGATCAGCGTAGAGACTGATCACTGCCGTCTCGATTGAGCTGTTTACAGGAAACCTTTTGCAAGTCGCCCTTTATCTGGAGCTTTTTCCCCGATTCCCCCTCTCAGGGATTCGGGGAAAAATACAGTTCCTTTGCGTCCTCTGCTTGTCGGGTCGAAGCTCAAAGAGCGAAGCCTGGCGACTCTGCGGTCATCGTTTGTCACAACGCTGATGCGTCGACATCGAAGCAAACGCAAAACAAAACATGCATCGGATTTCTGACATGCAACATTTTCTCATCCGAATCTTTCTGCTACTCTTTTTGCTGATGATGTCTTCCGAGGGTATCGCGGCCGATGGCACCGGAGAAGAGCAATCGCCGGCTTCCAAGAATACGAAACCGACGGTATCCTGGGAATTGGCGGACTTAATTCCCAAGGTTTCTGAATTGTCCGTTCGCCTATCCGAACTCCATCAAGAGCTCGCTGTCGACAAAGACCTGCCAGCTATCGAACACCGGTTATCCGAGGTTGAAACCGAGCTGGAGAAAACGGCTGCTCAGTTTGAGCGTCTAAAGGCTTCGAAAGAGAATCTTTACATCCCGTTGGTTCAGCTAAATCGTGTATTGGATCTGCTTCACCAGCAGCTCCAAAAAGCTGCCAAACCCGCGACCGCTGGTGTCAAACAGTTGTCGAAATTGCACAAAAAATGGGCGCATGAAAGAGGGCGCTGGCAGGCAGCCGCAGCAGGGCTTAGCGTGGAAGAACAACAGGATGACATAGGATTGGCTTTTACGAAGGGTCAGGCCACCATATCCAGAGCCCTCGGGCTCATCCGGCAGTCATTGCAGCCGTTGTTGGTGTTGCAGGGAAAGGCCGCCCATATACGTGTTCGGATAGCGGACATGACCGCCGAATCGAATCGTTTGATCCAGGCGGCCGTTGGCGGTGATCGTGCGGACACCTACCCCCCGATCATTTCTGATGCTTACCGGTCGCAGCTTAAAAGCACCTGGCACCCGCAAACGATGAAAAATTTACTCCGGATGAGATACAGCGATCGTCTTTTTTTTGCTCAACAACGCGGATTGATCATATTTCAGGTGGGCTTGGCTCTGTTTCTAATTATCGGCATCTATCGAAATCGAAAGACCATCGAACAGACACAACTCCTGCAGTTTATGGCAACCCGACCGATTTCGGCCGGATTATTTCTGTCCTTCGGACCCTTTCACAACTTCCACACATTGAGCCCCGCCTGGTGGCAAACCCTGTTAACGGCCATGGTGGGGATCTGTTTGCTGCGCCTGGCCAAACCCTTGTTTAAAAGCACATGGAAACGATGGTTCCTGTGTTACCTCGTCATCATAATAATCGGCATCAATATCCTATTCACCATTGGGTCATCTATTCCCGCATTCAGACTCTTCTTTGTTTTAGCATCTGCGGTGGGAATTTATTTTTCCCTGCGATGGGCCAGGGCTGCAAGCAGCGAAGGCGATGGGATCGTTTTCATTGCAGGTCTTCGACTGGGGGCCTGTTGTTTGGCCGTCGTTCTGGCGGCAGAACTATTCGGCATGGCCACATTGGCTAAACACCTGTTTGTCATGCCGGTGCGCGCCATCGGATTGACAATTGCCTGGTGGCTGGTGATTCGGTCAATGAGGGGCGGATTGGAATGGATTTTTCGCCGTTCGGATTGGCCCCTTCCCGCTACAATGCGTCAGAATCCCGATACCGCCCTTCGCCGATTGACAATTTTGTTCAGTAGTCTGCTGGTTGTCGTTTATGTATGCATGCTGCTGGTGATCTGGGAATTATATCCGGATCCGATCGCGGCATTCAATGGATTGCTGGCCATCGGCGTTACCTTCGGCGAACAGCGGATCACCGTCGGACTGGTTCTCGAAGCTGCCGCCCTGGCGTTCGGCGCCTACATCACCGCACGGGTTATTCAGCAGCTGTTTCTCACAAAGATATACGATTTGCGCCAGGTGGATCCCGGCGTCCGGTTTTCCATCAATCATCTGATTACCTACGCGTTCGTTTTTGCCGGATTCCTGCTGGCACTTGCGGTTTTGGGGTTTAGGCTCAATCAACTCACCATCATGATCAGCGCCCTTGGGGTGGGAGCCGGGTTTGGGTTGAAAGAGATCGTCAATAACTTGATCGGTGGCTTGATTTTGCTTTTTGAACGTCCGGTTCGTGTGGGGGATGCCATCCAGATGGGGGGACAATGGGCCGAAGTCAAAGAAATTGGGTTGCGGGCCACTCGGATCCGGACGCACGATTACGCAGATGTCATTGTGCCCAATAGCGATTTGACCACCAACCCTGTCACCAACTGGACGCTTTCCAGTCGAATGATGCGGATTCGGATTCCGGTAGGCGTGGCCTATGGTTCGGATATCCCTCTGGTAATCAAAACATTGACGGCATGTGCCAGTGGACACAAAGGAGTTTCGACCAAACCAAATCCCAAGGTTTTATTCCTGAGCTTTGGTGACTGCACCCTCGATTTCGAGCTCCGAGTCTGGATATTGAACTTCGACGATCGCCGCACCATACAAACCGAATTGAATCAACAAATCGATCAGAGTTTCCGGGAGGCGGGTATCGAGATTGCTTTCCCACAAAGGGACCTGCATCTGCGAAGTGTCGATGAAACGGTTCTGAAGCCACTTCGCGATCCGAAAAGTTAATGGTATTTCGAAATTGGAGTTGACCCTATGGCATCCGGATCTAAAAAAGTAATCTATGCCGCCCTGATCGGCAACAGCCTGGTGGCCATTACCAAATTTGTTGCGGCTTCCATTACCGGCAGTTCGGCCATGTTCTCCGAAGGCATCCATTCGGTTGTGGACACCGGCAACCAGGTGCTTCTGCTCTTTGGTTTGAAGCAGGCCGAAAAGCCTCCGGATGAGAGATTTCCTTTCGGCCACGGCAAGGAAATCTATTTCTGGAGTTTTGTTGTTTCCATCCTGATCTTTGCCCTGGGTGCGGGCATCTCCATATATGAGGGCATTCATCATGTGCGGCATCCACAGCCCATTCAGAATCCGCTCATCAATTACGTCGTTCTGGGCCTCGCGATTATATTCGAGTCGGGAGCCCTCTATTTTGCGGTTAAGGAATTCCGAAAGGCCAAAGGGGACCTGGGCTATTTCGAAGCGGTGCGCCGGGGAAAAGATCCTACCCTTTTCGTGGTGTTGTTCGAAGACACGGCGGCAATGCTCGGTCTTTTAATCGCCTTTTTTGGAATCGCGCTGGGGCAAGTGACCGGCGTCCTGATCTTCGATGGTATCGCCTCTATTTTAATCGGCGTCCTTCTGGCGCTGACAGCCATCTGGTTGGCCTACGAAACCAAAGGGCTGCTGATCGGAGAGAGCGCCAGAAGAGACGTTCGGGAGACGATTTATCGAATCGCCCAACAAGTTGAGGCGGTTGAGCATGTCAACGAGGTATTGACCATGCACATGGGACCGGAATTTATTCTGGTGAACCTCAGCGTAGACCTGAAGGATAATCTTCAGACCGGTGAGGTGGAGAGGGCCATTGCGACGATTGATCGGACGATTAAGTCCGAAATCCCTGAGGTAAAACGTGTATTCGTAGAAGCCGAGGCGCGCGTTTCCTCTTCAGCCGGTGTGTAATATTCCGGTTATTCCAACACTGAAAACCTGGTCCTGAGGGCCTGGTCAGAGGCACCTGTCTCCGCAGTAGACGACGTCTGTATTGGTTTTGAGGAGAATTAAGGTGTCAGGTGTCGGGTGTCGGAATTAAGGTGTCAGGTGTCGGGTGTCGGAATTGAGGTGTCAAGTGTCGGGTGTCGGGTGTCGGGTGTCAAGCACAACGGTTAAAAATGAAACGCATGAAGATCAAAAAGAAGCAACAAACAAACCGACCCCTGAACACTGAAACCCGAAACCTGAAACCTGCGAAGGGAGGATACATACAGATGATAGTCCGTAGTTATCGAATCGGCGCAGAATCCGGATCGGCCCTCGAAATATGCGATGATGTCCTGGAATGCCGGCGGCAGGACCGGGGGAGTTATTGGATCGATATTCACTCCTACTCACCCGATGACCTAGAGTCGTGGTTGGACAGCCTCACACTGTCCGATCAAGCCATGAAGAGTTGCCTGGAGGCCGGTCAGGCAACCCGGTATCTGCCCTTGCAGGATGAGATGTTTTTTTCGTTTCCAGTATATCCGGGCAGTCTGGAAACAGAACCGGTCTACCTCTCGTTTCTCTGCATGCAGAATCTTGTCATTACCCTGCATGATGTTCCCATTGAAACGCTTGATAGCGCCATAGATGGATTGATTTCCAGTCTACCATTATTTGAGCCAAACACTTCCGCTCTGGTTTGTCTGCTGCTGTTATTTGAATCCACGGAAAGTCTCAAATTATCAGAGGCCCTGAAAGAAGCGGTGTTCGAGTTGGATGACCGCATGGATGACAACCCCGACGGTGTGGAAGGGGATGAGATCCTCGATCAGAAGCGACTGCTCCGCTCCCTCGACAGCGTTGTCGCTGCACAACACTGGTGTTTCGAATTTTTGGGCCGCCTCAGCAGACCGTTTCTTGATTTTGAGGCGCTCACGGCACAATTTCAGTTGGCCCCAAGCAACACTCTTGCCGCCACTCAGATTTTGGACCGGGTTGAAAATACAATTTCAGACCTCCAGCAGCGGTTCAACATGACCCAGCAGGAAAAGACCAATCATCGGCTGGCGATTTTGACCATTTTATCCGCGATTTTCATGCCTCTGACATTGATCGCTGGAATTTATGGCATGAACTTCGACAAGATGCCTGAGCTCCATTTTTCCTACGGCTATCCGGCAGTGCTGATTATCATGGGGCTGATTGCGATCGGCATGTTTCTGTTCTTTAAAACGCGAGGGTGGTTGGAGTGAGTCTGAAGGCCGAAGGTCTACACAGCACCAATTTTCGGGGAACAGACGTCTCGATGTTGGATATCGGGTGTCGGGTGTCAGGTGTCGGGTTTCAGGTTTCAGGTGTCGGGTGTCGGGTGTCGGGTGTCGGGTTTCAGGTGTCGGGTGTCGGGTGTCGGGTTTCAGGTGTCGGGTGTCAGGTGTCAGGTGTCAGGTGTCAAGCACAACGGTTAAAAATGAAACACATGAAGATCAAAAAGAAGCAACAAACAAACCGACCCCTGAACACTGAAACCCGAAACCTGAAACCTTCTCTGTTATCCCTGAACACTGACACCTGAGACTTCCACAGCTCTGAAACCTGACACCTGAACACTTCTTATCATTATGTGGGAGCATCATATGGGCACGTATGTGATATTGGGAAGCGGCATGCTCGTCATTTGTATGGCGATCCAGGTCTATGTGGTTGCTGTCTTATTGCATGGGCTCGATGCGCTGGAGCAACGGAACCTGTTCAAACACACGATCGGCTTCGGATGGACACTGATTATCTCGGTCGTGATGGTGCTGTTTGCCGGAAACCTCTTGCAAGCCGCTCTTTGGGCCTGGATGTTCCTTGCCTTCCAGGAATTCAAGGACTTTGGCACGGCATTCTATCACTCGCTGGTCAACTTCTCCACGCTCGGTTATGGCGACATAGTGATGAGCGATGAACGGCGCATTCTGGGCGCCCTGCAAGCCGCAAACGGTGTGTTCATGCTGGGCTTGACCACAAGTGTTCTCTATTCGTTCGTCAGTGCACTCGTGCAAAGACGTCGGCGCACTCGTAAAGCAAAACACGCCTCCTCAGATGATACCGGTGCGAACAACTAGCCCGAACATTGCATAAAATCTTTTCGCTCAAATCTCAAATTGGAGTTGCAGATTTACACAAAAGCGTTGTCCCACAACAGGTCCAAAAATTCCTGATATGGCAAGATCTCTACAATGCCTATTTTTCTTCGCCGAGGCTCCAGGCTTACGCATACATATCGCTTAAGTAAGGCTTCCTCTGCCAGCATTCGCAATGGTTTAATATCATTAGCGGATATATTTTTTTTCGCTTTTACTTCCACAGCCGTATGGTCGCCAAGAATAAAATCGACTTCAAACCCTGAAGTTGATCGCCAGTAACTTAACCGCACACCGGACACATAGTCGCTGAAGCATTTCAGTTCATGCATCAGGTACGTCTCAAAAGCCTCACCGAATTCCGGTGCTCCGGCCCTGAATTCTCGGTCTTGCAGGACAGAAACGACACCGATGTCGAAAAAGTAATATTTCGAAGAAGCCAGTGGTTTCCGTTTTTTTGATTTTCGCCAGGCGGGCAATTCATGGAGAATGAGTGTGTCTTTTAGGATTTCAAAATATTCATAGACCGTTGTTCGGGCCACCTGGGCATCATTTGCAACGTTTGTAAAATTAACGATAGTGGCATTGCATAGCGCGGCGACATGCAGAAATCTGCTGAAGGCGGGAATATTTCGGGTTGTCCCTTCGGCCATTATTTCTTGCTGCAGATAAGATCCTGCATAGGCGTGCAAGTCGGCGCGCGGCTCGTCGGAAAAATAGATGGAGGGGATCAAGCCGCATTTTATCGCCTGAAACAAGTCAAAACGCGTGTCCAGTTCCTTGTATGTCAGTGGGTGCAAGTATTTGGTTCGCGCCCTCCCCCCCAACAGATTGATGCCTCCCCGTCTGAGCTTGCGCGCGCTGGAGCCGGTGAGCAAAAAGCGAAGCCCTCGCGATTCGATAAGCCGGTGAACTTCATTTAAAAGCTCCGGCAGTCGCTGAATTTCGTCGATCGCAACGATCCGGTCATCCGGTTGTATCTCTTCGGAAATGCGCCCCGGATGGCGGCTTAAAGTTAAATAAACTTCAGCGTCTAGAAGATCGTAGACACGCGCCTCTGTGAGCTTGTGCCGAATAAGAAATGTTTTACCGGTTTGACGGGGTCCGAGCAGAAAATGTGACTTTTTGGCTAATAGTGCATTTAAATCGACTATCCTATCAATATGTGGGGTGCTTTGAGCCATGGTTTTTGACATGTTTTTTGTCAAATAACATGACATATGACGAAATAGTTGTCAATATTTATGAAAGGGGTCAGGTCTTGCCGGGCTGTTGCCCAAATAGCCATTGAATCGCATGGTTTTAGTTGCTAGGTGTTCATAAACCACTCGAGCACTGAGGTAACCGAT
>CAFBRK010000029.1 GCA_903231505.1 Olavius algarvensis associated proteobacterium Delta 3 | reverse complement strand
GCTGTAGTAAATCTACCGCGAACCTCGAATAACGCCGGCCATGAAAGTCTCCGTTTGGCCCGAAGGGTGAAATCTTTTCAGTCAGTTTTAAGTATATTGAACATTGCAAATTGCATTCTTGTTCACATGCTCGTGTTTACGGTAACATATCGAATTTGATTCTTTTTAGCCAAGTGCTGAAAAGATTTCATGCAATTTTCGGGTTAGCCAATCCCGGGTCTAAAATCTCTGTAAAATAGTCGATCACGGCAACGAATCATAAAAGCCCGTTACACCATGTATTCCGTATCGCGGATTTTCCGCTTTCCATAGACACCGCCAAAAGGAGCCCTCCGATGAAAACCGCCGGCAAAGTAGTTCTTTCCACCATCTGTATTCTTCTGATGACAACCGTTTTGGCGTTTGCCCACTGCGAGATTCCCTGCGGTATTTATGATGATGAGCTCCGGGCCCGATTGATCGCCGAACACATTACCACCGTTGAAAAGTCAATGAAACAGATCACCTCCCTGGCCCGGGAAAAGCCCCTCAACTACAACCAGATGGTTCGATGGGTGACCAACAAGGAGGCCCATGCCGGGGAAATCCAGCACATTGTCACCCAGTATTTCATGACGCAGCGCATTAAACCCGGACAGAAAAAATACGCCGAGAAACTGGAAGTGCTGCATCAGATCCTGCTGTCTGCCATGAAGGCCAAACAGACCGTCGAGCTGGATCATATTCAAAATCTGAACGACCTGCTGAAAAAGTTTGAAATGCTGTACTTCGGACACACCCTTAATCCGTAGATCTCATGAAATCGTCACAGCAGGAAGCCCGCCCTCCGGCGCAAGGTGTCGATCGACATGCAGAGTTCATAACCAGCTCGGGTTTTTAGAGAAACGTTGACCTGTTTCTCTGTTTTGATATAGTGTTATGAGATTCTGCTCAGAAAACTGACCCGCCCAAACAAAAATAGTTACTCCGTTTCCTACACGCGTTACCGGAGGGCCGGATGGATCTTTACGTACGCAAACTGCCTGAAATGGTGGATGAAATACGTTCTATACGGGAGACGATCATTACCAATATCCTGCTGATTGGTCAGACCCCGGCGCCCACGTTCAAGGAAAAACGTCGAACGACTGTCTTTATGGACCGCCTCGCCGAATTTCAGGTGGATGAATGTACAACCGATAGCTACCGAAATCCCATCGGCATCATCCGCGGAAAGAATCCGGACAACCCGCCCATTTTTGTGTCCGCCCACCTCGACACGTTTTTTACGCGGGATATGGTCTATAACTACACTGTCGCCGAAAAGACCATCACCGGACCCGGGATCATGGACAACTCGGTCGGTGTGGGTGTGCTCATTTCCCTGCCGCTTATCTTCCAGCGTCTCAACCTGACATTCGAATCCGACATTGTTCTGGCAGGGACCATCCAGTCCATCGGGAGAGCCAACCTGAGGGGCGTTCGGCATCTGCTGAAGACGTGGAAAAAACCCATCCGCGCAGCCGTATGTATCGAAGGCGGTGAACTTGGGCGACTCAACTATTTTTCGGACGGGATGATTCGGGCGGAAGTGGAATGCCACACGTCACGAAAATCCGGCTCTCTCCATAAACACCTTCCGAATGCGATTCTGGTGCTCAATGAGGTGATCAACGAAATTCTGAAAATCAGAATGCCCCAGCGTCCAAGATCCAAAATTGTTATCGGAACCATCGACGGCGGGGTCAACCACGGGGCGATCGCTTGCGACGCCACCCTGGGCTTGGAAATTCGAAGCCATCAGGACCGGATCGTCAAGGAGCTGCATCACGACATCAAGGACATCATCGAAGGGATCCGTCATGAGCACCGGGTGGACCTGACCCTGAACACCATCAGCAATCTGAACGCGAACCGGCTCCCGTACAACCACCCCCTGGTAAAATGCAGTGCCGATGTGCTCAAGTCCCTGGGTATCGAGCCGGTCAGTGAACCCACGGAATCCGCCCTGTCTATTTTTTTGTCCCACAAAGTTCCCGCCGTGACGATCGGGCTGACCAACGGATACAATTATTACGAGGAAGATGCGACCATGGAGATTGAACCGATGTTCAAAGGCATTGCCCAGATCATCGGAATCATCACGGCCATCGACAACGGGGTTTGTGATGCGTAACACCTGGTTGACGGAAAACACCTTTCACTATTCGGATTTCCAGGATCTGGCCCGATTGGTGGATGAAAAGCAGCGAAAAAAGATCAAGATATCCCTGTGCCTCCCGACCTTGAACGAAGAAAAAACGATCGCCAAAGAGATCCTCATCATGAAATCGGAACTGATGACCCGTTACCACCTGCTGGATGAAATTGTGGTCATCGATTCCGGATCCACAGACAACACCCGGGCCATTGCGAGAACCTACGGCGCCGATGTCTACGAAGCCAACAACATCCTGCCCAATCTTGAAGCGTTTAAAGGAAAGGGGGAAAACCTCTGGAAGGCACTGCACATCACCGAAGGGGATATTCTCGTCTACCTGGATGCCGATATCAAAAACATCCACCACCGGTTTGCCTATGGCCTGATTGGGCCGCTCCTGTTGAACGACAATATCAGATACACCAAGGCATTTTACGATCGCCCCATCGCCATCAGAAAAAACAAAATCCGGCCCACCGGAGGAGGACGGGTGACGGAACTGGTTGTCCGTCCGCTATTCTCCCTGTTTTTCCCGGATCTGACCCAGCTCATCCAGCCGCTTTCCGGCGAATATGCCGGCTACCGCGAAGTCTTTGAGCAGATTCCATTTCCCATCGGCTACGGGGTTGAAACGAGCATGATCATGGATATCTATGCAAAGTGGGGACTCGATGTCATCGCCCAGGTAGACCTGGATAGGCGGATACACCGGAATCAGGACACAAAAGCCCTTGGCAAAATGGCCTTTGTTATTTTAAAGACGTTTATCAATCGGAAGAGCCAGCTCGGGCTAATCGATTTGAAGGAGAAGATGTTCGGCGATATCATACAGTACAACCTCGTCAAAAACACATACAAGGCGGAGAAGACTCGCTTGGAAGGCCATGAACGGCCGCCGATCATCGACATTCCGGAATACCGGAAGAAATTTTATGGGACATAGGAAACGAAACCTGTGACGGAACCTCAACTCATTGACCAGTACAAGCGGAACCTGAACTATCTTCGGGTATCCATCACCGATCGGTGCAACTTGCGCTGCATGTATTGCGTACCCCGGGATCAGATTCCGAAGCTGTCCCACAAAGACATTCTCCGGTACGAGGAGATCCTGAGAATTGTCCGCCTCGGTGTCTCCATGGGGATCAGCAAAGTTCGCATCACCGGGGGAGAACCCCTGGTCCGGAAAGGCGTCTATCACTTTTTGGAGGAGTTGAGCGCCATCGACGGTTTACAGGATGTGTCGTTGACCACCAACGGCGTGTTCCTGAAAAACAACCTGAAAAAAATATGGTCGGCGGGCATCCGACGGATCAACGTCAGTCTCGACACGCTGAAACGGCCTAAATTTGCGAATATCACCGGCGTCGATCGATTCGATCAGGTCTGGGAAGGTATCCTGGATGCGGAATGCATGGGATTCTCACCGCTCAAAATAAATGTGGTGGTCCTTCGGGATATCAATACGGATGAGCTGGTCGAGTTTGCACGTCTCTCCCTGACACACCCCTTCCATATCCGTTTCATCGAGCACATGCCCATCGGCAAATCGTCCGTGTCGGAACGACCGGTGCTGGCGCCCGAAATAAAGCGTATCATCAGCCGCCTGGGCGATCTGAAACCTCTGCCGAGAACGTCCCGGGACGGTCCGGCCGAACGCTACCGCTTCAGCGGCGCCGCCGGTGAAATCGGCCTGATCCGGCCATTGAGCCAGCATTTTTGCGAAAGATGCAACCGACTCCGGCTGACGGCCAGCGGCCAGCTCCGGCCCTGCCTTCTATCGGATCAGATTGAGGATCTTAAAACCCCGCTTCGTAAAGGGCTTCTCGACAAGGACCTCCGGGAGATCTTCCTCAAAGCGGTACAACACAAGCCGTCCCAGCACCACCTGGTGGAAGACGACCGGGAAGAGCCGTGCAGTCAGATGTGTGCGATCGGCGGCTGACACCGTGGGTATCGGGTATTGGGGATTCGGCCTGCCTCGCCCCCTCATGACAACATTTCGGATAGCGATAAGATCTCGGATTTGATCTTTAGTGTGACTTAGCGAGTCTTTTGTATGGATGAATGCTTCTGCTCTGTCTTAAGGTTGGGGCCGGGATCGAAGAGCAAACGGATGAGATCGATACCGATTCCGATAGCGATTCCGATCCCGATGGTCCATCGGAATGTTTAACGCCGATATACGAATGCTCGTAGCATCCGCGTTTGGATTTACTTGCGAGACCGATCACTACGGCAAGTTGTGCTCGGGTTCGGTATCGGTGCCGGAGATCAAACGAAAATGACTCCCGGACATTGCATGGAATGGGTCCATCAAAGAGAATAAATACAGTGGAGCGACGTTTGTCCAGCAACGCATCCAAAATCCAAATTCGAATGGGTTGCAATGATTCAAATAAACGATCTTGAATTCCACTACCCGACCGGCAATTTCTCTCTTTCCATAAGGGCCCTGAACCTGGCGAGAAAGGAGAAAACCGCCGTCATTGGCCCCAGCGGCACGGGAAAGACGACCCTGCTGAATCTGATCGCAGGCATCATCACTCCTGACCGGGGCGTGATTCATATCGCCGGCACCGAAGTGAGTCGATTGAACGATAACGCACGGCGCCGCTTTCGGATTACCTCGATCGGGTTCGTGTTCCAGGACTTCGAGCTGCTCGACTACCTCGATGTCATGGACAACATTCTGCACCCGTATCGCATTACCGACGCCCTGAAGCTGGACGCATCGGTGCATCAGCGGGCCGGAATGCTGGCAACGGCCATGAGCATCGGGGATAAGATCAAACGACGGCCCAATGACCTTTCCCAGGGAGAGAAACAGCGCGCCGCCATCTGCCGGGCACTGCTGCCGCAGCCCAAACTGATTCTGGCCGACGAAGCCACCGGCAATCTGGACCCCGAAAACAAGACAAAAATACTCGATCTTCTGTTTACCGCTGTGGATGAAGACGATACGTCACTGCTGGCTGTGACACACGATCACGAATTGTTGGATCGATTCGACAGGGTGATTGATTTTCGGGATTTTGGAAATTTTGGATTTTAGATTGGGGATTTTGAATCTGTTTCGAATTTCGATATTCGTATTCTTGCCCGCCATAGCGTGAACAACGGTGGGACGTGCTTCTTATCTGAGATCCTATGGATAGCCTTTACCTAGCGTACCGATACATCACCTACAACCGCATAAAAACCGTGGTATTGGTGGCCTGCATCACCCTGATCGCATTTCTTCCCTTTGCGCTGCAGCTGCTGCTGGACGAGAGCGAACGCCAGCTCATGTCGCGGGCTGTTTCCACGCCATTGATCGTCGGCGCCAAGGGCAGTGCCCTGGACCTGGTCATGAACTCCCTGTACTTCGGGAACGAGCGGCCCGAAACCATCAGCATGGAGGCGGCCAACCGTATCTGGGATTCGGGCCTGGCCATGGCCATTCCCATGTACACGCGGTTCCAGGCCCGGGGATTTCCCATTGTGGGAACCGCTATGGATTATTTTGATTTCCGAAATCTCCGCGTCGCTTCGGGGAGACCACTCGCAGTATTGGGAGAATGCGTGGTCGGTGCCCGGGCCGCAGAAGAGTTGAACCTTGAACCGGGCGATCATCTGATATCCTCGCCGGAAAGCCTCTTCGATCTGGCCGGCGTTTATCCCCTCAAGATGAAGGTGGTGGGGATTTTCGACAGAACCCACACCGCCGATGATCTGGCCGTTTTCGTCGACCTGAAGACAGCCTGGGTAATCCAGGGACTGGGCCACGGCCATCAGGATGTGATTCAACTCAAGGATCCGACGCTGGTGTTGAAGCGCTCGGAATCCAATGTGGCTGCCACGGCCAAGCTGTACCACTACACGGAAATCAGCGAGAAAAACATCGACAGTTTCCATTTTCATGGCAATACCGAGGTCTATCCCATCTCTGCGGTCATCGCCGTACCGACAGATGAGAAATCCGGAACGATTCTGCAGGGCCGATACCTGTCCAAGGAGGAAACCCAGCAGATTCTGCGCCCGGCGAACGTCATCGACGGGCTGCTGCAGAACATCTTTCGCATCAAGAACGTGCTGGATGCCGTCGTGTCGGTGGTTGCCCTGGCAACCATCATGGCGATCATCCTGGTATTTGCCCTGTCCCTGCGGCTGCGCCAACGGGAGATCCAGACCATTTTCAAAATCGGTTGCAGCCGCCTGACCATCGCCAAGCTGCTGGCCGCAGAAATTCTGATTATTGTTTCATCCAGCGCTGCGCTTTGCGGCGCCATGCTGATGGTGGTCCACCAGTTTACCCATGATCTGGTGCGGATGCTGTTTATTGGATGAACCTGCTTTTGGATTTTACCCAGGAGATCTCCATGTTTCACCGTCAAAGCCTGCACCGTGTTGCCCTTTGCATGGCGTTCGTGTTCATCGGAGCGACAGCCAGTACCGCTGACAGCCCTTTGAACATCTACGTGGTCAACTATCCACTGAAATACTTCGCCGAACGGATCGGCGGTCCACACGTCAAGGTGACGTTTCCGGTGCCGGCAGACGTGGATCCGGTATATTGGACACCTGAAGTTGCAGAGATCGGCGCCTACCAGCAGGCGGATCTGATTCTGTTGAACGGCGCCGGATACGCCAAATGGGTGGGCAAAGTCAGCCTGCCGCGTTCCAGAACCATAGACACGTCCCGGGAGTTCAAGGACCGGTACCTTACTGTCAAGGAAACCATGACCCACAGCCACGGTGCCAAAGGGAAGCACGCCCATGAGGGGCCGGCCTTCACCACCTGGCTGGACCTGTCCCTGGCGGCCAAACAGGCTGAAGCGGTTTTCGGGGCGCTGGCCCGCAAACGGCCGCAGCAAAAGGACACGTTCATGGCCAATTTTCTGTCGCTTAAAAATGATTTGCTGACGCTCGACAGCCGGATAAAATCTGTTGTCTCCAATAGGAACACCGTCCCGATGATCTTTTCTCATCCGGTATATGAGTACCTGGCAAAAGGCTACGGCTTAAACGGCAGGTCGGTTCATTGGGAGCCGGATCAGGAGCCTTCCCCCGGTCAGATCACCGAATTGAGTAACGTATTGGAGATGCATCCAGCCCAATGGATGATTTGGGAGGGCCCGCCGATCACATCTGCAACGGAAAATTTGAAAACAATGGGCATCCGGAGCGCCGTGTTTGATCCCTGCGGGAACGTGCCGCCGGAAGGTGATTTCCTGTCGGTCATGCAACGCAACGTGTCCAATTTAGAACCGATCTTTCGCTGATGGTTCTTTGGGTTATACGATCACCCAGGCGTGATATTCAGAAAGGATTTTTATTCGGGGTCGGAATCGGTATCGGTATCGGTATCGGTATAGGAGAAGAAAACGGCGATGACTTTCGGATATGAGCAACTGGATGTGTATCGGATATCCCTCCAATCTGAAGCCAACCTCTTACTGGATCGAATCGTTGCCATGCTGACGGATCTTGGTCAGCGTGGATACACGGTTCGGGAGGAATTATCGGATTGCAGCGCAAATAAGATCGATCCCGATTCCGAGTCCGAACCCGAAGGTGCATCGAGTGAATAACCGTCAATGCACACTCCGACTATATGTGCGCACCGCCGAAATTCTGAATAACGTCACGGGATCGTTGAAATGTCCGGCGTTTTGATGTTATGATGGAGAAGTCCGAAAAAGAAACCGGCCAAGGCCGATGCCGATAGCGAAGATTTGCAAGGGAAGGGGAACGCCGATGTAAACACCGGGTCCAGAAATTGGGCGTCAACCTGTTTAAAAAAAGGAAGCCCGGGCCGTATCGTAGTGGGAGGCTACATTTTCTCACACAATTCTTGTATACGGCCCGGGCTGTCATTTTAGACCCGAAACATTTTAAGAGATCAACCCCGAAATCGATATAACAGCATCAGCGCAGGAAATGATCCAGATCTTGATCGTAGGGCTTTACCAACTTTGGGCCATCGAATCAAGAGTTTTTTTATTAATTATCGGATCACGTCCGGCAAAAACGTGACGATGGCGGGAAAGAGTATCAGCAGCACAACACACCGTATGCACTCTGATATCCCGCAAGTATCCTGTTACCGGCTCTTCAGCGCTTCCGGTTTCGGGAACTCGGCAAACACTTTTTCAGCCTCTTCGATTTCTTTGTCACTCAATACAAAGTTGCTCAGTTCATCGGCCAGGAACTTTTCGTAGGCCGTCAAATCCAGCAGGCCGTGGCCGCTCCAGTTGAACAGAATGACCTTCTCCTTGCCCTCTTCCTTTGCTTTTTTGGCCTCTTCCACAACGGTGGCCAGGGCATGGGTTGTTTCCGGGGCCGGAATGATCCCCTCTGTCCGGCTAAGGAGTATCCCGGCGGCCAAGGCATCGAGCTGGGTCACCGCCTTGGCCTCGAGAATGCCCTCGTTCACCAGCTGACTGACCGTCGGTGCCATGCCATGGTAGCGGAGGCCGCCGGCGTGCACCGGTGGCGGCACGAAGGCATGACCGAGGCTGTGCATCGGCAGCAACGGGGTGTAGCGTGCAGTATCCCCGTGATCGTACACAAACGGGGCTTTGGTCAGGGTGGGACAGGCCGCCGGCTCCACAGGATAGATGGCAATCTCTTTGCCGTTTATTTTATCGAGCACGAACGGGAAGGCGAGCCCGCCGAAATTGCTGCCGCCGCCGGCGCATCCGATAATGACATCCGGGTATTCGCCGATGGTTTCGAGCTGCTTTTTAGCCTCCAAACCCACCACGGTCTGGTGGAGCACGACATGGTTCAGCACGCTGCCCAGCGAATAGCGTGTCTTTCCGGATGTATCGCTCACCGCCGCCTCGATGGCTTCGCTGATCGCAATGCCGAGGCTGCCGGGCGTGTCCGGATACTTTTCGAGAATATCCCTCCCGGCCTTGGTTTCGGTGCTGGGGCTGGCCACACATTTCCCGCCCCACGTTTCCATCATCGCCTTGCGGTATGGTTTCTGATCAAAACTGACACGGACCATGTAGACCCTGCATTCCATGCCGAATTGAGCGCAGGCGAACGACAACGCGCTCCCCCACTGGCCGGCGCCGGTTTCAGTCGTCATGCGCTCAATGCCGAAAACTTTGTTGTAATACACCTGGGGGACAGACGTGTTCGGTTTGTGGCTTCCCGGAGGGCTGACGCTTTCGTTCTTGAAATAGATCCGTGCCGGGGTGTCGAGCGCTTTTTCAAGAGCCACCGCCCGCACGAGCGGGGAGGGACGCCAGATGGCATAGATCGACAGGACCTCTTCCGGGATGTCGATCCATCGATCCGGGCTGACCTCCTGCTCGATCAGGTTCATCGGAAACACCGGTGCCAGCATATCCGGCGATACCGGATTACCGTCCGGCCCCAGAGGGGGATTCATTTTGATGTCGGCAAGAACATTGTACCATTGCCTCGGGATTTCGGATTCGCTAAGAACGATCTTTCTGGCCACCATGTTTTCCTCCTTTTTATTTTAACGGTCCCCATGTTGCGCCATGAGGCTTCAATTTTCGATGCTTCTCCAAATTAGTTGGAGAAGAGGGTCCAAGGATTCGAGGAGTCAAGGGTTCAAGTGGTGGTATCCATAGTAGTTGTCATACATCAGTTCCGTTTGCTTACCACATCGGCCCGGTACGGTTCCCGGCCCTTAATGCTGGCTTCCGTAGGGTGAGATATCTATCCTTGCTGGTCAGGCCGCTCTGGCCTACAGAGGCCTATAGGTTCAACCGCACCGAATCGTAAGGGACCTATGAATTTCGGTATAGAGTTCTAACTTGGTATTCCCGGCAACGTGCCGCAGGTTTGGTTTTTTTAGCCCGTTTCGCTCGACCCCTTGGATCCCTGGTCGCCTCCGGCGCCGCCAAAGGCGGGTAAACCTTGACCCCTTGAATCCTAATTGATTCCACTTAGGCAATTGGGTTAACCGGCGTTTTTTGCGTTACACCCCAGGGAGTCGGGAGTTGCTTCCAAATTAAAAAGCCGGGATGCCCCTGGCAGCCCCGGCAAAAGAAAAAAGCGGTGAGCCACTTCGGGATCGAACGCTGAAGCCGCCCACAGCCTCGTGTGTTTTCTTTACATATTACAGGTGGTGAGCAAACGTCAGGTCCTTAGCCACCACCACCACCAGCGGATAAAGGTCATTTCCACCTCGTTATTAACACATTTTTCTAACAGGCTTCCTGATAGCGGATGCCACGGTTGCCTGTCAAGAGCAATTTTCCCGGTAATGTAAAAATGTTAGGGCTTGTTCCGGGGGCAATTTATCGATCAGAAATCGCTCCAGGGCACCTATTCCGGATGGGTGCTTGAAATGAAAAAGGTGGGCCGGACAGCGGCAATCGGAGGCGCCGAATCTTCGCGCGGGGATGGATGTGCCGGGGAGGGTCGATGCCAGTAGCGCCCAGCGATGTTCATAGACCCTCTTTGACTGGGTAACGAATGCCCCGGTCACGTGGGCGTGCTGTCTGAAATAATCGATATGCCAGTGGCATCGGGACGCCCGCCCCACATGACGGGATAGCCTGGCCCGCAATCCACCGGGGCCAAACGCGCTTCCCACATAAAGATACCCGCCCGGCGGGAAGGCAACCTCACCCATGGCACCGATCCGGATCCATGCCGCCTGTTCGAGGTTCAGAATCAAACAGTAGGTTCCGGTGACGAAAGGGGTGTCAGAGATACAGAGTTCCTGCATGGTTCGCCTGATGATCCGTGGGCCCGCCTGTCCTGCCTGTCCTGAGCCTGTCGAAGGGAGCGAGCAGAGCGAGTCGAGGGGTGGGCCCGTGCGACGGTTTGCCGGTTGGCCAGTTTGGCCGGTTTGCCCGTGGGGGAAAAGACCTGTGGAGTAATGGAGTGTGGGAGTATTGGAAAAAAAGTTAGCTGGTCATCACGCCATCACTCCAGATTCCCTATCCCCGTATCTTGAATCCGTATCCATCACTCCAGTACTCCATTACTCCTGTGGTCCGTACGGGTACGGTGAACCCGGTTCCTACTCGGCATCCAGCATCCCAGCATCCAGTATCCAGCATCCAGCAACCAGTATCCAGTATCCAGTATCCGGGTACATTTACGGAGATCATGGCGCTTTCAGCATGGTTTGTCTGTCCACATCGATTATTTCAGCCTCGAGCCGACCGTCCCGGATAATCACCCGTGCCACGGTGACCGGATAGCTGAACCGCCGGGGCCCGGCGCTGCCGGGATTGATATACAGGACGCCCTGGCGTTTTTGGATGTGGGGTTTATGGGAATGGCCGTAAACGACCGCGCTGATTCCGGCGGCGGCAGGGTCCAGATCGATGCGGTCGATTTCGTGAATCATATAGATCAGGTGATCGGCGGCTTCGATGATGTCGTTTTCCGGCAACTCACTTCGCAGACGGCCGAAATCCATATTGCCCCGCACAGCCACCAGCGGAGCCACCGCCCGCAGTCCGTCGAGGACATCCGGGATGTCGATATCTCCGGCGTGAAGGATCATATCCACATCTTTCAGGGCGTCGATCGCTTCATCCCGCAGCAGACCATGGGTGTCGGAAATGACGCCCACAACATAACCGGTTTTCGCTGGATGCGTTACCACAATGAATCCAGTTGGTTACTCATCAGTAGCAGGGGTAGGGGTCGGTATTTGGTATCAGGTATTTGGTATTCGGTTACGGGGAAGGCCTAGCCATATGGTAGCCGCCAATACCCGGTGCCCAATACCTGACACCCAATACCTGTTACCTGTTTTTAAGGTACCATCAGGGGTTCGGCCACTTCATCCGCTTTTTCTTTCCCGAAGAGCAACTCCACCAGTTTCAGCGCGAATTCAATGGCGGTGCCCGGCCCCTGGCTGGTAACAACGTTGCCGTCGACGACCACTCTCGATCCGATGGCGGACTGATCCGTGAGTCGATCTGCGAAGGAAGGGTGGCTGGTTGCCCGGCGGTCTTCCAAAAGGCCGTGGGGCTCGAGAACTACGGCCGGGGCCGCACATATGGCCCCATAAAGCCGCTCTTTGCGGCGCTGGCCCTGGAGCAATCGAACCACCGCATCGGCGTCGCTGAGTCGCTCGGCTCCCGGCATGCCACCGGGGACCACAATCAGGTCGTAATCGGTGGTCAGACAGTCATAGATCAGGCAATCGGCAATAATCTTTACCCCCCTCGAGGCTGTTATCTGGAGCCCATCCACTGAGGCCAGTGTCACGTCGGCCCCTGCCCTTCGGAGAACGTCGATAATACATACCGCTTCGATTTCCTCGGTGCCGTCCGCGATCGGAACAAGCACTTTTTTAGCCATGGCAGCCTCCCGTACAAAATGTTACCCGGCACCGGTGCCGGAGGACCGGAGTTCAGCTTTTCCCCTTGCCGGCCTTGACGACAATGTCGAATTCCTTTCGAGTCACCGGCTGAATGGAAAGCCGCATTCCCTTGCGGAGCAGCATCATATTTTCCAGCCCGGAGATCTGGCGCAACTCCTTTAACGGCAGCGGCCTCGAAAACTCGGATTCGAACTGGATATCCACCATAAACCAGACAGGGTTCTCAGGCGTACTTCTTTTATCGAAGTGGTTACTCTGAGGGTCCCATGCAGTGTGATCCGGATATCCTGTCGCGACCACCTTTGCCGTGCCCACGACGGCCGGCCTTTTGCCGCTGTGATAAAACAGCACACGGTCGCCGATCTTCATGTCGTCTCGCATAAAATTGCGGGCCTGGTAGTTGCGAACCCCATCCCAGTAGTCGATGCCGCCCTCGCTCTCTTTGAGATCCTGGATCGAATACTCGCCCGGCTCCGACTTCATCAACCAGTATTTTTTTTTCATGGATTAGGACCTTTTTTATAAAAGAATCTCAAGACAAAACTCTAAAGCGGGCAACACAGAGATGCAAGGATTTAACGTTCTGGTACTCCGTAAAATGAAGAAATGCTGGATCGCATTCTTTGTCTTGAACATTCGGATCTTGAAATGGTTTCGAGATTTGGATTCTTTCCCGCCATAGCGTGAGCAACGGTGGATCGCGCTTCGAAGTTTTCCAACAGTTTAGGACCGATTCATCACATGTCGCCTGCAACACGTCTCAGCAAATGGTGCCGTGTCCCGGAATTTATTTCCAAAAGTACAACCTTGAGACAGGTTCCACGCAAATTAAAAGGCATCATCAGGCATTTCGACAATCTCCCTGCCCTCGCGCAGCAGGGTCTGGATGGCCGCCCGGGTGAGGGGCAGCCTGGTTTCGGCAAAGTAAATCGCCTGAAGCACCTTGCCCCGATAAAACGCGTCGCCCCCATCCCCGCGGTTCAGGAAAGGCCATGCCACCCGGGCCATGTCCAGCAGTCGCCAGGCAACGGCCACATCCCCGAAGGCCATCAACGCCGGGCAGGTGACGGCAGCCCATTGGGCAGGGTCGGTTTCTCTCCGGGTCCGGAGTTTCCCGGTCATTTTCCAGAGGTCCTCGGCTGTTTCAGCAAGGGCCCGTATCTGGGTTCTCAGTCCGGGCGGATTCCGATGGCTCCGACAGAATCCTTCCAACTCGATTCTGAAGGCATTCAGGCAGGCGCCCTCGCGAAGGGTAATTTTCCGCCCCATCAGATCGATCGATTGAATCCCGTTGGTTCCCTCATACAAGGACAGGATCTTGGCGTCTCTAAGATACTGTTCCAACGGATAATCTTTACAATACCCATGGCCGCCGAGACACTGAATGGCGGTCTCACAAACCCGGAAGCCGTTTGCCGAACAGTATGCCTTGATGATCGGTGTGAGAAAATCCGTCAGATCCGCATAATGGTCACGCTCCGACCTAACGGGCATCTCGAGGGCCAGTTCCGACCAGAAGGCGGCCGAATAGATCAGGGACCGCATACCGTCCACCATGGCTTTCATTTCCATGAGCATCCGCCGGACGTCCGGATGCCGAATGATCACCACATCATCCGCCCCTCGTCCGGTCACGTCTTTTCCTTGCACCCGTTGCCGGGCATAATCCACCGCATGTCGGTACGCCGCACCGGCCATAGCCATTCCGCTGACCCCGGCGTTGATCCGAGCGGCATTCATCATCTGGAACATGTGGGTCAAGCCCTGGTTCCTTTCGCCACAAAGATACCCGACACAGGCATCCCGTGAACCAAATTCCAGTGCGGCGGTGGGCGAGCCATGCAGTCCCAGCTTCTCCTCCAGCCGGGTACAGACCACATCGTTGCGGTCACCGAGGGATCCGTCATTGCGGATGCGCTGTTTGGGCACGACGAATAGCGACAGTCCGCGAGTGCCCGGGGGAGCCCCCTTCAGCCGTGCCAGGACCAGGTGAATGATGTTCTCGGTAAGATCGTGGTCGCCCCAGGAGATAAAGATTTTCGAGCCCCGGATGTTGTAATGATCCCCAGCCGGGGTGGCGCGTGTCTGAATCGCGGCAAGGTTTGAACCGGCATCCGATTCTGTCAGGCACATGGTCCCCGACCATTGACCGCTGTACATTTTGGGGACAAATGCGTGTTTGAGGTTCCGGGTGCCGAATTCTTCGATCAGGTGGGCCGCACCGTGGGTCAGGCTGGCCGCCATGTTAAATGCCTGACACGCCCCATACATGAACTCGTTGACCACGATTCTCATCATGTTGGGAAACCCCTGGCCGCCGTACTCCGGATCCCTGGCAACGGCGATCCAACCCTGTTTGCCGAATTCCCGAAACGCCTTACGAAAGGCCGGCTGGCTGCTCACCCGCCCCGTTTCAAGGCGTGGACCTTCCGACTCGCCGATGGCGTTCAACGGATCCACGACCCCCTTGGAAAACCGTATGGCCTCGGTAACCAGGAGATCCAGTGTTTTTTCGTCCAGCCATCTGTAGGATTCCAGCCGGCTCAGGCTCCCGTAACCCAGCTGCTCTTTCAAAATAAAGAACACATCTTTTGGCTGAATCTTGTAGTGCCCCATAATAGGTTATGACCGGATAACGGTTGACGGAAAACACGGATTATAGCGATTTTCAGAATTGCGTTCCGCGCTCTGCGGTCATCGTTTCCATATTTCTGCAGACGGAACATATTTATGGCAACGGCTATAACCTTCGCCGAATTGCCATTCATAGCATATTCGGAACCGCCATGGAAATTTCATGGCGGTGATGTGGGGCTGTTCTGGATCTTTGGGGAAATCTTTTCTACAATCCTTCCGACGGATGATGTTCAGTAGCGTGCTAACGACCGTCATGGGAAAACAGTGAATCCCGGAGGGGCCGTCATGGGCAATCGTTTCACAGAATGGCTGGTCCTGGCAGGAATGCTGATCGGACTGCCGGCCATAGGGGTAATGCTGGCGGGTGAACCGCTGGGCCTCTATCTGGAGTTTCCCCCGGAAACCCGGTTTATTCATCACGCCCCGTTTTCATGGCCGGCATTTGCTGCGTACACGGTGTTCGTTCTGGCCGTGGCGGTGCCCATCTGTATCCGACTCTGGACCGGCTCGCGGCGAGTCACCGGTCCGGGAAAAGAACGTTATCCATTTCCATGGTGGGGATGGATGGGGCTGGTGAGCGGGGCCGTTTTCTGGATCCTGGCATGGACCCGGATGCCGTGGTTTTCCGACCTGCAGTCCCACACCTTCTTTCCACTGTGGTTGTCCTACATCGTTGTGATGAATGCTCTGGGGATGCGCCGGGACGGCCGCTGCCTGATGGTGAACCAACCGGGATTTTTCCTGCTTCTGTTCCCTTTTTCAGCCGCTTTCTGGTGGTTTTTCGAATATCTCAACCGCTTCGTCCAGAACTGGTATTACACCGGGGTGCATTTCGGCCCGGGCGCGTATTTTCTTTTGGCCACACTGTCTTTCTCCACGGTGCTGCCCGCTGTTTTGAGCACACAGGAATGGATCGGCGGCGCTTCCACAATCAATGCCGGGTTTCGATCGGTCCTGCCGATTCGGCCGGCGAAGCCCCGCGCTTTGGCAATGGTGACAATCGTATGCGCCGCAGCCGGTCTGCTGCTCATCGGAGTGCTGCCGAATCTGCTGTTTCCCCTGGTGTGGGTGGCACCGCTGTTGATATTGTCGTCTGTCCGCGGGCTCCTGGGAAAACGGCAGGTGTTCTCGGAAATAGCCGGCGGAGATTGGCGACCGGTCATGTCCGCAGCCCTGGCCGCGCTCCTGTGCGGATTGTTCTGGGAGATGTGGAACTTCTTCAGCCTGGCACGGTGGGAATACAGTGTGCCCCTGGTCCAACGCTTCCACATATTCGAGATGCCCATCCTCGGGTACGCCGGCTATTTGCCCTTCGGATTGGAATGTCTTGCCGTGTGCCAGCTTGTCGCGGAACTGCGTCGCCCGAATATTGCATGAAATCTTTTCAGCGGGGGGTTACACCGAAATAGCTCTGTGCCGTTGGCAGGATATCCGTTGGATCAAACCAGCGCGCCGTGTGCGAAACCCTGAAACGGATAAGAGATCTGAAACGATTTCACCCTGCGGGCCAAACGGAGGCACCCGGTGAAGGTATTTTCCATCTTCCTTCCCAACATTTCTGTCTACCGCCTCCGCTGTGTCTTTTTTTTCTTTCGCTTACTTCTCTTCTTCTGTTTTCTTTTCTCCTTCACCGCTTCCAGCTTCTGCTTAATGTCGTCCTGGTATCTCTTGACAGCTGAAAAGGCCAGGACATAGCCGGTAACGGCGATCGAGATACCGAGGACAACACCACCGAGAGCCATGAGTGAGATGATCTCAGGAGATATTTCCAACATCCGGATCAGCAGGGTCCAATCCATCTGAGCTGGAACCTGATAGGCCTTTTCAATGCCGACCAGTTTGGCGCCGACCAGGTAGGTCACCGGATAGATAATCGGCATGGTCACCGGATTGGAAATCCAACAGCCGATCATGGAGGATAGTTTGTTCCATTTGAACAGTGCGGCAAAGAAAAACGCCGTGGCCATCTGGAGACCGAAAAACGGGCTCATGCCGCAAAAAATACCCAGTGCGAATCCGAGCGCGATTTCCCGGGGCTTACCCCGGATGCGCAAAAACCGCTCGTAGGTCGTCTGCCATAACCGAACCAGCGGTGATCTGGCAAACACATTCTGTTTATTCGACATCTGTCTGTTCATGGGGCTGCGGGGTGATTCCGTATCTTCCTCTGGAATCCGATGCCGGAACGCACCGCGATGAGTCGGTAATCATGCTGTCATGTGATGTCTGAGAATGAAATAGTATGGCAGGATAGGACTTTACAATAGAAAATAGCCCTGAGCCGATCCATGCGTGTCACCGGAGGCATGTCACTCAGTGGCGTGTGTCCTATGGACAGGTCGTTCTATGGCCTGCCGGCGGGGGGTTGCCAACGGGTGTCAAAACCCAGTTCCGCCAGCATGCCGACAGCCGTTTCGATGTGAAGCCCCACGGTGTCGAGGCCGTGGGAATCATCACCGGGGACGGCCGCAATCCCGAGAGCTCCGGCCTGTTCCAGAATCCAGCGGGTCGGATACGGCTCGCCGGCGCCTTTGACCAGGGCGCGAACATTGACGTCCAGAATCAGTCCAAGCCCGGAAACCAGTTTTAGATTTCTCTCAATTCTGGAACGGATGTCGGGATGGGACAGGTGCTCTCCATAGTCCGGATCGAAAAGTCGCACCAGATCAAAATGACCGACAACATCGGGCTTCAGTTCCTGTAACATCTCGTACTGGATGTCAAAATAGCGCGTGTAAAAGGGGATGACACCGCCGGACGCGTTGACTGCTGTTTCATATTCCATCGCCGACCCGTCAAAATTGACGCCGTCCACGTGGTGAATCGACCCGACGATATAGTCTATGGAAAACTCACGTCGCAGCTGCCGGATGTAATCCGTGGCACCCGGGTAGATTTCTGTCTCCATCCCGGCGAACATCCGGAGTGAGGATCGGTATTTCTCCTGAAGCCGTCGGCACTCGATCATGTAATCGGCGAACCGATCGTAGAGGAATCGAGCGCTGAGCCCCGCTTCCTGTTCATCCCGATAGCGCCACCGATCCTCTGTCGGCGGCATGTGTTCGGTAATGCCGACCCATGAAAACCCCTTCCGGATGTAGGCCAGGATGATGTCTTCCAGGGTGTCCGTGGCATGTTGACAGAATTGCCCGCTGTGGCCGCCATGGGCGGACACCAGCTCCACATGGGATGCGCCCTTTCTTGTCATGGTGTGTCAATCTGCTTCAAATGCGCTTCAATGCGCTCACGGTGGCTGAGATCCGAAAGCCACGACTCCGGTATGGCGCCCGTTCCGAGATGGGCTCCAAGAATCATCCCGACCACCATGCCCCTGGCTGCCGAGTCACCGCCGGCCATCACATTTTCAACCAGGGCGGTCTGTAGATCGTCCTCGTAGCGAACCATCAGATGGATCACCGCCGGCAGTGCTGCAGGTGTCCCGCAATGCTGGCCAAACTCAAGAATCGCCTGCCGTGTGTCTTTGGAAGCACTGTCCAAACCCCGGGAGACGAACGCGCCGAAATCACCCCGTTTGAAGCCTTCACGTGTCACGGTGTCTATTGCCGCGGTCGGCGTCGAGCCACGGAGCACCTGCCACGTGACCCGTGCCAGAAACTCGGCCGAGCGGATCACCTGGGAATGATTGTGGGTCATGGCGGTCTGGGCTTTCGCACTGTCGATTAAGACATCCAGATCATCCGCATACCGGTAGACCAGCGGCGCAATTCGGGCCGCGCCACCCAGGTCTGTGGATGTCGATCCGGATTTGTCGGGGCCTTTTCCCGCATCAAAAGATTCAAGGGTCTCTTTGGTCGCGTGATCAAAATAACCGTCGTATCCTTCAAAGAACTCCCGCCAGCTTCCGGAAAACGACTCAAGCGTGAAACCCCGGGATGTCGCAAGCGACTCCAGCAGGACCATCGTCTGGTCCCCGTAATGGGTAAATTCCCCTTTCTGCTTGGAGGGATGAAATGTATTCGCCGGTGGTTTTAGAAGCTGATCCACCCTGCCGATCTGACCGTCGATCTCCCCCGTATCGTAAATCCAGTGTGCCCCCAGTGCCAAGGAGTCGGCTGCAAAAGAGGCCAACACCATTGCGCTTAATTTCTCTGTCATCGATCGTCTCCCTTGATTCACCGGTGTCCGAATGAAAAGGTTCAGAAATGCTCTTTCAGCATCTGATTGATCTCTTCGGGAAATGCCATGCACAGTGTCTCGTTAAACAGATTCCGAAGTGCACCGATATCCGGGGTGCCCAACGCCTGGTTAAAAAACGTGCGCGGCGAAAACAGCAGATGGAAACGCGTGAACGCATCGCCGACAGATCCGGTGAAAAAGTTCATGTTGAAGCTGTAAATTCCCATTTTATCGTAGGCGGCCATGGCGTTTCGCAGCCCTTCTGCGATGCTGATAAGATCATCCGAAGTCAACTCCATGGTGCTGCTCACATCATCGACCACCGCAAGTACGTCCCCGGCAACACCGATGGGTGCATAGGCGGTCAGCCACGTGGTCCGTCCGATTCGGCCCAGGTACCGATCGCCGCTGTCGGTTTCAGAGCGGACCAGGTCCTCCCAGTAATTGCTTCCCTTGGATTTTCTGTAGGCACGGGCGGCTTGAAGTTCCCGCCGCATCAGGTCCGGAGCCGTGGACGTGGCAAACACCTGCAGATGGGGATGGATGATCGAACTGCCGGACACCGGCATGTAGTTCCAGTTAATGATATGATAGACCGACTCCGGGTGGTTGATGTCGCGCACCTGCCGGAAGAAATCCATGGCCAGACCAAAGGCCTTTGCGATGCGTTCGGTGGTAAACTCGGTCATGGGGATGTAGTGGCTGCCGGCCATGGTGGCAACAGCCCCCAGGCTGTCGTAGGGAGCGATGTTCGGAAACAGAACCATGTCTTCGAATACCATGCGGCCCTCGGGCAGGATTTCTTCCGGAAAGGCCGGCGTTACGTCCATGACCCGCTCCGGACAAAAGGGGCACCAGGCGTCGGTACCGGCAACCATTTTCTCGAAATCCGGTTTTTCCCATTTCAATTTCATGAAATGGCAGATACGGGCACTTCTGCCGGTGAGCGGATCGAATCGTATTTCGCTCGGGATGGATCTTCGGGCCATGTCCTTCTTCGGATTTAGTACCACGGTTTCTTTCGGTATCGCCCTGAATTCCATAACGCCTCCTTCCGAATAAAATCGCTCCACGAATAACATCGTGCAACGATTTTATGAAACGCGACGATGTCGCTCTTAGGGTGAAAAGTTAAAATTTCCATCTCTGCAGCCGGGCGGCGGGAACAAAACAGAATAGATGATCCCTCCACGGGAAATTTCTGCCGAGATCCACGAAAGACCTGCCGACTTACCGGTCCCCGGCAATCCAACGGTTGATGACAATCCCGTGACGTTTGCCGAAAACGGCCACGCGCTGAGGGTCAACGCCGCCGGAGACATAGAGCCTGCGAAACGCTTTTTGGTTCAGCAGTTCCAGGATAAAACTCATGTGGCCGGAGTAACCGGTATCGTCAAGCCGCTGAAGACGGGTCACCGTGCTTCGGGCCAGTTCAACCGCCTGTCGGTGCACGGTCGGTCCGTTGCCGTCGCAATCGCGAAGGGAATAAAGCTGACGGCAGCTGAACGGACGGATCGCATAGATGCTGCAGTGCTGTGACTCCGACAGGAAGGGACAGATGTCGGTTTTCCCTCTTTCCTTGGCCCGTCGATTCCTCTTTATCCGTTTTTGAAACCGCACCTTTTTGCTTAGATCCGTGGAAGCCAGATGTTTCCGGATCACGAAACCCTCCAGGGTAGTCATGTCCACCGTTCCATAATGGGTGCAGCAGTAGGCACAGCCCGGCCGGCAAACCGCCTTCTGCTTAAATCCCTCAACCGCCGCATCGTAGTCCCGGTAAATGGCCTTGAGATCGGGTATTTTCTGTTCCGGTGTTTTCATGGTTCCGTTTGCCCGTGGACCCGCCTGTCCTGCCTGTCCTGAGCCTGTCGAAGGGAGCGGGCAGAGCGAGTCGAAGGGTACGCCCGTTCGCCCGTGGGCCCGTTTGCCCGTGGGCCCGTTTGCCCGTCTGGCCTGAGCCTGTCTAAGGGTTGGCCCGCGGGCCTGCATGTCGGTTCGTCAGTTGAACACGTTATTCCTTGTTAATCTTTATACTTTCAGCTTTCAGCTTTGAACTTTCAGTTTTAATCTTTTTAGCTCATCCAGCATCCAGTATCCAGTATCGACACCGAATACCCAATACCCGGTACCGAGTACCCAAATGGTCACACGCGTTCCACCCGGACCGGCGTTCCCTGGGATACCTGTTTTAAAACCGAGGCATCTCCCGAAACCCGGCCGAAGACATTGACGGGACTGTAGGCTTTTGGGTTTGCTCCCGTGCTGACCGGTGTTGGCCCAAAGAAAATACAGAATGCCGAGCCCATCGGCCAATATCCCAGATCTCCGACAGCCACCTCCTGGCGTGCGTCCGTTTCCAGATCCATCTGGATCGGCACATCGAAATAAATCTCGTCGCCCCAGACATTGGCGGTTCCTTCCAGGGGCATTGCCGCCTCGATTTGATTGGCCGTTGGCGTGTCCATCAGAACTGCCGAAACCGCTATGTTTCCTGCCGATATCCGAATCTCACTCAAAATCCCCCCTCCCGTAAAATCCCGGAGGGATTTTACTCAATGCGGCTGCGCCGCTCTTTTTCAATCCGTTGTAAAGAAATCAGTAATTTTTCCAAAAGTTCTCCTCTGTGTTTAAACCACCCACGGACGGCATGCAATCTCAAATCAATCTGCGTGGACCCGGATCGCACCATACGCTGTCTCGATGTTTCATAACACCGGCAGTCAAATAATTTCAATCTCGACATGTCTTAAAGCAGTTCTAGCAATTCCACCGGTCGTTCGATGAGAAACCGGGCCCCGGCCTGCCGCAGTTCTTCCGCCGGCCGGAACCCCCAGAGTACCCCGACCGGTATCATACCGGAGGCGGTTGCGGTGTGCATGTCGGTCGCCGTGTCACCGATAAAGAGGCATTGGTTGACAGCGACGGCCAGTTTCCCGGCGATTTCCAGAGCACCGGCGGGATCCGGTTTCCGCGGTACATTCTCGCGAAGCCCCAATACCGCGTCAAAGGTCCAGCCACCCAGCAGTTCCGTGACACAGCGGACGGTCGCCGGATGAGACTTGTTGGACAGAACCGCCAAACGGAAACCGCGTGCGGATAAGTTGTCGAGCAGATCCGGAATACCGTCGTAGGGTAATGCCCGCGGATGTTCTATGGCCAGGTATTCGGACAGGTATTCGGCAAGGCACTGTTGGATCATCCCGGGTGTCCCGGCCCCATCCGGAAGTGCCCGTTTGACCAGCACACGGGCGCCTTCACCGACAAAATAACGGTAACTCTCAAGGGAGTGGACAGGAAAGCCTCTCTTTTCCAGGACACGATTACACGTATCTCCGATGTCGGCCAGCGTGTCCAGAAGGGTGCCGTCCAGATCAAATACGGCTGCCCGGCAGTCTGTTTCGCGCAAGGGCATGGTTCCTCGGGTGTAACACCTATCGTTGGATGTCGGTGCAACGCCGCCGGTCGTGTCCCGTTTCAGGGGGACGGTATCCCGGCGGGGACAGTGCCGGTAGGCAGGCCCTGTATTTTAGGATCTTCGCCATGCGGCTTCTTTAAAAAATTAAACCCTGCCACGTATCGATGGCGCCAGAATCTACATCCAGACAACCATCACATAGGCCCAGTAGGCAGAGTAGACACCTGCCAATCCTGTTGTCATCCGACGGGCGCCACCGGATGGAAACCGGCGCCACAGAATCATGCACGTGCCGATGACTGCGGCGATTTCAACAAAACTCATCACCTGCCCGAAATGGTCCGGGTCCCAGTAGGACACGGGGCTCTCGAACCGCCAGTCGCTCAACGGCATGAAGTGGCGATGAGCGTCGTCGTGATGCAACAGAAAATCCAGCGTTGCGTGCAGCGCCATGCTGGCAAAGAAAATGGCCGGCCGGGAATGCTTCCATACCGTAAAGACAAGCCAACCTGCCAGTGCCAAAGGGATAGAATTGAACACATCGATAAATGCCTGCCAGCCGGGTCGGTAATAGGCATCGGACCAAATAACCGATTCGGGCAGATTTCGGTATAGTTTTTCGACCATGTAGAACACAATGATCGGCAGGTCCGGCAACAGGGATCCCAGGAGAATCGGTACATTCAACTCCGGCCGATGCTTCCGGCCAAGAACCACTAAATTGACGGCAACATGAGCCGGCGTATTCATCGAAACGTTCGTACCGCAGACATGCCGCCATCCACGTGCAGGATCTGTCCCGTTATCCAGCCGGATCGTTCGTCCAGCAGGTAGGCGGCAGTATGCGCCATCTGTTCGGCAGAACCGACCTGTTTCATGGGGTGGCGCTCCTCGGCCGCCTTCCGCTTGTCCTCTGACGATAGCAGCTGGGCAGCCAAGGGGGTATCGGTCAGGGAGGGGGCGATGGCATTCACCCGAATTCTTGGGGCCAGCTCCGCCGACAGGGCCCGCGTCAGCCCTTCGATCGCCCCTTTGGCGCTGGCCACCGACGCATGAAACGGCATTCCGGTCTGAACCGCCACAGTACTGAATAAAACAACAGACCCACCCGAACTGCTTTTCTTCATTCTTGTCAGAAGACTGCGAACAGCCCGAACAGCGCCCATCACGTTTATGTTAAAGTCTTCCAGAAAGTCGTTATCCGTGAGACGGCTGATGGGCCGGAGACGTATCGTTCCGGGGCAGTAGACCAGGCCCTGAACCGTTTCGGGTAGAGTGTCCAACGGCATATCCCCCTGACCGGCATCCCACGGAAAATATTCCGCTCCGGGTAACTTTTCGGCCTCCATGGCCGTCCGGGATCCGACAAAGACCCTGGCGCCGCTTTCCGTCAGCATGCGGCACAGCGCCAACCCGATTCCTGAAGTCCCGCCAATCACAACGATATTCTGGTCTTTCATGTTAAATTCCTTTTGCGCTGGTAAATTTCGGATATTTCAAGACAAGATGTACCCACTCATGACACATGGACGTATGGTAAGAAGCCATGGACAGGATTCAAGGCGCCGGCATCCGGAAGCCCGGACCCCGATGAAAACAACGGGCTCGACCGGGTCGGCTTGGGCCAGGGTTTAACCCGGACATTGCACCAAAAGGAGAAGTTCATGGGCAAGGCATTTCCTGACGGGAATTCATGCAACGTTCGGGTTAAGGAAGCAGTTCTTCTATTGGCCGCTTCAGAAATCCGGCGAGTTCCCCGAGGGTGGGAATACCGGTGCGCGCACCCATCCTGAGACAGCATAGCGCGGCCACGGTATTCGACAGTTGGAGAAGATCGTTCCAGCCCATGCGTCGTGCCAGACCGGCGGAGAAGGCGCCGTGGAACGCATCTCCAGCGCCGGTGGTATCGACTGCCGAGATTGGAACGGCCGACATGGTTCCGGACTCCTGGCCGCGGTGCCAAACGGATCCCTCACGGCCGAGAGTAATCACGACGCAGGGGGCCAGATTTCCCATTTTCAGCAGCGCCTTCCCGGGGTTGCCGAGTCCGGTAAACTCATGTGCAAAGGCGGTCGAAGCAACAAGATAGTCCACCTCAGAAACCAGCTTCTCGGTACCCGGGTGCACCGAGCCGGCATCCAGAACGGTGGGGATATTCCGACTCCGGGCATACTGGACCAACGCCCCGGCCATGAGCGGCTCATGCCCGTCAAAAAGAATTACCTTTGGATGGAACGGTAAATCGGCCACCGTATCCGCCGGCAGATGGCCGCTGTTCTCACGATGATTCACCAGGGATCGCTCTCCGCCCGGTTTGACCAAAACGACGGAAAGCGGCGTCGACCAGTCTCTGCGTACCACCAGATCGGTGTTTACTCCCTCGTGGTGGAGTTCCTGTAGATGCCGCTCTCCGAAGAGATCCTTCCCTAGATAGCCGGCAAATGCGGATCGTAAGCCAAGCCGGGCAACCGTTACAGCGGCATTGGCGGCCGGGCCGCCGCCGCAACTTGCAAGGGCCGTCGCCATGCACTTTTCGTCCGGCCCCGGATGATGCGGCACCGAAAAGATAAGGTCGTACGCGGCGTGCCCGACGCACAGGACATCGATGGACGGTTCCGCTGGCCCGTTGGCCCGTTGGCCCGTCTGCCCGTTGGGCTGCTTTTCAGTCATCCTGTATCCTGTATCTTGTATCCTGCAACTGCCATAATGCATCGAGCCCGCCTGGGCGGACAAGCATCCGGAGACCAGTATCCAGTATCGAGTATCCAGTATCGAGTATCCAGAATCGAGTATCCAGTATCGAGTATCTAGAACTTCTTCGCCGCCTCCGTCAGCATCCGCTGCACCTTGGGATCGAACCAGCAATCCAGAAGTCTCTCCTTTTTCTCCTCCCGGTGGGAAATAAAGTACTCACCAAGGGCCTCCGTTCGGAATTCCTTGATAAAGGAAAAGGCAGGACCTCGAGGGGAAGAGAGTTCCAAGACTTTCCCCACCGCTGCTTCTTCGACGTCCTCTTTCGGGTGGACCTCATCGATCAATCCGAGTCCAACAGCGGCATCGGCTGCCATGAGATCACCCGTGTACGCGATATCCCGGGCGATGCGCTCTCCCACAACCTGCCTTAGCATCAAATCCGCCAGAAACGGGACGGGAACGCCAATGGTGATTTCATTCAGGCCGACAAGGGTTCTCCCCTCGGCGGCGAAACGATAATCGCACGCCAACCCCAGTATCGTACCGCCTGCGGTGGCATGACCGGCAATGGCCGCGGCAGTCGGCATGGGCATCCGGTAGAGAGTGAGCAAAGCCTCGTCCAAGCGATTCCAGAACTCGGACATCCCCCGGCGGTCCAGTGTCAGCAATTCGGGAAGGGCAAGCCCGATACAGAAAAATTTTTCCCCTCCGCACAACACCATCCCTTTGAATCGCCCCTTCACCTCTTCCAGCGCCGTCAACAATCCCTCCACCAGATCCCGACTGATGGCATTGATGACACTGTTTTCCAGGCGGACAACGGCGACCTTCCCCCGGTCTTCTATTATTACTTTCGGCATTTTCTTCCCCCTGTAGAAAAAATTTTATAAATTTTTTCTACCCATGAATAAAAAGGTTACAAGCTTGACAAATATCTCATTTGAGACATTAACGGCATCGAGGTCCATGGAATATGCAGGATTGTCTTGCGTGTTTCACACCCCTGAGGTGTTCATAGGCAAGGCACTCAAGGGCTGGCATCGACTGAGCTCAGCCGAAGTCCAGCCGTAGTCAACTATGGCAAGCCCTTGATAACGCCGCCAGTGGGCACCTCAGGCAGCGCCCTCCGGGTGACATCTTTTCTACTGAAAAGATGTCATGAAACACGCAAGACTATTTTGCCGATGTTGACATTGCCTTCCATGGCGGAGTGGGCTTCCTGAACCCGTTCCCAGGAAAGCACCCGGTCGATTACCGGTTTCAATTCGCCGGATTCAAATCTGGCCAGATATCGTTTGGAAAACGCCCGGGTCAAAGCGATGCGATAATCCAGCGATCGGCTGCGAAGTGTCGATCCGATGATCTTGAGCCGCTTGCGCATCAGCCAGCTCAGGTCAAACGTGTCGATCTTCTTGCCGCCCATGAGCGCCAAAATAACCAGACGGCCGTCCATGGCAAGGCATTCGATGTTCTTGTGGAAATAATCCGCGCCGACAACGTCGATGATGACATCCGCGCCTTCCCCGTCGGTTGCCTCAAGCACTTTTTCCTGGAAGTCCTCATGACGGTAATGAACCACCGTGTCGGCACCCAGGTTGCGACAGGCGGCCAGTTTTTCATCTGAGCCGGCTGTAATCAGCGCCGTTCCCGAATCTGCTTTCACAAGTTGGATGGCTGCCGTCCCGACACCGCTCGCCCCGGCATGGATCAGGGCCCGTTCCCCGGTCTGAAATTCGCCCAACCAGTACAGGGCCTGAAATGCGGTGAGGAAAACTTCTCCCATAGCCGCCGCGTCGCTGAAATCGAAACCCTTCGGTATCCCCATGGCCAGGCGCTCGTCAACCGAAACATACTGGGCATAACCGCCTCCGGGAAGAATCGCGAATACCCGATCCCCGGTATTCCAGCGCCGGCATGCCGGACCTGTCCGCTCCACTTCGCCGGCCATTTCCAGCCCGATGATCGGACTGGCCCCCGGCGGTGGTGGATAAAACCCCTTTCGCTGCAAAATGTCTGCCCGATTCACCCCGGCGGCATGAATACGGACCAGGATGTCCCCCTCGCCGACATCCGGAAGGGGCGCCTGTCCGATGTGCATGACATCCGGGCCTCCGGGCTTGTCAAAAACAACTGCCTTCATCATCACTCCTCATGGTATGTTATCCGGTATATCGCTCCGGCCCGATCGTCGGATACCAGCATGGAACCGTCCGGCAACACTTCCAGATCGACCGGTCGGCCCCAGGCATCCTCTCCGAATTCCTCTCCCTGGAGCCACCCCCGGGCAAACACGTCGTAGGCGACACTCCGATCGCCCTGCAACCGGACCATGGTGATCCGATACCCGATGGGACGGCTGCGGTTCCAGGAGCCGTGTTCGGCAATGAAGATCATTTTCTGGTATTTCTCGGGAAACATGTTGCCGGTATAGAACCGCATGCCCAGGGCTGCCACATGGGGCCCGAGTTCCTGTACCGGGCGAGAAAACGGAGACAGGTCTTTGTTCTTTCCGAAGTTCGGATCCGGGATGTCGCTGCCGTGAAAATAGGGGAAACCAAAATGAAGGCCTTTTCCGGAGGCGTGGTTCAATTCATCCGGGGGACGATCATCCCCGAGCCAGTCCCGCCCATTGTCCGTAAACCATAGCGTCTGAGAATCCGGATGCCAGTCGAACCCGACTGTATTTCTAACGCCCCGCGCGAAAATCTCCAATCGGCTGCCGTCCGGCCGCATGCGCATGATGGACGCAAACCGGGGGTCCGGCTCGTCACACACGTTGCAGGGAGCACCCACCGGGATATAGAGCAGATTGTCAGGGCCGAATCGAATAAACTTCCAGCCGTGCCATTCCTTGTCGGGAAACGTGTCATTGACGACAACCGGCGCCATCGGCCGTTCCAGATGCCGTTCAATGTCCTCGAACTTGATCACCCGGTGAATCTCCGCCACATACAGATCCCCGTCCCGAAATGCCACGCCATTCGGCATTTTCAGGTTTTCAGCGATACGATACACGTTATCCGCAATGTAATCCCCATTCCGGTCGACCACGGCGTACACCACGCCGTGCCGGCGTGTCCCCACAAAGAGGATGCCCGATGGGGAGCGGGCCAGAGAACGCGCCCCGGGAGTGCTATCGGTGTAGACATGGATGCGGAATCCCTCCGGCATATGGATGTGGTGCAAGGGGAGAGACGCCCCGGCCACCGCAAGCTCAGCCGATAAGAGAAGCATAAAACACCACGCTGCCATCCAACGATTCATCGCGTCCGTTCCTTGTTATGATGAGATATGGAACCTGGATATTGCACTGATGGTTGATATTAAAGAAGTGGCGCGAAAAGCCGGGCTGTCTTTGCCCCGATGCGAAACCAGAAAGGGCGATTCACCAGGTCCTCCGCATGTGCTTCCAGCGACCGGTCGAAATCTTTTTGAAACATGGATGCCACCTGGCCTGCGAATTCGTGGTCCGCCACGACGGCCGTCATCTCGAAATTGAGACGGAAGGAGCGATTGTCCAGATTGGCCGTCCCGACAGCCGACAGATAATCATCGACCAGAAGGGCCTTGTAGTGGAGAAATCCGGGCTGATAGCGAAATACCCGGACACCCGTCGGCTCGGTTTCGTCAAGGTACGAAAACGATGCCAAGTACACCAGTTTGTGGTCGGCCTTTTCCGGAAGCAGCAGGCGCACGTCAACACCCCGGAGCGCCGCCAGTTTCAGGGCCTTTACAATGGGGGCGTCCGGCACGAAATAAGGGCTTGCGATCCATATGCGTTCGTAGGCCCGGTTAATGCAGTGAAGAAAGAAAAGGCTGCAGGTTTCGAGCTCATCCGCCGGGCCCGTCGGCAAGATCAGCATGTTTCGATTCTCTTTAGAGGCGGCCGAGGGGGTCCACTCCAATTCCGGGATCCGATTCACGGATGAGTACCAGTCTTCCAGAAACGCCACCTGGAGGCACTGTGCAGCGGGTCCTGTCACTTCAAGATGGGTATCCCGCCAGTGGCCGAATTTCGGGTCACGCCCCAGGTATTCGTCACCGACGTTTAACCCGCCGATATAGACTTTACGGCCGTCCACCAGGACAAGTTTGCGATGATTCCGGAAATTGAGCTGAAACCGGTTGGCCCGCTTCCGGCTGCCGCGAAAGCCGTGTACCTCGACACCGGCATCGCGAAGATTCTGGACATAGGTGGACGGCAGTTTCAGGCAGCCGATTTCATCGTACAACAGCAATACGTGAACCCCGGAGCGGGCTTTCCGTATAAGCTTATTTTTGAACGCCGTGCCGATGTCGTCGTCTTTAATAATGTAGTATTGGGCAAGGATATAGTTCTCGGCAGAGTCGATACCGCTGAATATGGCCGAAAACGTTTCCTCACCGTCAATCAGGAGACGGGCGCTATTGGAATGGGAAAACGGCATGACCGCCAGTCGCTCCAAGGCCACATACCTCCGGGTTTCGCTGCCGAGGTCCGCCCTGAACTTCGGAGTGCGGGAGACGAGCTTTTTAAAGATCGGGTTCAGGTCGTCGACTTTGGATTGCCGGGCCTTGACATACCCTTCGAATTTCTGGCGGCCGAAAATGAGATACAGGGGAATTGCGGCGTATGGGAATGCGATCAAGCCGGTAGCCCATGCAATGGCCCCCTGGGATGTCCGGTTTTTCATGATGGCATCGATGGCCATGGTGATTCCAACCATTTCAAAGAGGACCACTGCCACACCAAGGACAAGGTAGGTATGCTGGGACAGCCAGACGATCATCGGTACACCTCATTTGGCAGATGATAAAAGCGGCGACAAACCGGGGAATTATGTTGCCCGTTTGATGAGGGAAGCTCTCAGGTTTTGAAGCACCTGGCGCTGGGACATCAACATTTCGGTAAATTGCGCTTCTATCTTTGCCATCTCCGCTTCGTTGATCACTCCGTGGACGTAATCCGACCGAATTTTCCGGAGTGACTCCGCCTGCTTTTTCAGGTCGCTCTCCAGTGTTTCAATGGCGTTTTCCGCATCGGCGGCCTTAATCTTCTGATCGGGTGATCCGACCACAGTCGGTCGGTAATCGGTGACCATGGTTCCTCTCCTTTTTCCGGGGCCGGGGGTATCTCACCCGGTCGTCTCAACGTTCGGCATGACATTTTCGGGTGATCGTGTTCCGGGTATGGGTCTTGCTACAGTTACCGGATTTGGAGGATGCTATCAAGGGATAGGTCGGCACGTCGCACCGGAAATTACAGGGATTGCCGGAATTGCGTTCCGATTCCTTTTACGATCAACGGTTCACCATAGAGGCGCCGGGCTTCGCGGCCATCGTTTTCATATTTCCGCAAACGGAACACATTCAGGACAACCACTGGAGGTGGGATCCTTATACCGGCAGAGTTGACGCCGCACCGATTCAAACCTATGATACGCTCGCTATCGCATCGAAAATTAAATCCCCCGGGAGGTGTGCAATGAAAAAGCTGGTACTTGGGATTGGGCTGCTGATTGCCTCTGGTCTGATTGCCGGTTGCGCGGGTCAGGATAAGCACCACGCCAGAGATATGCCGGATCCTGAGGGCTACAATGCCCATTTCGGTGATATTGACGGCAACGGAGATGGCGTGGTGAAATGGTATGAGTTCAAGGCCTATTTTCCGGATGCCGCCCCGGAAGTCTACCTGGAACTGGATATGAACGATGACGGGGGCGTGGGCCATGATGAGTGGCATCAATTCAAGGAAGCCCATGGAATGACACACCAGTAGTAGCGCCCTGATGATTTCATAAAATGCGTTCAGCGAAGTGCCCGGGCTAACCCCGCTTCCCTGGGGAAGGCAGGGCCGCGATAACCGCATCGGTCACCTCTGATGTGGTGCACCCCCCGCCAAGGTCCGGGGTCCGCAGCCGCCTGTTTGAAATGACATTCCCCATAGCCCGGAACAGCAGGTCGCCTTCCTGAGGCAACCCCAGGTGATCCAGCATCAGGACGGTCGACCAGAGCATACCGATGGGATTGGCAATTCCCTGCCCGGCGATGTCCGGCGCGGACCCATGGACCGGTTCAAACATGCTCGGCCAGGTCTTCTCCGGGTTAATATTGGCTGATGGTGAAATTCCAATGCTGCCCAGGATGGCCGATCCCAGATCGGTAAGGATATCGCCGAAAAGATTACTGGCGACGACCACGTCAAACATTTCCGGTTTCAAAATAAACAGACCGGACAATGCGTCGACATGCACGGACCTGCTGTCTATCTCGGGATAATCTCCCCGGATGTCGTCGAAGATGCGATCCCAGAACACCATGGAATAATTGAGCGCATTGGATTTCGTGGCACTGACCAGATGCGAACGTCCATGTTTTCGTGCAAATTCGAAAGCATAGCGGATGATTCGACCTGTCCCTGTCCGGGTGAAGCGGGCCTCCTGGATGGCGGTCTCCTGATCCGTTCCCGCATGGTCGAGCCTGCCGATCCCACAATATTCACCTTCGGTATTTTCACGAATAACCGTAAAATCGATCAGCGATCCTTTGCGCAGGGCCAGGGGGGAGACCATCCCGTCCATATAGCGGATCGGTCGAAGGTTCACATACTGATCGAATTCCCGGCGGATCGGAAGGAGCAGTCCCCTGAGAGACACGTGATCCGGAACGCCGGGATAGCCAACCGCTCCGAGTAAAATGGCATCACAGTCGGCCAGAACCGCCATCCCGTCGGGGGGCATCATGCGATGGTGTTCAAGGTAATATCGACATCCCCACGGCAGCTCCGTAACATCAAAATGTATCCCGCCATGAAGGCGCTCGATGCTCTGAAGCACCCGCTTTGCCTCACGCATGACCTCCAGGCCGATGCCATCGCCGGGAATCGCTCGGATCCGGTACTGATTCATGGGTATTCCCTCTCTGATTGCCCCGTCATCCTGCTGGTGCCCGATGCGGGATATCCTGAAACCGGTTTGCCGGCTTTTTTCACGCCTTCGAGGGTCTCGATTTGGAGAATTGGGACGTTATTTGATATGATGGTGTCCACATCCGAAAAATCTCTTCATGCCGCCCACCTATTCCTAAGGGAACATAATGAAAGAGACAACGTATTTGCAAGAAAACAACAGGTTGATCGATTTTCTGAAAAAAATACCTGTTTTTGAGCCTTTCGATGAAACCGAACTAACAAACCTCCTGAAAATCAGTAAAATGAAGGTATACGCGAGCAGGGAGTGCATTATCAGAGAAGGGAGCATGGACTCGCTCATCTATTTTCTGGTATCGGGAAAAGTACGTATCACAAAAAGCAGAAGGGATATTGCGATCTTGAAACGCCGTGGCGATATCTTCGGCGAGATGGGTGTTATCTCCCTGGCGCCCCGCACCGCCTCTGCTCACGCCGACGGGAAGACCATATGTCTGACTACGGATTTTTATCTGATCGAAAACCTGGCGGGTGAGGACAGGATCCTATTCGGATATGTCCTGTATCGCATCTTCTCGGAGATTCTGGTCAATCGGCTAAAAATGACCACCGATGAACTGATGAGATTCAAAGGCAAGGGAAGCTTGAAATTCTGGTAATTTCTCTGCGACTCTGCAGTCATCGTTTCCATATTTCTGCAAACGGAACATATTTATGACAACCGCTATAAAACCTACCTCAGAATCCCATCTACATCAGTTTCAACGCGTACCACCTCAACCCCGCCGTCGTCCAGGATGATATAGGGTTCCAGAAACCCACTCAACTCCTTCCGGAACCGGTATCGGCTGATACGATATACCGAGACACCGCTGAGGCGTAACAGATGAAGGGGAGATACACCGATCATGCCGAACACGCGAATACAGCTGCTTGACCCGTCCTCGGCGATAATGCACAGATGCACCTCTTTGTAGAAGAGCCATCTTTTCCGGTACGCGATGTTCAGGGTAATCCGGCCGTTGTCCCTGTCGATGCGTTTGACGGGATATCCCAAGGCAAACTCGGATACGGTTTCGAATGTACCGGAACAATCGAGGGATAGGCGCGCTTTCAATATCTGATCCGCGAAAATGCCCATCAATGCCATAATCCCGTTCCGGTGAATCATGAATTCGGTGACGTCGTCAAAAGGTCGGGCTGCTTAATCCCAATTGAGCAAAATCGATGCCAGATCCATTATTTCGCGACCTTGGACCCCGGAAATTGCCCCTTGGGGGTCGGTAGAAACTTCAGTTACAGCTAACCCTCCGTTATTTATATAAATTTATAGAGAGTCAGGACGTCTGGAATCAGATAAACCCGGAAACGGAGTGATGCGGAATGTTGCAGATGGTATCCGGTGGGTGCACAATTATCCATGCAGTGTGCACAGAAAACTGGGCACAGGTTGCCGATACATCCCATCATGGTTTCTGATTTGCGGTTCTCTATGAAGCTCAAGTTCCATGTTTTTTGAGTCACGCACAGCTGTGCCATCGGGGTCGGTATCGCTATCGGTATCGGAATCGAGACAGGACGGTTATCTTCGAAGTCGATACCGATTCCGAACCCGATCCCGACGCCGAGAATATGAAATATCTTCCAACTTGGGCTTACCGGATATCCGCATTCTGATTATGTGGCAACGTGATCGCCAAAGGAAACCCCACAGCAGAATTCCGATCACGAGGGAGAGACGCCCGCCGTACGCAGCATCGGCGCCACTACCGGCTCGGCGATCACTCCGGCGCCCTCCATGAAGTTGCCCACGCCAAGGGTGATCAGAACATTTCCGCCGAAGGCATCGCCGGCGGTCTCTTTGAACCGGTTCACAATCCCCGACAGGGAGCCGGGCGTGGTCAGAAGCACAGAAAAAAGATCCAGGGGGTCATCGGGCCAGCCGTCAGCCGGTGTGCTTTCCGGCCATTCGAGACGTAGGGATGAGTTGCATCACGACTCTAAGCATGTCAGCCATTTCAGGCAGTTTAGCTATTTTCAGCCATTTCAGGCATTTAAGACATCCCAGGCATTTTAGGCACTTTAGGCATTTTAGGCATTTTAGGCATTTCGTTCTTGCACCTAAACATGCTTCCAGTCTGGGCGAAAGGCTTTAGGGAAACAACCCGAAAGTTTCTCCGGTCTTCAAATCCACAAGACCCTCCTCGCAAATCCTGAAAAAAGGGATCGCTGCGCCGGTCAGGGCCACCAGACTCAGCAGGGGATCGGTCATGGTGCATCCTTCGGCAGCGGCGGCCTCGGTCAACCGACGAAGCCGTGCCGCCATTTCGGTGACCGGCAACTCAGACACCAGACCGAACACCGGCATGGGAATCTCTTCGACGACCTTCCCCGCGATGGAAAACACGGCCCCTCCCTGGAGCTCGACAATCCGTGATACGGCATCGGACATGTCCTCGTCCGTCGCACCGACCACGATGATATCGCTGGTGTCCCAGGCGTTGCTGGCCGCCAGGGCCCCCCGTTGGAGCCCGAATCCCCGGATCCATCCGGTAAACCGCTTGCCGGGAGTGCGGGTCCGGTCCACGGCGGCGACTTTCAGTAAATCCTTCTTCGGGTCGGGTTGGATCAGGCCATCCCTTACGGGCATCTCAAGCTGAACCTCACGGGATACCAGATCGGTGACCATATCGATGACCCGGACCCTGGCGGACCCGCCGCATCCACCACACGGTATCCGGAACCAGGCCGGTTCGATCTGTTGGTGAATCCGGATCGTCTCATAATGACGCTTCCGGTAGCGATGCGCCCTGGCGTCGGCCAGCAGCGAGCCCTTCTTTGCAACAACGGTTCCATTGCTGACAACCAGTTCCGGCGCGAAGGTCTCCAGATCCGGCAGGATCAGAAAATCTGCGAAACGGCCCGGGGCAACACCGCCAACCAGGTGGGCCAGGCCGAAATGCTCCGCCACATTCAATGTGGTCATCCGGACGGCCTCAACGGCACTGAATCCGCTGTCCACCGCCTTTTTCAGAATATACTCCATGTAGCCCCGATCCATCAGATCGGTCGGATCAACGCCATCTGAGGCAAGTATGCAATAGCGGCTATCCACCCCGTATTCCCGAATTTTGGCGATGGCTTCCAGGTCCCGCCGGATGCTGCCTTCCCTGATCATCACATGGACGCCGAGGCGGATCCGTTCCAGAACGTCCTCGGCGGTGATCGGCTCATGGCAGGAGGAAATCCCGCAGGCGACGTAGGCGTTCAATTTTCTGTCCCTGGCGCCGGCGGAATGGCCTTCGAGCGTCTTTCCGTGGATCAGGGTTTCGGCGTATTCCGGGAGATAGGTGTCTGGATGTTCAAGCACCGCTTGCCAGTAGGACTCACCGAGGCCGACAACGTCGTCTTCACCCAGAATGCGTTCGAGGTCGCTGCCCACGATGCCGGATGTCGCACGGCTGGTGGATACCATGGCCGGTGCCGTGCCGAAAATCTTAATCGGCTGATTTCGGAAGGACGCCAGAACATCCTGCACACCGGCAAGCCCCGCCACCGGATATGCCTCCATGGTTTCGGAGATGATCGTGGTGGTCCCGCCGGGCACCGCATATTTTAGAAATTCAGGAATGGAATAGAGCCATACCAGGTGGGTGTGACCATCTATCAGACCCGGGATGACCGGTTTTCCGGCCGCATCGATTACTTCGGTGTCGGGACCGATCATATCCTCGACATCATGACCGACATAGGCAATGTGCTTTCCCTTCACGGCGATGGCGGTCTTGTCTAAGATTTCTCCAGTGTACACATTTACCAGAGCCGCGTTTACTACCGCCAAATCAGATTTTTCCCGGCCCAGGGCAACATCGATCAGTTGCCGGGAATTTCTGGATGCCGCCAGTGGAATCGTCATCAGGTGTCCCCCTCTTTCGCAAATAGACCGAACAGCGAAACGGTATCGGTTTGACACGGCGATGTAAAGAAGAACACCTAAACACTTGAACATCCGCAAAATTCTATCTATACAGGAGCATCCATGCTCACACACCGCGAAAAAGAGCGTTACGACCGGCAACTCCGGATTCCCGAAGTGGGGAAAGAAGGCCAGGGGCGGCTGAAACAGGCGAAAATCATTATCGCCGGCGCAGGCGGTCTGGGAGCCCCGGCCGCATTTTATCTGGCCGCCGCCGGGGTCGGACACATCCGCATTGTCGATGACGATCGCGTGGACCGCAGCAACCTCAACCGTCAACTGCTTCATTGGGAAGAGGATATCGGCAGGGAAAAAACCGAATCCGCAAAGGAAAAACTCGGCCGCCTGAACCCGGATGTGATCATCGAAACGGTGTCGTCCCGCATCGATGAGGACACGGTGGCCGCAATGGTCGACAGGTGCGACGGGATCATCGACGCCCTGGACAACTTTTCCGGCCGGTATGTGTTAAACAGATCTGCCGTAACCTTGGACATCCCCTTTTTCCATGGAGCTGTCCAAGGTTTTGAAGGGCGAGCGACAACGATTATCCCGGGGCAGACCGCCTGTCTGGAGTGCCTGCCCCGCGGTGAGCAGACGCACGCCGCCAATCCGATCATCGGGATCACCCCCGGCATGATTGGCTGCATCCAGGCATCCGAGTGTATCAAATATCTTCTCCGGCAGGGCCGACTGCTGGAAAACCGTCTTGTCATATTTGATGGCCTGGAGATGACCTGGAAGGAATTCAACATCAAACCGCGTCCGGAGTGCTCCGTATGCGGGAAAAAAAACAGAAAACGTCACCATGGGGATAACACCCGGTGAGTGTCACCATCCACCTCCATAAGTCTCAACGCCATCTGGCGGACGGGAAAGCTTCGGTGGACGTCGCGGGCCGAACGGTCAACGCATGTCTTGCCGATCTGATTCAGCAGTACCCCGATCTTGAGAGCCAGCTGTTCGAAAACTCCCGGCGGCTCAAAAAAAATGTCGAGATATACCTCAATCTGGAAAGTGCCTATCCGGACGAGCTCGCGAAACCGGTCCGGGACGGCGATGAAATCCATATCACACTGATACTGTCGGGAGGCTGATCCACTTATGGGGCGCGTATTGCAGAATTTTACGCTGCTTGAATTTCGGGAGAAGATCAAGATCGGCCTCCCGGCCCTTGTGCTGGTCCTGGTTGTATTCTGGATCGCCTACCAATTCGTTGATCCGGCCCCGCCCCGGCGTATCCTTCTCGCCTGCGGCGCGACAGAGGGCGCCTACTTCGCTTACGGGAATCAATATCGCGACGTCATCGCTCGGGCCGGCATCACTGTGGATCTGAGGATCACCGCGGGGGCGGTTGAAAATCTGGAACTGCTGGAGACAGCATCCGGCGGTGTGGACGCGGCATTTGTCCAGGGCGGACTCGGAGCCCTTTCCCGCTCCGACGATCTCCGGTCGTTGGGGGGTATCTTTTTCGAGCCGCTCCTGATTTTCCATCAAAACGGGCTGGACCTGCAACAGCTGACCGATTTAAAGGGTCTTCGGATTGCCATTGGCAAAGAGGGCAGCGGCACGCGTTACCTCCTCCAGCAGATCCTCGAACAGAATGGCGTCACTTCTGAAAATACCGGCCTTTTCGCTTACGGGTTTCAGGAAGCAGCAGACAATCTTCTTAACGGAGGGCTGGATGTCGCGATGTTCATCTCCCATTCCACCCCATTCCTTCGCGAACTGGCTGCGGCACCGTCGATAACACTGATGGGAATGGAACGGGCCGATGCCTATGCCCTGCGGAACCAGTTCCTGACGGTGCTGAAATTGCCCGAAGGGGCCCTCGACCTGGCGACCAATATTCCGGACCGCGATCTGCAGCTCGTGGCACCGACCGCCCAGCTGGTGGTCCGATCCGATCTGCACCCGGCCCTGATGTATCTCCTCCTGGAGGCCGCCACGCAGGTCCATCATTCCAGCGGGGGATTCGAGCGGCAGGGGGAGTTTCCGGCCACCAAACATCTCGACTTTCCGTTGAGCCGTGAGGCGGAGCGGTATTACAGATCGGGACCGCCGTTTCTCCAACGCTACCTGCCGTTCTGGGTCGCCATTTTCCTGACTCGCATGAAGATTATGCTGCTTCCGATGATCGCCCTGGTGTATCCGTTGTTTAAGATCATTCCCCATGTCTATCGCTGGCGGATGCGATCCCGAATCTATCGGTGGTATGCCGGGCTGGAGTCCGTCGATCCGGAATCGGACCGCGGGCAGGCGGCCGAACGTCTCCAGGAGTATTTGGAGGAACTGGACCGGATCGAAGAACAGGTATCCCAAATCTCGGTGCCACTTTCGTTTGCGGAAGATTTGTACCACTTTCGCCTGCATGTCGAAATGCTGCGAAGCAAGCTAAAACAGTTGGCAAGCGACCCGGAACGATAAACGACCCTACGGCAGACAGGCTCCACACGCTGACCCGAAAATTTCATGCGGTTCCGAAAATCAATGCCCTATCTTATCGTCGCACTCATCCTAGCCGTTCTGCTGGCAGCCTTTTTTCTTATTTTCAATCCCCTGGGGCTCGGACCGGAGCCGGAGGCCGTGCTCCCGGACCAATTTTTCGCCGCTCCCGCCGAGGACCTTTCCATGCTCGAACTCCTGGTGGACGGAAACGCCGCTTTTTCACGCATTCTGTCGAACATCGACTCGGCCGAATCGGTTATTTTCATCCAGACGTTCATCTGGAAAGACGACGCCATTGGAACACAAACGGTGGACCGGCTCAAGGCCGCCGCCGCCCGGAATGTGGCCGTGACCGTCCGGAAAGACCTGTTGGGGACGTTTTTCGAGCTTCCCAGCATGCTCGCGGGCCGGCCGAGTCCGGTGTTTACCCGGAAGGGGCTTAAGGGACATCGCAACATCGATGTCCGTGTCCCTTGGCTGGCGGATACCGACCACAGCAAATATGTGATTACGGATCAGCAGGGGATTGTTTTTGGCGGCATGAATATCGCCGACGAATACCATTTAAAATGGCACGATTACATGGTGGCCATCCGAAATGAGCCCTGGGCCCATGCATTTATGGACCGGGTATTGAAGGGTCTCCCCTGGCCATCGAAAGCACCGTTTGTCATCGCGGCCAACGACCGCAAGGCCACGGAAATCCGTACGGCCCTGACGGAGGTCATCGACCGATCCGAAGAGCGCCTGGTCATTGAACATGCTTATGTTTCCGAAACCCAGATCCTTCAAGCGATAGAACGGGCCCTGAATCGGGGTGTCCGGGTGGACCTCATCCTGCCAAGGGCACCGGACACCCATCTGTACGCCAATATGGCCACGGTAAACCAACTCCTGGCATCAAACGGAAGGAAGTCACTACGGGTATTTCTGTACCCGAAAATGATGCATGCCAAAGTGGTCCTTTCTGATGGCGTGGTCGCGGCGGTCGGCTCCGCGAACCTGACGCCCCGCAGCATGCGCACCAGCCGGGAGGTGACCATGTTCGTTCACGGCACACCCGATGCCCCGTTTATCAGAGACCTCAACCTTCAGCTCGAGTCGGACATTTCCGTTGCCGAACAGGTGACCGCCCCTTTCAGACTTGGCGCATGGCAACGGATGGGTGCGGTCGTCGGCAAATATGTGTGGTAGGGCCAAATGCTATGGACGTTGCCGTACATATGTTCCGCTTGAACACAGCGAGGTTCTGTCAAAAGGACCCCGTATTGGTGGATTCCGGAATTGGACATGTTCGGTATCGGGATCGCTATCGGCATCGGAACTGTGACAGAATGGCCAGCTTCGAGGTCGATACCGATTTCGCTGAATCCGCAACGTTACGACACGAAAACAATCCACACTTCGGAACATGTTGCCGGTACCCGCTTTAGACCCATTTAACGCGTCCGTAATTTGTGTCGCGTTAAATGTCCTTTTTGGCTTTTTTCCATCGATGTTTTTTCCCGGGCAAATTCTATTTCTCTGAATTTTATTACAAATCCAATCCATCGGTTCCGGGCATATTTTTTGCAGCCTCTCCTGACGTCTGTCGATTTGCACCCCTGGCAAAGCCCGAGCCTTTCGGGAAAACAATCAAGCCATACCGGTCGCTGCAGGTCCCTATCGGATCCATGGAAAATCTGAAACAATCAATCTGGAATATCATCGCGAGCGGGTTGCCGGCCTCTTACGACATTGAATCGCTGCGCAAGATATGCCTGTTGAATATCATTATCCTTCTGGGAATCTTTTTTCTGGGTATTTTTGGCAGCATCGCGTTTATTCAACAGGAACGGTTACTTGGAACGGCCGATGGTTTGGTATTCGGTTTTCTTGTCGGCTTGTTTACGTATTTAAGAAGGACGAAACGGATCGATCGGGTCGCCACGGTCGGCACCATCGCCATGTGTCTATTCTACGGATTTCTCTTCGCCCATGGGGGGGTCGGCAATTCTGCGTATGTATGGGTATTCACCTACCCGCTGATCTCTCTGTTCCTGGTCGGCATCCGGCGCGGAACATGGCTGACGTTTCTCCTGCTGGCGTTCTGCATTCTGGTGTTTTCCTTCGGTCCGGACGTATCCCGTGTCGCTGTCTACAACAGCAGTTTGATTCCCCGTTTCGTATCCGCATACCTGATCATTTTCCTGTTCTCGTTTATGATGGAGAAAGTCCGCATCATTGTTCAACAACGCCTCACAATGGCCAATGGAAAAAAGGAATTGGCCTTGGTGGAACTGCGAAAAAAAACGGACAAACTTCTCGAGGCAAATCTACGGTTGTTGTCTGAAATGGGGGAGCGGAAACATGCCGAAGAGGCGCTTCAACAGAGTGAAAGCTTTTTCGAGGATGTCATCGAGAGCATTCAGGATGGGATCTGTGTCCTGAATCCGGATCTTACGATTCGGCATGTCAATCATGTCATGGATTCCTGGTATCGAAACAATGGAACACTCATCGGCAAGAAATGCTATGTCTGCTTTCGTGGCAAGGAGCGGCCGTGTGATCCCTGCCCGGCGCATCGAAGTCTGGAATCGGGCAAGGTCGAACGGGAGCTGATCTGCGGGCGGCCCGGGTCGGATGTCGAGTGGATCGAGCTTTACACCTACCCGATCAAGGACAGATCTTCCGGAGAAATCACGGGGATAGTCGAATTCGTGCGGAATACCACCGAGCGCAAGCGGCTCGAGGCGAAGCTGAACCAGGCGGAACGGATGGACAGTATCGGCCGGTTGGCCGGCGGCATCGCCCATGACTTCAACAATCTGTTGATGGGTATTCAGGGACGCGTATCGTTGATGGCCTTTGAGACAACCCCCGATCACCCGTTTTATGACCATTTAAAAAGCCTGGAGGACTATGTCTGCAGCGCCTCCGGTCTGACCCGGCAGCTTCTGGGCTTCGCCCGGGGAGGCAAGTACGAAATCCAAATAACCGATATCAACAAACTGCTCGAAGAAAATCTCGTGATGTTCAGCCGGACAAAGAAAGAGCTCACTATTTCAAGTGCCTTCCAAGAGGATGTGCTTCCGGTGGAAGTCGACCAGGGGCAGATTAAACAGGTGATTCTGAATCTGCTCGTTAACGCCTGGGAGGCCATGGCTGCCGGCGGTGAAATCACCGTACTGACCGAAAACGCCTGCCTGGACCCACCGGCGGCACGCCAATTCAATCTGGAACCGGGAAGGTATGTCAAAATAGCGGTATCGGATACCGGTGTCGGCATGAGTGACACGGTCCAGATACGCATTTTCGATCCGTTCTTTACGACCAAGGAAAGAGACCGGGGCACCGGTCTGGGGCTGGCCTCAGCATACGGGATCATTGAAAATCATAAGGGCATTATAACGGTCAAGAGCAAGCCGGATAAAGGGACGACCTTTGTAATTTATTTACCGGCTTCCGAAAAGGCAGTGACCGAACGTAAAAAATTGCCCGACACGCTGTATCCCGGTGAAGGCACCATTCTATTGGTGGATGATGAAGCTCTGATGATCGACGTGGGCAGACCGATGCTGGAAAAGTTGGGCTATGATGTGGTGGTTGCGGACAGCGGAACATCGGCCCTTACCATACTAACGGAGCCGCAGGGTCAACGGATCGACCTGGTCATCCTGGATCTGGTGATGCCGCACATGGACGGCAGCACCGCCTACGATCGTATAAAAGAGGTTCGACCGGATATCAAGGTGCTTCTTTCCAGCGGATACAGCATTAACGGCAGGGCCCATGACATTTTGCGACGCGGCTGCAACGGATTTATCCAGAAACCGTTCAACCCGGTACAGCTTTCCATTAAACTGAGAGAAATTATGCACACAAATACACTGCCGATATCCACGGCATCCGGGATCGAACGCCCAGGCGGTTCCTCCGCCCGGACCGGCTCTTCCCCATGATCGACACCCACCGTTCCGCCTCCCACACTTTCATTTGGCGATGAACCGAAGTTAGAAGCTATACGTGAAAACAAGAAACAGCCGGTCACTGGCGCCGATGCCCTGAAACAAGCCCTTTTCTCCAGACTGATAGAACACAACCCCTCCCCTGATGGACATCGCATCGGTGACATCATATTCGGCATCCAGTCGTTCGAAGGCCCCGTCGTCGGCCTTGATGCCAAAGGAGGAGGCCAGCAGGGTCAGCGTGAGCGTATCGTTCATGAAGTCTTTCATAAACCGCAGCGACCATTGAAATTCGTTTTCACGAATCTCGTCCGGGGGCAGCAACAGAACCCGGCGGTAATCAAATATGTGGCGGTTCACCATTTCCAGGCTGAGGGTGGCCTCTTTGAATCCGGAATATTCCACGCCGCCTCCGATATCGAGCCGGACGTATTCGATGCGGGGTGTGTTGGTGTATCGCAGTCCATTGAACCCGGCGACCTCTGCTTTCAGCAGCCAATTTCCGAGGGCGAGGTTTGCCGCCGTGCCAAGCATATGGGTGCGGGGGTGGTTCCGAACGAATTGTTCCGGGGGGCCCGTGGAGACGGGTTCCGCATATGACTGATCGGCGTAAATGTTGGCCCAGTAGAATCCAATGTCCCAGCCGCTGAACACGCCGGTCATGGCGGCGGCATATTGCATATTTCCGAAACCTTCATCCGGATCGCCTTCCGGTGGCCGGGGGATTGGGAAGGGATAAAAATCACTGCCGAAAACAGGCAGCATGCTGAACCGCACCTCGGGGATCGCCATGGCGCTCAGATCCCAGTTTCCAAAGTAGTAATCGAACTTGACCATGGTCACCGGGAGCCGCAGATCGTCGATGTCGGTCAAACCCGGCTGCCGCAAATCAAGCGGGTTCAGGACATCGGTCACCCGGAGATTGTCCAGGGTTCCCCAGACCACGATCTGGCGGCCGATTTTGGTGTCCAGGTGATCCGTGATGCTGCCCTGGATAAACGTGTCTTCCAACAGGAGTTGGGATTCGTAGTCGTCCAGAACCTGTTGTGTATACTCATCACGCCCCCGCACCACATAGATGGTGTCGTAGAACCCCCGGGCACTGATCTGGCCCTGCCATCTGTCGGAGAACCTGTTCTTCAGAGTCAGCTCCAGCTCCGGACGCAGCATGGTGAACCCCTGCCAGGGCTGGGTGGCCTCCGGGGCAAAGTTATACGTGGATGTAACGGCAAATTCACCCTTCAGACTCCAGGAAGGTGGTTGTTTCTCTTGAGCCGATGTCTCCGCCCGTGGTCCATCCACGTCTTCTTCAAATCCTTCCAGAAATTCGTCGCCCTCCACAGTCGTTGCTGAGCCTTCAGCCGATCCGTCTCCAAACCCTTGCATCAAATCTTCGAGATCATCACCGGCCGAAGCATCATCTTCGAAGCCCTCAATGATGTCATCGACATTCTGATCGCCATTTTCCTGCCCCATAGACACGTCGGCGTGGAAATTACAGAGCATCACGATCAGGATGCCGGCTATGAATAACGCTCTGTTCATATTCTCAAAAACAGCTCAACCTTATTGAAGTGGCTTTAAAGTTCCAGATCGCGCCGGAGGGCAAGGCGCGGGCAGACGAAAACGCGCAGCATACACGTAAGTATGTGAGCATTTTGAGGAGGTCCGTAACGCAGAGATTTATCTGCCTCGGGCAAATTCGGTGTTAGATGGGATTTTAAAGCCACTTCTAGAGGCCTTTCTCCATCCTTCGTATACTAAACATGTCAAAATTCAGATCCTGATTGAATCGGACATTATCAAAGGTCAGGATAGTTTTGTGAACGGTGCTCTTACCCCGCTTTTTGGTGACCAGGGTGTCTGTGGCAACCCAGATACCGTCGATTTCTTCCAGTTGACGCATGTCCACATACTTCAGGTATCCACCGTCTTTGACCCAGTGAATGGCCCGCACCACCATGTCGATATCCGGTCTTACGAAAAGAAGGGATTTTTCGTAACCGGTCTCATCGACGATGTCTTTTGATCGGGGAGTCGACCAGATGACCCACACCTTCTTGCCCCTGACCTGGGCTTCCTTCCCTTTCTCGTAAAATCGGTAGTCGTAATCTTCCAGATCGCGCGAGGTCATATCCGAATAATTTAAATCAGACCCCATGAAACTGCCGCTTTTATCGGAGGTGGCGATCCGCTTGGTTTTCCGCAGCGCCGGCAGGTATAGCCATTGATCGTCATCTCTTTTTGAATCGTCGTAATCATAGGTCAAAAAGGCGGTGTCTTTGACGTCTGCGGGATGCAGAAAAAACATCAACCGATGGGTGTCTTCGCCGTTGTCCTTTTTAAAGGTGGCGATTTTGCGCACCCTCTTGTTACCGCGTTTATCGATCAGGATCATCTGCATGTCCGAGGTCTGGTTGTCCCCATCATCCCGGGTGTCCACCCGTTCGATGATCGCCCGGGCCTGGGGATCATCCGATGCGACAACCACATTGGCCGTGAACGCGCCGGTAAGCATGATGGCAAGCACCCATCTGCCCATACACATATTCCGCATGTCCATCCTCCTCACGTGTGGTTCTATTCAGGCAATGCCTGAAGCTTGGGTTCCGTTTCCGAACCCGTGTGTATTTCTTTTTTTTTGTTGACCAGCACCATCAGGGCCGGTGCCAGAAAATAGTCGGACAGCAGGGCCATCACGATGGTAAACCCGGTCAGCATACCGAAATTGCGGACGTTGCTCATGGTGGCAAAGGAGAAGACAAAAAAGCCGATCGACAGAACAATCGTTGTCACCAGCATCGCCCGTCCGGTGGTCTGGAGGGTCTGATGAACGGCCTGGACCGGATCGCCGCTCTGATCGTAATAGCGCCGGAAGTTGTGCATGAAATGGATGGTGTCGTCCACCGCCAGACCGATGGCGATGCTGGCCACCATCATGGTAAAGAGATCCATCGGCAGGTTCAAAATGCCGATCGCAGCGAGCATGAGCAGGATCGGGGCAAGGTTCGGAATCATGCTCAACAGGCCGATGCGGACCCGGCCGATGAGCAGTATCATCAATGTCGTGATTACCACCAGGGCAATGGCATAGCTTTTGGCCATGCTGTGAATGGCTGCGCTGATGGTTCGGGAAAGCAGGCCGATCATGCCGGTCAAGGTGACGGTGGCATCCTCAAAGTTCCGGCTGAAATAATCGTTCACCTGATTGATGAAAACGCCGGCGTGATAGGCGTCCTCGAATGGGACTTTGACCATGAAGCGTGCTTTGGAAAATTGGCTGTCCACGAAATCTTCCAGATCATCGGACCCGCTGTTTTCAAAGAGAAGAAATTCCTGTGCGACCAGATTCCGATCTTTCGGGATGCGATAGAAATCCGGTCGGTTTTCGTTCAGCGCCTGGTGAATTTCTTTTAAAATGGTGGTCAACGACCATGCCTTGCCCACATACATTTTCTCGTATTCGAGTTTTTCCACATGGGCGGCGGCGGCTTCGAGCCGGTTGAGCAGTGCGGGGTCATAGAGGCCGTTCTCCTTGCCGGTATCGATGATGACCTCCAGACTGATGGATCCTCTCAATTCCTGATCGATCGTTTCGGTGGCCACCCGGATGGAGTTGTCTTTTGGAAACCACTGGAGCGGGTGATGGGAGAAACGGATCGACGATATCACCACCAACGACGCCAGTATCATGAAGATACTGACGACCAGAATGGCGATTGGATGGCCTGTTGAAAAATTGCCTACGGATGTCAAAAACCGTCCCATGACGGTTTGTGTGTCTTTGTCCTCCGGCGGCGCCTTATGCGGTATCGGAATCAGCGCCAGCAGTGCCGGCAGGAGGACAATGGTGTAGATGAACGCCAGCATGACACCGATGCCGGCAAACACCCCCAGGTCCGCGATGGGTGCCAGCTCGGCGGTGGAAAAGGACATCAGGCCGGCAGCAGTCGTTACGTTGGTCATGACCACCGCCAGGCCCGAATGTTCCATGGCATAGGCGATGGCGTCTTCTTTATTGGGGCTCTTGCGGTACCGATAAAAGAAAATGGCCAGGATGTGCACCGACGTCCCCACCCCGACGGCCAGCAGAAAAGAGGGTAGAATCTGGGTCGGCACCTTGATGGGGACACCAAGCATCGCCATCAGACCGACGGTGCTCAGCAGCGACAAAAAAACCACCAGCAGCGGTAGCAGGACCCCTGAAATTCTGCGAAACATGATGAACAGTACGATGCCCGCCGTAAGGGTCGCCATCAGCACAAATTTTCGGACATCGCTCATCATGGTCTGCTTTAGAAAATGGGTCACCACCGGTGATCCGGCCACCCAGATGGGAAGATCGTCCGTGCGATAGTTGGCTACGATCCTTCGAACCGCCATGACCACTTCGCTGTTCTCGGCATCCGTCAAATAGACCGCCCGTTTCGGTGCGGCATCCGGGGCTGCCGGTCCCTCCCCGGCGGCGGTATCAAAACCCTCCAGAAAATCAGAATCCTGGTCGATACTTGAATGGCTGTGGGTTCGAATGATGATGGTCGTAAAGCGCCCGTCCCCTGAAATCAGGGTGTTGCGGTATACCGGATTGGAAAGCACCCTGTCTCTTAGTACCGCCATTTCCTGTGCGTTTCTGGGCCAGGTTTCCAGCAGGTCCTCGACAATGAGGTCGTCCTTTCCTCCCCGGGTATTGCGGGCATTGATCATACTGGTGATGTCATCGATGTAAGGGACCGTTTCTTCCAGTTCGTCGTGGAGAGATTCCAGTATTTTTAGAAATTCGAGGTCGAACACATCCTGTGGCTGAAGCGCCACAATGACCACCTCATCCCGTCCGAACTGATCGCGGAACCCATTGTAGGCCAGCATGGCCGGATCCTCTTCGTGGAGAAAACCTTCCATGGATGTGTCGATGGTGATCTTCGGTATCTGAGCAACGATCGCGGCCGTTATGAGGAGCATCACCATGATGGTCTTGATCCGGTTGCGATATATGGTTCGGGCAAACCTTCCGAATCCGTTTTCGATTCGACCTCTGATCCCTCCCATTTAAGAATTCCTTTCAACAGTTTGTTAAGGCACTCAGAACGATTCTCTCTATTTCTCCGATCAGATCAACGACCCCCGCCTCGCCTGTTCTGTCGGATAGCCCCTCCATCAGCGCCGAATACTTGCGCCGAAACGGACCGCTGGTCTTGAAATAACCGATTCCCCCCATCACCATCAGGTGCAGGATAAGGGGATCCACATCCGTGAACTCACCACGGGAGCATCCCTCCTGGATGACGTCGCGGACCAACCCGATGATGGACGCAAGGTCTTTCACCACGACCTCGGGCAGATGCAGCCCACCGGAGGCAAATTCCCGCATCATGATACGGGGCAAATGCGGGTGTATTTCCACGGTTCGGCCGATACTCTGGACATAGGCGTGGATTTTATCCGTCGGGGTATCGGCGCGGTTTATGTTTTCCGCCATCCGGACGGCCGTATCGCCCAGCACATCGTGGAGTACCCGGGTGTAAAGGGCCTCCTTGTTGCCGATATGGTAATAGATCATCGCCTTGTTGACACCCGCACGGTCCGCGATGTTGTCCATCCGGGCACCTTCATAGCCGGTTTCGGCAAATACCTGGGCGGCGGTATCGAGGATGCATTGCACGGTTTTTTCTTTTCGAGCCTCTCTGGTGTTCATGACAGGTACTCCCGAATAAAATCGTGGGACGATTTTATGAAACGCGACGATGTCGCTCTTGGGGCAAAAGGCTTGCCCGCCATCGGTAGGGCGGGTTTACCCGCCTATGGTGGGCTACAATTTCGCTTTATAGTAGGGATTGCCAAAAATATGTTCCGCTTCACGGCCACATTAGGCCGTTACGGCTTGTCGGGTCGACTTGTCCCGTCGTAGCCCATAGGGCTTAGTCGGAAGCTTCAGCGAAGCCTGGTGACCCGCCCTATATTGCGCTGTACTTCTGCCTTCGTAGGGCGGGTCACCGCACCCGCCGGCAAACTTGGCGATAAATGCACATAATTCGAATCGGAACGTTATTCTGTCAAACGCTCCAACGATCTTAAGCGGACCCGATTATTTCCCGGGCTGCAAGCTACGGGGAATCATCGAATTTAAACAACCATTTAGTTAAACTATTTAGTTAGATATATCTGTGCGCTTTAATTGTCAAGTATGAGTGGGTTTATGGATCGGTAGGGCCGATCCCCTAAAGCGGATGGATACTCTTTCATGATTCCGGTGGACATCCCGGCATTACGATGGCGAGCCCAGCCTCTGTGCCTTGAAATCCACGGATTATTCCGGATTGGAAAGTTTCCAAGTGATGCGGTATAAGAAACCGCAATGCCGTATTTTATTCAGCCCATGTGGATGACATTAAAAAAGGGAAGCGCAAATGAAAATAGTTGTGTCAATACCCATTCTATTGGTCCTGATATGTTCTACGGCGATGGCCCAGGATTGTCTGTGGGTGGACAAGGAGGAGGCTGTCAAGTACCTGCCAGCGCTACAGAAGAAAATGGATGATCTATTGGACTGGCCAAGCGAAACATGTGCAGACGCATTGAAGGTATCCGCGCAAGCATACACCAATTGCTTCTGTGATATGAATTCGGTGGAAATAACGAACTTCAGAAAAAATCTGAACCATGTCATCAAGGACGTTCACCCGGAATGGCAGGGTAAAAAAATATGCTACAAATCGGATGAGTACACGTCCCATAATGTATTCGTTGGGTCGTTTGAGTCGATTGTTAATCGTTGCCCTTAATACTGAGGAACCAGAATTAACGCTGTGTCTGAGTATCGCACGGAGCCACGCCAAATGAACAGCGACCATCGTCCGATATCCATTCTGAGTGGAGATAACCCATGACTGAATCGAGTCTGTGGATTTCGCCGCTCCTGATTCTCCCGGGAGTGGCGTTGTTGATCCTGTCGACGTCGGCGCGTTTCAATCGACTGCACGACGAGATCGATCAGGTCGTGTACGGACAACGCGGTGGCAGCGCTCGCCTGATCGGAGGATTACTTCGGCGGGGGAGGCTGTTTCGAGACGCCCTGATTAGTCTTTATATGGCTGTCGCTCTTCTCGCAACTGCCGGTCTGACCGGCATGCTCGCCTTGTTTTCCGAGCGCGTCGCCACATGGTTGCCGGCGGGGCTGACCGGTGTCGCCGTCGCCGCGGTGGTATATAGTGCGCTGCTGCTCATTCAGGAATCCCGGCTATCCCTGGGTATCATGGAATCGCACGTTCGAGACCATGGAGACGATCCGGATACGGATTGACGTACCGAAATTATAAAAAGGCGCCGGAGACAATCATCTCCCGCGCCTTTTTATCTGCTGGATTCGAACGAACACGCCCGTGTCCGTCTAATGGCTTTCCGCCTCCAAAACGGCCGAGCGTACGCCGGCGGCAACGATCTTCTCGGCGGCCTGCCGCTTCTTCGGGAGGCTGAGGTCGCCTTCCGTGACGACGTCGACGGCCTTGACCTCGCAGAACCGGACGCACTGGGGATCCCCGTCGCACAGGTCGCATTTGGACACTTTGCGTTCAATGCTGTTGAAGTTCATGGCACCGAAGGGGCACACCGACACGCAGGTGCGGCACCCGATACAAATGGCGTAGTCGACTTCAACCCGGCCCATCTCAACATTTCGGGATATGGCCTTGGCCGGACAGGCGTTCAGGCAGGGGGCGTCTTCGCATTGCTGGCACGCCATGGGGACATAGATCCCATCGGCCTCCCATTTGACCACCTTGATGCGGCTGCGCATCGGGTTCGACACGCCGTCATGATGAACCGAACAGACCAGCTCACAGAGTCGGCATCCGGTGCACTTTTCGTAATCTATCTTTAGAACCTTGGCTTCTTCAGGCATGGATTCGCTCCTTTTCAAATGGTCATGCTAGACAAGATGTGAGGGCTCCTTGGCCAGTCCAAGCCGCTTCAGCGTCGCCGCTTTGGGCTTTCCGGTCTTGTCCAGACCCTTGTGTGTGTAAAATTCATCGACCATCTGTTTGAACTTTTTCCGATCGATCGTCAATCCGACCACACCGGGTGCTCCCCGCAGACAGGGTTCGTCAAAATACCGATGGTTGAGCATGTCGCCCTTTTTCAGATCGGTTCGCGCGAGTCCCTCTCTCAAATTGAACATCCTCTCGAGCATATTGCATCGCTCGGCGGCCTCCCATATCTCTTCGGGAGTCATCTCCAGCCCGGTGTTGTAGTAAATGACCTTGGGCCAATCCTCGAAATTGGGCAGGGTCGCCCCGAGAAATACCGTATGGTACTTGCAGATGCCGAGACAGTCGACGGCCATGTAACAGTTTTCCTGCCAGAACACCTGCCACGGCTTGCCTTCGTAAGACGTGTGCTCGGAGCTGAGGGGACCTTCATAGGGAATCGGGCTGCTGTAAATCTTTCGGAGCACCGCTTCGGGCAGGTGGTAAAGATCGATGGCCGGTCGGCTTCGGAGGTGATCCGAGCCCCGGGAGGCGGTGGCGATATTCAATGCCAGGGCCGGCGTGGCCCGCTCGTCGGAGTGCAGATTGCTCATCCCCTTGACCTGGATCAGATAGTCGAAGGAATTTTTCCCGATTTTTTCTGAGGCCGGGATTCCCCCGTCTGCCAGGGCGTTGGCCAGCCACCCTTTTCGAAACGCAATGCGCTCGGTCATCTCCAGCAGGGCCTCGTCGTTGCCGAACCGCAGATCGAGACCGCCGGTCTGTTTTTTGTTGATGATGCCCAGTTCATAGAGCTCCATGGCCCAGGCAATGAGGCTGCCCACCTCCAGGTTGTCCATGCCGTATTGATCCACCAGGTGGTTGCCGGTGAGAACGGTCTCGGCGCTTCGGCATTCGGGTTCTGCCCCGAACGCACCCTGGGAAGTGTACTCCGGTCCTTCGTCGTATTTACCGGCATGGGGGCCCGACGGAATACGGTACTGGGCCCGGCAGTGCACCTGGCAGCCGAAGCATCCCGTCATGTGGTGGGGGCCGATGGTTTCGGTGGCGATCTCGTCGAGACGCTCGGGCTCGATGTCATCGGCGTACTCGAGCTGATTGAGCTGGAAGTTGCGGGTCCGCAGGCCGCCCCATGAATTGGTGGCGCCCCAGATAAACGGCGTACCCAGGGTCCCCTGGGTCTGGTTGACCTTGGCGCTGGTAATCTGATCGATAAACCCCTTGTTGTATTCGAGGGCTTCGACAGGGTGGGCGATGTTGATATCCATGGTGCCCCGTGCGGCCACGGCTTTGAGGTTTTTGGAACCCATCACACATCCCATGCCGGTTCTGCCGGCCGCGTTTTTCACACCGGTCATCACATTGGCAAAGCGGACCAGATTTTCACCGGCCTGGCCGATGACGCAGCTTTTGACTTCCTCGTCTCCCAACTCTTCACGGATGGCCCACTGGGTGTCGGTGGTGGACAAGCCCCACAAATGTTTCGCATCCCGAATTTCGATGGTGCCGTCGTGGACATAGAGATACACCGGTTTCTTCGCCTTGCCCCGGATCACCAGATGATGAAATCCGGCCCAGGCCATCTCCGGCGCAAAAAAACCTCCCATGTTGGCACTTCCCAGCATCCCGGTCAGCGGGGACTTGGCCATGACGTGGGTCCGGGCCGTGGCCGAGGCGCAAGTGGCGGTCAGCAAACCGCCGGAAATCAGCAGCACGTTGTCCGGGCCAAGGGGATCGCATCCTTTTTTGGTGTGGTTATACAGCAGGTACGCATCCAGACCGCGTCCGCCCAGATATTTCTTCCGCGCTTCCAGGGGAATGGGCTGGACGTCCACCTCGCCGGTGGTCAGGTCGACATAGCCGATCTTTCGGTTCAGAGCCATTTAATTGCCCTCCTTGTTCTTTAACGCTTCCTCGGCGAGTTTTCGATTGACCTCCCAGACAGGCCCGCGGATCCGCGGAAAATCCGGTCGGATCCAGGCCACCCGGAAGGCCATGCCGCATTCCGGACACTGGACTTCGCCCTGGCCCCCCTCCGGCTGCAAACGTCCCATGCAGCTTGGATTGTGGCACCGGAATTTCCCATAGGTCCGGGTGTTGCGCAGGCTTTCGGAAGTGGATTTCTTTCGTTTGTCGACAGCCATTCGGATCTCCTTTCCGTGCAAGACGAACGAATAATGTTCGCTATGCTGAACATAAAATATGTCTCTTCATTATCATATTATATTCTATTGTCAACGATTTTATTGGTTTTTTAATAAAAATGTTGACAGGCCGGTGTGACAGCGATATGAAAACAAACATGATTATGTTCAGCATGGTGAACGAATATGGGTAATTATCAGGCCCCCACCGTTCGAAAAGCCTTTCAGATCCTCCGGGACATTGCCGGCGCCCCCGGCGGCCGGAGCATCAGTGAACTCTCCAGGGCGCTGGGCATCGGCAAAAGCACGGTCCATGGCATCCTCTCTGCGCTGGAAGCAGAAGGCGCCATTATCCGGGATCCCGACAGCAAACGGTACAGGCCGGGCTTGACCCTTCTGGAACTTGGCCGCCTTACCGGAAGTACGCTGATACTTCGGGATGTGGCCCGACCGCATATCGAATCCTTGATGGCAAAAACCGGCGAGTCGGTATTTTTCGGGACCCGCAGCGGCCGGGATGTCATTATCCTGGACAGCGTTGAATCCACCCACGACTTGAAAATCACTTCTCCGGCCGGCACCCGGCTGCCGCTGCTTGCCGGTGCCACCGGCAAGGCCTTCTTATCGATGATGACCGATGATCAGGCCGGGGACCTGATTCGGGAACGGGGTTTACGAAAATATACCGAGAAAACGATTACGGATCCCGCCCAATACTTGCAGCAGGTCAGCAGGGTCCGGGAAACGGGTTATGCCACCGATGACGAGGAGTATATCAGAGGTGTCAGGGCCGTGGCGGCACCCCTTGCGGGAAACGGCCTGATGCCGTCGGCGGTCTGGGTGGTGGGTTTTACACCGAATCTGACCCCGGAAAAAACAACCTATGCGGCGGCGACCGCAAAGGCTGTCGCCGAAGCCATCCACCAGGAAGCTGTCGATCGTTTCACCGCAACCAGCAGAGAAACCCCATGACCTATTTCAAAGTCAATGAACGATGCACCGGATGCCTCGCCTGTGTCCAGAACTGTCCGGCCAGCGCCCTCAAGGCCACCGAGGATAATACGCAGAGAACACTTCACCACAACATGGCTCGATGCGCACGGTGTGCCACCTGCTGGCGGGTCTGTCCGGAAGATGCCATCGAGTTTCAGCATCTTCTTGTCAACGAATGGGACGAGGTGGTGACCTTGGCACTTGCCCGGTGCATGGTCTGCGGCGAGATACTGCACACCCGCCATCTTGCGGAAACCCTCGATGCCGATCTCCGTCCAATGGCAGAAACCCTGTGCCCGCGACATAAAATTCAACAGGCGGCCCGGCTCCGCGCGTATCCGCAGAAAGCCCATGGGGCTGAGGGAAAGAAAACAGAATCATGATTGTCGGCGACCCCAAACCCATCGAAGAAATCGCCGCGTCCATCGCGGACTTCCGCAAGGTCCTGGTCTTTGGCTGCGGCTCCTGCGTCACCGTCTGCCGGTCCGGAGGCGACGCCGAAGCCCACGACCTCGCTAATCAGCTATCCCATCCGAGATATTTTATCAGCGCCCCACCACAGCTCGAAGTGCACACCATCGAGCGGCAATGCGAGCGGGACCTGCTGGAAGCCTTTCTGAAGCTGCCGGACGGGATCGATGCGATTCTGTCCATGGCCTGCGGTGTCGGCGTCCAGGTGGTGTCCGACATGGTGGATCCGATGCCGGTCTTTCCGGCGCTGAATACCACCTTCATGGGCGGGGCCGACGAACCGGGCGTCTGGCGGGAAAAGTGCCGGGGCTGCGGCGAATGCCTCCTGGCCTACACCGGAAGCATCTGCCCCATCACCCGCTGCGCCAAAAGCCTGCTCAACGGCCCCTGCGGCGGCACGGGAAACGGCAACTGTGAAGTCGATCCCTACATGCCCTGTGCCTGGGCCATGATCTACTATCGCCTCAAGCGCCAGGGGAACCTGGATCTGCTAAAAAAAATCCGCACCTCCCAAGACTGGCGCGCCGCCGGCAGCCAAGGCCCCAGGGTTCGGAAACGACCCGGGATCGGCAAGTAGACCTTGAAGTTCAGATAGCCCCGATCCCCCCAAATTCTTTTGCACAACTAAATGTGCACCATGCAGAAAAATCTGTGCACTCCTTTTCACGACCTTATTGCAACACTCTGAATTCAGTGTATTAGGACCCTGGCACAATCCATGCTTTGACTGAGGGCATATACAAGGGAAGTCTTAGCCCGACGGACAACCTGTACTGCACATTTCGCCGGGTTCGCCCGCTTGATAAAGCGTGACAAGTCCCTCGGCCGATTGACGCATCTTGGCATCCGATATTTGCTTTCGATCTATATTTATGAGAGTTTTTCACTACTATGGATTTTCTAAGACCGCGCACACGAGCGGTTTTGCCCAAAAATTTCGGCGGGATAATATCTGTTATGAAAAACGGAAATAGTTTACGAAATTTTTTTTATAAACTTACGCAAGTAAGGAGGATCAAGAAATAAGGTGGATTACTGGTAGTCTCCGTTATAATTCAAATGGGACGGCTCCAGTACCCGAACCAGCTACTTTGATGCTTGTTGGATTAGGTTTAGTTGGCATTATACGTCAAGGGAGAATAAATAAGTCATAACTACCGCTTGCAATTGGATCGAGAACGCTAACGTTATGCCAAGAAACTAAAAGTGAGTCAGAGCATGGTAGGCAAAACGGTGGTCATGACCGGGGCTACAAGTGGGTTGGGAAGAGCGACCGCACTTCAGCTCGCGGAAAATTACGCCTTTGTAGTATGTGTTGCTCGCGACGAGACCAAGGCAAGGAAAGTGCTCAAGGAGATCGAAAATGAAGGAGGACGAGGGCAATTTGTTCTCGCCGATCTCTCATGCATGGCGGACACAGTAGAGGCTGCAGAATGCATCGGCAAGATGGTTGATCGCCTGGATGTTCTTATCAACAATGCCGGAAATCACTTCTCAAAGTACAGAGCTACCTCAGAGGGCTTTGAGTCCACATTAGCCTTAAACTACTTATCCCCCTTTGTGCTTACCCATCATCTGATCGAGAGAATGGAACAGACCGCTTCCAAGTTTGGTGAAGCACGCATTATCAATATCTCTTCCATAATGCACAAAGCGCCAATCAACTGGGATGATCTCAATAGCAGAGATACGAAATACAAGAGTACTGTCGCCTATTACCAATCAAAGCACATGTTGATCTCGTTCACTTACTTCCTTTCCAACAAGCTGAAAGAGACAGGCATAACGGTAAACTGCATCCATCCGGGATTTGTGAAGACCGCACTCGCAAAATCGGATTATCCTTTCCCGATGAACGTGATCGTTCCGATTGTCGGTCTCTTCATTGGGGAATCCCCAGAACAAGCAGCGGATACGCCAGTCTGGCTTGCCTCTTCGAATGAGGCAAGGGGTATAAACGGAAAATATGTCCATCACCGAAAAGCCAAAACAAGCTGGCCTCCAACCAGGGACGAAGATGCGCAAGGACGCCTCTTCACAGTCACACAGAGCATGCTGGAGGAATGGCTCTAACTAAAACATGCAAGTGCCAGTCAGGCAAAACGAACGGCTGGAGTAGGACGCTCCTTTCGTCGCGCCTCTCAGCCAAAACGTTATGAGAAACTCAATGAAACACATATCTTGTCAATATCTGGAATTACTGGATGAAAACACCGTACGGCACAAAACGCCATGGCGAGTATCCATCTTCTCCCTCGTCGTGTTTCTGATGACAGTCGTCTTTCTGGAGGGATCCCCTGTCTACGCCCAGGAATTGGTGATTCGTCAGAGCGATGCCCCTCTCGTGAAGAACTCCACGAAGCCCCCCGTGGGACAGCTGCCGCTCAGTCGCGTTGCAGAGGGGGAGCACGACATCCGCAGGGCGTGGTTCGCCGGTCCGACCTCGCGCTATACCCATGGGGTACTTGGGGACGCCATAGAAGCCTCTCAGCTGGTTGTGGAAACGCGTAGCGGACACCACATCATCGCGCAGCTCCCCCCAGACAGGGTGTTTGAAGATCTTGAACCGCGAGTGGTGAACCTGACTGGCGACCAAACCGATGAAATCCTGGCCATTGAAACCCATCTTCAGCAGGGAGCCTCCCTGGTCGTGTACGATCTTGTGGGGGATGGTCTCGTGCCCATCGCGGCCACACCGTTTCTCGGGAAGGCGTATCGGTGGCTCAATCCCGTCGGAGTGGGAGATTTTGACGGGGATGGCGCCGTGGATGTGGCGCTTGTCGCCACGCCGCACATTGGCGGCATCTTGCGGTTATACCGTGTAAACGGGGACCAACTGTCGCTTTTTGCCGAATATGCTGGCGTCAGTACGCACCATATTGGCAGCACCGAACTTGGCCTTGGACGTGTGGTTTCCACCAGCCCCCGCGATCACATACTTGTTCCGAACCAGGCCCGTCGACGCCTGATGCTGCTGGAATGGACCCCGCACGGGTGGCGTGAGCACGATCACGCCGATGTGCCTGGTGTGCTGGAAACCTCGCTTATTCCTGTCGGACCACATCAGTGGCGGTTTCAGGTGGACACGGGAATCTCGTATGACGTTTTCGTGGTCCAGTAGGAGTATTTGGGAAGAGGCTGGTTTTCTCATAACAAATCACTGCACTGGATTTTTATTCTGCTGTGCTCCGTAAAAACCAGTGAGTTCAATCGTTATGTGCATGAAGAAAAATGGAACGAGACACTGCAGTAGAAAAAGAACTATGTTCAGCACTAAAAGAGTTCTCTGTACAATTAAGCTGTTCAGGAGAGGCTTACACGCTGAAAGCAGCTATATCTGAAAAATCTATAAAGGTAACTTGGCCGCTCCCTCTTAGGGAGGTGTTTTTTGATTTTGTTGAAAACGGGAAGGTTATCTTTTCCGAGTCGGTAGAGTTCTATGAAAATGAAACACAAAAAGAAATGCGCGAATATTTGATTTATGTTGTTAAACGTTTCCTCAATTTGGCAACTCGTATTGAATCAATTGGCAGATTTCCTAAACGTACAGAGCTACAGGTTAAAGACTCTGAGAAGTGGTCAAGTATATTCGACTAAAACACATAACCATGCGTTTGCACTCTGACCGGCTATATCTTGCGGCATACAGCATTCGGTGGGGCGTTGATTTTTCAGTGGTATAAAGTCTAGTGTGTAAGCCCACCGCCGGCGGGTGAAACGCCCCGTAGGGAGGATAAGTAAGAAATGATACGAAAGATTTTAGCTGCAATTTTTATTTTATCAATAATTTGGACAGGAACTAGTCAATCAACCGCTTCAAAGGGAACTTCAGATGTTAAAGCATCCTTTGCAATACTTAAAAACGCCTTGCGTGATGGAGATGGAAACAAAGCTGCCGCCTACGTTACTCCTAAAACGCTTGATTTATATGAACGCTGTCGTAAGCTTTCACTACACTCGACCGATACTGATTTTGAAGCTATATCCCAACTCGAAGTTCTATTAATATTTCAACTTCGGTGGTTACTTGATATAAAAACACTTAAATCAATGGACGGCGCAGCTGTATTCTCTTGGGGGGTTGAAAACGGGCTGGTCAAAAAACAAACTCTTGCGTTTATAGAGATTGATAATGTTCAAGTCGAAGGAAACAAGGCTATCTCAACCTTGCTCAACAGGGGCCAATCAGTTACTGACTTGGTATTTAATTTCGAACTTCACGACGAAATATGGAAATTAGATTTTGAAAGAATATTGAGACTATCTGATAATGTATTTGCAGAACTCCGAAAGAAAGCGGGTAAAACGAAAATTGAGCTTGCTATATACCTTATTGAAAGGACATACAAGAAAAAGGTCCCTTCACAGATTCTAAATGGACCTTTGAAATGAGGGAGCTCCCAGCAACAGATTGCACCCGATGGTTAACAGCGGCGGTTTTTTCGAGAACTGTCTCCGGTCCAAGGCTTTCACTTTGAGCTTATTTCTACATATAACCGCCACTGGTGAATCTTGCCGTTATAAGTCTTGAGAAACATTTTTATGAAACTGACACTTTTCACAATTGGGTTGGTAGCCTTTTTACTTAATTGCTCAATATCCGGAAGTTCATTATTTAGAGCTCCTTCAGTACCATTAGCGCATCAGGAATGTTCAAGTAATAGCGAATGTGTATTAATACAAATTGATTGCAGTGAATGTGACTGCGGTACACCTGTAAATAGAAATTATGAACTTGAATACGCTGTCGAAAAAAAGAATCGGTGTGCTGACTACCGGGGGCCGGTATGTGACCTTTTGTGTCCGTCAACTGTATCAATATGCAAGAATGGAAAATGTGTTGAGGAGTAGGTCTCATAACAAGCGCATGCAGTCGGACAAACCACTCGCTACGCTCGAGGCTTGCCGCTGATGCTAAACGTTAGCCGGCAGAAAACAAAATTAGAGGCTTGAAAAGCCGAAAGGTATGATATATTGTCATACCGGAGGTGATCAAAATGGCAGCTTCGAAAATTGCAATCACAATTAATGATAAACTTCTAAAACAATTAGATATTATGGTAAAATCAAAAGTGTATCCGAACCGTAGTAAGGCGATTCAGGCGGCTGTCGCAGACAAGCTTCAACGCCTTGAGCGAACTCGCTTGGCTCAAGAATGCGCTAAACTAGACCCGGAGTATGAACAAAATATGGCGGAAGAAGGGCTTGCCATGGAGATGGATGAATGGCCGGAATATTGAGGGGCGATATCCATTGGGCTGATTTAAATCCTGTCATTGGAAGCGAACAGGGCGGTTTCCGCCCTTTTCTTATTTTGAGCCATAACATTTTCAATGACCGTTCTGGCACCGTCATTGCGGTGGCGATCACAAGTCAGCCACAGCGTGCAGGATTCCCGCTAACGCTTGCGCTTTCAGACTCAAAACTTCCGAAAAAGTCTTGGGCGAAGATCAGTCAGATCCGAACGCTTTCGACAAAAAGAATAGGAAAAGGGATAGCAAGTGCTTCTCCTGAGGAACTTGCCAGTATTATCGACGGATTAAATGAAATCATCGGCGGCTAACATAACACTGGTGGGGACGCTAGAAGCATGCGCCACATAGTTCACCGGTAAGCCACAAAATGATATGACAACATTTCTTCTTATTCGCGGTAATACCAATGCAAAAAAGCACGTTTATTGACAAATACCTACCTCAATACACATTCGGTGAATACCATGAAACGATGGTAAATTGCCCAATTCAAAATGTATATGATGTTGCGAGAGACTTTGACTTATCTAAATCGAAACGCATTAAATTTTTATTCAGACTTCGGGGATTGCCCACAAAAAGAATGAACTTACAAGGCTTTATAGCCGATATGGGTTTTACACACCTTGAAGAGGATCCTCCATATGAAAATTTAATGGGTTTTTGGATGAGGCCTAGAATTGAAAAAATTCCAAGTTATGAGGACTTTGTAAATAACTACACTTCCTCATGGGTAAAAGTCGTTTGGAACTTTCTATTCGAAGAAATGGAGGAAAATAAAACAAAGGTAAGCACAGAAACCAGAATATTGTGTGTGGTGCCAATTACCAAACTCACGTTCGGTTTATACTGGACAATGGTAAAACCATTCAGTGGATTAATCCGCAAAGAGATGCTGAGTATCATAAAAGATGGTTCTGAAGCATTTAAATTCAATGGCTAACAAATCGCTGCAGCAGACCCATTCGACTCGCTTTGCTCGCTCGAGGCTGCTCAGCTCAGACGTTAGGTGAATGTAAATTATTAAAGATATAATATGTTGATTATATTTAATATATTTTGCTCTTAGATGGAGGCATGAATGGACACATATTTCGCCCCGCCAGAAAGAGTAAGTGTTGAAGAACTTGAAATCGAAATTGAAATTGTAAGCAAAAATCCAGTGATGTCAGGATTACTCTACTCAATTAACGGCCTGATAGCCATCCTGGACGAACATCGGCAAATTGTCGCGCTCAATGATTCATTTTTAAAAATGTTGGGCATTGCTGATCCCTCAGAAGCATTAGGGTTGAGGCATGGTGAGGCATTACAATGCATTCATGCAGACGACGAACCAGCCGGATGTTGTACTACAAAATTTTGTTCTTCCTGTGGTGCGGCCATCGCAATAGTGTCAAGTATGGAACAAAACAAACCTTCTGAAAAAATCTGTGCTCTGTCAGCGAATAGAGGCGACAAGATCACAGATATGGCCCTCCTAGTAAAATCTCACCCAATTAATGTCGATAAGAGAAGGTTTCTATTAATATTTCTTCAAGATATTACGCTACAGCAGCAGATGGCTGCGCTTGAAAGAACTTTTTTTCATGATGTTAACAATATGCTATCTATGCTGTTAGGGGCAAGTGAACTGCTCGTTGCAGAAGATCCCTCAAAACTTGCCAAAACTATTCACCAGGCATCTTTGCGTCTTCACAGAGAAATTGCTATTCAGCAATGTCTGATACAAAGCGAAACATGCAACTATCGGCCAATGAGACATGAGATCACGCCAGAAAAGATTCTTGCGGAGCTTAAGGCTTTTTTCGTCAACCACCCGGTTGCGCGTAAGAAAAGCATCGAAGTTCGAGAAGGTTACACGGATATCTTGATCAACACAGATTTCTCTTTGTTATCACGCGTACTATGCAATATGACAATCAATGCATTAGAAGCAACCGAGGTAAATGGTGTTGTTAAAATCTGGATTGAGCATGAAGACAAGAATTTAATTTTTTGTGTTTGGAATGCACAAGAAATACCTCAAGAAACAGCCATTAGAATCTTTCAGCGTAATTTTAGCACCAAAGAACAAGCCGGGAGGGGAATCGGCACCTTTTCTATGAAATTATTTGGAGAGGTAATTCTTGGAGGACAAGTAAGTTTTACAACATCAAAAAATGAAGGCACCATTTTTAGATTTTCTCACCCTATTTAAAGCCTCATAAATATTTAGAACCTTCTAACATACAGAAACACCGAATAAGGCGCTTCACAAGGATTGCCAGCAAGTACCGGCAAGTACCGGGGTCGCACCAAGCTAACAAAACCGATAATATTTGGATAAAGGAAAATAGGCTGGGCCAAACCGGGGCAATAACGCCTTTTATTACCCTGAAAACGCTGTTATTGGGGGATCGTTGGCACGGGCACATCGGCACTTCATACCGGGTCATATCTGGCATGTTACCCACCGTTGCCATAAGGAGGAATTCCTGCTGAAGTTTGCGAAGGATCGCCATCGATGGCTTCAATGGCTTTACCAAGCGAGGAAACGTTACGGTCTATCCCGAACATTGCATCTTAGATTCAACTCATAAGTGCTCCTTTCACTTCTCGGTATAAGGAACACTTAGTGTACAGCAATTAACTCATTCCTTCACCACCCGGTGCATTGCACTTATGAGTTGAATCTAAGTTGGAAAAAGAAAACATTTCTGACGGGGTTGCAGACCCTGTCCGGCAGCCGGCAACGGCAGAGAGAATAATCAGCATGAAAAAAACAATTCGAATTATTGGCGCGCCGATGGACTTGGGTCAGTCCCGTCGTGGCGTTGACATGGGGCCGGCGGCGATTCGTTATGCGAATTTGTCTTCCCAATTGCGCAAACTGGGATATCAGGTTGAAGATGCAGGTAATATTGATATCTCTCTCAGAGATGCTCTGCCGGAAGCCGGCATATCCAGTTTGCTGACGGCTGTTCGGCGCGCGTGCGAATTGCTGTATGAAGCGGGCAGGGAAGCCGTGACCGATGGCTGCACGCCGCTTTTTCTGGGCGGGGATCATTCGATTTCCATAGGCACAATTGGCGGGATCACACATTATTCCCCTGCCGGCGTCATCTGGATCGATGCGCATGGCGATTTCAATATTCCGGAGGTCTCTCCCAGCGGCAATATTCACGGGATGCCCGTTGCGGTGCTGACCGGAAGCGGTTTCCCGGAACTGCTCAACATCGGACGCGCCGGCCCGAAACTGAAACCCTCGGAAATTGTTCTGATGGGCATACGCCGACTGGACTTCAGAGAACGCTCCATGCTCAGAGAAAGCGGAATAACCGTTTACACAATGCGGGATATTGATGAGCGAGGCATGAGCACTGTCGCTTATGAAGCCCTGGAAAAGTTGCAGCACCTCCCCCGCATCCATGTCAGTCTGGATGCTGACAGCCTTGATCCCATTGAAGCGCCCGGCGTGGGCACACCCGCTCCGGGAGGGCTGACTTATCGTGAGGCGCATCTTCTGATGGAAATTCTCTCGGATTCGTCTCGCATCGGATCAATGGATGTTGTCGAAATCAATCCTATTCTGGACCAGCGCAATCAGACGGCAAAAATTGCTGTGGAACTGGCGACCTCGCTTTTGGGAGACGGTATTTTGTGACCGGCAATGTCGCAGCAATCTCAGCCTGAGATCAGTCAATGAACATAGAAGCGCATAAGAAAAGCTTGCACAGGGGCGTAAAAATCCGCGCCCTGTGAAGCTTGGCGTCAGACAATCAGTAGAAAAAATCATGTCAAATATAACAAACGATGCCATTCAATTGGTGCCAGAAAATGTGCTGATTGACGGCAAACGAATTTCGTACGGTATACATGGGAAAGGCGATCCTGTAGTTTTACTGCATGGCACACCATCTTCTTCTTTTATCTGGCGAACCATAGTCCCCAAATTAGTCAGCAAAGGACACAAAGTGCATTTGTATGATTTACTCGGTTACGGACTGTCTGAGCGGCCTTGGGATACCGAAGTGGATACTTCCGTGACCGGCCAAGTCCCAATACTTTTGAGGCTACTGGACTTTTGGGGATTGGAACAAATCAATTTGGTTGCCCATGACATAGGGGGCGCAATTGCCCAGCGTTTAAGCATATTCGAACCAGGGTTAATTCGGACGCTTACCTTGATTGACACTGTAAGTTTTGACAGCTGGCCTTCAAAACGCACAAAGCAGCAAATGAGGGATGGGTTTGAAGCGTTGATAAAAAAACAGGATGCTGAGCACCGAAGGCACTTCGAGGAATGGATTTATTCTACCGTAGAAAACAAACAGCATCTCTGCGAGAGTTCCCTTGAAACTTATATCGGCTACATATCCGGTGCAGTTGGACAAGGCAGTTTTTTTCAACATCAAGTCAAGCATTATGATCCCGGACACACCCTTGAAATTAGCGATCGCTTGATTGAATTGGGAAAATTGCCGGTGCAGATTATTTGGGGTGGAGACGATGCATGGCAGGTTGTCGCATGGGCCTACAAACTACATGACGCAATCCCTAATTCCGAGCTTCACATAATACCGGAGTGTGGTCACTTTGCCATGGAGGATAAACCTGAAGAGATCGGTAGATTAATCGACTCTTTTGTAAGCAACCATGCCTAACGAGGCACTCCGGCGGACGGCTGCCCGCCGCCGTACAGTTCAATCGTTAGATTGCCATGCTCCATTTGAAGAGAGCGATAGATTATGAATTTCGATCAAATAACTGACAGAAAAGAATATCCTGCCCTTAAGTGGAATAAATCTATGTTGACGCAACACTTTGGTAACGATGGGGCGTTACCTTTTTGGGTGGCCGATATGGATTTTCGATCACCAGACGTTGTGATTGATAGCTTGATTAAGCGTTCAGAGCACGGCATATTTGGTTATGAATACAAAAAGGAAAACTACTTCGACGCACTTGTCAATTGGTATGAAAACAGACATCGATGGTTGATTGACCTGAATCATATTGAATTTTGTCCGAGTGTGTTGAATGGTATTTCCATTCTGATAAATCAACATTCAGATAAAGGTGATGGTATTATTATTCAACCTCCTGTCTTTTTTGAATTCCGATTGGTGATTAGAAGCAATAACAGGAATATTATTAAAAATCCGCTCAACGTGGTCGATGGCAAATACCAAATGAATTTTGACGATTTGGAAGAAAAGGCCGCAAATCCCAAGACCAAAATTATGATTATCTGCAACCCACATAATCCTGTGGGCAGGGTATGGACAAGAGGTGAGTTATCACGGGCCGGTGAGATTTGCAGACAGCACAACGTATTGCTCATTTCTGATGAAATTCACGGAGATATCGTTTACAAGCCTCATCAATATACGCCCTTTTCTTCCATTTCAGACGAATTGGCCCGGATTTCTGCCACCTGTTTATCTCCAGCCAAAACTTTCAATATTTCCGGTGTGATAGATGCAATGACGGTTATTGCCAATGAGGAATATCGCGACCGGTTTCACGAGTTCGCTCACAGGTATCACATCAACAAAACAAACGTGTTCGCTTCGGCTGCAATCGAGGCTGCCTACAGCCAGGGCGGCAAATGGTTAGATGAATTGCTATCGTATTTGCGGGCAAACATTGACTTTCTGAAATCCTATCTTCACGACAACCTGCCACAGGTCAGACTGATTGAACCGGAGGGAACATATTTAGCATGGCTTAATTTTGAAGAATTAGGATTAGATGCTAAAGAGTTGGAAAAATTTCTGGCGCAAAAAGCACAACTGGCTCTCAATTCCGGATATTGGTTTGGCAGAGAAGGGGCAGGGTATTCAAGAATGAACATAGCCTGTCCGAAAAGCATTTTACATGAAGCTTTATTAAGACTAACAAATGCTGCTCGAAAACACTTATAGAATTGGGAGAATTGCGGACGCCCATTAGAGGACGACCCCATAAACACAGTAAAGGCGTCACATGGCGCACGAGCAACACCACGGTGACCATTCACATCAAATTATAGAAAACTTCTTCTCCTCGGCATTCCCGGTTCGAATGCTTTCCAATGGCTCGGCTTCTGATCTCTTCCATGTAAATTCTTTTCCTTTCCAATCTTTTCACCTCAGTTACTTATAAATTGAGCGGGACATTTTGCAATTTCCCGGATTTCATGCGAGAATGTATTTCAAATTCTATAGAACATTTTGATTTACCGTGGGGCAGTATAAGATCGTGAAACAGACATTTGGGTAACGGTTAAATTACAAGCGGAACTCCTTTTAAAATTCTATTATGATACGTGGCACGGTAATCAGCTCCGGCATTCCTCTGACGATAACGTCAAGCTTTGGGAAGCGGATAATACGAACGCTTCTTTCCTGTTTTGCCTGGACCTTCTGTGTTTCTCTACTCTTCCCGACCACATGTGTACGTGCAGACATCCATCCCCTGAACCCGGACTCCAAAACCTATCAGCAATGTGTTGCCGGATGTCAATCAAAGAGCGGCGAGTGGAAAAAATATGCCCTGACCGCCGAATATCTAAACCAGTCCTGTGAGGAGACCTGTGCCAGCGTCGACAACGAACTGAGAGATATCTCCATTACGGCGCTAAATTCCGATACCGGGAAGCCATTGGCTCCGATCCTGTCTCTATACAAAGAGGGTGACTCATCCCCGGATGTCCGTGGAGGCTTTTCAGGCGATACCACCTATGCAAACATGAAGGAGGGTACCTACACCATAGAGGTAACCCTGCCCGATATGTTCCGGCCTGAAACAGTTACCGTCCGGGTCGTCCCGTCGGAAAAAAAAGACTATGACATCGTTGTCCGGATGTCTCCACTCGAAAAGTCCGATTCCCCAGGGAAATACGATGCGTACGATCAGAAATGCAAGAAGCAACGGTTTTGCCGGGACTCCTCACTTCATGAAGGCGTATCTTATGATCCCCTGACCGCCGAGTGCACCTATGCCGTCACAAAATGCTCAAAAGGGTGCGATCCGGCCGGCGACCGCTGCCTGGGCTCCGAACTTCAAATTCTGGAGATCACATTCAATCCGCCTGACAAACCGCTCTTATTGAACGGTTCCGAGAAAATCGTTGTTACCGGTAATGCTGTGATCGACAATCCGAACAATGAACCGGTCGGGGGCCAACGGTTCCCGGTCCTTGCCAAGGTTGGCGACCGAACCCGGCCGGGAACATTCGGGGTCCGGGTCTTTTCCGGAATTCTCGATGAATCCGGTCGTTTTCAGGTGGAGGTCAGGAGTGAATCAAAGGTTTCTCCCTCCCTGCCGGTAGATAACATGATGCTTTCCATCTGGCCGAAAGATACCCCCGGCACACCGGTCTCGCTGCCGCTTCTTTCGCCGGCACCGAAAATTTTGTCAATTAAACCCCTCGGGAAAACGGAACTGGCCTGGCAAGAGTCCTATAAAGTTTTCGAAGTGAACGTCGAGGACCCGGACGGTAACGTCGATTTTTACACGGTGATTCCGGAGAGCGGAACGATCCGGTATGACGGGCTTGACTGGGAGGGGTATTCCCAGAAAAATCTCTATGCTTATTCAAAGGAACATCAAAAGCAGATGAAATTCGGCTGGATGGCTCCGAACACCACCGAGTATATAGAACTGGAGCTTACAAAGAAAATTTACCAGGAATGGGAAAATGCCGGAAAAAAAGTTCTGATCAAAACGGCAGATGATTATTTGACGGATGAAGTTTCAGCACGGTACGGTAATAAGATCGCCAGTCAGCTACCAAGCCTTTCTGAGGCCGACACTTACGTTGAGAACCTTGACGCGGATCCCAATTCACCCGGTTACATTCCTTATGCTTCCGAATGGGAGCTTGTCAAATTTGCGGCCAAGCTTAAAACCGGAAATATCAAACTGCGCAAATTTGGCGATGCAATTGAATCCGGTTACAAGACTGTGGCCAACGTCCATAAACACACCTCCGACCAGGCCTTCAAAATGGGCCAGGCAGACCTGGTCGACAATGAGTTTGCCGATTATGAAAAGGCCTTTCGGCTCGGCTCCATCCTGCTTGACGGGGCCCGTTTGATTGACGGCGCCATCGACTTCGCCCTCGACGTGGGAGAGGCTGCCGGCGTTCAGGGGGAGAAAATGCCGCTGCAATACAAGCTGCTGCTCCATGCCAAAAAGGCTGCCCTGATGGCCACCGTGGGAACTCTCCAGCACACGTTCGAACATGCGGCCGACACCTTCAAGGCAGGCCGGGCCGAAGTTAAAACCAGCTCAGTCCAGCTGGTTGTTGCGGTAACCGATAAGGACGGATACCGGGATATGAAAGGAATCTTTGTTGAAGTGCAAGGTTATGAAACGCTTATTAAATATTAGTGCCGCTCTGATCATCATCCTGCTGCCGCTTGGCGCTCTCGCTTCGTCGGAAGTCCATGAAGCGCTGCTGAACTATTACCGGCTCTCCCAGGAAGAGAACCTGCCGGAATATTATGCCGCCCAGGACACCAGCAGAATGACCCCGGAGGAGCTGGCCCTCCGGATAGAAATCACCACTGAACTGTGGAAAAAATTCGATACCGTGAGTTATGAGGTAAACGATTTTAGTGTTGCAGCAGATGATGGCTTTGCGGTGGCCAGATACACGCTTTTGTCTACCGTATCCGGGATAGCAGATAACGGCGAAATACAAACCGTTGATCAAACCCGGGACTATGCCGCCATCCTGGTCCGTTCTGAACAGCGATGGAAAATTGCCGCGGTGACCGATCCGGAGACCCTGTCATATCTGATTCATGACGGGTTTCGCCGGCGAGCCCTGATAGAGGCTAAGGAGGTTGCTTCAGTTGCCACCGGCGGGAAACCCGTTCCTCAAACACCTTTATCATCACCAACCCCGGCAATGGGAGATGATGGGCGAAGCGATGAACCGTCCCCTTCAACACCAACCACGGCAATGGGGAATGATGGGCAAAACGATGGACCGTCCCCTTCAACGGAAGAACCGCAACCTGCGATTTATATCCCCAGAGACAGGTTTTCACCGGGTGAAAAGATTTTGGTGCGATTTACCGGACATTCATCGTTTTCCTCCAACGCCTGGATAGGCATCATCCCCTCGGCCATCCCCCATGGTAATGAAGCGGAAAACGATCGGCATGACATGGTCTATTTTTATCTAGAAAACAAACCAGTGGGCGAGTTTACATTCACAGCCCCATCATCCCCCGGCGAGTATGATTTTCGCCTCCATGACACGGACGATAACGGGATCGAGGTGGCCCATGTCCCATTCCAGGTTACAAGCGGGGAACCCAAGCCGGCCGCCATCCCATCGACCGGTTCTGCACCCACCTCTTTGTTCGAATGGATCATCTGGATCGAAAGCGGCAAGGAAGTGCAGATTTTCCTGCAGTCCGGCCAATTGGATGACGCCGCCTGGAGCGGCAGCTGGCAAACCGACCCCCTGGGCACCATCAAGGCCGGCGAAACCTATACCCTCCGCTATGAGAACGGCAGGTTTGTGGCCACCGGCTTTCATGAGAAAAATCAACGTGTTGAAACACATACCACTTCCGGCATAAACCCGAAAGACGGGCATGTTTCCATCTGGGGGCGAACCTTCGCATTCGATGGCAAAGGCCAGGTTTGGGACCCGGAATATGGTATCATCGGCAAGCTACAGGTACAATAATTGGAATAGCCAAGGCAGAGTTAGATCCCCGCCCCAAAAAGGTCGTGTCTCGGCACCGATATCCGTCAACCCGTTACCTTCCAGCAATCTTTCTGAGAGTCGCCTCTACCTGCAAAGACACAACGTGTGTCCCATTGACAGGTCTCCATAATCCGAAGAACGATTCATTGCGGTCTGAAAGCGAATATCGTATCATCAGGCCGTCTTGAAAATTGTGCGCAAAAGTAGATTTCATAGAAACAATAGTGTTAATCATAAGTGCGTCCAGGTATGAATAAGCATCTATCACGGCAGGAAATTGAACTACTGACCACGGAAGAAATCCGTCTGAATCAGGCGCATACATCATATTGTAAATCTATTTGGCTATATGCATGGATTGCCCCACTTATTCTTTGCATGATCACCATGCTTGCCTCAAATATCGATAAGCTGCACATCGCTTTTGTTTGGATCGGTATTGGGGTTGTCATGAACATTGGGCTATGCATTGAAAACCGGTTAAGCACAAAAAAGCAGACAGCGCATATCAAAAAGGCTATCGCCGAAAACAGCAGGTCAGGTGTGGAATTCCTGTTAAGAGATTCGTCGGCCGGCATTGAGAAAATTACAATGGAAGATATCGAAAACATAGAATCCCAGCTAAAAATTGTACTTCCCGAGTTTTTTAAATCAACATTAACATGCTATCCGTTTCCCAAGGGATCCATTGCCGAGGAGTTTCTATTGCCCCATTCCCCAAGTTTGATCATCAGCAACAATGGCCCTTCCCTTACCCAACACATTGATGTGGCCTGCGAAAACCCGTTTTTTGTCGGCGGCGATGGCGGTGAAGAGCTTTATTATATTGATTTAAACAGCTCAACGGGTGAAGTTTTCGTGTATTCCATGGAAACAAAAACATCACAGGTTCACTCTGAAAGCTGGAGAGCTTATTTAGACCATATTTCAGGAAGTATCCTGGCTCTGGGAAACGACAAACCATAAGATAACATCGCTACCCGCCTCCCCCGAAGCCGCAGGAGGCGTTCCGGGCAGGTAGGACAGCATGTTAGCGATCCAATGGAGGTACCACAATGAAGCTCAATGTAAAAGCGTTTGCACTTACCTGCAGCATCATTTGGGGCATAGGCCTCTTTGCGATGACCTGGTGGATCATCGCATTTGAGGGGGTAACCGGTGATCCGACGCTGATTGGGCGCCTGTACCGCGGGTTCAACATTTCCCCGTCCGGCAGTTTAATCGGCTTGGCCTGGGGAGCTATGGATGGGCTTATCGGCGGAGCAATTTTTGCCTGGCTGTATAATCTGCTATCTGCCCGTTTTTCGAATTCAGAATCGTAACGCAGCCCGTCACATTATCCGTGAAGCAGAGATACTCCCCTTTTTTCGCCCTCCCTGATTCCTTCTGGCTTCCCTGAAATTTTATCTCTTGACGCAGGAAAGGAGGCCTATTATATTCCATAATATCGATATGGAGGTATTATGAAAGAGTTCATAAAGGTCATGAAGGCCCTGTCCGACCCCAATCGTGTCAAAATGATTAAACTACTGCAGCGCCGGGTGTTATGCGTGTGTGAAATTCAAGCGTCTTTGGGTTTGGCCCAATCCACCGCCAGCAAGCACCTTAAGATATTGGAAGATGCAGGATTGATCACCTATTCCAAGGATGGGCTATGGGTCAATTACCGGCTTGCCGACGGCGCCAGGAATCCGTATGTAGCAAATTTGCTTGGGAATCTACGGCATTGGTTGGAAGAGGACATTGAGGTCGCGGCACTCATCGCCAAGCTGCCCGAGATCCGCCGTGAAACCATCTGCGGCACCTGATTTTTGGTGGCTTCTATATATCGCTATATGACGAAACATGAATTAGAAACGCCCCCCCCATATCCAGGATCGTTAGGCGAGGCCGCAGAAAAGGAAGATGAGGAATGAAAGAGCGTACCCGGCTGTTGTTGATCGTTGGGGTTTTTGCGGCCGCCTATTATGTACCCTGGAGCCATCCGGTAATCCGGCAATCCGGGCTGGAAGCCTTCATGATGTTGCAGGACTATGCGCGGGAGCATGTTCTGACCTGCCTGATTCCAGCCTTTTTTATTGCGGGAGCCATCGCCGTGTTCGTTTCACAAGCCTCGGTGCTTAAGTACTTCGGGGCACAGGCCGGCAAGATCTTGTCCTACTCGGTGGCTTCGGTGTCGGGCACCATCCTGGCGGTGTGTTCCTGCACGGTGCTGCCGCTTTTTGCCGGGATTTACACCCGCGGGGCGGGTATCGGGCCGGCCACGGCATTTTTGTATTCCGGACCTGCGGTCAATGTACTGGCCATTACCCTGACGGCCAAAATCCTGGGCTGGCAGCTGGGATTGGCCCGGGCCGTGGGTGCGGTCTTCTTCGCCATAGTGACCGGTCTGCTCATGGCACTGATTTTTCGCAAAGACGATATGGCCCGCGCGACCGGGCAGATCTATGTACCGGATGCCGAAGCCAAGGATCGCACCCTTTTTCAGGACACCCTGTACCTACTGACCATGGTGCTGATCCTGGTATTTGCCGCCTTTGCCAGGCCGGCGCCCGGATCTACCGGTCTGTGGCCGATAATCTTTGCCGCCAAATGGTACATTACCGTCGCCCTGCTGATCGTGCTGGGTTTCATGCTAAATGCCTGGTTCACCAAAGACGAGTGCAAGACCTGGGTGGATGCCACCTGGGGTTTCATGAAGCAGATCTTTCCGCTCCTGGCCGGAGGCGTGCTGGTGGCCGGCTTCATGCTGGGCCGTCCCGGCCATCCGGCGTTGATTCCCGAGCAGTGGATTCAGTCTCTTCTGGGCGGCAACTCCATCTGGGCCAACTTGATCGCCTCCATGGCCGGCGCCTTGATGTATTTCGCCACTCTGACCGAAGTACCCATTTTGCAAGGGCTCCTGGGGGCCGGCATGGGCAAGGGGCCGGCCCTGGCGTTGTTGTTGGCCGGACCGGCACTCAGTCTGCCGAACATGCTGGTGATCGGCAGTGTCATGGGAGTTAAAAAAACGGCTACTTTTTGCGCGATCATCATAATCATGTCGACCATCGCCGGGATGCTGTACGGCGTATGGGCTGCTTGAACCATAAACAGCATAGAGAAAGGAATATCATAATGGAAATCAAAGTGTTGGGTCCTGGCTGCCGCAAGTGTCAGGAGACGGCAAAAGTGGTCCAGGAGGCGGTGGAAGAAGCGGGCGTGGCCGCCGATGTGGAGAAAATCACCGACATAATGAAGATCGCCGGCTATGGTGTGTTCGGCACACCGGCGGTGGTCGTGGATGGTGACGTCAAGTCCGTCGGCAAGATTCCTGATAAGGAGGATGTTAAATCCTGGATTGCAGAGCAGGGAAAATAAGGGACTTGAAAACTTAAAAACATTCATTTATCGAAGCGATGGCGAGGGGATCAATTGGGCTTATCCCCTTTCTCTTGAAAACACAGGATTCAGAATGACCGCCTCTTCCGGCGAGCAATTTTTTGCCGCCTGAGGCGCCGACGCATTCGCGGCTCCCTTCGTGTATGGGAGATTACAAAAAAAGAAATTATCTTTTACTATTCAGGCAAACTGCGCCTACAGCGGCAAACAGATTGAGATCGAAATTGACAGTGAATTGAATATTAAACGTTTGCCTGATGGATCCGATCCTATGTTCTGCGCTCCTATGGTGACCCTTGCAAATACGAAAGAACCAAGCATTGTGGACATTTTCTGACGAAAGTCGTTACTCTTCTGGTCAGAAGAAGAGGTAAGAAAATATAAAAAGAAAGAGCGTGATCTTAGAGTGTATATGAATCTTAGTGAAAGAGCGCTTTCAGGTGTCAAAAGAATGCAGACATCGATTTTTGGGTTTGATGAAATATAACTTGAGACTCCTGCTGTCGTGGGCCATGACTTTGGAGGTACCACGGTACTTCGAACGCACCTCATCAGCGAACGCAAGTTCGAAAAAATCGTGCTTATCGATCCGGTTGCGGTATCCCCCTGGGGTTCGCCTTTTTTTCAGCATGTCATTCCAGATGCCGGACATTTGGTGATCGAAGAGCAGCCAGATCGCCTTATTGAAACAATCCGTCCGTTTCTTTTGAACGAAGACATCACATAACAAGACGAATTCAGCCAACGCAAACAGCCGCGAGGTTAATTCGCGACGTTCTGCGATAAAATAACGAGGTGGAAAATGCCTCTTAAAATCCGTCGACTAAGGCAAGCGGTCGGATTGATATATATATTGATGTATATATCCATCTTCTTTGCGTATGTATTTATTTTTTCAGATGATCAATCCTGGGTGATCAATCTGAAATTTACGATCACGGTTTTTGTCTGGTTCATACTTTCATTAGCCGTTAAGGTTTCGATGTTTATGAATCGTCTCGTCGAACTGTTGAACCTGGTTGCTTTAGTTGCGTTTGTGTCCATAGGTTTTACTTATAATCCCCAGCCTGGTCACCATAATTCAGTTGAAAATTTTGTCTATTACCTATACTTGATTGGTGGTCCAGCTTGTGACGCGTTTGATTTTGTATACGAAGCAGTCCCGAGGCGCCCGGAAAATTAATTATAAATCAGCTTTCGGGCTTCACCGGGAAGAAGATCGACGATGCACGAATGTCGGTGGACTCCATCGGTTGGACAACCTGAGTTTTAGACGGGGCGACTGATGCCGAGCGGCCAACACAGATGACCCTTTTAAAGTACGAACACATTCCCATCGAAGAGTCAAACGATCCGCTCGTCGATCTTACCGATTACGGCTTCGAGCTGGAACCGGCATATTACAACGACGGGCTCTCGGATAACCCTGATATGCATCTTCGTAAGACGGTCGCAGAGCTGCTCGCAGCCCTGCGCGACGATCTTTCCCCCTTGAACTTCAAAATCTGGGACGGCTGGCGTCCTCGTGAAGTGCAGAACAAGATTTACATGAAATATTGGAAAGAGATGGCGTCTGAGCATCAGGGTTGGACCGAAGAGCAGCTTCTTGAGCAAGTGGGCACCTTTGTTACTGTCGCCACGGACCCGAATATAATCCCTATTCACGCTACGGGCGGCTCGGTTGATTTGACCTTGGTCGATGTCAGTGGTGCTGAACTCGATATGGGTACCGACTTCGATCACTTCGGACCGGAGGCGGCCGCGCTCTACTTCGAACATCATGGAGAAAATGAAACGGCTCGTGATAACCGAAGACTTCTTCGTGAAGCTCTGACCAAGGCCGACTTTCGCTATGACGATGACGAATGGTAGCACTTCGACTACGGAAATCAGATCTGGGCCGCCGCGTTAGGCAAGCCGAAAGCCATTTACAACGAGGTAACAGAGAAAAAATTCAGGCGCTATCGAGCAACGGTTTCGAGGGGAGCTCAGCCAGGGATCTTTATTTCAAGGAATAAATGATATTCTCCTGGCTCCTGGTTATTTTCCCTCGAGCTCACCGTTGGATTCATCGTTGTGCACTCTAACCCGGATCGTTGCACTTGTTCGTTGAATCCGCGATGCAATGTTCGGGCTAAAGGTCCCACTATTGATGCAAACATGAACGTCATCGATTTATCTCATCCCATTTCACCGAAAATGCCGGTCTATCCGGGCACGGAACCACCGGTATTCGAAACGGGATGTTCCATTGATGACATGGGTTTTCTGGAAAAAAAGATAACCCTGTATTCGCACACGGGAACCCATGTGGACGCTCCGGCTCATCTTCTAAAAGGCGCCAAGACTCTGGACATGTTGCCGTTTGAACATTTTTTCGGAAACGCATGTTTGCTGAAACTGGCCGATGCCAAAAACAAGACGATTCGTCTTAGCCAGTTAGAGCCCCATCAGGACGCGATTCGGAAGGTTGAATTTTTACTGATACATACGGGTTGGAGCCGGTATTGGGAGACCGAGAAATATTTTTCGAATTATCCGGTTTTGTCTCTTGAAGCAGCGCAGTGGCTATGCCGCTTCGGATTAAAGGGCTTCGGGTTCGATACGATTTCCGCCGATGAGGCGGATGCTGAGGACTTTCCCATACACAAGGTATTTTTGCGAAACGATACGATTATCATAGAGAATCTGGCCAACCTCGACACATTGCCCTTCAATCAGTTTCTCTTTTCATGCTTTCCGTTGAACTTTGAAAACGCAGATGGTTCACCGGTTCGAGCGGTGGCCTATATGAAATGATGGGTTCTCCATCACGATGAAACCATCCGACGTTCCTCCGTGCTGCCTCATAAATGGATCGGAATTTGCCGACAGCGAAATGGCACAAGAACCACATCAGTTTTTCAGGGAAACCTCTAAAACAAGGGGCGCCCTCAACCTCTGCCCGTCCCCCCGGTCCGTTCATATCTCTTGACAGACCCCAGGCCGGTTCTTACTCCTAAACCGTGGTCTATGGGCTCTGCAATCACCGGTAACGGTCGACAACATGATATCAACCAAACTGGCAGCTATCGCGATAGTCAGAATTCCGTTCCGAAACCACACCCAAGGTCCGGGATCTGGATACGTTATCAACATTGAAAAAGCAACGATGCAGAATGACAATTTTCGGAAAGTTTTAAACACGGCCGAACACAGCCGACTTGTGGTGATGAGCCTTCTACCCGGCGAAGAGATCGGCACGGAGATTTACGATCTCGATCAGTTCATCCGCTTTGAGTCCGGCCGGGGGCAAGCCATTATGGATGACAAAGCGCATGACATCGTTTCAACCATTTGCTAAACAGAATCGTATGCTGCGGCGGTGCCGCGATATTTACCGGTGGTTCACAGGGAGATTGTTGGCATGAAAAAGTTACTGTTTCTCGGTTTGAGCATCATACTGGTGATCGGTGTACCCCATGGGATATTCGCCTCGACAACATCGCCTGCCCCGTTAGAACCGGTTTCGGGATACCTTCAGAATGGGTATCGGATACTGGACATCAACACCAGCGCCGAAAACATACACCTGACCGTATACCGTGGTGACTATATCAAGTTTGTCCTTGCTCCATCCATCGGCGACCCGGTCCTGTCGATACCCGCTCTGTCTATTGAGCAACGGATAGGCACGGATCTAAGCAAAGCGCCCTATTTCAAAATGAAAAACACGGGCATATATCCGTTTTCACTGGGGCATGCCACCGGACGGATTGAGGTCATCGAGTACCGTCAGCCGAACTACAGGGCGGTCACCTCCAAAGAAGCCGCCGAATTCATCGCTGACGTGAAACCGCTTATTCTTGATGTTCGAACCCCCGCGGAATTCAAACGCGGCCATTTGAAGGATGCCGTTCTTATCCCTGTTCAGGAACTGCACAAACGGATCCATGAGCTCGCGCGATACAAAAACAGCGACATCTTTATCTATTGCGCCACAGGAAACCGCAGTACCGTCGCGTCCAAAATTCTTGCTGACAATGGGTTCAAGAGGATCATCAACCTGCGATACGGTATTAAGGAATGGTCCAAAATGAAGTATCCCGTGATACGATAGATGTTCATCGTGACGCCCATCTCACTTTTGCCGGTATTTTCACCTTGCCGGACATGCCCCTTGCTATAAATGCAAAACCATTTGTTCTGATACTATAATATGGAGGATTAATATGTACGCAGTGGCCATCAACGGAAGTCCACGGAAGGGCGGAAACACGGAGATTCTTCTTAAAGAGGTACTCCGTGAACTGCAAGACGCCGGCTGGGAGACTGAGTTGGTAAAGGTTGGCGGAACCGCGATACGCGGTTGCATCGCGTGTGAGAAATGTTTTGAAAACAAAGACAATGAATGCTCGGTGAAAAAAGACGTATTCAACGATATGTTCGCAAAAATGCGAAACGCCAACGCGATGATCCTTGGGTCGCCCACGTATTTTGCAGCGGTCTCCTCTGATTTGAAGGCACTGATCGAAAGGGCGGGATATGTCGCCTATGCGAATGATCACGCGTTTTCCGGTAAAATTGGGGCAGCTGTGGTGGCCGTCCGCCGTGGCGGTGCCACCCACGCGTATGACACGATTAACCATATGTTTCAAATGTCACGGATGATCCTTCCCGGCTCCACCTATTGGAACATGGGCTACGGTTTGGACAAAGGAGAAGTGCTGGAAGACGAAGAAGGCATGGCGAACATGCGGCACCTCGGAAAATGCATTGATTGGCTTGGAAAGTCCATTACACCCAATATTGCGGACTACCCGAAATCATAGCGTAGACAGAAAGCGACCTTAAAAATTGGGCACCGGTAGCGACCATGGGTACCCGGAACCACGGCGCTAAACGGGCCGCCAACGGCATCCACGGGCGCATGAAACTCAATCAACGATTATATGAGGTGTTTCGGGAACGGGCGGAACAGAACACTATCGAGCAAGTGTGTATCGGCCTGGCCTACACGGCTGTGGCCGTATCCGGTGGCGGGGGGGCATCGCCTACACCTGGACCGAATCCGGCCAATCCTTTGTCGGCCCGGATACGTACCGGAATGTCGAAGGTGAGAGCGCCCGTTCTCTTCTGGGCGACATCCGATCCGAGTCCCCCCTGAAACGCAGCATGGCCCTTGCCCTGATCAACGCATTGAACGCTGATTCTGTCCAGGACATGTCGATCGACCCCGACAATACCGTGATGTTTCGGAAACTGGGCATCCGCAAAGGCGCCCGGGTTGCCATGGTCGGATATTTTCCCCCCCTCGCCAAACGCATTGAATCGGTGGGCGCGGAACTGGAAATTCTCGATCAGGGTAAAAAGATTGGGGACAAACACCGATTTTATCAGAAAATAGACGATTGGGCGGAAGCGCTGATTCTCACCGCATCCTCCATCCTCAACAATACAACCGAATCGGTTATAAAGGCTATCGGCCCCTCGGTTAAAACCGCCATAGTGGGACCGTCCACGCCGATGGCACCGGAGGCGTTCCATCACCTGCCGGTACAGCTTCTGGCGGGCAGCGTCATTGAAGACCGGGAGGCTGTTTTCCGTGCGATTCGCCACGGTGCCGGCACTCCGGTGATCGGTCGATTCTGTCGAAAAATCTATACGCACGTCCAGTAGCACCGGATCCTTCCAAAAATCTCTATTGATGCTCCCGGATAGCCGGAAAGCTGGCGTTTTTCGGAATCATGCATATTTTGGAAGATTATAGCGATTTCCGGAATTGCGTTCCGATTCATTTTACGATCCACCTATCACCGCAAGGGCGCAGAGGTCGCAGAGGTGATTTTAATTTTGCATCTCCCTGCCCTTCGAGAGTCTCAGGACATAGAGGGCGAAATGCAAAGCGGTGGTCTGGAAAAATACATATAAATTCAATATGCTGCCGGGGCTCTTTCCCCGAATCCCCCTCTCAGGGATTCGGGGAAAAATACAGTTCATTTGCGTCCTCTGCGACTCTGCGGTCATCGTTTCCATATGTCTGCAAACGGAACATATTTAGGACAACCACTTTAGTTCAGTTGTTTTGAATCAAGATTACGAGGTCAGGAGGCTTACCATGACGGATTTGCTCAGCGACTACCCGTTTCGCGGTCGGATCAGCTTTTCTCCCCTGTTGCGTCACATGGACGACATTCTTTCGGCATCCGACCGGGGAGGGCTTCTTGACGAGACACAACTGCGCCATTGCATGGAAGAGATCGCCTCAATGGGCGATCCGGTCGATGAATCGGCCATTACCGGAAAGCACCGACGCACCATAGAGGACCTGCTCCGATTTGTCCTCTCCTCGTTTCAGGGTGAGAACGAGGCCGTGGCGGCGGTAATTCCCTTTTCATTGAAGCCCGTCTACACCTCCGCCAGCTTTCGCCGGTTATTTCTGGAATCGGACGATTCATACAAGGGTCGAATAAAACTGGATGGCGAAGATATCCATCGGAGCCGGGCCCTCCAGGCTTATCTGTTCATCCTGGAGACAGTTTACGGCATCCGTCAGGATTTTGATCATTCGATGATTCACATTGTACCGGACCCGAACACGGGGCTAGACAGAATATACCGCATGTTCACCGATTATCGATTTGTCGACATCAGAACGGAAGGTAACTTACCGTCTCTCGACAAGTCCCAGCTTCACCTCGTTCAGGAGAAATTGGCCGAACCTGAAATGTTGAAACAGATTCTACCGCCTGAAAATTTTAGCTTGAACGGGCTGACGGTATTCAGGGCGGTGGAAGTGACCGAATCGGAGTTGATCACGGAACTGTCGAGAGATCTGATCGACCTGGATTCACTGGTGTCGACATCCAGCTTTCTGAAACTCCAGGATCGCCTTCGGACCCTCTTTCGGAAACCCGACCTGATTGCCGGAATCGCCGCCTTGCACAACGGTCAGGTATTGCTGCTCAACTCCGGCTCGAACATGGAACACCGCTGCATCTTTTCAGATACGACCCATGTTCCCATGGAGCGGTTTTCAGGCAGCCCGTATCAAACCGCCACCGTGGATCAGCGAACCATCCGTATACCCGACAAACACGAAGATTCCTGGTTCAAGCATGACACGGAGGGCATGGCTCCCGGCGGAGTTCGATCCATGATGATCGTGCCTCTGGTCCACAAAGGTACCTGCATCGGCACGCTGGATATGGCCACGCCGGAACCGGGAGATTTCCGCCCCATGGACAGTATGCTGGTGGAGTGGATACAACCCCTGTTTGCCATGGCGGTGAAGAAAGCCCTGGATGACCTGGAAAGCAGCATCCAGGCGACCATCAAGGAAAAGTGTACTGCCATTCACCCCTCTGTCGAGTGGCGGTTTCGTCACGCCGCTCTCCATCACTTCGAGAGGCTTCGTATGGGGCAGGTTTCGGAAATGGAGGATATCGTTTTCAGGGATGTGTACCCGTTGTATGGCATTTCCGATATCCGGGGATCGACCAGCGCCCGCAATCTCGCCATTGCCGCAGACCTGAGCAAACAGTTGGAATTAGCGTTGGAGGTTGTCCGGCATGCCGCTGGAGAACACTCGTTGCTCATTCTCGGGGAACTCGACAACCGGATTAGCGACAGACTGGCAAGACTGCGGAGCGGCATGGAAAGCGGTGATGAACTGGCAACGGTTCAGTTTCTCCAGTCAGAGATCGAAACCCATTTTCCACTTCTGGAATCCTTCGGCCCCGCTACGAAACAGGCCATCGAGACATACCGCGACGCGCTGGATCCAACCCTTGGGGCCATCTACCGCCTCAGGAAAGAATTTGAAGACAGCGTGTCGATTCTCAACGGCAGGATCACCGCTTATCTGGACCAGGAAGAAGAGAACATCCAGGCGCTTTTTCCCCATTACTACGAAAGACATCGTACAGATGGGGTTGATTATCTGATTTATGCCGGCGAGTCGATCGTGGAAGAAGGAGGTTTCAGTGATCTTTATCTGAAGAATTTGCGCCTGTGGCAAATCCAGACGGCGGTCGGTATCGCACGATTGGCTGAAGAATTGAAACCATCTCTCAAGGTCCCCCTCGAAATGGCGCATCTGATTCTGGTGCAGGACACTCCGACCAATATCCGGTTTCGATACGATGAAAAACGCTTTGATGTGGACGGTGCCTACGATGTTCGAAATGAAATCATTAAATCCCGCATTGACAAGGCAACCATCGGCAATGGCGTCGAGCGCCTGACACAGCCCGGGAAAATCGCGATTGTTTACACCAGCCCCCAGGAAGCCGAGGAAATGCTTCGTCACATCAGATTTCTTGCCGGCGAGGGCTACCTGGAAGATGATGCCGAACAGCTGGATCTGGATGAACTCCCCGGGGTCCAGGGGCTCAAGGCGATCCGGGTGTCGGCACAACTTGCATCATCCGCGGCCGCCTATAAACGCCAAGAGGCATCTGAACATCCCAAGCCGATTCCGTTGACAAAAAAAACCGCATAGCGGCGGATGATCTGAAACGCTGTCAAAAAAGGGCAGGTGCGGTGCCCTACTCCATCTGCCATGGCAGAGTGAGGCACTGTTCCCGCATTCAGATAGCCGCTCAGTTTGTGCATTCGCCTTGATAATGCATTAGGATTCCCTGAGGGCGACGACAATCAGTCGCGGCAGGTCAGTATGACATCATCGCGAATGTTGTCATAGCATCTATGATTTGAGCCCCGGTTCAGGACCAGCGGTCGTGTGTCTTAGCTCCCGGTCGGGATCGGGTCCAATTTTTTCTTCGCTGGCGACCACCTTTTTCATTCCTCGGGTCGAGGGCGCCGAACCAAATCGTCTTTCAATACTCATGCCGTTTTTGACATAACGCATCAGCCGGCGGGATGTGGACGGCGGTGTCAATATCATCAGATTGCCGGCGAGCACCAACGCAACCCCGGTAAAGGCATTGACGGTCCAGTGATATCCTTCAAACAGGGTAGACAGTATCAGTGCGATAATCGGCATGACCAACAACGCGTAGGCCGCAAATTCGGCACCGATGCGGCTGAGCAAGAGCATATAACAGCCAAAGGCGACAATCGATCCGAATATCGTGAGATAGAGCATCGGCCCCAGGTAGCCGATGGACCAGTCAATAGTCAGCGCTCCGCCCATGGCAAAATGGATCAACAGTGTCAGCAGTCCGCCATACGCCATGGCAAACGCATTTGCCTGGGTGACGGGCACGCCTTCCTTTGAATTGCGGGAGCCGACCACATTGCCCACCGACGCCAGATAAGCACCGGCAATGGCGATGACCAATCCAACCAGGCCGCGGGTTGCGGAGAAAGTGATCAAATCATGCCAGAATACGACGCAAATACCAGTGAGCCCTAAAATTCCCCCGTAAAAGGCCCGCCAGGCCACCGGCTGTTCCATGAAAATCCGTAGATTGATGATATTCCACATCAGGATGGTAGAGAAAATGACCGCCACCAACCCACTTGTCATGTATGCGGTTGCCATGTAGCTGCAGCAATAGCTGAGACCGAACAGGGTGAATCCCTGCAACATCATGAAGCCGTGATCTCGAAGTGAAAAATTGAGCTGCTTTCGAGTTAGTCGGCAATAGGCCAGAAGGATCAATGCGGCCAAACAGAATCGATAGGCGACCGACAAGATCGGAGGGACCTGAGTCAACTGAAGTTTAATCGCCAGCCAGGTCGATCCCCAAATAAGCGCAGCACTGATATAGAGGATAAGATTTAACATTTCAAATTGGGGGATGAAGGTGGTAGCAGTCCCTTAGTTTGGTCAAAGGCCGTCTATCCAGGATAGCAGATCATCATAATCGCCGATGGGATTAAAAAAGGGATTTATTCTTAAGACCCGAAATCCCACGGTGGCTGTTTATGGTCTGACCCTCTATTCATCATTCTTGTCATCCCCTGCAGACAATCTTTTACTTGTGACCCTGTTCGCACTGCTGTTCGCGTTGACCGCATTCGGTGCCACTTCGACCCGGGCCATCGGTGAGGCGGCAATAAGCGCGTATCTCGACCAACCCAGAGTGAGATGGCTGGTGAACACGGTGCTTGTAACGCTATTGGTGTACTGTGCCATCGGCCTTGCAGGATTGACTTATGGAACAGGTGGTTATCCCCTCCGGCGAACGCCGGCCCCGCTTAGTATCGCTGCATGTTGATGTAATCACAAATTTTTTCAAGCCCTTTAACCAGGACGTGGTCCTCGGTGGCCATGCTGACCCGGATATACGTTTCCGCCAGCGGGCCAAAAGTGGCACCAGGGGCAACCGCAACACGCTGCTCTTCCAGGAGCCGGTCGGCAAAGGTATTGGAATCCATGCCCGTTGCAGAGATATCGATGAGCACGTAAAAAGCGCCCTTGGGAGTATATCGAAACAGGCCGTGCCGCTTGAGGATGTTCAGGGCCATATCACGACGCATTCGATATTGGTCCACCATTTCGTTTATATACCCATGGTCCAGTGACAGGGCTGCTTCGGCTGCTTTCTGGGAGATGGACGGCGCACACGAAACGCAAAGTTCCTGTTGTTTTTCCAGCGCCCTGGCAACGGGTTCACTTGAAACGACGTAACCCAGACGCCACCCGGTCATGGAATAGCTTTTTGAAACGCTGAAAATGCTGACGACGTTTCCGTTTGTATCAAACCGGGCCGGACTGATGTGCCGGCCGTCAAATACAATATGCTCGTAGGCCTCGTCCGAAAGGACATACAGATTGTTTTCCCGGGCCAATGCCACCAACTCCTTTACGAACGATTCCGGGCATACCGCACCGGTGGGATTTGACGGTGAGTTGTGGACAATAACTTTTGTGGCCGGGGTGATACAAGCCGCAATGGAATCGATGCGCGGGGTGAACTCATCCGATTCGTAGAGCGGATATCTTCCGACAGTGCAGCCAAACTGCGGGGGCAGAGCGGCATAGTTGACATATCCCGGGTCAGGTGCCAGCACCTCATCGTTTGGGTTCAGCAGCACAGACAGGGCAATCATGATGCCGTAATTGGAACCCGGGGTCACCAGAATCCGGCCCGGTGAGGTCTGGATGCCGTTTTCTTCTTTAAGCTTGGCCGCAATCTTTTCCCGGAGCGTGACATACCCCATATTCGGTGTATATCGGGTAAAGCGACCCTGCGCATCCATGATCGCTTCGCAGGCGGCCCGAAGAATGGGTTCAGGGGTTGAAAAGTTGGGCTGGCCCACCTCCAGGTGCAGTATATCCGGAGCAGTAGCCGAATCCATGATCCGCCTTATCCCGGAGCGTTGCATTTCTTGAATGTAGGTATTGATGGGCTTTAATGGCATTGTGGGTTCCTGTGGTTATCGTGAATGGTCTGCCGGACAAACGGATGATTAAAATTTGTCTATTACGGTTATGCCTGTTCCGCTGAAGCTGTCCATAGTGACGAGTTCATCCAATGATTCCTCGAGGCTTATCGTCTTTTGGACCAGCTTTTCCGGAAACAGCTTTCCCGCCCGGATCATTAACAGAAGCTCTGAATACTTATGCGCCTGCATGCCATGACTTCCAAGAATTTCGAGTTCATTGGCAATAATCTGGTCCATCGGTACGGCAGGATGCCTGTGATCCGCCAGCATCAGTCCAACCTGGATATGTTTGCCGCGCTTCCTCAAGTTTACTATCGAGTTGAAGCAGGTGACCGGGGAGCCGAGTGCATCGATTGAAACATGGGCGCCGCCTTCGGTAAGGTCAATGATCTTTTGGGCTACTGCTTCTGTATTTGAGGCATTGACGGTTGCTGTTGCTCCGATTAATTTGGCAAAATCGAGTTTCTCGTCGTTGATATCTACGCCAACCACATTTGCGCCCAAAGCGTTGGCAATCATGATTGCGGATAAACCGACGCCTCCGCAGCCATGCACGGCAACCCATTGCCCGGCAGAAACATTTCCCTGCTCGACGATTGCCCGAAAGGACGTCACAAAGCGGCAGCCCAGACTCGCCGCCGTAACAAAGTCAATTTCATCCGGTAACGTCACTATATTGACATCTGCATAATCAATTGCAACATATTCTGCAAAAGAGCCCCAATGCGTAAATCCCGGCTGGAATTGCCGGTCGCAGACCTGATGATTTCCCGTAGCGCATTGAGGGCAAATTCCGCAACCGCAGACAAAAGGCAGTGTTACCCTGTCGCCGACATTCCACCGAATGATGTCTTTTCCAGTCGCCTCGATGACCCCGGCAAGTTCATGACCGGGCACGTGGGGTAAGCGAATATCAGGATCATGCCCCATCCATCCATGCCAGTCACTGCGACAAAGTCCTGTTGCTTCTACACGGATGACGACGCCGTGATCCGAAGGCGTCGGGTCGGGCAGATTCTGAATCGTCAGCGGTTTGGCAAATTCCCTATACACGGCTGCTTTCATAAGAACACCTCTCTATTTAATTCAGGGGTCGGGGTGTTTTGCCGTCATGCCGGCGAAGGAGGCTGTGTCGTAATACTGAATTATGGCTCTCCCCTGATTTTTAGTCCTTTTGTCATTCCGGTGGAGGCCGGAATCCATGGCGATTACAATTAGTTAAAACTGGATGCCGGTTCGGGGTCCGGCATGACACGAGAGATAATCATCTATCCCAATTGTGACACAGCCTCGAAGGCCGGCATCCAGAATCGCACCTGTTAACGACATCTGGATTCCGGATTTTACCTGCCTCGGGCAGGCCAGTCTGGAATGACGCAGTCATTAAGACCCCGACGTTTACAATTTGCGAGACATCTCTGTAGCCTTGAATAACAGATGGTAGGGCGAAAAACTCCCCGACTGCTCATTTAATGAATCCCTGAGTATAACTTGTGAGTAGCGGGGATTAATTCCCGGATATTAGCCACCTTCCCGTATAAATTATCAGTACCGTAAACGTGAGATGAGAAAAAGTCAAAATAGACGATATTTCAACGGTGTATGAAATATCACAATTCTGATAGCTATTATAGTTCCTTGGGATTTTCTGCACGTCAAATGATGTTCTGCATGTTGACGCGCATCGCATCGCGTCAGAAACTCGTGCCTCTATATACGAATCAGGGCAGGATTGGATCCATGCCCCGATTGTGATAACTACCTTAAATTATCTGCGCCCTCGCGTTCGTTAGCATAACTGCATTTTCATAGCCGCTATAGATACTACGCTCACATCAGCGGCCTGGCGTTAGCCAGGTCCGACTGCATGTGCTTGTTAGAAGCACTATTTGTTACTTAAAGAAGCGAAGCAATTCATCGCAGACGGCCGCAGGAGATTCTTCTGGTAGAAAATGTCCGCAATCCAAGGTTCTACCCTCTATTTGTTCGGCGCACTCGTGCCATACACGAAGGACATCGTAGGTACGGTCCACAAATCCTTTTGCACTCCACAAGACTAGCAGAGGGCACTCAACCTTCTTGTCCATATCTTCTTCGTCGTGTACTAAGTCAATACTCGCTGCAGCGCGATAATCCTCACATGAAGCATGGATTGACTCTGGCCTACTGAAGCAGCGCACATATTCGGCTACCGCCTCGTCCGCGAACACCGCACCGGGCGCACTCCACCGTTTTAGTTTTTCCGTGAGATAGTAAGCGGGATCCGCATTGATCATATGTTCTGGTAAACCATCTGGTTGTATGAGGAAAAACCAATGATAATAGCTAGTGGCAAAATGTTGGTCAGTAGTCTTGAACATGTGGTGAGTAGGTGCAATGTCCATCACACATGCCTTCTTGATTCTCTCAGGATAGTCAAGGGCCATCCGATGCGTAACTCTGGCACCGCGATCATGACCGGCTACAAGGAATTCACTATATCCAAGAGACGCCATGACTTCGACCATGTCCTGGGCCATGGCACGCTTTGAATAGGGGTAATGATCTGGCGTGCTCGGAGGTTTTGAACTATCCCCATAGCCCCGCAAGTCGGGACAAATTACGTGGAAACTATGAGCAAGGCGCGGAGCAATCTGGTGCCAGATGACGTGGGTCTGCGGATAGCCGTGCAACAACAGTAACGGATTGCCTGAACCGCCATGCACTAGATTAATTTCAGCACCGCCGGTTTTTATTTGAATATTGTTAAAGTTATCTCCGAACTTCATTAGATATGCCTCCGTTGGCTTCTAACGTTGGACTCACCTGCAGCTGAAGCCGCAGGCCTCAGATGTCAGGTGCAGTGACTTGTTATCCGAACTTTTTGTTCATCTTGACATGCCCATAATGAGTGTGTATTAATACACATCATGGCTAGCCGGAACGTAATTAAGATTCTAAAACAGCACGGTTGGCATAAAGTTGCTAAAGTCGGCTCCCATTGCCAATTTCGGCATCCAGACAAAAAGGGGCGTGTGACCGTTCCCCACCCCAAAAAGGACATTCCCATTGGCACTCTGAAAAGCATCGAACGCCAGTCGGGAATCAAGTTCAGCTGAGGTGCAATTATGGCTAACTATATTGCAATCGTACACAAAGATACCAAAAGCGACTTTGGAGTATCGTTTCCCGACTTTCCGGGCTGTATTACGGCCGGTATCAACATTGACGAAGCCAAAGATATGGCCCAGGAAGCTCTCGCCCTTCATATTCAGGGTATGTTCGAAGACGGCGAGTCACTTCCAACTCCTTCAAAGCTCGAAGAAATTATGGCTGATCCAGATTTCGCTGACGCAGCCGCCTATCTCGTCGTTGATGTTCCTGATGCAAAGCCTCGAACTGTCAGAGTCAATATTACAGTGCCCGAAATTACGCTCAAGCAGATTGACGCTGCCGCCAAAAAGCGCGGAATGTCACGGTCTTCGTTTCTTGTTCATGCTGCCCAAAATGCAATACAGTCCAACCAATCGGACGCGTCTATATAGTGCGGATAACGCCCACCATCACCGGCGGGCAGGCTTCACAAGCCAACTGTCAAAAACGCAGGGAGCAAAGGTTTAAACGGCTTAAAGAACGACTGCCCTGCCCGTCGGCGTGCATAGTGTTGTTATACTTATTTGAGACGGAATTCTATGCCGTCTAATGAATCGTATTGATGTTCTTTGTCCTCAGGATAGTTGGCCTCTCCGGAGATCAACTTGCCATTTATATCCTGCAGATTAAGGATTCTGCCTTGCGCATATTCACTAAGGGTTATTGAGCTCCCGGTTTCGGCCCATTTGCCTTGAAAGCCAAAGGATGCTATTAGCGCACCATATTCATTCGCTGGTCGAGGAGGGTCGACCTCCGATTCAATTACAAACACACCATTCTTGTAGATCCTAAGATTGTGCTGTGTGGTACTGGAGGAACCATCATATTCGCGAATGAGGTTCACCCTACTCGTACTCCAGAACTCTCTCATAAAAAATGGAATCGAGCAGATGAATACGAGGGTGCCATAATCCACGACGATACCTAGCCATGCATACATTCTAGTTTCTGTAAACTGGAAGAGTCCAAAGACAAGCAAAATAGCTCCGACTAGAGGAATAGAAGAAATGTGCTTCTTGGTTTTCCATGATCGATAAAAGTAGACCCAATTCACTATGGATATCAACCCACCTAAGATTATTGCTATTATGCCAATATATTCCATGAGTATAACGTCTGAGCTGAGACGCGTGAATCGCGTCAGCGGTTCACGTCGTTCTCCAGCGATTTGTTCGCTTCAGCGGTATATATCTTTCCGGTGACTGATCTTTACAATCCAAACAGTCAATTCATTTTCTTGGATTGAATATACTATACGATACCTACCCTGACGCAACCGGTAGCGCTCTTGGCCTGTAAGTTTCTCACATCCAGGTGGACGTGGCTCATCTGATAGGTTCTCAATCTTTTTCAAGATTTTTCGAAGGTCTTTTTTCGGTATTTTTTTTATGTCCTTCCAAACCGATTCCTTGAAAAAGATCTCAAATTCGGCCATCTTTTTTTAACCTTTTTACCATCTCGTCATAGCTGATCAGGCCTTCGCTCGACCTATCATCAAACGCGGCGAAGTCTTCAGCGTCCTCGGCAAGAGCTACTCTGACCGCTTCGTTTACAAGATCGGAAATCGATTTCGAAGTTTCTATAGATTTTAATTTCAGAGCCTTATGAAGGAATGGATCGAAATAAACTGTAGCTCGTTTTGCGGGTGTTGCCATAATGTCACCTCCTATGTTTACGTGACATTATAACGCTAAAACGTCTGGACGTCAATAATCTATTTTTAAAAGCGAACATTATATATTGAGTAGATTCTATTTTTGCGCACCATTCCCTCTGTTCAGAGGACGAAGCACAAACCAGAATAACACAGCTCTAATATCATAAAATTTCATGTAATATTATATACCTAAACCTTATTTTAAATTAAACCACAGGTTATTCAGAATATGTATAATTCGGCTTTAGCGCCGGATATTATTACTTATGTAGAATCTACATAATAACCATGCCTGCTTATTGCCCGATCCAAAAAAAGTTTAATCGGTGCCGATGAATGCATGAACTTTGTAGGGAACATAACTTGCCACTAGACGTAACGAGATGATGAGTTGACCTAAAAACTGTTAGAGGTCATTATCTGTCTGATTTTTCTGCCAAATCAGAAAAGGAGGCAGAT
>CAFBRK010000028.1 GCA_903231505.1 Olavius algarvensis associated proteobacterium Delta 3 | reverse complement strand
TCACCGCAAAGTTAATCCGTTGAAAGTCAAGAAAGAATTTTGGGTTAGGTCATGCCCACAGCCAATGTCAGATTCGAGTACGGATTAACTTGATTGATTTT
>CAFBRK010000027.1 GCA_903231505.1 Olavius algarvensis associated proteobacterium Delta 3 | reverse complement strand
TATGTCAAACGTCACCGTCCCGGACACCGGGTTGTTCAAGATGTCCACAAAATCGTCCCCGTTCACTCCGTCGACCGCGCTTGCCGTGGTCGCGTAGTCAACCGTCGTCTGCCCGG
>CAFBRK010000026.1 GCA_903231505.1 Olavius algarvensis associated proteobacterium Delta 3 | reverse complement strand
TACACCAACTGGGCCAGTGGCGAGCCGAGTACCTCCAGTTACGACGGCGTGTACATGGCCAGCGACGGTCTCTGGTACGACTATCACAAGACGTGGACCTTGTACGGGGTTGCGGAGTGGACAGATCCCCTGGGTCGTTCCGCGGCCGGTCCCGGATCGCGGGCACAGTACCTCCTGGACGTGACGATTACGGACCCGATTCCGCCGGACCTGGTGGTTGAGAGCCTCACGCATAGCCCGTTGAACCCGACAGTTGAAGATGCAATCACGTTTACGGCGGTTGTCAGGAACATTGGTCCCGGTAAGGCGGGGGCCTCAGTACTGTCGCTCCAGGTTGGAGCCGAGTCGACGCCGGCTACCTTCAGTATTCCAGCACTCTCTCCCGGTGCATCAGAAACGGTGACGCGCACCGAGACGCTTGTCGTTCCGATAACCTACCAGAACACGGCCACCGCGGACGTATACAACGACGTGTCCGAGTCGAACGAAAGCAATAATGTGACGACAGACACGTACACTGTGGTGCCACCCCCCAGACCGGACCTGGTGGTTGAAAGCCTCACCCACAGCCCGTTGAACCCGACCGCTGGAGAAGAAATCACGTTTACCGCGGTTGTGATGAATATTGGTCCCGTTACTGCGGGGGAATCAGTTCTGTCGCTCCAGGTGGGAGCCGAGGCGACGCCGGCCACCTTCAGTATTCCAGCACTCGCGCCCGGTGCATCTGAAACAGTGACACGCACCGAGACGCTTCCCATTGCGATGAGCTATGCGAACACGGCCACCGCGGACGTGAACGACGAGGTGATCGAGTCGAACGAAAGCAATAATGTGACGACAGGCACGTACCAGGTGGCGCCAAGCACCAACGCGGACCTGTCATTGACCAACCTGATGGTCTCGCCGTCGACGGTAACCGACCAGCAGTTTGACAGCGCCAGTTTTATCCTCAACAACAATGGTCCGGTGGCGCTGTCTTACGAATGGGTGATGGTGGATTACTATCTATCGGATGACACGAC
>CAFBRK010000025.1 GCA_903231505.1 Olavius algarvensis associated proteobacterium Delta 3 | reverse complement strand
CCCGACTGAAGCTAGCCGCCCGCAGGGCCGAGCTATTTATGAATTTCGTCCTTCTCAACGAAATTCATAAAAATACATACTCTCCGCGTCCTCTGTGTCTCGAGTGAGAGAAGCGAACGGGTGGTGATCATCAGTAACAGCCGCCCGTTTATCCTGCATAGTCCTGAGCGCTGCCGAAGGGAGCACCGCCGAAGGGCAGGGCATAACCAAATCATTCTCTGTGAACTCCGTGAGCTCTGTGAGAGACCTGTCCTCCGACCCGCCAAAGGCGGGCAAGCCTCTGCCCTCTGTCATCTGCCCTCTGATCCCCGCCCCTCATTTAATAGCAAACTCAAATGTTTAAATGTTGAGAACTTCCCCTAATTCTCGCGGTAGCCTAATCGGGCTGAAACAGATAGAAAATATATTGATATCCGCACCAAGAGGTGCTTTTCTGAGGGTGCGCAATGTTGGCAATAATTCTCAGGTAATTCTGCGGAGATTTCACCGTATATCAGGAGATTTCACAGTAGATCAACGGTAATGATTTTCTCAGTTCAAAGGTTCAAACATGAGAATAGAGCTATTACTGTGAGAGTGGTATAACTTTTTCAGCTTATAAAAAATCGGGAAAAATAAAATGAACAATGCAAAGAAAACTGCGTTAATCGCAGGCGCAACGGGTGTTGTTGGGCGGAGCATACTTCAGCATCTTTCTGATTTGGATGATTGGGAGGTTATAGCCATATCGAGACGCCGCCCTGATATTGCAGGCAACTACCAGCACATAGAAATCGATTTACTGGATAAGGACGACTGCCGGGATAAGCTTGGCAATTTGCTTAATGTTTCACATATTTTTTATGCGGCCTATGTCGAACGAGCTAATTTGCGTGAAATGATTGAACCTAACCTCAGAATGCTGGTCAACCTCATTGATGTGATAGAACCTGTTGCCACAGGTCTCCGACACATAAACCTAATCCAGGGTACAAAATGGTACGGTAATCATCTGGGACCATTTAAGACACCTGCTAAAGAATCCGATCCGTTACATATGCCTCCTAATTTTTACTACGATCAGCAAGAATTTATCGTTAATCGGCAAAAGGGCAAGAACTGGACATGGTCAAGCGGCAGACCCCACGGAGTCAGTGGTTTCGCCATTGGAAATCCAATGAACCTGGTTATGATTGTGGCAGTTTACGCAACAATCTCCAAAGTTTTAGGTTTACCTCTTCGCCATCCCGGTTCGCGAGCAAACGCTCAAGCATTGTATCAGGTCACAGACAGTAGTCTGCTGGCTCGAGCTTGCACGTGGATGGCAACTGAAGAAAAGTGTGCCAATGAGCCATTCAACATAACCAACGGTGACATCTTTCGTTGGGAGAATATGTGGCCCATCTTAGCTGATTATTTCAATATGAAGACAGCACAGCCTCAAAAGATTAACTTGACCCAAATGATGGCCGATAAAGGAACACTGTGGGAGCAATTGACCAAAAAACATGGTCTGCAAAAGATTCCCTACGAAAAACTTGTTAGATGGGAATATGGCGACTTCGTCTTCACTCCTGAATTTGACATTATATCCTCGATGACTAAGGCCAGGCAATTTGGGTTTATTGAGGTAATGGATAGCGAGGAAATGTTCTTGCGGCAATTCGACGAACTGCGGGCGAGAAAAATAATTCCATAAATCAGTGATATAAAAAAACCAAATGTTGACTTCAGTGGTTGACGCAGTTAACGAGCACTTCGACCATTAATCCTCTACCGGGGCTCAAATCATTTAGGTGCGGATAACATCCCCTTATGTGCACCTGTTAACTTGAAACATAAGGCGCAGAATTTCTAAAATTCTCCGCGCCTGTTGGTTTATCCCTATCGAGAAAGCGGTATTCTGCCCTCTGTCATCTGCCCTCCGCCCTCTGTCTTCTGCCCTCTGCCGTCTGACATCCGACATCCGACAT
>CAFBRK010000024.1 GCA_903231505.1 Olavius algarvensis associated proteobacterium Delta 3 | reverse complement strand
CCTTTATAGCCGTTGCCAAATATATGTTCCGTTTGACGACCTCGGATGGCCGGCACGGCGTGCGGGCCATAGCTTTAGCGGCGGCCTGTGCCCGGCCCTGCATCACAGTTTCCGTTGAGTTTTCGTAGGGCGGGGCACCGTACCCGCCCGTACTAATCAAAATCAATCAGATCCAGCGCCTCGTCGTAACTATTCATTGCGCTTACATAATGTTTTTCAGCGTTATCGACGTTGCCCTGGGTATATTCATAAATGCTCTTCTTTAGTTCTTGATTCCCTTTGTCAATCTTCGTGCCCACTTTACTATATGCGTCATCCTCAGCTTTCGCCAAATGGTCCTCAGCCTTAACAAAGCGATTAAGGCCTTTGTCGTAGTGTTTCACGGCCGAATCAAATTTGCCTTCAGCAAGTTTATTGTCAGCCTTTTGAAACTGCCGAAAGCCTTTTGCGATGTTTGCCGATGCTCTGTGCATTTGAAAATCAATTCCCATGACCATTCCTCCTTTTGGTTCAGCGGCGGCGCTCCGCGCCGTCCACTGCAGTCTGAATGTTACTTTTTAAAATGCGACGCTGCACTGCTTCTGCCCGACACGCCACTTCCATCAGATCGATCAGCCAGGACCGGATCACAGACCCGTGCCGCCAGCAGCGGAGTACTTCTGCAGTATCGAGTCGATCGCGATAATGTTCCAAAAGGTCAATTCCCTCGCCAATCGCCTGGAGCATCCCGAACTCGATCCCATTGTGAACGAGTTTCGTGAAACGACCAGCGCCCGGCGGCCCGGCGTGAACATACCCGCCGGCGGTGGCCAATTCCAGAAGCATTGGCTTGATCCTGGCAATGGGCTCCTTCTCCCCTCCCGCCATAAAACAAGCTCCGTGGCGTGCGCCGTCTACGCCGCCGCTCGTGCCGAGATCCACGAGGTGGATGCCCTTTTCTTTAAGCCGACGATGGCGTCGGATCGAATCGCCCCAGTAAGAATTTCCACCATCAACCAGAATGTCACCTTTCTCCAGCATAGAGGCGATGTCGTCCAGAACCCGGCCCACCTCCGGGCCGGCCGGAATATAGACGAATATAACTCGGGGAGAGGAAAGATTCTTTCGGAACCCGTCGTAGCTTTTGATCTCGACTAAACCCGCCTGGAGAAGTTCGGGCCGTGTCTTCTTCCGCACAAAACCGACAACCTTAATGCCTTTCTCCATAGCCTGAAGAGAAAGGTTGTCACCCATGCGGCCCAGGCCGACCACGCCGTATTCTCTTTTTACTTTGGCCATTTCTATACCTTGGTCAATTCAAAGCCCCTGTCTTCGTAACCTGGGCTATGTTCATTGCGTATGTCTCGCCAAGTACTCTGGCCGCCCCGATTAACAGCTCGAATTCGTGTGTCTTGAAATGTTTCTCCATGGCTTGTTTTGTCTTCCATTCTCCAACCACGATAAATGTATTTTCCCTTTCGGAATTCCGGTACACGCTGAAGTCAAGACAACCTTTTTCTTTGCGAATACAACGCAACAACGAGCTCATACTGTCGATAAACTCATCAGCTTTGGATGGCTTGATTTCGATCTTTAGTTGATAGATAAGCAAGTCGTACTCCAGTGATTCGAGAAAATAGCCTATTTACCTTCGGTGGATACTTTAGTTTAGTCCGCAAAAGCCATGCCATTTGGCGCAGGAGCCCAAAGATGAGTTTAACTAACTGAAAATATATTAATATTAAGAAAAAAAGGTGGGTAGCCCCTGTCGGAAAAATAAACGGCCAAAAGAGCCAAATATCGCCCCTGGGGCCAAATATGGCCCCTGAACTAAGGGTCCCGTCAGGTATGAATCACGGTTGTGACCCGGAAAAATGATGGAGCTTTGACGGTACAAATCGGGGGACAAAACCAGCGGGAATACGTGCCACAGGTTGACCGAAGATCGGCGGGTAAATTGAATTGAAGGGCTAGGGCTTTTTCAGACCGAGTTTCTTGATCCGGTGCCGCAGAGTGCTGGGGGGCAGCCCAAGAATGGTAGAAGCACTGTCCCTGCCCTTGATTTTCCAGTTCTTCGCTTTTAAAACACTGAGGATATAATCGCGCTCCATTTCCTTAAAAGATTTAAAGTCGGTGAGCGTAGTGTCCGCAATTTGGGGTAGGTCAAAATTCAGCTTCTTCCCCTTGGCGGTAATCAATGCACCTTCGACCGCATGCCTCAATTCTCTCACGTTGCCGGGCCAGGGGTAGCGCTGCAACATCTGCATGGTACGCTTGGGGATTACGGCTACGCGTTTTCCCATTTTTCTTGCGAGTTGGTCCACAAACCATTTGACCAGCAGGGGAATGTCTTCAGGGTGTTCACGAAGCGAGGGCACTGTAATGGGAAAAACCTTCAGCCGATACCAGAGATCCTCCCGGAAACGGCCTTTACGCACCTCTTCTTCAAGAGCGCGGTTTGTGGCGGCGATGATGCGGGCATCGGAGTGCAAAGTGCGCGAGCTTCCCAGTCTTTCAAACTCGCCGCTTTCAATCACGCGCAGCAGTTTGGCCTGAAGCGCGAGAGGCAGTTCGCCGATTTCGTCCAGGAAGAGCGTCGATCCTTTGGCCAGTTCGAAGCGCCCGACCTGGGTCGCGTCGTCGCCCCGGTAAAGGCCCCTTTTTCCCGACCAAACAACTCGCTTTCAATCAGTTCCCCGGGCAGGGCTGCACAGTTCACCTTCACCAGTGCCCGTTTGCCGTGAGTGCTGAGCTCATGAAGGGCTCGCGCCATAAGCTCTTTGCCCGTGCCGGTTTCCCCCAAGATAAGCACCGGAGAATCCGTGGGAGCGACCTGCTCGACCCTGTGCAGCACATATTTCAGCGCTTTGCTCTGACCGATGATGTTTTTAAAATTGTGTTCCAGTTTGATTTCATCTTGCAGGTAGGCGCTTTCCGCTTCCAACCGGTTTTTCAAATGTTCGATTTCTGTATAAGCCTCACGGAGTTCGATTTCAGCCTGTTTTCTATCGGTGATGTCGGTTATAGAGCCGGACATTCGGGTGGCTTGGTCCGTTTCATCCCAGATGGCCTGCCCACGTCCATGAAACCACCGGTATTCCCCGGATTTGGTTTGTAGGCGAAAATCGATAATATAGGGAACACGTTCCTCAAGATGCTGGTCAACGGCCAGTCGGACGGCCTCGTAATCATCGAGGTACAATCGATTCCAAAATTCGTCCAGTGTGTCCAGCAACTCATCGGGCCTGTAGCCTAAAAGTTCCTTCAAACGGTCGGAATGGTACACCTTATCAGTTCGAAGGTCCCAGTCCCAGAGCCCGGCCGCGGATCCACTGACGGCCAGTTCATAGCGTTCTTCGCTCTCCTGAAGTTCCCGGACCTTTCGGTTGAGGCTATCGTAGAGCAAAGCATTTTCCACAGAGACGCCGAACTGAGAAGAGAGGTGTTTGAGGATTTCCACACGATCCATGGTGAAGACGTCTGCAATCTGCCGATTTTCAAGATACAGCATCGCCTTGAGTTCCCCCTGGTGCAAGGCGGGAATGCAGGCCATCGATTGGATGTTATGTTTTTGGATCATCCTGTCTTCGGCAAAACGATGATCCTGCTGGGCATCCCCCACAACCAGCACCTCTCTTGACCTCTGGCAATAATTGAAGACAGGCTCAGGGATGAGGCCACTCTCATGGTCAGCCGGGTCGAAGAGCTGGTTAAGAATAAGAAGAACATCATATTTTTCGCTCGCGCTATCACCCCGGGCCTGCACGAACCAATCATTGTTTTGCTTCAGCAGCAACACCGCTTTTTCCGCACCCGAGTTAGCCATCACCAAAGTTATCATTTTGGTTAGAAGTTGTTCAAGATCGGTTTCGGCAGAAAGCATTTGCGAAGTGCTGATAATACTTTCCATATCCAATTGGATGGGGGTAATGGGTTGGGTAATGGTTGTGTGTACCTTGCCGGCGTCGCTGGAACTCTGCCACGACAAATCGGAAGGCTCCAGAAGACCCGGCAAGCGCCGGCCTAAACTTTCGACAAGCGCATGGGCGCCCCAGCTTCGCCAGGCCTGTACAGTCTGCTCTGCATTGTGAAGCGCTGCCTGGTGCAGGCCAAGGTCTTGAAAAAACTCGGCGGCGAGGGCATGGGCCAACCCCGCTTCATTCAGGTAGCCGTT
>CAFBRK010000023.1 GCA_903231505.1 Olavius algarvensis associated proteobacterium Delta 3 | reverse complement strand
CTCTGCCCTCCGACATCTGACCTCTGTCCTCTGACCTCCGACATCTGCCCTCCGACCTCTGACCTCCGACATCCGACATCCGACCCGCCAAAGGCGGGCAAGCTTTGAGCTTTCAGCTTCGGACTTTCAGTTCATCCAGTATCGAGAATCCAGAATCCAGCTCTCCAAAACCTCTGCGACCTCTGCGACTTTGCGATGATATGTTGATCGTAAAATGAATCGGAACGCAATTACGGCAATCGCTCTAGTACAGTGGTGAGACCTCAAATCCCTTGTCTGCAAGCAGCTTCAGCAGCCCTTCGGGTCCGGGCAAATGAAGTGCACCTACCGCGACAAATGCACCCCCTTCCTGCAGCCGGGATATGAGACGATCTGTCATCCTGTGGTTTCTCTCGTTGTTCAGCCGCTTCATGAAACGGTCCGTGACCCCGGTGTCTGCGCCCGTTAAGTACGATTCCGCAAACCCGAGCATCGCGTCCAAATCACGATTCAGGTAGATCTGAAGAATCTGCTCGGTCATCTCCGTTATGTTTGGCCGTTGGTCCAGAATCTGGCGGATCAGATGGATCTGGTCCGAAACGGATATGTCGTCAAAGACCGCGATCTGCTCCTCCGGTGTCTCCAGACCGAACACCGGTTTACCTTTCGCGATCGCGCTATGATACAATTTCAAATCCATGAAGGAGGCCGATTTCGGTCGTGGCGTGCTCAGCATGGAGAGCACGACCCATGGTTTCAGCCGAAGTACAACAGGTTCCGAAAATCCCTGTTCAGCCATCCCGGAAACGACCTCTGAATACAGCGCGTCCCCTAAAATACTCCGAAGGTCCTGACCATCCTGAAGCAGCATGGCGGAACTCAGTTTCATCAGGGCCGCCGCATCCGGAATCATTTCCATGGTAAAGGACCTTGCGTGTTGCAGGGCGTTCCGGACCGGTGTGGGAAATGCCATGACACGATCGTCTCCCGAGGGGATGGTACCCAGCAGATAGTTGGGTTCGCCACGGCCCCTCGTTATGGACCACAGTATGCCCTGCCGTCTTGAAACGGCTTTTGAGGGGGGCTCGGAATCATCTTCCGGCGAGTCTGAGCGGAGTTCCCGGGACTCGTGATCGACGGTTTCAGCGGGGGTATCCGACGCCGGCACGTCGGAAAAGTGCCGGATTCCCTGATCATCTTTCCACTGGTAGATGGTCTGTCCGGCATCGATACTGACGGGCGCCAGAAACAGGGCGAACAGGACCAGCAGGCCGGCACGGGCGGATGCCGGTTTTCGCGTATGGCAGCCGGGTTCAGTACTTCTTATAATGCGCCATGTAATTGACATGGAGATTGCCACCTAACGAATACCGCCGCAGAAACGGATTGTAGTGTAAACCGATGGCGTTTCGGAGTACAAGTCCGGAGCGTGCGGCAGATTCATCGAGTTCAGACGGCGTGATAAATTTTCTGTAGGAATGGGTGCCTTTGGGGACCAGGCCCAACACGTATTCGGCGCCCACAACGGCAAAAATAAACGATTTCAGGTTCCGGTTCAATGTTGCGAACACGGCAGCCCCACCGTCCCGAACCAGCTGCCCGCACGCACGAACGACCGCATCCGGATCCGGGACGTGCTCCAGAAGCTCCATGCAGGTGACCAGATCGAACCGGCCCGCAGCTTTGCGGGCCATCGCTTCAACGGTGGACTGGTGGTAGTCGATAGCGTGTCCGGATTTTTCGGCATGGTGCCGGGCGACGGACAGTGCCGACCGGCTCATGTCGATTCCGGTGACCACCGCACCGGCAGCAGCCATGGCCTCCGAGAGGATTCCCCCGCCGCATCCCACGTCGATGACCTGCTTGCCGTTCAGATGGCCGCATTGGTCGATGAAGTTCAACCGCAGCCCGTTGATATCATGGAGGGCCTTCAGTTTGCCGTTCGGATCCCACCAGTGCCGGCTGAGGGCCCCGAATTTTTGAACCTCTGCGGCATCTACGTTTGGTTCATGTCCCGGCATTGGCTGAAAAATTTCACGAAATGTTTCTGATCGCGTTATTACCAGCGCATCATGTATCAGAAATCCGACAGGAATCAAAATCATGCCCGCTTCAACAGACGGCATGAAACAGATGATTCCGTTGACTTTAAGGGGTCAAGAGCCGTATAATATCTTGATTTATATTCTAATACCGAATGAGAGCCGATTGGAATGGTGACACACGCTGAGGAGGGGAAATGAAGCGAATCGGGGCGATGGCGATGCTGATGGTTCTCATGGCTGCTGCAGGCTGTCAAACGGGCACACAGAAAAAGGTATATTATGTCTTGTTCGAAAAAACGCCCAACATATTTGATACGCAAGTCTACACGGGGGGAGAATTGATCGGAGACATCATGTCCCAGGAAGTCGGAGCCAATAATGTGTACCGGGTGACCGTGTCCATCCGTGCCGACCACGTCGAGAAAATACGGGACAATCTGGTGGCCGTTGTGAAAAACGGCCACCTGGAATTCTATCCGATCGGAGTCGTCGGCAATCCACTCCCCTATGAATCAAGGATTCTTGGTTTTCGATCGAAAGTTGGCCTGATGGGGTTTAGATTCTCCCATAATTCGGCGTTATTACCCCAGGCTGCCGCCGAAACGGCGAACAGGCTTTATGAAGCGAGCCTGTAACATACAGGGAAGGCGGTTATTGCATACGGTGATTCATATGTGGAGACCATACCCGTACCGCTGCCCTTCCATGCCCCGGGACAGCCATTGCCGATGCGTTGCCCCCGGCCTGGTCTGGATTGTTGCGCTTTTGTTGACGCTCACGGTATCGGGCTGCTCGCCCCGGAAGATGATGATCCGTGAACTGACTCGAGCGGTCGACGACGCACTTCCCGCCATGGAAACGGATACCGATCTGGATCTGGTGGAAAAGGCGCTGCCCGGGCAGATCAAACTCCTCGAAACGCTTCTGGTGAGCGATCCCCATAACGATCAACTGAGGTTGCTACTGGCCCGTTTCTATGGCCTGTACGCGTTCGGTTTCGTCGAAGCCCGGGTGGAAGAGGGCGAATTGCTGGAGACCATGCCCAGGGCTTCGCTGTCAAGCCTCAGAGAATCACTGAAGCGATACTACCGGAAGGGGGCAGATTATGCCCGGCAGGTGCTCGAGGCGCGCCACCCGTCGTGTGTCGAAGGACTGCAACGATCGAAGACATCGACCGTCTGTTTTGCAGAAACAGAGCCGGAGGACGTTTCCGCCCTGTTCTGGTTCGGATTTAATCTGGGCAACTATGTCAACCAGAGTCGCAATTCCATCCGGGCCCTATCCAAGGCGAATCTGGCGAAAATGGTCATGCAGCACGTGGTGACATTGGATCCGTCCTATTACCACGGGGGAGCTCATTTATTCCTCATGAACTATTATGCGTCGCGGCCCGGGACGATGGGAGGGAATCTGCAGAGCGCTGACATGCACCGGAAGGTGCTGGAATCTCTGACAGGGGACATGTTTCTTCTCTCCGATCTGTTTTATGCACGCTACTTCCTGCCCCAGCGCCAGGCGCGCACTGAATTTGAGAACACCCTCAATCGTGTTGTCCGGGAGGCGTCACGGTCCGACGACTACCCCCTGCTGAATGCGGTGGCCGCCAGAAGGGCCACTATCTACCTGAATGCTGTTGATCGACTCTTCGAATGAAAGGATGCCTGTGATGATCTGGAGATATCTGGTGGTTGGATGTGTGATTCTGGCGTCGATGATTCCGCCCTTTCCGGTCCGTGCGGCCACGGAGATCAAGGTTGCTCTGGTGACGCCCGAAGGAAGTACATGGACCAATATCCTCTACCAAATGGCCGAAGAAGTGGAGCGCAAAACAAAAGGGGAGGTCATATTTAAAATTTATGCCGGCGGCATCAGTGGCGACGAGCTGGATGTTCTGCGTAAAATGCGTGTGAATCGGATTCACGCCGCCGGTTTCTCCGGTGTCGGGCTTGGTGTGGTACTGCCGGAAATCCGTATTCTCGAGGCTCCCCTTATGTTTCAGAACTATGCCGAGGTCGATTATGTCAAAGAAAAACTGAGCGATCGGTTCACTGCGGGATTCGAGAAAAAGGGCTTTGTGCTTCTCGGTTTCGCCGAAGCCGGATTTGTGTATTTCTTTTCTAAATCCCCCATGGACAGCATTGACGGCGTCCGTGCGGCAAAAATGTGGGCATGGAAGGGGGACCCGGTTGCTGAAACCTTCCTGAAAAGTTTCGACATCAAGACCTATCCCCTCCATTTAACCGATGTGAACACCGGCCTGGAAACCGGCATGATCGATTCCTTTTACGCACCGCCTCTGGCGGCTGTCGCCTTTCAATGGTACGCGAAAGTCAACACCATGCTGGACCACCCCATGGTCAACTCTACCGGCGCCCTGCTGATGAAGGACTCCATTTTCAACAAACTCTCGCCGGCAGACCAGAACATCCTGCGAGAAGCGGGTGCCAAGTACTGCCGTGAACTCATTCGGCTCAGCCGTCGCGACAATGAGGAAGCACGGGTTGTGCTGGCGGAAGAGCAAATCGGGTTTACGCGACCCTCGGCCGATCTGACCGTATTTTTCAAGCAACGCGCACAGGAGGCCTATCAAAAGAACATCCCGAAACTATATTCCCGCGAACTCTTCGATCAGGTACAGACCCTTATAAAGGAACATCGAAGCCGATAATGAATGCTCTGGAAAAGATCGACAATGCCCTGGCAGTCGCCGAGCGCGTTTTGATTGTCATCACGTTTTCCCTCCTGATTCTGTTGGTTTCAGCCAATATCGCTCTCCGCAACCTCTTTGGGATTTCGTTTCAGGCCGTTCTTGAGGCCGCCCCGGGCCTGGTGATGTGGCTGGCGCTATTGGGTGCCACCCTGGCCATGAGGCGCGACGGCCACATTAAGCTGGAGCTGTTTTTGCGATACTTCCCGGACCGTGTTCGCCAGGGTGCTCGACGGGCGTCCAGCTTATTCGGTCTGATTGTTACGGGGAGTCTCGGAATCGCCTCCTTTTTGTTCGTTTCCAACGAGATCGACATGTTCGGTTCCTGGGGTTACGTATCGACCATCTTTCCGGTATTCTTTACGATCCTGGCCTTCCGGTTTCTGAAACGGATGTTTGATCCGGCGCTTCCGGGAACCGGCGGTCATTCGGGTAAGGTTTAAAGGGTAGCCGATGGACGCCTTTACCTTTCTGATCCTTCTCACCCTCCTGTTCGTCCTGCTGGAGACGCCGCTGTTTGCAATTATCGCAGCGCTGTCAATAGTCTGCTTTTATTTCCCGGACCTGGATTTCATCGCATTACAGACGATCCTCATCGAAATGAACCGGCTTGCGTCAATGCCGGTTCTTATGGCGCTTCCCATGTTCACGCTGGTCGGTGCCCTGCTCACCGAAACCGCAGCCCCACAGCGGATCATGAATTTCGTCCGTGCGGTTCTCGGATGGATGCCGGGTGGACTGGCCATCGCCGCGCTGTGTTCCTGCGCGTTTTTCACGGCCCTTACCGGAGCCAGCGGCGTCACCATCGTCGCATTGGGCAGCCTTCTCTATCCGATTCTGCGTCAGCACCACTACCCGGAGCATTTTACGCTCGGGCTGCTCACCACCTCCGGCAGCCGAGGGCTGATGTTTCCACCCAGTCTTCCGGTGATTCTTTACGGCGTCGTGTCCCAGACCGACATTGGCATGATTTTCAAAGCGGCCCTGGTGCCTGGACTCCTGGTCATCGTGATCCTGTCCATGTACGCGGCCCTGCACCCGTATCTTCAACGATCCGAAGGGGCACGGGCGGCAACGGTGGAACCGGTCTCCTGGCAACGGATTACACAAACCTTCCGTGCAGGCATGTGGGACTGGCCGATCATTGTCATCATTCTGGTGGGTGTTTACGGTGGACTGGTCACCATTGCGGAAGTCGCGGCGCTGGTGCTGGTTTACGTCATCATCGTGGAATGCTTTATTTTAAAGGAAATTCGGTTTGTCAAACAGCTTCCGGGTATCCTGATCGACAGCGCAGTGCTCACCGGGGCCATTATCGTCATTCTCGCATTTGCCCTCGGATTTACCGGGTATCTGGTTGATGCACAGATTCCCGGCCGTATTCTCCAGTTTCTGACACAACTTACCGAAAGCCGATTTGTGTTTCTGGCCGGTCTCAATCTGTTTCTCCTGGTTGTCGGCTGCATTATGGATATCTTTTCGGCGACGATCATCATTGTGCCGATCATCGTGCCCATCGCGCTGACCTACGGGATCGATCCGATTCATCTTTGCGTGATTTTTCTCCTGAATCTGGAAATCGGCTATTCGACGCCCCCCGTGGGAATCAACCTGTTCATTTCAAGTCTGAAATTTCAAAAGCCCATTACGGTGCTGTATCGCTCGTCACTGCCGTATTTGGTGCTTCTGTTGATGGCCCTTGTTCTGATCACTTATGTTCCGGGGATCAGTCTGTTTTGGGTCCGCTAGTAAAATTCGGCGTTGCCGAATTTTACGTGTAAAAAATGTTTAAACAAGCTTTGGTGGTACCCCAAAACGGGGCATGGGCCGGGTAGTTGCAGGAGCGATGACACAGGCCTTTTGGTGCCCCTTGTCGCCATCCGCTAAACCGAAGACCAGCGAGACGCCTTGCTACGCAGGTCGGCGCTTATGCCGAAGCAAAGCCCAAACGGTGAAATTGTTTCAGTGGTAAAATTCGGCCACTGCCGAATTTTACAATTGATCGCACTGGAATCATGAATTAGCTTCCTGTATTCAAAATTTTAATATTCTGTCGCTTTAGTGCATCGCAAAAATTGAGTGTGACGGAAAATTTTTCAATGACGGGGATACCCGAGAGGGAGGTTGATCATGAAAGATTCAAGCAGTCTGCATCAGAAGGTACAGGAGCATTGTGACTGTTTTGCCACCACCGATCCGCTGAAGGAGATGTCGGTGGTAAAAAATGATACGGATGCGGGCGAAGCCGCCATTAAATGGCTGGCCCTGGCGGCCCTGCACGGCATCAACCAGAATGCAAAAGAGATCGATATTCATCAGGCGGCCGATGGCAGCGTGGCGGTGGTGGCCACCTATCGCAAGACAGAACTGCCCTCCCCGGGGCCGAATGTGGGGCAGAAGGTTATCGAGGCTGTTCGGGAAATCACCCACCTGGAGGGAAACAAGGGCGGCACCGCCCTGGCGTTGGGGATTCGTGACAGCAGCTTCGAACTGACCGTGAAGGTAAAAACGGATGATGACGAAAACACCGTCACTCTGAAGTTTCCTGGTTGAACGTGCTTATTCCCGGCTCCGCGATGTTTCCCCGCCGTTTTTGTGGCGGGCTCGGCTGCGGGGCAACGGGAATAAACGCGCTGACAGCATTGGCCTTCTGGGGGGGGCCTACCCGATGCCACCCGCAATGAAGGTGGAGGCTCACTCGGCGATATTAGCGGCAGGGAATCCATTAGACAAATAGAGCGACCTCGTCGCGTTTCATAAAATCGTTTCACAATTTTATTCACCGACAGGAAGGGATGCTGCGGCAAACCCCATGGATGCATTGATTCGCATGATCTGGAAACACATCGGCTACTGTTGCTTCTTGCTTTCGGTGTTGTGCTTTCTCCCCTCCATATGTTCCGCGGAGTTTTACAGGTATACGGATAAGGACGGCAGGATGGTCTTTGTCGATGACATCAGCAAAATTCCGCCCGAACACCTGGACCAGATTCGGACCTACAAAGAACAATACGACAACCTCCCGGAAGAAACCAAAGCCATTTTGATGGATCGGGATCGAAACGTGGAGGCATCCCAGCGTGACCGTATCCGTGGCGAGGAAAACGCCCTGAGAGAGCAAAAACAGCAGGAAAAAAATTTAACCAACATCGTCATCGAGGGCAACAAGATACTGGTGCCGGTGACCCTCGGACACGACGGGGTGGAGACAGAAGCCATGCTGGTGCTCGACACCGGGGCCACCATTATCGCATTGCACCGTGAGATCGCCGACCAGCTCGAGATAAAGGATGCCAAGAAGGCCAGATTCCGGGTGGTCGGCGGAAACACTATCGAAACGGATGTGGTCCAACTGTCATACGTGAAGGTCGGACCCCACCTGAAAGAAAAACTTCACGCCGGCATCATCGATCACCAGGGCGTGGCGGTATCCTACAACGGACTGCTCGGCATGAATTTTCTGCGAGGATTGGCGTACAGTATCGATTTTGACAACCAGGTGATTAAATGGCACCAGTAGTATTTCGCACGTGGTGCGAAATACGACGTAAATCTCTAAAGGGTTTGCATTCAGGCGGCATCTTTTTTCAATAATTTGCCGAGGGTCTTTAACCCGGACATTGCACCAAACGGAGACCTTCATGGGCAAGGCAGTTCCTTACGGGGTTACACAGGTACTGACGTACCCCTTGCCGTCTATCCGCTACACGG
>CAFBRK010000022.1 GCA_903231505.1 Olavius algarvensis associated proteobacterium Delta 3 | reverse complement strand
GGTTTTACCGATAAACAAAAGCTTTTGATGCGCCATCCGGGATGGGAAGGCGGAGCCTCCTTCTCCCAGGGTGTTTTCTCTTTTTACATACGAGGCGCAAAGCGCGCAGAGAAGGTACTTATTTTGCCAGAATCCCTGAGAGGGAAATGCTGGAAAAGCGCTGCCTCACAAATACAGGAACGATCAGAATTCTCTGATAATGTCGCTGGCCGATCGGCGAACCGGCAAACTGGCCAACCGGCAAACCTCAATACTCTGCGTCCTCTGCGGCCCTGCGATAATATGTGTCCCTAAACCAATCGGAATGGAATTATGTCTATCCCCATATAACGACAGCAGGACTGGATGATCGTATGTAGTCGAGAACAAACGTAAATTATCAGCGAATTTGAAGAGAGATTTGGCTCAGAAGTTGATCGAGAAAGCAACCTGGGCAAGTATCGGTGAGCAGGGCTTGCCGGTTATTACTACTACCTCATTCGACAGGGTCCTGATTCCATCGAATTCATTGGCTGTTCTGATCTATATCGGGGGAATTTTATATTAACACGTTGTTATTATTGCCATGCATCCGTTGTCAATAACTATTTTTTTAGTGCCTGTAAAAACTATGTTTTTTCAATGTCATAATATTGGGTTCCGCACCAAGGTAACGTTTTGTTTCGATTCGTATTCGCAGCATAATAAATGTGACATTGATTCCTCTCCATATTCTTTATACATAAAAATATGGGCCTATAAGCAAATCTAAGGATGCGGAAATTGGCCATTCTATCACCCCACCGTGCCTCCCCCCATCAAGGGGGAGGACAAAATTTATCTCCCTCGCCTGGCGGCTCGTGGTGAGCGAAGTCGAACCAGAGGGAGACAGAGGGAGGGGCTATGCAAGATAAATTCAAGAACAAAACACAGGTGCCAGTCTCCGTCCAATTGGAACTGGACTTCCGACTTCGCACTCCGAGCTTCGACGGGACAAGATGGCGGATGGCCGAGAGGCAAACAAAACCAAAGATGAAAAAAATACAACGCATATCCAAATCCCAGTATCTCAAAGGCGTGCAGTGTCAGAAGGCGCTTTGGCTTTACCGGCGGCGGCCGGATTTGATTCCTCCGGTGTCGGAAACCCAGCAGGCGCTGTTCGATATGGGGCACGAGATCGGGAATCTGGCACAGGATTATTTTGAAGGCGGCGTCGAAATCACCGCGCCATACAACCAGACTGAACGGGCCATCGAGGACACCCGAAAGGCGATCCATGACGGCAACTCGATTGTCTTCGAAGCCACCGCCGCTTCGCCGGACGGTGCGTTTTCGCGAATCGACATTTTCCGTAAAAAAGGAGCATCCGACACCTGGGATATGATCGAGGTTAAGGGTTCCACCGGCGTGAAAAATTATCATATCGACGACATCGCCCTGCAGCGATTCGCCTTCCAGGGCGCCGGATACACCATCGAAAAATCCATCCTCATGCATGTCAACAATCAGTATGTTCGCTACGGTGAGATCGATGTGGGGCAGCTATTCTCCCTGGAAGACTGCACCGAAGTGGTCCGGTCCAGGATCGAGGAGGTGCGGCCCAATCTCGTGCAGTTTCTCGAATTATTGAACAAAAATCAGGAGCCGGACATCCCCACCGGAGGTCATTGTTTTTCGCCGTTTACCTGCGATTTTATCGGCTATTGCTGGCAACACGTGCCGGAGATTTCGGTTTACGACATCTTTTCAGGAGCCAGGCTGGAGGGGCTGCTGGGCCAGGGCATCCTGAATATCGAGGATGTACCGTCGGAATTCGGCATGACCGAACGGCAAGCCATTGCGGTCCGGAGCATACGGGAAAACCGGGTTCACGCAGACATTCCTGCTATCGGGGATTTCCTCGACAGTCTCAAATACCCGCTTTATTTCCTCGATTACGAAACGATCAACCTGGGCGTCCCCCTGTTCGACGGCACCCGTCCCTATCAGCTGGTCCCGTTCCAGTTTTCATTGCATGTTCAGGAGCAAAAGGGGGGCGATCTAGTGCACCGGGAATTCCTGCACACTGACAGAACGGACCCGCGGCCGGAGCTTGCCGGGGTCCTTGTGGAAACCTGCGGCAACAAAGGGTCGGTCGTGGTCTACAACCAGTCCTTCGAATCCCGGGTCAACCGGGATCTGGCCGACGCCTTTCCGGCGTATACCGGCGCTTTGCTGAAGATCAACGACCGGATGGTCGATCTTCTGGTTCCCTTCCGCTCCCGGTCTCTCTACCACCCGGCGATGGGCGGTTCGGCGTCACTGAAAAGTGTGCTGCCGGCGTTCGTGCCGGACATGACATATGATGACCTAGCTATCCAGGACGGCGACATGGCTTCAGTAAAGTATCTGAAATGCATCAAGGGGCTAGTGCCGGAAACGGAAAAGCAGGAGATCTTCGAGAACCTGAGGGTCTATTGCGCGCAGGATACGTTGGCGGAGGTGCGTCTCCTTGAGGTGATGTATCAGTTTGGGTGAGGTTGGCAATTTGAGAAAATAAGGTCTTATCGCAGAGACACAAAGCTCGCAGAGGAGATTCTTTTCTTCAGAATCCCTGAGAGGGGGATTCTGAAAAAGGGATGCTCCCTAGCATGAATAAATTTATTCAATTTGTTCGATCCGGTAGCATAACGATCTCTATTGTTGGCGAAGCTTTTTGCTTTTCGCCCTCTCAGCGAAAAGCAAAATATATACCCCGCTCGGCGTCCTCTGCGTCTTTGCGATGAGAGCTTTACGATGAGATCCTTAATAGGAAACAGACGATGAACCCGATCATTCTATGTATAGTCAGCTTCGGCCTTCTGGTCGTCCCGCCAACCGAGTTTCCGCTGGAGGACCTGCGCCTGAACATGAAACAATACAACACGTCGCTTCAATTGAAGAAGACGGAACTGGTGTCACTTTCCGAGGACCTTGCCGATTTCAAAGGCAAAGTCGCCTGGAATGACTTGTTGTACATCAACGCCACCCTGAGAAGCGGCAACAACATCACCACCGTTCTTTACTATCAACTGGAACTGGGTCTTCTTTACGATGAGATGGCGGCTGTGAACCCGGAGTTTGTGCGGGCAAAAATGCCACGGATAATCGAGCAGCTCGACTTTACCCGCAGCCGGCTGCACATTGAATTTCAGCGGATCCTGCTCCAGTATGCCCAGATCGTCGATTTTGCCGTCCTTAAAAAGATTGAAGAGCTACGGCGCAGCATCAAGGAGACAATTCACGTGCTGGATGAGTATATAAGGTATCTTGAGGGTAGGAAACAGGCGGGTGGTGCATGAAGGCCCTGGGTAAAAAGGGTTAGCCGGTTAGCCGGTTGGCAGGTTTGGCCGGTTGGCCCGTTGGCCTGCGGCCACAGTAAATGCCTAAATTGCCTAAAATTTAAAATGCCTAAAATGGTGGATACGTTACCCTGCTTGCCCGCGTGCCGGGGCGTAGCTCCGAAGGAGCGAAGACCGGTTTGCCGGTTCGCCCGGGTGTTGAAACACGGGGCCGGATATATGAGAATGCCTTTTCATCTACCATTTTAGGCATTTTAGGCATTTTGAATTTCAGGCATTTATATCGGGCACACGAACAAATGGACTTCTCCGATACCACAACGATCCTACTGACAGTGGCCGTTCTGGCCGTTGCCGGTGGGGTGCACGGGGTGCTCGGTATGGGGTTCCCGATGATCGCCACGCCGCTGATCGCCATGCTCAGCGATATGCGCACGGCCATGATCCTGCTTCTGATGCCCACCATGTGCAACAACATCGTCAACATCGCCAAGGGCGGTCATTGGGAAGAAAGTATCCAAAAATATTGGCCCCTGGCGGCCTACGGGGCTGTCGGCAGTGTCATCGGCACCCGCCTTCTGATCGTCACGGACCCGGCCCCCTACAAACTTCTCCTGGCGGCAGTCATTCTTCTCTACCTGAACGCCGATCGTTTCGGCATGCGCATGGCCTGGGTGCGCCAGCAACCGAAGTTGGCTTATGCGGTCTTCGGACTGGCCGGCGGAATCCTGGCCGGCACGGTGAACGTCATGTTGCCGGCCCTTATCATCTTCGCCCTGGAACTGGGTCTGGCACCAACGGCTATGGTCCAGACGTTCAACTTTTGTTTTCTTGTCGGTAAAGGGACCCAGGCGATCGTGTTTGCCGGATCCGGCGTGTTTACATTCGAGACCCTTGTGGCCACCCTACCCCTGGCCGGCGTCGCCGTGGGGGCTGGGTTGGTCGGCATGGCCGTCAGGGATCGGGTGGATGCGGATAATTATCGGGGCTGGTTGCGGCTGGTGCTCTACGGGATGTCGGTGATGCTTATCGTTCAGTACTTTATATCCAAGTGATATCTTGTAAGGAATATAACGATTGGGAGGGTGAGGCTCCGGTGTATAACAATTCATTCACCCCCACCGCGCCTCCCCCATCAAGGGGGAGGACAATATGTTCTCCCTCCCCTGGCGGGAGGGAGCCAGTGGGAGGGGGTAAGATTGGCTCATACCTTATTTTTGTTTACAGGCCCGAAAATTTATTTCATGAGGCAGCCATTTTTCAGAATCCCCCTCTCAGGGATTCTGAAAAAAATACTTCTCTGTGCCCTCGGCGTCTCTGCGATGATCTTTAAACCGTGGGCCGGTTTGCCCAGTATAAATGACTGAAATTTAAATTGCCTAAACTGCCTAAAGTTAAAACGAATAAATGAATTTAGTCTTATCCCCCTCACCTTTTTCCTCTCCCACCAGGGGAGAGGATTGGGCCAGAATCCCTTGGCCAGATAGAGGGAACATGAAAATTCCATCCCTTGTGAGGTGGCCTTTTTCAGAATCCCCCTCTCAGGGATTCTGAAAAAAATACTTCTCTGCGCCCTCAGCGTCTCTGCGATGATCTTTAAGCCGTGGGCCGGTTTGCCTGTCTGCCCGTCGGCCCGTGGACCCGTTAGTCCGAAGGCCGTTGTTCTTCTCGGACGGCCGGGAAAAGCTGATCACCGGATTCGTAGTCCGTCATCCAGGCATCGACCGCATGGCTTAGTTCTTCAGTGGTATTCGGGTCTTCATTGGGCCGGAAACGGATATGATAGTGCAGGAGCAGGATTCCCTCCAGGCGGGCCGTTGCTTTCGCATCCGCCCCGGCATGCTCCAGGCGGCGCAACCGTGTCTGCTGGGTTTCCCACTCCCGTCTTTGAAATCCCTTCTGGGAAAGAGCCACGTCGATTCGCGCAAAGGGAGAATCCTTTCCTGGTTTTGAAACCTGAAGCTCCCGGCGTGACGCTGCCTGGTTCACGCGCGAACTGCGTTTTTCGGATACAATCCGCCAGACAAGAATCAGAAACAACGGCAAAATGAGCCAGAGCAGGTACAACGGCGGCCCTTCGTCCCCGCTATGACGCCATTTGCTGAACTGGAAGCCGATCCACCGAAACACATCGTATACGGGCTCGAGCCAGGGGGCAGCTTCTTTTTCCTGCAGCAGCCACCCCGGTGGCGTCACGTCCACGTCGTGCCATTGCCCGTCAACGTACGCCGTTACCCAGGCGTGGGCATGCCGCGCCCGCACCACGTATTGACCTTCCAGACGGCTGAACTCATCGATCCGGTACCCGGTGGCGTAGCGGGCCGGAACTCCGGAAGCCCTCATAAGAAACACTCCGGCGGTAGCAAATAATTCGCAGTGACCGGACCTGGACTGGAGTAGAAAATCCTCGATCGGGGTCAGGTCCCGCCGACCCGCCTTGAGCGTCAGCGAATAGGTAAACCGGTTCCCGAAGTATTCGTTCAGCGCCGCAATGACCTGGCCCGGAGATCTCGCGTGGAGCTGCAGCTCTTTGGCGACACGCTGGACAGCTGCTGCCTCTCTTTCCGGGATTTCAAGGTCGTGTCGATCCGGCGGTCCGTCGTGACTGCGACCCCTGTCAAAAAAGACCCTGTAACGCGCCAGCGTCGGCACCTGGTGCGCACGGACGGTTCCGAATCGATTCTTTTCCATCCGGACGACCGGAAGATGGTCTATAAAAACGGCGCCCATCGGCAGGCTTAAAACGCTCTTCTCCCCATTCAGGCGAGCGGTAACATGAATTGGGGGCCCTACGGCGATATCTTCGGAAACACGCCACGAGCGGCCGTCTTCCTCCGGCGAAAGCGATCGAAATTTTGCGTCCGAAGCAATCCAGAATCCTGAGCTGTATAGGTCATAGCCGGCCTCTCGAAGCAGGCGAGATGCCGGAAGATCCCCTTCCGGCCGGACCCGCAGCACGATCCGGTTGGATAGCTTCAGTTTCCCGACGTCGCCGATGGCGGTGACGTTCCGAAAGGGGTTGCGGTCCAATCCCATCCGCTCCATGTACCAGTCAATGGCGGCTTGTTCGATAATGAGGTGCAGTTTGCGCAGATGATGTTGTCCGGTCCAGCCCAGCCCACCAACCGTCAGCAGCAGAACTCCCCAGAGAACCGGATGAAATCGCTTCGGCCGAATCGATACCAGCGCCCACCCCGACAATACACAGAGACCGGTGTAGAAGTCCGGGGTGCGGACATTGGCAGCACTTGCCGCTATTAAAATCAGGACAAATGCGGGCCAGGACACGTCGGCGGTCCGCCGCTCCTTGAGCTCACCACGTTTCTCACGTTTGCGCATGGTGTAAAAGAGGGCCCCCAGATCAACACCGCTGGTAGTGCTCAAGGCCTGGGCAAGCAGTAACGGGAAAAAACCGATCGGGATCCATCGGCCCATGGAGGCTGTGTTGGCCGCGAACCGTAGGACGAACATACCGAGAAATATCAGGGCACAGAGATCCGCAATCCGATGGAAATCTCTCGGGGAGAAATCCCATCGGCGCTTGATGAAGCGGCTTCCCTCCAGAACGAGCGCCATGGGAATGGCGACCACCAGGTAGCCGGTTTGCAAGCCCCAGAAGAGGAGGGAGGCGCCGATTAAGAGCGGGGGTGTGTTCATTCTCCGTCAGTTCGTGGATCAGTGAAAATTAAAGTCCTTTTGCGCTTTAGTTGGCAAGAGGATCCAAGGGTTCGAGGATTCGAGGATTCAAGTGTTTTCCTGCTATAAATGCCTAAATTGCCTAAAATTAGAAACGATGAATAAAATCAATCTTATCCCCCTCACACCGACCCTCTCCCACAGAGGGGAGAGGGGGTAACTGAGTTTGCCCGCTTGTCCTGAGCAAGCGCAGCGCGCCGAGGGGTTAGCCCGTCTGCCCGCCTGCCGGGGCGTAGCTCCGAAGGAGCGAAGATCGGTGGGCCCGAGGTAAAAGTCATTTACCGCCTACCGGCGGCGTCATCGAGTCATTGGTTCCGCTGCGCGGAACGTCATTTGTTATTTCTCTTTCAACTTTCAGCTTTGAGCTTTCAGCTGATGAGTCATCCAGAATCCTTCGTGTCCGTCGCGGTTTTAAGAAGAAACTCCCCTGCAGCGCTCTATGCGTTTCCTATCTTCGCCAATTCTTCTTCGATCTTGCCGGCTTCGAGAACGACGAATCGGTCCGGATCGTCCTTCATGGGACCCGGGGATAGTTCTTCCGGTTGTCCTTGGGGCTGGATCACCAGGACAAGCACCGGCAGCCCGGCTTCCTTTAGGCGTTGAACGAGTTCCTGACGGTCGGTGTCCCACGAAAGTAGAATGCAGATACAACTGCTCAACAGCCCGGCACGTTCCAGCACCAGTGGATACAGATCCGAAAAGGGCCGGCTCCGGCACACCTCTGCCGAAGCCAGAATCTCCAGCATGCGATCTGTCTGTGCCAGGCCTCTCCCGCTGGTAAAACAATATGCCTCGGTGCCCACAAACATCAAATCCAGCAGAGATTCGCGGGTCTCCAAAGTTGACGCAAAAGACGCCGCCAGCGATACCGCCTCCTCGAACGTGTCGCTTCCGGTGATCGGATGAAACGTATCCAGGATCAGCGCATGCCGGATAAAGTATTCTTCCTGATACTCCTTTACGATCGGCTTTCCGGTCTTTGCCCAGCTTTTCCAATGAATTCTACGAAGCGGATCGCCAGGCCGATATTCCCGCAGCGATATGAATTCCTCGGCATCACCCACCGAAGACGCCAGAGCTACACCTCCCGGCTGGTGTTTTCGATGGCCCGGCAACAGAACCGGGGGCAATGCGTATCGGCGCGGCAAAATCAGAACCGAACCGTAGGCGGTAATCCGATGAATCGCCCGATACAGCCCGAACACATCGGGTCTGGCTATTTTCACGCCGTTGAGGTGAAGCCGACCCCGGCGATGGGGTGTGACCTGGATACGCACCTCATCCCGGGTTTTGGGCCCAAGTTCCGGCATGGGCGTCTCATCGATCCCGGCGGACTGCTTCAATCTGACAAGCCACATCCAGCGATGGTACCCAACGGTTCGATCAAACACATTCCGTGTCTTCTCCAGCGGCTCCCTTGCGGCCATAAACTCCTCAAAAGACGGCCTGGGATCAGGCGTCGCCTCCAGGAGCGTCAGCCCTTTTTGAACCTTGGCGGAGTTGTTGGAAACCATCATTCGGTAGGTGAACGTGTCGCCGGCGGTGCCGAAGCGGGGCAACCGGCGTGTGACCGTGACGGCAGGTTTAAAGAAAAGGGTCGTGAGAAAGGCCACCAGCAGTAACGCGGCCAGCAGGGTAAATCCCTGAAAGGCCATGTTCAAACTGGTGTTCTGGCCCATAAACGCCGCAATCAACAGTGCTCCGATCACCAGTCGCCCCGCCGGGGTAAACCGGGTGAGGAAACCGTACTGGACCGTGGCAGTAAATCGAAACATTCGGTAGAGGAGCTTTTTCATACTATCAACTGCTTACCGCGGAGACGCGGAGAACTCAGAGAAACTCATTTGCCTGTTTGCCGTGAGAGGCGGCAAACAGGTACAACTGGGTTCGCTCTATTGGTGTGAGTGTGTTGGACAATTTGCGAGTCATCTCTCTGGAATCGCTCCTCTCAAGCGATTCCGGAGAATACCTTCTCGCTCTGCGATCTCTGTGTCTCGAGTCCAGCCGAAAGGCGGGACGGGCGTTAGGAACTTAATGAGGAACGGGAACACTTTTCAATAGGTCTTCGACGATGCCGTCGGCCGTGACGCCGGAAAAGCGTGCCTGGGGGTCGATCACCAGGCGATGGGCAACGACCTCTATCGCCACTTCCTGGATGTGATCCGGTGAGACAAAATCCAGACCGTCGAACAGGGCCAGGGCCTTGGCCACCCGCATGAGAGCCAGAGAGGCCCGCGGACTTCCCCCCAATGCGACACCCGGAGTGCGGCGTGTCGCCTGGACCAGATCCACGACGTACTGTTTAATCTCGTCGCTGAGCACAACGTTCTGAACATCGGCTCGAAGCTGCGTCACATCCTTTCGGGACACGCAGGAATCCAGGTTCTCCAATGGATGTGTGGTCCGCTGATCGTCTAAAATGGCCATCTCCTCTTCCGCTGAAACATATCCCAGGCTGAACATCATCGCGAAACGATCCATCTGGGCTTCCGGCAGGGGATAGGTGCCGGCGCTCTCCACCGGGTTCTGGGTGGCCACCACAAAGAACATCTCTTCGAGGGTGTGCAGCGTGCCGTCGACGCTGACCTGACCTTCGGCCATGGCTTCCAGTAAGGCCGACTGGGTCCTGGGAGATGCCCTGTTGATTTCGTCTGCCAGGAGAATGTGGGTGAAGATCGGTCCTTCGTGAAACTGGAATTGATGGGTGGACTGGTCGAAGATGGAGACCCCGAGAATATCGGACGGCAGGAGATCCGGGGTGAACTGAATCCGTTTGAATTCGGCATCGATGGAACGCGACAGGGCTTTGGCCAGGGTCGTTTTGCCTGTCCCCGGGAAGTCTTCAAGAAGAACGTGGCCACCGGCGGCGAACCCCGCCAGGAGCTTTCGAACCGCCGAAGACTGCCCCCGCATCACGGACTCGATGTTTGCGGCGATTTTTTGATAGATTTGTTGGGAGTCGGTGACGTTCATATTTTAATACGTTTGCCAGTTTGGCCAGTTTGGCCGGTTTGGCCGGTCTGCCCGCTAAGAATGCCTAAAATTTGAAATGCCTAAACTGCCTAAAATTAGAAACGATGAATGACATCAATCTTATCCCCCTCCCTCTGTCCCTCCCCCCAGGGGAGGGAGGTTTGTTGGGGGCTTCCTTCTGACACCGGTGAGCCGGTCTGTCCGTTCAACAAAATGTTCCGGGCATAACCTGTACCACCCAGAACAGTGGATCCATAAAATTGCCAATTCGACTTATTATAGCACGAACTCTGATTATCCCGAAATTCATGGGAGTTCAAAATTGACACCCCGATTCAATTCCCCTAAGGTAAAATACAATCGTTTAACGATTTTATGAAACGCGCCGATGTCACTCTCGGCGCAAACGGTTTACCCGCCGTTTTTGTGGCGGGCTTGCCGCTTCAGACAGATTTACCCACCGATTTGGTAGGGGGTTTTTACCCTGCTGGATTGCGATGGGCAACAACTTCTATCCCTGCAGCGCCTTGTTATGTACTCTTTATTTTAAATCAACCAATTGACCGAAGCACCGCTTTTCGTTTTATCAGGTGTTTGACTGAATCCGATACTGTCGTCCAGTGCCTATCTGCAGGGGATATCTGCTTTGCTGCGACAGAAAAATGAAGATAACCGAATCCCATTTGATTTAATTTCATAAAATTGTGAAACAATTTTATTTTTATAGGGAGAGATGCCATGGCCGATACACTCAAGACCATCTTTTTGGACAGACACAAGACCCTGGGGGGCCAGATTGTCGAGTTCGCTGGCTGGGACATGCCGATTCAGTATCCGGACGGCATCATTCAGGAACATCTGGCAACCCGGAGATCCGCTGGATTGTTCGATGTCTCCCACATGGGCCGTTTCACCCTCGGGGGCACCGACGCCGTTCCCTTTTTGCAGCACGTGCTCACGAACAACGCCGAGGCCCTTGAAGTGGAGGAAGGTCAGTACACCATGATCCCCAATGGGTCCGGCGGGGCCATCGATGATGCCTACCTCTATCGGTTCGTGGAGGATGAGTACCTGCTCGTGGTCAATGCTTCCAACCGGCTGAAAAACTGGGAGCACTTTCGAAAGGAATTGCCGGCCTTCAAGGAGGTGGAACTCCGCGATAGAACAACGGAGTTGGTCATGCTCAGCCTGCAGGGACCGCTTGCCAAGGATGTCCTCCAGGGGAGTCTCAGCGGCGGGCGCATTCCCGAACCGATGCGCAACTCCCTGAGCACCGCCGAGATCAACGGCGGAAAAGTGCTCATCAGCCGCACCGGCTACACCGGCGAACCGATCTGTTTCGAGCTGTTTATCGAAAACGGCAATGCACTGGCGGCATGGGACCTGCTCGTTGAAAAAGGCGCCACACCCATCGGTCTCGGCGCCCGGGACACCCTGCGCCTGGAGGCGGGCCTGCCGTTATACGGGCATGAACTGGGCCTCGATCCGGATGAAACGGAAATTCCAATTTTCGCCTGCCCGCTGGCCCGATTTGCGGTCAGCTTTTCACCGCTAAAGGGGAACTTTGTCGGGAAAGCCGCCCTGGAGACCCAGTTCAAAGCGTTCAAAAGGATCATGGATCGGGATTTCAGCCTGATGGCGGACCTACCCCGAATCGTTCAGCCGATCGCTCTGGTCGACAAGGGGATTGCCCGGGCCGGGGCGAAGGTGTTCACGAATGATCGTCATGTCGGCTATGTGACCAGCGGAACGATGGTGCCCTACTGGAAAACGGACGGTGTCGGCTTGTCGTCCAGTTTTACCGGGGACTACGGACGCCGTGCCATCGGCTTGGGGCTGCTGGACAGCGACCTGGTAGAGGGCGATGAGATCGACATCGACATCCGCGGAAAGCGGGCCAAGGCGGTCATCGTGCCGTATCATCTCCGAAACGAAGCGCCGCCTTACGCCCGACCGGTGCTCCACAGCGAGCTGAGAGAAGAGAAGCAAGAGATATGTGCCACCGACGAAATGGCCGAAAATGTCAAGACCCTGGTCGACAAGGCCGTGGCCAACCACACATGGCGACAGACAGAGTGTATCAACCTGATCCCGTCGGAGCAGACGTCATCGACGTTGACCCGTCTCCTGTCGATCACCGATCCCATAGGCCGCTACGCCGAGCATAAACCGGTCAAAGCGTTTAAGGAAGCCGACGTCTTTTACTACCAGGGCACCGATTTTATCTGTGAAGTGGAGTATCTACTCAAATGCGAGTTTCAAAAGTATCTTGGCTGTGAGGAGGTCGAAACCCGGGTCGTCTCCGGTCAGATGGCCAACACCGCCGTGTTCTCGGCCATGGTGGATTATCTGAATCGTGCCGACCGGAAAAGCGAGCAGCGACGCATACGCAAAGTTATGAACAACCATATCATCAAGGGCGGGCATTTGAGTGCCCAGCCCATGGGCGCCCTGCGGGATTTCGTGGTCCGGGATCCCAAGTGGGAAAAACCGGCGGTGGTCAATTTTCCGGTGCATGAGGACAATCCCTACAAAATCGACGTGGAAGCTGCCGGTGAGCTGGCTGCCGAGCATCGGCCGGAGCTGATCATCCTCGGCAAAAGCATGACGATCCACCACGAACCGGTGGAAGCCATGCGAAAGATCATCGAAGATCTCCAACTGGAATGCATCCTGATGTACGACATGGCCCACGTGCTGGGACTGATTGGACCCTACTTCCAGGAGCCGTTCAAGGAAGGGGCCGACATCGTCACCGGATCCACCCACAAGACCTTTTTCGGAACACAGAGGGGAGTTGTCGGTGTCAACTTTAAAGAAGACGATGTCCGTTACGCCTTGTGGGAAGCCATCCAGCGACGTTCGTTTCCCGGAAGTCTGAGCAACCATCACTTGGGAACTCTGGTGGGGCTCCTTTTATCTGCTTATGAAATGAACACCTTCAAGGATGCGTATCAAAAGGGCATCATCGACAACGCCAAAGCCTTTGCCGCCGCCCTGGTCGATGCCGGACTGTCTGTGGCCGGGGATCCGTCTATTTCCTACACCGAAACCCATCAGGTAATCCTCAACGTCGGGTACGGCAAAGGGCCCATGGTGGCCCGTAAGCTGGAAGAGAACAATATCATCCTCAACTACCAGGCCGCACCCGAGGAAGAAGGCTTCACTGCCTCGGGATCCCTGCGGATGGGGGTGCAGGAAATGACCCGATTCGGTATGACCGAAAACGATTTTCAGGAACTGGCCCAGCTCATGGCCGACGTGATCCTGCAGGGGAAAACCGTCAAGGACGAAGTCGCTAAACTGCGATCGCGATTTCTGGAAATGCAGTACTGCTTCTCCGGCGACGAGATCGATGCGTGCGTGGAGAAATTGCAGAAGGTTCTATAACTGATTCACCACAGAGACACGGAGAGCACAGAGAATAAAATTCTTGGCTTGTCGGGAGATACCGACAAGCCAAGATGTTATCTGCCTTTAAAACAGGTGGTGAATCCATCGGTGATGGTAGATAAAATCCCGGCTGGCTTCAACCGATTACGCGAAGCGTCGCAGACTTCCCCGGAATCGTTTTTATAAACGATTCCGGGGAAACTATCTGTCTCTGTGAACTCCGTGCCTCTGTGGTGAGAGAGCTTATCTAAAAAAGGGAGGAAAAATGCCGACAGTCAAGGTGGACTGGCTGAAGAACAGAACATTTGTGGGAACCGACAACAGCGGGCACAGTGTGGTCCTGTCCGGTGACGATGAGGCCGTCGGCGTGCGGCCGTCACAGATGCTCTTGGTGGCCTTGGCCGCCTGTACCGGCTACGATGTGGTGGCCATCATGGAAAAAAAACGCAAACCGCTCAGCAAGCTGGAAATCACCGTTGAAGGCAGCCAACAGGAAGAATACCCGTACCCCTACCGGAACATCCACGTCACCTACCGGGTCAGCGGCAAAGACATCACCGAAAACGCCATTGCCCAGGCGATTCAGCTGTCTGAAGAGAAGTACTGCTCGGTGGCCGCCACCATCCGCGGTGTGGCGGAGATTACGACGGAGTATGAGATTGTAGAAGAAAGTTAGCCCGTGGGCCCGTGGGCCCGTTTGCCCGTGGGCCCGTTTGCCCGAAAGGGCGGGATAGGAATACAAAGCGGTATTTTCTTCAATCTTATCCCCCTCCCTGATTCTCTCCCACCAGGGGAGGGAAAGTCCGTAGTGAACTCACTTCTTGAAGCTACAGGAATGTGCAAGTGCCATCCCTCCTGGTGCAGCCTTTATCAGAATCCCCCTCGCAGGGATTCTGATAATAGAAAACGCCTTTGCGTACCCGGCGTCTCTGCGATGATCGTTAATCTTCAGGAAGGCGGAACAGATCCTGGGCATGGTAGGAGCTGCGTACCAGGGGGCCGCTGGATACTTCGGTAAACCCCATATTAAGGGTCTCCTCCCGCCACTGATCGAATTCCTCCGGTTCCACGTATCGCTCTACCGGTAAATGATCACGGCTGGGCTGGAGATACTGGCCCAGGGTCAGCATGCGGCAGCCGGCCGTTCTCAGATCCGAGAGCACTTCCCGGATCTCGTCTTTCTGCTCTCCAAGGCCCAGCATGATGCCGGATTTTGTGGGGATGGCGGGCGCCAGTTCCAGGGAACGTTGCAGAAGGTCCAGGGAACGCCGGTAGTCGGCCTGGGGTCGCACGGTGCCGTACAGCCGGGAAACGGTCTCCATGTTGTGGTTGAGCACATCCGGCCCGGCGTTCAGTGCGATCTTCAAAGCTTCCGGATCGCCCTGAAAATCGGGAATCAGGACCTCCACCCGGGCATCCGGAATCCGTTTGCGTATCTCCCGGATTGATTCGGCAAACTGTGTTGCGCCACCATCGGGGAGATCGTCCCGCGTCACGGAGGTCACCACGATGTACTGAAGCCCCATCTTTTCGGCGGCTTCGGCCACCCGCCCCGGCTCCTCCGGGTCCGGCGGCCCCAGCGGCCCCTGCTCCACGGCGCAAAACCGGCAGTTGCGGGTGCAGCGGGACCCCAGAATCAAAAAGGTGGCCGTTCCGCAGGAGAAGCACTCCCAGATGTTGGGGCACTGGGCTTCCTGGCAAACCGTGTGCAGCTTTCCGTCCCTGAGCATGCTACGGATCGCCTCATATTCCGGACCGGATGGCAGCTTTCTGCGGATCCACTTCGGTTTTTTCATGGGTCGGGTGTTTTCCATATGAGAATCATCTTGCGATGACAGCAGTTGTCATAATCGTGTTCCGGATGAATCCGAACAATCTATCATCACGCCGGACCCCGATCCCCGCTGAAGACGGGATCAGGTCCGGAATGACAAAATAAAGACTTTCACCAATTAAGACACCGCCTCTTCGTGCAACGCTCGGGATTAACCTTCAATCTTCGCCTTCTCTTTCTCCCGTTTGTCGCGGTCTTTGATGGCGTTTTTATAAATGACATAATACTTGTTGATGTTGCTGACATAGACCACCGTCTCCTGGCCGACACTTTTTAGGATGGCCATCTCTACATTCCGAAACCATTTGTTGGGGTCCAGGCCCATATTTTCAGTGTTTTGCCTGGCGGACCGGACCCTGGCCGGTCCGGCATTGTAGGCGGCCAGGCTCAATCGCACCTTGTCTCGCGGACGAATCTTTGGATCCTTGAAGTACCGGTCCCGGAGGAACGCCAGATATTTGGTCCCGGCATGAATATTATTTTCCAGTTTGTAGACGTCCGGAATGTTCACATTGGGATCAGCTGCTGTCGTGGGACGGATCTGCATCATTCCGACCGCACCGGCAGAACTTTTCTTGTCATTGTTCAGCCCGGATTCCTGATAGGCCATGGCGGCGACTAACAGCCAGTCAAATCCATACTTTTTGGCGTATTTCTGAAACAATTTTTTGTAGCGTTCCAGTCTCTCGATGTCATCGCCTGCCGCCGGATTTTCTATAAAGATATTCTCTTCGTAGTACCGTTTAAAGAAGATGTTGCCCATAAGCGTGCCCTTACGGTGTTGCCTTAGAAATCCGTCCAGGCTTTCTTTCAGTTTAGGGGTTCCCTTGTGAACCGCCCAAGCAATGTTACCCCCTTTTCTCAACACAATGTCGTTGTGCACCCGGATATCCTGGAACACACCGGACCATATTTCCGCGATGTGGCTGTCACAGATGGTCCTCTCGATAGCGCCGGAATTGACCATCTCGAGGATGTCTTCGGTCTCCAGATTCTCATCTGCAAGAACGATGTTTACCGGTTTCTTTCCTTCCTTTTTCAGCTTTTGATCCAGTTTTTTCAGGCTTCCGTAGTAACTGCTGCTCTTTCTGACAAATACGCGCTGACCGGATAAATCCAGAGGGGATTCCGGCTTCTGGACATCTTTGAACGTTACCAGCAGTTCGTTGATGTCGGTCAGGTAGGGTTTCGTAAAATCGACCTGCTCCGCTCGTGCCTTGGTAATCGTCAATCCGGCAGCGGCGATGTCGCCGTAGCCTTCAGCAAGTGCCGGGATCAACCGGTCTCTGGGGACAGGAATAAAGTCGAAGACCACCCGCAATTCCTGCCGTTTGACGCCCTTGTTGAGAAACTTCTGATATTCCTTGAGAAGAGAGTACTCAAAACCGCGGGGTTGCCCTTCGGAAAGAAAAAAGTTGGTATGATTGAACGTTGTCAACACGCGGACATATTTTCGCTTCAGCAGGGCGTCCAGGTCCTCGGTGTAGCTTTCAGACAGATGGGCATCTAAAGGGTGCCGGGTGCCCTCTTTTCCGGCTGCCAACTGCCCGGAAAGTAGAAGCGGCAACAACAGAAAACACATGCTTGCTAACAAGCGAACCCCAATAAATGGATTTTTTACAACTTCTCTATTGTCAGGCATCCCACAGTTCCTCCACTTCTAATTTGCGAACAAGCTCATTCCGAGTCATCGTTTTTAGCCTGATGCCGAAAACATCTTCCACTTGTCGGCGGGAAGAAGCCCGTACATCCAGCATGTCCACCGGCACATCGCTCTCGCGCTGCATGGATGTCATGCCCACATCGGAAAGCCCACAGGGTTTGATCCATTCAAAAGGGGTCAGATCGACAGCACCATTCAAGGCCAGGCCGTGGAAGGTGACGCCATGGCGAATGTTAATACCGATACTCCCCAGTTTGTTCAGTCCTACCCAGACCCCCCGATTCCGGTCGTTTCGTTCCGCCGGAATATGCCATTCAGCGGCGACGCGCAGCATGACTTCTTCAAGTTTCTCCACAAAATCGGTCACCGACAGGTTCAGCTGCTTTAAATCGACAATCGGGTAGATCACTAATTGTCCCGGGCCATGATAGGTGATGTTACCGCCACGCTCGATCTGCACGACCGGGATGTTCTTTTCTGCCAGGAAGTCTTCTGAGACGGCGAGGTTTTCCATGCCGCCGCGCCTGCCGAGAGTGTACACCGGGGGGTGTTCCAGCATCAGCATGACGTCTTCGGTCAGGCGCCCATTGTTCCGCGCTGTGACGATGGACCGCTGCATTGCCAATGCGTCGTTGTAGTCCACCTCGGGAAGGTCACAGAAAAGCCATTCTCTGGATTTTGGATTCATTCGAGTCTCTCACAGAGCACACAGAGGTCACAGAGAAAAAATATATTATTGTGAATATAAGTCCAGTGAGGGTGACTTAGCAAGTGATAGCAATCCGAAGGGGATAATCCGGTTGGCCCGTGGGCCCGTTTGCCCGTTGGCCCGTCTGCCCTGAGCCATGTCGATGGGTGGGCCCGCCGTAGCTCGCAGATCGAAGGCGGGTGGGCCCGTTAGTCGGTTTGCCGGTTTGCCGGTTTAGCCGGTTTAGCCGGTAAGGAATAAGAAATACCTAAATTTTAAAATGCCTGAAATTAAGACGGATTTATGAATTTAGTCTTATCCCCCTCCCTCTATCCCTCCCCCCAGGGGAGGGAAGGTTTTTGGGGAATCCCTTCAGTGGCCCGTGGGTCCGTTCGCCCGCCTGTCCTGAGCGCAGTCGAAAGGAGCCTGTCGAAGGGTCGGTCGGTTTGTTGTCACCACGAAGCGCACGAAGCACACGAAGGGATATTATGGCTGCTTTTCTGTGTGCCCTTCGTGTGCTTCGTGGTTTGTTTTTTGTACCTCTGCGTGCTCGGTGTCTCAGCGGTGAGAGATCACCCTGCCAGGCAAGGCTTTCTGGCGGCAGTGGTTTCGTCCAGCCGCCGGACCTTGCTTTTGTGGGGGGCGCTTTTGAGGATCTCAGGATTCTCTTTGGCCTCCTCGGCAATTCTCTTCATGGCATCGATGAACAGGTCCAAATTCTCCTTGGGCTCGGTTTCGGTGGGCTCGACCATGATGGCCCCGGGAATCACCAGCGGAAAGTACACCGTTGGCGGATGAAATCCATAGTCCATCAGCCGCTTGGCGATGTCCAACGTGGTGACCTTGAGCTCGTTCTGAATCGAATCGTCAAACACGCACTCGTGCATGCACGTCCTGTCAAACGGCAGATGATAGGTCCCCTTGAGTTTTTCCTTGATGTAGTTGGCGTTGAGAACGGCCAGCTGGCTGACCTTCTTGAGACCGTCCGGCCCCAGGCTCCGAATATAGCTGTAGGCTTTGACCATCACACCAAAGTGGCCGTAAAACGTATCGAGTTTGCCGATGGAGTCCGGAAAATCCTCGGACAGGTCATAGCTGTCGCCGTTGCGCACCACACGAGGTACCGGCAGAAAGGGGACGAGTTTTTCGTTCACGCAGACCGGTCCGGACCCGGGGCCTCCTCCGCCGTGGGGCGTGGAGAACGACTTATGCAGGTTGAGGTGAAGCACGTCGATGCCGATCTCATTCATGTCGACAATCCCCATGAGCGCATTCATATTCGCGCCATCGCAGTACACCAGACCGCCCTTATCATGAACGACATCCGATATCTCTTTGATATTGTCTTCAAACAGTCCGATGGTGTTCGGGTTGGTCACCATGATCCCGGCCGTGTCTTCATCCATGACGTCGGCAATCGTTTCGGTCGAAAGGATTCCCTGGTCATTGGAAGCCACAGGCACCGGACGATACCCGCACAGCGCGGCGCTGGCCGGATTCGTCCCGTGGGCGGTGTCCGGTATGATGATCTTCGAGCGCTGGCTGTTGCGGCTTTTGAGATAGGCATACATTAGCAACATGCCGGCCAGCTCTCCGTGGGCCCCGGCCGCCGGTTGCACGGACACGGCGTCCATCCCGGTCACTTCCGCAAGGTATTGCTCCAGCCGATACATCAACTCCAGAGGGCCCTGGGCCAGGTGGGGCGGAAGCAACGGATGGGCCTTGGCCAGGCCCGGCAGAGCGGCCTGCCGCTCGTTGGTTTTGGGATTGTATTTCATGGTGCACGACCCCAGGGGATACATGCCGGTGTCCACACCGAAATTCCAGGTGGACAGCCGCGTGTAGTGCCGCACCAGCTCCACCTCACTGAGATCCGGAAAGTCCAGATCGTCACCGACCAGATCCGGATCGACACTCGCCTCCGGAACGTCCCGCCGGGGAGGCGAGAAAGCGTTTCTTCCTTTTCTTCCTTTTTCCCAGAGCAACGGCTCGTTAAGCACAAGTCCCCGGGATCCCAATATCATTTCGCTCATGACGTCACCTCCCGGACCAGCAGGTCCATGTCCTCTTTTGAGAGGGTTTCCGTGGCGCAGAGCAGATAATGATCGACCAGCTCCGGGTAGTAGCACTCCAGCGGCAAGCCGGCGATGATTTTCTTTTCGCTCAACTCCTCGTATTTTTTTGTAAATCCGTTCGAAAAACGGACCACGAATTCATTGAAGCAGGGGGCGGAAAAAGGCGTCTCGACGCCCGCCTGTGACAGCTCTGATCTCAGATAGGCCGCTTTGTCATAGTTGAGTTGTGCCAAATTGCGAAGCCCGGTGCCACCTAAAGAGGCCATGTAGACGGCCGCCGTCAGTGCACACAGGCTGTTGTTGGTGCAAATATTGGATGTGGCCTTCTCGCGACGGATGTGCTGCTCCCGTGTGGCCAGCGTGAGCACAAACCCCTTCCGACCCTCTACATCGGTGGTTTGGCCCACGAGGCGGCCGGGCAGGTTGCGCATGTACTTTTTCAGGCTGCCGAGCATGCCCAGGCCGGGACCGCCGAAGGACCGGCCCAGCCCGAGGCTCTGGCCTTCGCCGCACACGATATCCGCCCCGAGACTGCCGGGGCTTTTGAGTAGCCCGTAGGCGATGGCTTCGATAAAGGATGCAATGAACAGGGCGCCCTTGGCGTGGGCAGCATCCGCGACGGCGCTCAGATCCTCGATGCCGCCGAAAAAATTCGGGGACTGGACCGCCACGGCGGCCAGATCGTCCATTCCCGCTACCTTGGACAAATCGGTTCGCCCGTCGGAACCATAGGGCAACTCCACGACGTCAAAATCCGTGGGATCGAAATAGGTTTGGATCACCCGGCGGTACAACGGGTGAACCAGCTGGGAGACGGCGACCCGTTTCTTCCGCGTCACGCGGATGGCCATGAGCAACGATTCGGCCAGAGCGGTCGAGCCGTCGTAGTGGGAGGCCGTGGCGACCTCCATGCCCATGAGTCGGGTCGCCAGTGTTTGATATTCATAGATGGCTTGGAGCGTTCCCTGGCTCACTTCCGGCTGATACGGCGTATACGACGTCACAAATTCTCCTCGGCCCAGCAAATAGCTAACCGCCGCCGGCACAAAATGATCATAACTGCCGGCGCCAAGAAAAAGCGTGTAGTCGGGGGAAACAGCCGTTTGCCCGGCCAGACTGTCCATGTGGGCGTTCAATTCCCACTCGGTCAGAGCCTGGGGCAAATTCAACGGCAGCCGACAGCAGCAGCTTTGCGGAATGTTAGAGAACAGTGCGTCCAGGGACTCGGCCCCTACCACCTGCAACATCTCATCGATATCATCGGGGGTATGGGATAGGTAACGCATGATAGTTATCCTTTCAGTATTTCAAGATAAGCGTTCTTGTCCATGAGTTGATCGATTTCGCCGGCATTGTCCGGTTTGATGTCAACCATCCACCCCTCTTCATAGGGGCTGTTGTTCACCAGTTCCGGGGCATCCTCTAAAGCGGTATTGACCGCCAGGATTTCACCGCCAATCGGCATGTACAATTCGGAGACGGCCTTGACGGACTCCACGGTTCCGAATTCGGCACCCTTTTGAAAGGTGTCACCCACCTGGGGCAGCTCCACGAAGACAATATCGCCGAGCTGGTCCTGTGCAAAATCGCTGATACCGGTACGGACCTTGTCTTCCTCGGACCTTGCCCACTCGTGGTCTTCGGAGTAGCGGACATCTTCCGGAAGAACGAGTTCATTGACCTCTTTCATGGCATCCCTCCTTATCGACTGGTTACCTTTCGAAACACTCCACCCGGAAATCTCACAATTTTAAAAAGATCATACAAGAAGTTTATCTGTCATGATTTGACGCTTTTTTCAACATGCGAACCTAAATGAATACGATCGGCGCATCACCCGTACTCTGGAAATCCATATCGGTATCGCTCTCACAGAGGCATCCGGCCACTTAAAAAAATAACCGACGACATGGCGAAAGGTGTTTCGCTATAGCGATTGTCAGAATTCCGTTCCGATTC
>CAFBRK010000021.1 GCA_903231505.1 Olavius algarvensis associated proteobacterium Delta 3 | reverse complement strand
TCAGATCGCAATTGAATCATGCTCCCATGTTGGTTGAAAGAGCATGCGTCATGGAGCTAAAGACGGCTCGATAAAACCGGTTCGGGCAACAGCCCGTTGA
>CAFBRK010000020.1 GCA_903231505.1 Olavius algarvensis associated proteobacterium Delta 3 | reverse complement strand
TTCGGTAGGCGGTGCATCCTTTAACACGGCGGAACGTTAATTATGGTTCTTCTCACGATACTTTCAGCTTTGAACTTTCAGCTTTAATCTTTTCACCATCCAGCATCGAGCATCCAGAATCCCGTTAGCCGGTTTGCCCGTCGGCCCGTTTGCCGGTAGTTCCCAGCGTCCAGCATCAAGTATCCCAGTATCCAGTATCGAGCATCCAGAATCCAGCATCGAGCACCCAGCATCCAGCATCCAGTATCGAGTATCCAGGATGAATTCTGAATCCCTGTATCCTGTATCACATCATCCAGCCTGCTTATTCTACCGCAGATATGGCCAGCAGATAGCGACTGGCTTCCGGGTGGGCGACACGGGAAATCTTGTAGTTTTCCGCCGGGTGGAGATCGAGCACAATCCGTAATTTGCCCAGTTTTTGATGTAAGTGGGCGCGGATGCGCCGGATGAAGCGGCCGTCGATGGTCGAGGCCGATTTCCCGATCCAATTTTGCACACCGGGAATGTCGATGACCACCCTGGGCGATGCCCCCTCCAGGCTGAACACGGACGGCACCGTATATGGCGTCATTTCGATGATAATGGTTTCTTCTTCCGGTGACAGTCGAAACTGGATGTCGGTGATGGAAACGCCGGTTGCGGCCGGCCGTGTGGGAGAGGCCGGCAGTGCCGGTTTTCCCGGAGGCGGCGGTCGAATCTCGGAGGTGGTTGCCGATGGCTCCGGTGCTGCCGGTTCAGGTTTGGCGCCGGCGATCGGTGCCCAGGTTTCAGAGATGATCTTCCACTGGCCGTCCCATTTTTCCAATTCCAGTGTCTTTTCGCCAACATCCGATGCGCGGGAATCTTTGTATTTCTGGAGAAATTTGGCCACGGCCGCGTTCTGATCCATGGCCACCCACACCTGGGATATCGTCACGCGGATGGGGCCGGTCTGTTTAAACAAGTCCTTTTTACGCTGACGCCACTGGTTGTAATCCTGCCCGTTGGACCTGAACGCCGGATGGTAATGTGCCATGTAGCGATCAATGTCCTTGCTTTCCCAGGCCCGGGCCCAGTCGAAAATATCCATCCGGACCTGGTCGTTGGCCGCTGCAGGTGCGGTCTGACCCGTCGACACACACGGTGCAACGCAGAAGCCGACGATGATCATCGTGAGGTAAAATCGTTTCATTGGTTTGTATACCGGTCAAGGGTTGGCCATGCGTCTCAGGCGAGTCAGGTTTACCCTGTCCCAGTCCTTGCCCGCGACGATTTTGGGTGTTTCGAGAATCTTCGGAACCCGGTCAAATCGTCGATCCTTCATGAGCAGTTCGAATCCTCGCTCACCGATATGACCATAGCCGATGTGCTCATGTCGATCCACACGGGAGCCGAAGTCCTTCTTCGAATCGTTCACGTGTATCAGAAACAACCTGTCGAATCCGATGACATCCGAAAACTTCCGGAAGGTCCCCCGGTAAGCTGCTTTGGTGCGAATGTCGTATCCGGCAGCGAAAATGTGACATGTGTCCAGGCAAACGCCTACCGCCTCTTGCCGTTCGATTTTGCTGATAATTGCCGCCAGCTGTTCGAAGGTATGTCCTACCCCGGAGCCCTGGCCGGCGGTGGTCTCCAGCAGCAACCGGAGTCCGGTTGTCGGCAGCTTTTCAAGAACCCGGTTGATCCCATCGGCGATGGCATCGATGCCGTGTTCATCACCGAGGCCCATGTGGGAACCGGGGTGAAGCACCACAAAATCGATATCGATCTCCATACAACGGATCATTTCGCTATAGAGCGCACTTCGGGACTGCCGTCGTTTTTTCGCTTCTTTTGCCGACAGGTTGATCAAATACGACGTGTGGGATGCGATGGCTCCCATTCCGGTATCTTCACGGGCCGCCCTGAAGGTGTCAATATCCGTCCGGCTCAGGGTCTTCTCTTTCCAGGAGGAGGAATTCTTGGTGAAGATCTGCAACGTCGGGCAACCGTAGCCATGGGCCGTATAGATCGCCTGGTCGAGGCCCTTGGCGATAGAAAAATGGGCGCCGAGTTGCGGTTTCCTGGCTTGTCGTTCTGAAGAGGCCATGACGGTAGAATAGATCCTTTGTCAGGTGAATGATGGTTACCCTGCCGGCAACCTTTCTATCTCTTCTCCAGTCGAATTAGAGAATAGGATTCAAGGATCCGAGGGGCCAAGGGGCCAAGGGGCCAAAGGTTGCACGGAATCTATAACACACGTTTAGCATTTATCTAATCTGTAATGCGTTTCTTTTGCGCACATGATCCGTATTCTATACATTACTCCGTTTTGTCCGGAAAGGGACATTGTCGTTGAACCGGACATTCCGGGCAGCGTGGTTTCCGGGCCATGCAATACTCGCGGCCAAAGTAGATCAGATGAAGGGAGAAATCGTTCCAGGCACGTTTTGGAACAAGATCCATCAGATCAAATTCGATTTTCACCGGATCTTTATGTGTGGTCAGTCCCAGCCGCTGGGAGATCCGCCCAACATGGGTATCCACTACGATGCCGGGAGTTCCGAAAGCCGCCCCCAGGACGACGTTGGCCGTTTTACGGCCGACCCCTGGCAGTGTCACCAGTTCCTCGAGGGTCCGGGGCACGTTACCTCCGAAATTTTCCACCAGTGCCGCCGCGCAGGCTCTGATGTTTTTCGCCTTGTTCCGAAAGTATCCTGTTGGTCGGATGAGCCGCTCCAGAGTCTGACTATCGACGTTCACAAAATCCTTCGGGGTTTTCAGTCGGCGGAAAAGATCCTGGCTGACCCTGTTGACCTGGCGGTCCGTGCACTGGGCGGAAAGGATCGTTGCCACCAGCAGTTCAAAGGGATTCCGGTGTTCTAGCTGGGTCTTGACCTGGGGGTACATTTTCCTTAATTTTTTTCGTATGTTATCGAGTCGTTTCCGTGTGTCTGGCATGTTTGACGACCTCTGCCCGCCGTGGCGATTTCCCCGTTGAAATGCGGTTGCCAATAAAAACGAGGGTGGTTAGATTATAATATTAGCCCCACGCAAATGTCTGGAACATTCCCCATGAACGGTTCGTGCATACCATGAATCATCCCGCAAAAAAAGTTCGTGCCCTGGGTCTCTGCTCCGGCGGGCTGGACAGCATTCTTTCAGCCCTGGTGCTTCGGCGGCAGGACATCGACGTGGCGTGGGTGAGTTTCGACACTCCCTTTTTCCCCGCGGTGAAAGCCCATAAGGCTTCCGAGCGCAACAATATTCCCCTCCGGGTGGAAAAGATTACCGCCGACTACATTGAGATGCTCAAGAACCCGAATTGCGGGTACGGCCAGCAGATGAATCCCTGTCTGGACTGCCATGCATTGATGTTTCAAAAGGCCGGCCAGATCATGCGGGCGGACGGATTCGATTTTTTGTTCAGTGGAGAAGTGCTGGGTCAACGGCCCATGTCCCAGACCAAGCCCTCGCTCCGATATGTTGAGAAGAATTCCGGGTTTGACGGGTATATCCTTCGGCCTCTGAGCGCGAAAAAGCTGCCCGAGACCATACCCGAGCAGCAGGGGCTCGTAGACCGATCGCGGCTGCTCGACATCTCCGGCAGGGGGCGCAAGCGCCAGATCGCCCTGGCCAAAGAATTCGGCGTGACGGATTATCCGGCACCGGCCGGTGGATGTCTGCTCACAGACAAAGGGTACTCCGCCCGGCTCCGGGACCTCTTCAAACATCAATCCAGCTACACGGAAGACGAGCTGAATTTGCTCAAATACGGACGGCATTTCCGTTTGAATCCTGAAACACGCCTTATCGTCGGCCGGACGCAGCAGGAGAACGAGGCCATTCTCAAGCACCAGGATGTGTCGGCGGATATCTCCCTGAACACCCCCAACCACCCCGGTCCCACCGCGCTTCTTCCCAAAGGCGCCGCGCCGGACATGGTATTGCTGGCCGCCGCCATCTGCGCCGGTTACAGTAAGGTTCCCAAGGATGTGCCTGTTGCCGTTCAGGTGACGGCACTCGGCGGCGTATCCACGATCACAGTGATACCGGTGCTTCCCAGGGATGTCGCCAAATTCCTCATCTTATCGTGACAACGTGAGACATTCGATCTCGTTGTTGCGCTTAGCGCCGCAGTCGCTGCGGCGTACCTTAAGGTGCATATGGGATACTGGATGCTCGATACTGTATGGTGAAAAGATTAAAGCTGAAAGTTCAAAGCTGAAAGTATCGTGAGAAGAACCATAATTAACGTTCCGCCGTGTTAAAGGATGCACCGCCTACCGAA
>CAFBRK010000019.1 GCA_903231505.1 Olavius algarvensis associated proteobacterium Delta 3 | reverse complement strand
GTGGCGACGGCTTTGGCGCGTTAAGATTCAAGAGCTGTTAACGGCCACGGTTCAAAATATACTGGTCTATGTTCGGTATGCCAAAGATCGTAGGAGCCGAGCGGCGGCAGGATTGCGGATCAGCAACACCTCTGCCTCTGTCAGTTGGTACCGACGCAATCTAATGCGACTCAGATCGCAATT
>CAFBRK010000018.1 GCA_903231505.1 Olavius algarvensis associated proteobacterium Delta 3 | reverse complement strand
TTAGCCGCAGACGCACGCTGACAAGGACGGACGTTTACCACCCGTTCGCTACGCTCACTCGAGACACAGAGGACGCGGAGAGGATATGTTTTTATGAATTTCGTTGAGAAGGACGAAATTCATAAATAGCTCGGCCCTGCGGGCGGCTAATGTCAGCCGGGTCCAAGCACAGGCAGACCCAAGAATTCATTCAAAATTAGGGGGAAGAATGGGGTCAGGTCTTGCATTTAAGCATTCTGGATCAGTTATTGTGGACAGGTCTCTCACAGAGCTCACGGAGTGCACGGAGAAAGATTTTCACCGCCCGTTCGCTACGCTCACTCGAGCCGCAGAGTTCGCGGAGTGAGATGATAGTTTTTTTCATTTGTCAGTGAGACGCCGGCAAATGAAAATAGGCTCAGCCCTGCGGGCAGCTAGTGTCAGCCGGGTTCCAAGCACAGGCTAGACTGAAAATCTGAGTGACTTCCATTAGTTTACAAGAACACAATATGAGGGAAGTAGTTTACAAGAACACAATATGAGGGAAGGCGAATTTATGGGACGCCCATAAAATTATAAGTCTCTATTGCCATTGTCTTGGCCAAAATCATTATGTACGCAAGACCCTCACAGAGCTCACCAGGCTTCGCATAAAGCTTCGACCCGGCAGGCAGAGTACGCAGCGAATGATTTGGACATGCCCTGCCACCTCGACTCCGCTCGGGACAAGCGGGCGGCTGCAAAGATTAAATAAACAGGGGGACGGTAGAGGGCAGATGTCAGAGGGCAGTTAGGACAAGCAGGATAAACACTCCGGGCGTAAAAAGTGTCTGATCTCCAGGTCTGAGCCAGGAAGTTCGAAATACGGTCAGCTGGTTTTAATTATTTCTTTCAAGGGTTTCACTAAGGACGGGAGATCGTTGGTTAAAGTTTCCCAGACGATCTTGTCGCTGATCCTAAAATATTCGTGAACGACAAAATTTCGCATATCCCGCATGTCGATCCAAGGAATCTCGGGATGACGTTCACACACTTTCTCCGGTACACGAGCTGCCGCCTCACCGATTACGATGAGGTTTCGAATAACAGCATCAACGGTTTTACGGTCTGAAACGAACTCTTCGAATCCAAGCCCTGATGTATAGTCAATTATGGCCTGGATCGAGTTGAGAATGTCGGTGATTCTAAACTTCCAATCTTCAGGCGACATGGACTGACTCCGATAAAATTCGATCCTTTAGGGCCGGATGGAGGGAATCCCGGGTGGCAAGGTCGATTTTGCATTGCAGCCGTTCGCTTAGCAGCCGATTCAACCTGGTAAGACTGAAAAGCCCGATGCGCGCGTCCGGGGAAAAGTCAACCAATAGATCCAAATCACTCTCAGCACCGGCCTCATCCCGAACCGCGGAACCAAAAAGGAAGACCGCATCCACACCCAGAAGGCGTAACTCGTCCTGCATGTCCTTTAGTTTGCGAGCAACTTCATCTCGATTCATCTTCTTCACCGGCGATATATTTTTTTGATACCAAATTTTGCCAATCGGTATAATAAGATACACAAAAAAGGATAGTTTCCGCAAGGATGAACAAAGAGCACGAGGGGAACAAACAGGGGACGAGGATGGCAGATGACAGAGGACAGAGGACGGAGGACAGATGTCCCGCCGTCGCTCTCTGAGCTTCCGTCTTCGCCAAGGCTACGACGGACAAGATGGCGATCAGGCAGAGGGCGGATGTCCGTTATTAGCCGCAGACGTGCGCTGACAAGGGCGGACGTTTACCGCCCGTTCCCTTCGGCTTAGCTCAGGACAAGCGCTATGCTCACTCGAGACGCAGAGGTCGCGGAGAGGATGTATTTTTATGAATTTCGTTGAGAAGGACGAAATTCATAAATAGCTCGGCCCTGCCCTTCGACAAGCTCAGGACAAGCGGGCAGCTGGCTTCAGCCGGGTTCCAGGCACAGTCAAGCCTGAGAAGAAACATCTGGTTCGCATTTTAATTATTGAATATTCATTTGGCATTCCGAACATTTAAGACCTGTCCCGATCTTTGCTTTATTAATATGCTTCATTAGATTACAAAAGATATTTTGGTCCGCCTGTACAAGCTGAGGCTGGAAACCGGAGGCGGCCCCCGGTGCGAATCCACCTGTTATAAACGACCGAGGAGTATCAACATCATGACCACCGAAACCAGTCGAAAAACTATGGCCAAGCGTCTGTTCATCGTGGTGCCCATAGCGATTGCCATCCTGATCGTGGCGGTGCTGGTAGGCTCTAAAAAGGCGCCTGAAAAACGCCCGCTGGAGGAAACCGCGCGTCAGGTCCGCGTGCTGAAAATGGTGCCAATGGATGTGATGCCACGCGCCATCGGATACGGCCAGGTCGCCCCGGCCCGGGTATGGCAGGTAGTGCCCGAGGTGAGCGGCCGGCTCGTCGAAGTCAGCCCTGAGTTCAAAAAGGGAAGTCTCGTCAAAAAGGGGAGTGTCCTGCTACGCATCGACACCGTTGATTTCGAGCTGGCCATCCGTCAGATGACGGCCAACATCGCTAAAATTGAATCCCAGCTGGCCGAACTGGAACGGCAGGAAAAAAACTACCGGTCCACCCTGGAGATCCAGCGCACCCTTCTGGATCTCAGCCGGAAGGAGCTTAAACGGAATGAGGCGGCGAGAAAGAGCCGCTCTATTTCGGACAGCGCATTGGAAAAGGTCCAGATGAGCTATCAGGGTCAGCTCAATCAGGTTCAGGAGATCGAAAACGCACTGGCGCTGATACCGGCCTCCCGCAAGGCATTGGAAGCGGAGCTGGATTTCAACAGTGCCCGGCTGGAAGAAGCCGGGCTGGATCTGGCACGCACGGAAATCGCCGCTCCCTATGACTGCCGAATCACCAGCACGAACGCTGAAATCGGTCAGTATGTCCAGCGAGGGCAGACCATTGCCTCCGCAGACGGCATCGGCCAGGCGGAGATAACCGCCCAGCTTCCCCTCACCGCCATGCGCAAACTATTTGCCGGCGCGGATCCCAAGGCGCTGTCCATCGGTTCGATGACCACGGATCGCCTGCGTATGGACAACCTGAGATCATTGTTCGGTCTCTCGGTCACGGTTCGCCTGGCAAATGCCGGATTCGATGCCGGCTGGGATGCCCGATTCGCCCGAGCCGACGCGACCATTGACCCCCAGACGCGCACGGTCGGTGTTATCGTGGTGGTCGACCGCCCCTATGAGCAGATAATTATCGGCAAACGCCCTCCCCTGGTGCGAAACATGTTCTGCGAGGTGGAAATCACCGGCCGTCCAGTCGAGAATAAGATGGTGATTCCCCGATCGGCGCTGCACGATGGCTATGTTCACGTGGTGGATGCAAACAACCGGCTGGCCCGGAAAAACGTAACGGTGGCGTTTTCCCAGGGCGACTTTCTGGTGCTGGCCGATGGCCTGGCAGAAGGTGATGTGGTGGTGGTCTCCGATCTGGCGCCGGCCATCGAAGGGATGCGGCTCGACAGTATTCCGGACGACGACCTGCAGAAACGGCTGCTGACCCTGTCTGACAGACCGTCGATCAACGAATAGCAGGAGGCCGACATGATCCGATATTTCGCCAAACATGCCACCGCGGCCAATCTGCTCATGATCCTATTTGTCGTCCTCGGGATCATGAGCCTGTCATCCCTGCGCCGGGAAACGCTTCCCGACTTCTCCAAAGATATGGTGAAAATCAGCGTCGTTTATCCGGGCGCCACGGCCGAAGATATCGAGGACGCCATCAACCGGCGGATCGAAGATGCGGTGGACGGGGTCAGTTATGTCCGGGAAACCACCTCCGAGGCCAGAGAAGGCATCGGTACGGTTATTGTGGAAATGGCACCCGGCGGGGATATGCGGACGTTCCTTCAGGACATCAAATCAGAGGTGGACGCCATCAACGATTTCCCGACCCAAGCCGAAGACCCGGTGGTCGGGGAGCTGAATCAGACGGACCGGGTCGTCTCTATCGCGGTGTCCGGCCCCATGAGCGTCACGGATCTCAAGCATTACACGGAAGATTTGAAGGACCGGCTGCAGATGTTGACCAAGAATGGTTTGCAAGGATTGCTGCTGGTGTTTCTGACCATGTGGCTGTTTTTCAATTTCCGCCTCTCGTTCTGGGTGGCCCTGGGACTGCCGGTCTCGTTCCTCGGCGCCTTTTTCATCATGCCCCAGATCGGCTACTCCCTGAACATGTTGACCATGGTGGGTCTGCTGATCGGATTGGGGCTGCTCATGGACGATGCGATTGTCATTGCCGAGAACGTGGCCACCCACCTGGCGCGGGGAAAACCCGCCCTGGAAGCGGTCATCGATGGTGTGAGCGAGGTTAAAAACGGCGTTCTGGCCTCGTTTTTGACTACCATCTTCGTGTTCGGCCCCATCGCCTTTCTCGAAGGAGACATGGGCAAAGTACTCAAGGTGATGCCGGTGGTCCTCATCCTGGTACTGGCGGTGAGCCTGATCGAGGCATTCCTGATCCTTCCCAACCACCTGGCACACTCCCTGAAACACCATGACCCCAACCGTGTGAGCCGCTTTCGACGGCGGTTTGAAGAACGCCTGGAACGTATACGGGAAAATGTCCTGGGACGGATGGTGGATCTCGTCATCCAATGGCGGTATGCATTCGTTGGCATCGTCATCGGGATATTCATTCTCTCCGTCGGCATGCTGGCCGCCGGAATACTCAAATTCAAACCGTTTCCCGATGTGGACGGGGACCTGGTGCAGGCCCGCATCCTCCTGCCCCAGGGAACGCCGTTGACCAAAACAGAAGCCCTTGTCGGGCGCATCGTCGATGCGATCTACCAGGTCGGCGAGGAGTTTGCACCGGCTCAACCCCAGGGAAAACGTCTTATCCAGAACGTATCCGTCCAATACAGCGTCAACGCAGATGCCTATGAAGTCGGGGCCCACGTCGCCACGGTATCGGCAGACCTGCTGTCGGCCGAAGTTCGGAATGCCCGCGTGGACGACATCCTGAACCGGTGGCGGGAACTCACCGGTCGGGTCCCGGATGTGATCGCCATCAAGTTCGCCGAACCGAGTTTGGGGCCGGCCGGTCGTCCCATCGATATTCGTCTGCGAGGCACCGATCTCGCCGAACTGAAAAGCGCCTCCCTGGCCTTGCAGGCATGGTTGAACCAGTTTGACGGTGTGTTCGACGTTTCCGATGACCTGAGACCGGGCAAACCCGAAGTTCGACTTCGCATGCGGGAAGGCGCCAAGGCGCTCGGTCTGGATGCCCAAACCGTGGCGTCTCAGCTGCGCAGCGCCTATTATGGACGGACGGCGCGCGAGATACAGGTCGGGCGGGATTCGTTTGAAATCGACGTCCGGCTGCGCGATGAAGATAAAAGCAGCCTGGCCGACCTGACGGCCTTTCACGTTACCCTGCCCGACGGCAAACAGGCCCCTCTTGAATCTGTGGCCGAATGGACAAGTGATCGCGGCTATGCCCGCATCGCCGCTGTCGACGGCATGCGTACGGTGACCGTTCAAGGGGATGTCGATTCACGCATCGCCAACACCCAACAGATTATCTCCTTGATGAAACAGGAATTCCTGCCCCAGCTCCGGCAGTCCCACCCGAGTGTGCGCACTTCCCTGGAGGGTGAAGCACGGGAGTCGGCAGCAACGGGTGCGTCCCTGGCCCGAGGATTTGCGATCGGGCTGGTGGGGATCTTTCTCCTGCTCAGTTTTCAGTTTCGCAGCTACCTCGAACCGGTCACCGTGATGGTGGCCATCCCATTGGCCTTCATCGGGGTCGTCTGGGGACATCTGTTGATGGGGCTGAATTTAACGATGCCGAGCATGATGGGCGCTGTTTCACTTGCCGGCATCGTGGTCAACGACTCGATCCTTCTGGTGGAATTCATCAAGATCCGTCGCCGCGGCGGCCAGTCCATCGCCGATGCCGCCCGCCATGCCAGCCGGGAACGGTTCCGGGCGGTGCTGATCACGTCACTGACGACAATTGCCGGACTGCTGCCGCTGCTGTCCGAAAGAAGCCTGCAAGCCCAGATTCTGATCCCCCTTGCCGCCAGTATTGTGTTTGGAATGATCGCCTCCACATTTCTGGTACTGCTGGTCGTTCCGTCCCTGTACACCATTCTGGGAGACCTGGGGCTGACATCGGTCCAGAAGGTTGACGACGATCAAACCACAGATTCAAAGTTATCCGTATTAACCCGGAGCAGTAAAGAGACGTGAACGCCAATTCGCTGACAATAACCACCCGTTACCTTCGGCTATGCTGCCGACTTCGCCTTCCAGGCTACGACGGACTGGCAGGGCAGGCCCTTCGGCAGGCTAAGGACAAGCGGGACAGGCAGGACAAGTGAGGCGCCAGGCTTCGTCCCTGTAGAATGGGACTTCGACCCGGTAAACTTCATCCGCGGAGAGTATCTATTTTTATGGATTTCGTTGCCCTTCGAGAGTGCTTCCGTCTTCGCCAAGGCTACGCCGGACAAGCCCTTCGGCTGCGTTTCCTTCGACTTTGCTCAGAATATACAGAAAAAGTAGAACAGGCAGGATAAACGGGCAGCTAGTGTCATGCGGGTTCCAGGCACAGGCAAACCCAAGAATTCATTCAAAATTTGGGGCAGGAATGGGGTTCGGTCTACGCTCCTTCGGAGCTTCCGACTTCGCTCTTCGAGCTTGGGGCTTCGCTTTAGTAAAGCTTCGACCCCACAAGTCGACCCTTTCGGCTAGGCTCAGGGCAAGCGGGACAAGACGACCCGGCAAGTCAATGTTGTCAAAGTTGAATCTAAGGGATCGCAATGAGACGAAAGCCAATAGTATTCAGGCCCTTATGATCACGCGGGCTACCAGAACGATCTGAACAACCACAGCTTCTTACAGGACTTCTCCAACCACCCCCTCGAATCACGCGGTCTGATCCTACACCTGTATATACAGGATCATACAGTTGGTGTGCCCTGTAGGCACGATAGACATGTATGTCCTCACACCACTCCCTCACGTTGCCATGCATATCATAAAGACCCCAAGCGTTCGGGGGATAGCTCCTCACTGGCGCTGAAGAACGAGGAGATATATCATAGGGACGTTTTGAGTGTATGTAATCAAGACAGATTCCGTTCACATCCTTGGTGGGAATCCAATCATCATCATGTTCTTCATCAGCTTCATAAAGAGGGATCTCTTGGATTTCATTTTCGCACATCATTTTACTGCAGTCAGGTTCATCGCCCCAATAGTATTCTGTGGTACTCCTGGCTCGGCACGCATATTCCCATTCTGCTTCCGTGGGCAATCGATACTTATTATCAGCTCCCTCTTTTTGATTAAGGATTCGGATGAACTCTTGAACGGCATTCCAAGACACATTTACCACAGGGCAATCCATATGACGGCACAGATTTATTACAGATAGTTTTCCCCAATATGGCGTCTCATGCCTTGGGAAGTAATTTCCCATAACCTCTTTCCACTGCCCCTGGGTCACCTCGGTCGTTTGAATATAAAATCCCTTTGTCAATATGACATCGTGCTTTTTTTCAAAGGGATCTTCATCATTTCCCATCACAAAGGTGCCTGGAGGAGCGTAAATGAACTCCATGCCGATGGTGTTAACGTATACTTTGTCGTCTTCAGCAGGAGTTATGGGCGGAAAATGGAAAAGACATGTTAAAATAAGAATTAGGTATTTAACGACGTTTTTCATTTTTAGCTCATTTGCTTACCATTAATTCGGGCACAAAAGAGGCACGGTGTTGCATTGTTGCGTTTCTTTTTGTTGAGCCCCAGACCAAACGTAGATTCTAATACCCGCTTTCTTCTGGTGAAGATGCACCCGAATTCTACTATACCAAAACGCGTTAGCACCTGCTGATCGTTCCGCCCTATTCACCTGGATCCTGTTCCACTAACGTTCGTTGATGCTTCTCTAATGCCAATTCCGCAGTGGCACGAACCCAAGTCGAATGGTCATGATTCATGGCGCGGATCAACGCACTCTCCGCTCCTGTGCCCCACACCTTTCCCAAGGCCAACGCCGCCTGTCGCCTGCTGGAATAATTCTTGTCATTCATAAGTGTCGAAATCAGCGGGTTCGTGGCACGGCGATCTTTAAGCTCGCCCAGGTTGAATGCCGCACGCTCCCGAACCCCGTGCGCATCTTGATGCAACAATGTCTCGATCAACGGGTCAACGGCATTATGGGGATCGATTTCAACAAGCGCCGTCATCACACTTCCTTTAGTATTACTATCGTAGTCCGCGCGTAAAACGTTGACCAGTGGAGCAAACGCCCGTTTATCCTTTATGTTTATAAGAGCAATGGCGGCATTACATCTGACTATCCAGTCTGTGTCCTGTTCAATAACCGCAACCAGGGGCATCACAGCACGTTTATCCTTTAAGTCTCCGAGGGCAGAGGCCGCTAACCGGCGGTACCATTCGTTCGGGTGGCTTAGTGCGTTAATCAATGGTTGAAGTGCGCGTTCATCCCCAAGCTTGCCGAGAGCACATGCCGCATAAATCCCCGTAGAAGGAGATTCTATAAATTCTGCCAGTGTATCGGCTGCACGCGGATTTCCGATCCTTCCGAGGGCTTCTGCCGCACTGTTCCGAATACGGTAATGAGAATACCTGTCTTTGAGAACATCGATTAGTGGCTCTACTGCTCGAGGATCTCCGATTCTGCCTAATGCCTCGGCTGCTCTGCTGCGGGCGGGACCTGTGCTATCGCTTAATATTTCAATTAAAGGCTTTACCGCACGCGCATCGCCGATCCACCCCAGTGCCCAGCACACCGCACTGCTTTCTTCTGTCTGAGCAACTGAAATCAAAGGGTCTACTGCGCGCTTATCGCCAATGCCTGCGAGTGCTCTCGTCGCCCAGCCTTCTAGTTTTATATTTTCATCTGTTAGCATCGCAATAAGGGGCTCGACCATATCCGGATTATTTTCTATTCTCCTGAGGGCCTTCCGGATGTCCTGCTGGAGATGACCGGTATGCTGGTGTTCAGCTAAAACCAGTGCTCTGAAAGCTCGTGGGTCGGATATATTGCTCAGGGCAATGGTCGCCGCACCGTTTTTATCATTATTCATTGCCAGCACCAGCGTTTCTATAATTTTCGTATCACCGGCAATCTTTAAATCGCGAGCCGCCGCGTAACGAACCCCCTTGTCACTATCGTTCACCGCCGAAAGGAGCGGATCGGTTACCCGGCAGTCGTCTATCGATCCGAGTATGGCCGCCGCATATTTTCTCACCTGTGAGTCCGCATCGTTTTCAAGCAAATGAATCACATGATTCAAATCCGATGTATTCCGCACTGCCGAACGCTTCCAGCTCGTTTTTATTTCAAAGACGGCGTAGTTCTGTTTTTTCAGTTCCTCAACAAAAGAGGGGAGTCCTACTTTATGCTCAGCCACTATCGCATTCAACGCACCGGCAGCGGCGGATCGAACGCTGCCGTCATGGTCGGTGATGCTTGCGATTAATTGTTTTGCTGCCCGTCTGTCTTTTATTCTGCCAAGTGTTTTCGCTGCCTGAAGCCTTACAGATGTATTTGGGTCATTTTTCAGGGTTTCATTCAATGGCTCGACTGAACGGCGGTCACCGAGATTTCGCAGGGAGGCGACCGCAATGAGGCGAAGGCTTGCATCCTCATCCTCCAATGCCGTGGTGAGATAATGGATCTTTCGATCATCCTGTTGTTTTATGATCCCTTCAATTGCTGCCTCTCGAACATGTCTATCGCTATCATCCAGCGCTTTGCCCAAAACGTCCAACGTTCCCTCAAACTCGGAAAGTGCCCGAACTATTTGAAGTCGAGTAGCCGGATCATCGTGTTTCAGAGCCGGTTTCAGTGTCTCAGGCAGCCCCCTGTCCTGATGACCCGTCTCACTGCCATGAACAATAATATCGTGCAGCGCAATGGACGCCCTTTTGTTCAATTTCGGGCGTCTATCCGACAGGGCATTAATCAATGCGTCGATTGCCAGGGTATTTCCCATCTGTCCAAGGGAATCGGCTGCGGCTATGCGGACATGTATGATCTCCCGCTTATTCTCCAGAACTGAAATCATCGGCTCAACAGCCTGCTCAGCTTTCATTTTTCCCAGTGCTGACGCTGCTTTGACCCGGATCTGATAGATTTCCGTCCGATCCTTTAAAACACTTATCAATGCTTCGACAGAACGCCTGTCCGGTATCCTGCCAAGGGCTTCAACCGCCTGGTCCCGCAGTTCCCAGTTCTGATCCCTAGCCGCTTTTGACAGGGATTCGATTCCGTCCGGGTCTTTCAGTACTCCGAGAGCGGCCGCAGCTTTGCTGCGGATATATGATGACTCCCGATTGTCTGCCAGAATCTCTATGATGGGTTGAGCAGCCCGGTGATCACCAATCGAACCGAGCGATTCTATACTCTGCTCCCGTATCATTGGATTCTCGTCACCAAGCATGTCGATGAGCGGCACGACGGCACGCTTGTCGCCTATCCGGCCGAGCATCTTTAAGGCTTCCATTTTCAAATGGTTATGTTCGGTAGACAACCAATTTATTAACACATCAACGATGCGTGGATCACCTGTCTCTTCCAGTGCCGCGGCCGCCAGACTGCGGCCGCGCCAATCCTCTCCCCCGTGTTCCATCAGGGCAATTAGCGGTTCCACCGCATCCTCGGCCCCGATGCGTTTCAAGGCTGATGCGGCCGACGTTCGAACCGAATAGGAATTGTTCTTATCTATCAAGATCCCCACAAGCGGTTTCACGGCTCTATTGTCTCCCAGTTGTGCTAAAGACAGACAAGCCCTTTCCCGAACCCTGGGATTATCATCATTAAGGCTCTCGATGAGCGGATCTACTGCGGTTTTGTCTCCTATTTTAGCTAATGCTTTTACTGCCTGCCATCGAACCGAACTGTCATCATCTTTCAAAGCGTCAATCAAAGGGCCGATTGCCAGTTCGTACTCGTTGTGTCCGAATTTTTTGGTTGCCCAGACTCTAAATTGTTTATCGTTGAGGATTCCAAGTGCACCGGCAGCCTGGGCCCTGATCCTTTTGTCATTGTCTTTCAACAGGATAATCAACGGTTTCACCCCTCTCGGATCATGGAACCAACCGATTTTGGCAATTGCCTTGCTTCGAACGTTATAGTCCTGGTGATTTAGGTCTCTAATCAGCATTTCCACCCGCTCATCTTCAGCGCTGCCCAGGCAGGGCAGGATAAAGAAAAAGGAGAACAAAAATGCTGGAACCCAGTACCGATACATCCTGAATAATTTCAATGTGGTTGACCTGTGTTTACTTATTTCTATCGACAAGTAAAGTCTAGAGAATGGGGTCAGGTCTTGCCGGGCTGTTGCCCAAATAGCCATTGAATCGCATGGTTTTAGTTGCTAGGTGTTCATAAACCACTCGAGCACTGAGGTAAC
>CAFBRK010000017.1 GCA_903231505.1 Olavius algarvensis associated proteobacterium Delta 3 | reverse complement strand
CTTGCCGTCTATCCGCTACACGGAGCCGGCAAGGCGCCTCGCTTCGCGATTCGCTGCTTACTACGAGAGTGAAGCTGTAGTCCGACTACCGCGAATCTCCCATTCGCCGGCCCTGAAACGGGCCGTCGAATCTCGACCATGGAGGTCTCCGTTTGGCCCGCAGGGTGAAATCTTTTCAGGTCGTTGATCTGTTTTTTATGTGACACATTGCATCGCGACCCTATGCAGCAACAATTACGTTAAAGTGCTGATATTGTTTATTTTTAGACATTTGCTGAAAAGATTTCATGCAATGTTCGGGTTAAACCCCCTCCCTTTGAATCCCTTCCCCCAGGGGAGGGAGATAAAAGTCCTCCCCTTCGATGGGGGAGGTGCGGTGGGGGTGATGGAGCGGCCGATTTCCACATCCTTGGTTTTGTTTATAGGTTCGCTAATTATTTAATTAAGATATAGCCTCGAAGGCGGGAATTCAATGTATTCAGCACTCTATGGATGCCGAACGGTCATTCATGACGTAACGGGCTCGGTCCATAACCTGTGTGGATTATTTTCCGGTGATTATCGCACTAAAGGTTACTTAAAATCGAAAACGAGTTCTTCGTTTTCGTACCCCACGACGACTTCACCCCCTTTGGCCAGTTTACCGAAGAGGATGTGATTGCTCAGTTCGTTTTTGATTTCCTCCTGGATGACCCTGGACAGTGGACGGGCACCGTATCTGGGATCATGGCCTTTTCCAGCCAGATAACGCCGGGCCTCCGGCGTGACCGACAGGACGAGTTTCTTGCCGGCAAGCTGTGTGTTTAGCTCTTTGACAAACTTGTCGACAATCATCTCCATGATATCGACGTCCAGCGCGTTGAACGTTATAATGCCGTCCAGCCGGTTGCGGAACTCGGGGCTGAATACTTTTTCAATGGCTTTTTTACCTTTGCTTTCCGGATCAAACTGGTTCCCGCCGAAACCGATGGTTTGCGTGCTCATCTCCCGGGCACCGGCATTGGAGGTCATGATAATAATCACGTTCCTGAAATCAGCCTTTCTACCGGTGTTGTCGGTGAGGGTGGCATGATCCAGGACCTGAAGGAGTATGTTGAAGACGTCCAGGTGCGCTTTTTCCAGTTCATCGAATAAAAGTACACTGTGGGGGTGTTTTCGGATGCCGTCCGTAAGCAGCCCTCCCTGGTCAAACCCGATGTATCCCGGAGGCGCACCAATCAATCGGGCTCCGGCATGTTTTTCCATGTACTCGCTCATGTCGAATCGGATAAAATGGATACCCAGAAGATTGCTGATCTGCCGGGCGACTTCCGTTTTTCCGACACCTGTGGGGCCCGTAAACAGAAACGATCCGATCGGGTGTTCAGGGATGCCCAACCCGGCGCGAGACCGCTTGATGGAGGTGACCAGAGACGCAATCGCATCATCCTGGCCGAAGACGACACTCTTTAGTCTCTCCTCCAGGGTTTCGAGCTTGGTCTTGTCTGATGTCGAAACGCTCTGGTTCGGAATACGGGCCATCTTGGCAATTATTTTTTCGATATCCGACGGATGGATCGTTTTACGGCGGGATGATCCGGAGATGCGCACGTGTGCGCCCGCTTCGTCGATGACATCGATGGCCTTGTCCGGTAAATAGCGGTCGTTGAGAAATTTTGCAGAGAGTTCCACCGCCGATTTCAACGCCGTATCGGAGTACCGAATACCGTGATGCTCTTCGTAACGGGACTTGAGCCCCTTAAGTATCTTGATGCTTTCGGGTATTGGGGGTTCGTAAATTTCAATCTTTTCAAACCGGCGGGAGAATGCACGATCTTTTTCGAAATGATTTCGGTACTCCTCATAGGTCGTCGACCCGATGCAACGGATCTCTCCTGTGGCCAGCACCGGTTTTAGGATATTGGAGGCGTCCATGGACCCGCTGCTGGTCGCCCCGGCACCGACGATGGTATGAATTTCATCGATAAACAGGATCGCATCCTTTTTCTCTTTCAACGCGGTAATGACACCCTTCAGCCGCTGCTCGAAATCACCCCGAAATTTGGTCCCCGCGAGCATACCGCCAAGATCCAGTGAGTAGATGCGAACATCTTTGACAATGTCGGGCACGTCCCCGTTACTGATTAACTGAGACAGACCTTCGGCCATGGCAGTTTTCCCGACTCCCGGATCACCGACGAATACCGGATTGTTTTTTCGCCGGCGGCAGAGAACCTGCATGGTCCGTTCCATCTCCAATCCGCGGCCGATCAACGGATCCAGTTTTCCATCCGCAGCCCGTTGTACCAGATCGACGGTAAAGGCTTCCAGCGGATCGGTTTGTTTCTTCTTTTCCTCTTTGGTGGTGCGTGTGAAACCACCCTGTCCCTGCTGAAACGGCAGCTTGGAAACCTCATGGGATATGAAATTCAGGACATCCAGCCGGGTGATCCCCTGGTTTTTCAGGAAGAAAACAGCGTGGGAATCCTTTTCCTTAAACATCGAGGCAAGGATATCACCAATGGAGACTTCCGCTTTTTCAGCGGAGCGCACATGATTTACCGCGCGCTGGATCATACGCTGAAAGCCGATGGTCTGCTGCAACACAAACTCATCGTCCTCCGGCACGCTTTCCATTTTTTCGGTGAAATAGCCTTCCAGATCGATTTTCAGGTTATCCACATCTCCGCCGCAATTTTCGATGATGTCGATTCCGGCCGGGTCGTGGAGGATGGCAAAAAGCACGTGCTCGATGCAGACATATTCGTGACGGCGCTTTTTGGCTTCCCTTACGGCAAACCCGAGAGTGGCGCTCAGTTCTTTGCTGATCATGGTCTATTCTTTCTCCATGGTGCACTTCAACGGAAAGCCCTTGTCTTGAGCCAGTCTCAGCACCGTATCCACCTTGCTCTCGGCAATGGCATATGGAAAAGTTCCACACACCCCGATGCCGTAATGGTGAACATTGAGCATGATCTGTGCGGCCTGTTCCGCTGATTTATTGAATACAAAGATCAGGACTTCGACGACGAACTCCATCGTCGTGTAGTCGTCATTGTGGAGCAAAACCCTGTAAAGGGGCGGTTCGGCCACCTCGTCTTCTGTTTTGGAGGCAACCTCGTCATCCAATTCCGGAGTTCGGGGACTCATGTCTGTCTAACTAAACCTATGATGTGACGCAGGGTTCACGCACTTCAGCCCCGCCGGATACAAATCACTATAATCATCGGTAATCGGTCTTGTAAAGGACGACCCGGTACATCAATTGAACAGGCGCTGATCCCTTGCCCTAAAGCGGCTTCGATATTGGCTACAGCCCGGGCTATTGTATCTTTTTAAGCATTTTCTGAAAAGATTTCATGCCATGTTCGGGCTAACGGCCGCAGCACTTCTTGAATTTCTTCCCGCTCCCGCACGGGCATGGATCGTTCCTACCAACCTTTTTCGTTTTGCGTCGGACCGGCTTCTTCTTTGCCTGAGCCCCACCGTCGCTGCCGGAAAATACCAGGTTCTGTTCCTTCGGCTTGTTGATCTTCTCGATTTCGGTGGGCTCTGCAAGCTGAATTCGAAACAGAATGCCGACGGTCTCTTCTTTGATCCGTTCGATCATATCCTGGAACATCTCGAAGCCTTCCTTTTTATAGACGATCAGCGGATTTTGCTGGGCATATCCCCTGAGGCCGATTCCTTCCTTGAGATGGTCCATGGACAACAGATGATCCTTCCAGAGGGAGTCCACCGTCTGGAGCATGACAAACCGCTCGAGCTGCTGGAACTCCCCTTTACCGATGGCCGCTTCCCGTGCCTGATACTGATCAGCAACCGCCTCATACAGCCACTGGGGCAGTGCTTCGGAATCCAGCCCTTCTAAGGTTTCCGGTGAGAGTGCCACCCGAAGGTTGAACTGTTTAAAAATGGCATCGTCCAGCCCCTTTAGATCCCAATCCTCGGGGTGTCGATCATGGTCGGCATATTCTCCGGCAATGCGCTCACACAGATCCAGGATCATGTCTTCGATGGTCGGGCGAAGGTTTTCTCCGTCCAGGGCTTCACGGCGCTGTTGATAGATGACCTCCCGCTGCTGGTTCATCACATCATCGTATTCCAGCAGGTGTTTCCGTATGTCGAAATTATGGGCTTCTACCTTGGCCTGGGCATTCTCGATGGCCTTGCTGATCAAGCCGTGTTCGATGGGTTCGCCCTCTTCCATGCCAAGACGCTCCATGATGCCGGTGATCCGCTCACCACCGAAAATGCGCAGCAGATCATCCTCAAGTGCCAGGTAGAATCGGGAGGACCCGGGATCTCCCTGCCGGCCGGAACGCCCCCTCAGCTGATTGTCGATACGCCTGCTTTCGTGACGTTCGGTACCCAGAATATGCAGCCCCCCAAGGTCGGTCACGCCTTCTCCAAGAACGATATCGGTACCCCGTCCGGCCATGTTGGTGGAAATGGTGACCACCCCTTTCTGTCCAGCCTGGGCAACGATTTCAGCCTCGCCCTCGTGGTTTTTGGCATTCAGCACCGAGTGCGGGATGCCCCGTTTTTTCAATCGTTTGCTGAGGTCTTCGGAAACATCGATGGAAATGGTACCGACCAGCACCGGCTGGCCTTTCCCATGAAGCGCCTCGATCTCGTCCAGGGCCGCCTCGTATTTTTCACGTTTTGTTTTGTAAATCACATCTGGAAAATCATCGCGGATCATCTGTTTGTGGGTGGGAATCACGATCACGTCCAGATCATAAATTTTCTTGAATTCAGAGGCCTCGGTGTCCGCTGTTCCGGTCATGCCGGCCAGTTTTTTGAACATCCGGAAGTAGTTTTGAAAGGTGATGGTGGCCAGGGTCTGGTTCTCGTTTTCAATTTTAACGTTCTCTTTGGCTTCCAGGGCCTGATGCAAACCTTCACTGTAACGCCTTCCCGGCATCAGCCGGCCCGTGAACTCATCGACAATGATCACCCCGCCGTTTTTGACGATGTAATCCACGTCACGCTTGAACAGGGTGTGCGCTCTCAAGGCCTGGTTGATATGATGGAGAAGATCGATATACTTGGGGTCGTACAGGTTGTCGACCTTCAAGATTTTTTCCGCCCTGGCAACACCCTCTTCGGTCAACGTCACTGAGCGTGCCTTTTCATCGATGGAATAATCGACGTCGTGTTTCAGCCCCGGGATGACGGAATTTACCTGATAATACAGGTGGGTCGATTTTTCGGCCGGTCCGGAGATGATGAGCGGGGTGCGGGCTTCGTCGATGAGGATGCTGTCCACCTCGTCGACAATCGCATAGTTGAGATTGGGCTGGACCAGAGTTTCCCGCTCGAATTTCATGTTGTCCCGGAGGTAATCAAAGCCGAATTCGTTATTGGTACCGTAAGTGATATCGCAATTGTAGGCGTCCTTTCGCTGGGTATCATCCAGCCCGTGCAGGATGGTACCGACGCTCAGTCCGAGAAACCTGTAAATTTGCCCCATCCATTCGGTGTCGCGGGTAGCCAGGTAATCGTTGACCGTGACGATGTGCACCCCTTCTTGAGACAAGGCGTTGAGATAGGCCGGGAGGGTGGCCACCAGCGTCTTTCCCTCTCCGGTCTTCATTTCAGAAATTTTTCCTTGATGGAGCACAATCCCGCCGATCAGCTGAACGTCGAAGTGTCGCATGTTCAGGGTCCTTCGGGATGCCTCCCGGACCGTTGCAAACGCCTCGGGCATCAGTTCGTCCAACGGCTCTCCGCGGTCCAACCGCTCTCGAAACAGCCCGGTTTGCCGCTTCAGCTGTTCGTCGCTAAATGCCTGGATATCCGCTTCGAGACTATTGGTCTTTTCGACAATCGGTTGAAGTTGCTTCAGCTCGCGTTCATTTTTACTGCCGAAAACCTTGGTCAAAAAATTCAACACCATGTTAGGATAATCCTTGGGATAGGTAGAAAAGATAGGTTGAGTATACCATATATTCGATGAAATAGCAGTTGCCTATTATGATAAGAAGACGAACGCGGTTGTCACATGATCGTTTCGATTGGCGGCGTGGATTCGGGTATGAGAGTTGCGGAACCATCGGAATCGGTATCGGGTTCGGTATCGGTACCGACCTTACAGATAAGCGCCTTCGCGGTGATACGTTGATCGTTAAGTGAATCGGAACGCAATTCTGACAAATGTCATAATGGCATCAGGGCGGCGACGGCCGACGGCAATGCCGCCCGATTGAAATGGGAACGCATTTGAGGACGGAATATGGACGGGGATCGTGGAGATTAATTCAGAATGTACTTCAGGGGGTTCACCGGAACACCATTGAGCATGACTTCATAGTGAACATGGGGTCCGGTACTTCTGCCGGTGTTTCCGACCAGCGCGATAGGTTCGCCGCGTTTGACCGTTTCACCGCGTTTTTTGAGAGCTTTTTGGATGTGGCCGTATCGGGTGACAAATCCGTGCCCGTGATCGATGGTGATCACCATGCCAAGAAGCCCTTTTCTCCCGGTGTAGGCGACAACGCCGTCGGCGGTGGCAAGAATCGGTGTGCCTGCCCGATTGGCAATATCCATCCCCTTATGGAACTCACGGAGGCCGGTAAAGGGTGATTCCCGATATCCGAAACGTGAGGTCACCCAGCCGTCCACCGGGCGGATTGCCGGTGTACAGGCCAGCAGATTTCGTTGGTCCTCAAGATAATTCAACAACGAACTGAACCCGCTCTCCTGATTCATACGGGCCATTTCCAGCTGTTCCGTTTGTTCGTGCATCTCGCGAATCAGACTGTCATGGCGTTGCTGCAACGGCACACTCGTGTCCAGATCTTCGGGAATGGAGCCGCCGATACCGAAAAGTCCGTCCTGGGTGGCCTTCTGTTCGATGTTTGCGATAATGCGGATCTTGTTTTCGAAATCATGAAGAGCAACCAGCTCATCTTTGAGCTGATTGATCTGTTCGGCAAAATTTTGAATCTGATGTCTTTGGGTGGAGATCTCTTCTTTTCTGGAATTCAATTCCTGAAGCAGGGCCTGACTATCCCCCTGGGCAAATTTCACCTGGGTGTAATCGTATACCAACCAACCGGCGCCGGCACATACGAGCATGAACAATAGCACTAACGATCGGAGAAAACTCCGGGATACCGTAATCCGTCGAATGGGGGTACCGGATGTACTCAGAGCGATGAAGGATATTTTGTCGGCCATAATTTGATCAATCCCTTTTTTCTAATGAGATCAATAACTTTAAACGTCCCTCACACAGGTAACACGGTTATTTAAAAAAAAGCCCCTGGGGGCAGTTTCACCCAAAGGCTTTGTTGGCACTCGCCTTCGGCAACCTGGCAATCATGGCCTGTCGGCTTTAGACCCATAGCTTTGCGCCATCACCTTTCGGTGATTTTGCCCTTTCGCAGTTTACGCATATTGTTAAACGGATACCGGATAAAAACAAATATGTCAAGAAAAATCCGAAAGTTCGTTCATTTTTTGCCGGCATCGGCCCCGATATTTACCGGACCATGAAACAACGAATAAAATCGTGTAGCGATTTTATGAAACGCGACGATGTCGCTAAAAGGGCGAAAGAAACGCCTCAATCCCTGCAGCCCCGCAACAGGGACGACGCTTCATTCCAACCCGCTGCAAGCCATTATAGCCGTTGTGATAAATATGTTCCGTTTGCAGACATCTGGAAACGATAACCGCAGAGTCGCAGAGGACGCAAAGGAACTGTATTTTTCCCCGAATCCCTGAGAGGGGGATTCGGGGAAAGAGCCCCAGCAGCATATTGAATGTATATGTATTTTTTCCAGACGATCGTTTTGCATGTCGCCCTCTATGTCCTGTTTATCCTGAGCCTGCGGAAGGGCTTGTACGTTTGCCCGTTAGCCGGTTTGCCCGTTAGCCCGTCTGCCCGTTGGCCCGTCTGCCCGTTGGCCGGTTTGCCAGTTTGCCGGTTTAGCCGGTTGGGCCAGTGCACCTGCGGTTCACGTCCTTTACCGCAAGACGGCGCGTCATAGGTTCGGCACGGCGCTCACGTCATTCGTTGTTTGGTTGATCTGTAATCTTTCAACTTTCAGCTTTGAGCTTTCAG
>CAFBRK010000016.1 GCA_903231505.1 Olavius algarvensis associated proteobacterium Delta 3 | reverse complement strand
TTAACGGGCTGTTGCCCAAATAGCCATTGAATCGCATGGTTTTAGTTGCTAGGTGTTCATAAACCACTCGAGCACTGAGGTAACCGATTATGATGGGGCGT
>CAFBRK010000015.1 GCA_903231505.1 Olavius algarvensis associated proteobacterium Delta 3 | reverse complement strand
TCGGTTACCTCAGTGCTCGAGTGGTTTATGAACACCTAGCAACTAAAACCATGCGATTCAATGGCTATTTGGGCAACAGCCCGTTTGAATGTTGACCCCAAAAAGCGTCATTATCCCCCAGAATGAGCTGCCTGTTTGATATTGATGAGTATGATCTTGTCGGTTACCGCAGCCTCCCCATCCCATTTTCACGAGATTTCGCTTGACAGTCAAAACCTAACAGATTTAAATACTTACAAATTTGGATACCAATCATCAGGGTTCCGTCGGCAACCATTCAACGAGAGTGCCCTGACACTCGAAAGTTTCTTCTATGAGCGATTCCCGGAAGTTGGAAAGCACGAAAATGCTGAGGTTGTCTTGCAGCGCTTCGGGGTCTTTTCGGTTTATCTAATGATAACAAGAGCTTTTGCTATACTTCCAGAACTCAACGGCTCACAGACTAATTTTCCGATGTTCCATTTGTTCCTTCTCTAATCTGTCGTTTCGATCCCATTGTTCCAAACCCTGACCAATCTTATCCTCAAGCGGTAAAATTATGACCTCAAGGTCAGCACAACCGGGAAAATCAGCAGAGCCAGATAAAGATAAGCCCTTTAAGAGGAAACATCCCTTTTACCAATCCAACAAGGACGGGATCATCAATGGGCTTCTCCTCTCGGCTATCCTGGCTGTTACGATTTGCCTGTTCTACTATCCTGAAGGCGTGGCCAAACCTCATCTTATGGAGCTGGGCTACTTCCGATTAGCCCTTTTGATGGAATTTATCGTCGCCATCTGGATCGGATGGTTCACCCCATTGCCCCGGGTGGTCGGTCTCATTGTGTGCGGCGCGTTGCTTGGATTTTTATCGGAGTGGACAGCCGATCTTGCGGGGCTATGGAAGTACAATCACGCATCGTTAGCGGTCGGAGTCAGCATTCATGCCCTGACGGCCGTCGCCCTTTTTGGTCTGGTCTACTTGCTGGACCGTGTTTTATCCCGTTTTGCGTTTTCTCGGAGAACGGGCTGGCTAAACTGTCTTTATATGTTGGCGCTGTTTTTCACTCTGTTCGCGATAGCCGGGGACTACCGGGAGAAAATTTTATCGAACGGCGCCGTTTTAATCTACTACACCGCGGTATTTGCAAATGCCGTCACCCTGGCCTACTGCTTCCGTTTTGGAAAGCTTATTTCCATCATTATCGCCGCCATGTTCGTGGCCGCGGTCGGCGAATATGCCGGCGGCACCCAGGCCATGATATGGTGCTGGCTGGATCAATGCGATCAAAGGCACTTCCCGCCGTATTATCTCATCTTCGCCCTGTGGCCGATGGAATTTATTGTGAAATACGGGTTTTCCGCCTGGATTGCCGATGGGCTTACATGGTTTTTCAAGGTCCGCAAGCTACGGAAGAAAGAGGAGGCTAAAAACGAACCGGGAGAAGCGAGGCAGGACGAAATCCATTGGTACGATGACCGGGAAAAATACGAAAGCCGGATGGCGTACTTGGTCCGTCGAGGTAGACCGGCCTTTTTAAAAATGTTGCGTAAGACGCCGGAAAACGGTGAAATATTCGTGCTTTTCATTGCCATGTTGGCCGGGCTTTTCATTGTATTCGGGGAATACTTCTGTCCCGGATTTCCGGAGGCCTATACCCAGATGAGTTGGGAGACTGCCGCTCTGGTGTCTGTCATCATGTTGCTGGCGCTTATGGTGGCACCAAAACCCTTTTGGGATCGAGCACTGGCCTTCGGCCTTTTCGCCCTGGTGTTTGGATATGCCACCCAGGTCGCCCTCCAACTTGGCTTCAATCCGGGTGCAAAGCCGATTTACATCTATTTCGATTTTTTCTTTTGGGGACCGTTGTGGACAATGGTCTTCTTTGTAATTTATGGAACGGCCTTTCTTATCAACCGCCTGCTAGCCAAGGCAGATCCGTTCAAAGACGTTATGGGAGATCAAGAAGAGCCCAACTTTCACATTTCCATCAGTGCGGTATTGTTGATGCTGATCTTTCAGGTGGTGCTTGTGATCCGACCGGAGTTCATGGTGACCCCTGTCAGCGTCAATAATCCCCTGGTAAACCCGTCATTGCTTCTCCTGCTGATGAGTATCCTGACGGTGTTTTGTTTCTGGTGGTTCTTTTTGCGGGTCACGCTCATCCGCCGGTTAACCCAGATCCTCCCCGCTCTGGTCATATCGGGCGGCGTTTTGTATCTCATCACTCGGTTCGGTTGGATACCCATGTATGCATCACTGGAGCAGTTCTTAATCAGCGTTGGAGCGCTAACCGTTACCTATGTATTCTGTTTCACGGTCAGCGCCCACATTTCCGGTGAATGTGTGGCCAAGGCCATCCGCATCATGTATGGCCGCAATCCCAAGGTCCCCAATGAAAGCAGCATCCTCGACGTCTCTTTTAATGAAAGCCACCGTACTGACGGGACGCTGCGAGAAAACAACGGAGACGGCAAACTGAATACACACCCCCCGAAAGAAAGCAGGGTGAATGTCACGTTTGCCAAGGCCCTGCCTCCCGACTGGCCCGAACTTTCCATTGCTGAAACCCTCCGGCTGGCCCTGAGAGGGTATTTCGATACTAAGACGATGCCGCCAGTAAAAGTTAAAAAAGCGGTCGGCGATAAAGACGATGACAAGACGAAGCCGCCGGTAAAATTTAAAGAAGCGGTTGGCGATAAAACTGTGTTCATAAAGCCCAATGTGGTGGTGCCTTTTGGGAGCCCGTACACGACGGATCCCGACCTGGTGGCCGAGGTGGTGCGAGCCTGTCTGATGGCCGGCGCCAAGAAGGTTATTATCGGGGAAATCGCCATCAGCAACATAACCTCCCGCATGGCGCTGGAGTTTACCGGGTTGAAGTCGTATTGGGAAAGCATTTCAAGGGAACATGACAACTGGAACGACAACGTCGAAGTCATGTTGATGGACGAACAGCCGTTCAGAAATATCAGGCTCGAGAAAGGGGGCAAGGTACTTCATAAGTTTCACATGCCGGAAGCCATGCTCAAGCCGGAATACTTCTACATCAACATGCCCAAGATGAAAACCCACCTGCAGTCACGGGTCACCCTGGGGATAAAAAACTCCCATGGACTGGTTCCCCATTGCGACAGAGCAGCAGAACACGAGCGGATCTCCCAGAAGGTGGTGGACATCACCAAGGTCTGGATGCCGGACCTCACGATTATCGATGGGTACGACGCCCTGGAAGGCACCGGTCCCTGGCCCGGAGATCTGGTGCCCCTGCGCACCCTGGTCACCTCCAACGACGTGGTCCTGGCCGACTTTGTCGCCTCCCAACTCATGGGACAGGAAGGCATCGAAAATAACCTGAGCCGGATGCCGGCACGCGACCAGATAGATTTTAAAGAAAAAAAGGTGAAATCCACCTGGCTTGGCTATGCCCAGGGCTTGGGCATCCATGAGCCTGCCAACATCACCATAACGGTCTGCAATAGCGACAATTCTTGTGAGGAAATGGAACCTAAGGAGTGGGAGGCATCCATCCAAAAGCACCGTCGAATCTTCAGAGAGCCCGATTATGAAGACGAGGGGTTGATCCAAAATATCGGGGCCCGGTTCAATAGGCAGCCGGATCTTAGCCGGATTGCATGGGCCGACGAAGAATTCCTCCCGTTGGACCCAGAAAAGCAGATCCGGAATTGGGGACCCATCCAGCTGGTTTCCGACGACTGGCGCGAGCCGGATCTGGGATCATCGGTCATGTTCTCCGGCGTGTTCGGATTAATGAAGACGATCATGGAATCCTACTTTGAGCGTGCGCTGGATACCTTCAAGGGGTTTGTCATTGTTTACGGGCCGCTTCGGAAACCGCTGGTTTGTGAAGGGGCGATTCTCTTCGGCGATCGCGCTATCGAGTCCGAATTTATGGTCCTGGCGCCTCGGATTTACCACTTGGCCGGCCATGGCAAGCCGCCCAACTATTATTCGGATACCTTCGAGCGTCTCTCCCAGGATATGGGAGGAGACCTGATGGCCTTTTGCACCGAGGCCATAACGCTATCCAGGGGAGAGTACTGGTAATGGCGGACCATCACAAGTTTAATGATCCCGAAAACAAGGACCTGAAGGACTGGTTCCGTTTTTACTATGTCAAGTGGATGGAAACTTGTGAAAATCAGCGCTCTATCGCTTCCGGCAACGGGGTAAAGTATGCGCAGGCCGTGATTCCGTTTATCCCTTTCGGGGCCGTCCCCGCCCTGCCGTTCACCCGTCTGCTCACCACCTTTATCGACGCCCATTTCAGCCAAAAATCCGAGAAACTCCCCCTTGGGTCGGGAAGCCCGGGGCACATGGCCTCCATTATCATCGATCCCGGAAGCTATCAACGGCCCTACGTCATGATGGAGTGGGTGTACGGCGGCGTCGTACAAAGCTCCCTGGTCTTCAAAGGAAAGACCGAAATGTATTGTGAGCGGGAGCTCGAAGATGAGACCATATATTACAAAAAATCCGTCAAAATTGAATTTCTGCGCGAGCTGCATGGCCTGCACCAGAAATGGCTCGTCCATGGGGACAACGCCAGGTATCTGGTGGATTTTGCGTTCCTGCTGGCGGAGGCCATCAGAGAAAAAAACGTGACAATAGCGCCGGAGATACCGATACTGGCGAATCTACACAAAATTCGAGATCAAATTGAATTCAAAAGCATTGATGTCCGGGAAGTGGCGGAAACGTATTATAAATTCCTGCCGAACCTGATCGTCGAATGTCGAGGCGGGGATATCCCGATCCACCTGGGAGGCAAGTACACGATCGCGATCACCGAGGAAGCCCTGCTGATGTTCCTGGATGGCTTCAGACTCCACGACAACCTGGCCGACCTCACCGCTTACCTTATCGCCTTGATGGGCAGGGGGCTGCGCACCGGGCAAGTCAAGCTTGTCGGCTGGCGATGGGTCTCAAAAATTTTCGTGTGGTGGTTTAAGCGGCGCGTTTTTAAACTGCCCAAAAAAATGCAGGTGTTGGCAAAGATCATGGCCAATCCCTTTCGGTTGTTGGTGGTAGCCAACGGCAAAGGGGTGATCGTAACCTTGGAAAACGGTTTGCCCACTTCGGTCAAGGAAGCCGACCTTGGGTCCGGAAGCAATGGGACAAAAGACCGGGCCCAGGAATTAAAGGATCTCTGGCTGAGCGCATGTAAAAATCACCGGTTTATTCATATGGCCGTTACGCTCAAGGAGTCGCCCAGGTCGCGTTACTATACGATCCGGCCGTTGATTGATCTGTCCTTTCTCCAACAGATTGACTTTTATCCCCATAACGACTTTGTGCGTTTCCTTTTGCGAAAAGGGCCGCTGCAGCTGATTTGCAACGTGATACTGCCGTTCCTTTCTGCCTGAACCGGATAGCGGTAACATCGCAAAACAGCGGGGTCCGGACCAATATTAAGAAAACATCGGCAAACGCGGGATTGACGGTCCGATTCGTCGATCGGAATCTGGGATCTTTGTGCAACCTGTTTGGCTGAGGTCGAACACCGGCGTATATTACACAAAAAGGGGACGGAGCTTGGCAACCGTTGGGAGCCGGGGCCGATCCCTGTTGAGACTGAAATGAACTGTCCAAGGTGTCGAACAGAACATCCGAAAGTGATGAATTTTTGCCCTGAATGCGGGGCCAGACTCCTGCGGGTGTGCAGCAGCTGCCGAGCCAGGACACCGGTTCATGAGAGCATCTGCGGGAAATGTGGCGACCGTTTAGGTGCTGTAGACGGATCGGTGAAGTTGACTGAGGACATCAACAGCGAGAGAAAGCATGTCACAGTCCTTTTTTCCGACGTTTCCGGCTACACCGCCATGACCGAACGGTTGGACCCCGAAGAGGTCAAGGAAATCATGAGCCGGATCTTTGGCGATATCGCCCAGATCATCGCAAGATATGAAGGGTTTATCGAAAGATTTGTTGGCGATGCGGTCATGGCAATTTTCGGGGTACCCAAGGTCCACGAGGATGACCCGGTCAGGGCGATACGGGCGGCCAAAGACATCCATGAAACGGTAGCCGCCTTGAGCCCGAGGTATGAAGACAGGATCGGGCAGCCATTGGCCGTACACAGCGGTATCAACTCGGGTCTTGTGGTAACCGGGGAGGTGAATCTGGAAAAAGGAACCCACGGCATCACCGGTGAAACGATTAACGTGGCCGCACGCCTTCAAAGCCTGGCCAAGGCCGGTGAGATCCTGGTGGGCCAGGACACCTATCGGCAGGCATGGAATCAGTTTACATTCCATCGCATGAAGCCCACCAAGATCAAAGGCAAGGCGGAACCCATCAGTATTTACAAGTTCACGGATCCTGACAAACCGTTTGAAGATTACTTTGACAGATCCCGTTTGGGCGGCGAGAGGCGGATCCACTCGGTGATCGTGGGAAGAAAGCATGAGCTGGCCAGGCTCGAGCTTCAGGTAATGAAGGTCACCAACGGCCTTGGCTCCATCGTAAACATCATCGGAGAAGCCGGTGTCGGCAAGTCCAGACTCGTTGCGGAGCTAAAGGACCGGGAAGTGATGGAGCATGTCACCCTCCTTGAGGGGAGAGCCATTTCCATAGGCCGAAACTTGAGCTTCCATCCGCTCATCGATATCCTGAAGCATTGGGCGCGAATCGGTAAGAGTGAGAGTGAGGCATCTGCCTTTAACAAGCTCGAAAGTGCGGTCAGGAATGTATTCGATGAACAGCTATCCGAGGTGTTCCCTTTCATAGCGACCCTCATGGGCATGACGCTCTATGGGAAATACGCGGAACGGGTCAAGGGCATCGAGGGTGAGGCCCTGGAAAAACTGATCCTGAAGAACATGAGGGAACTTTTCATCAAATCCAGTGAAATGGCCCCGCTGGTGATCGTGTCCGAAGACCTGCAATGGGCCGACACGAGTTCTATCGAGCTTTTGGAGTTGCTGTTTCGCCTTGCAGAGACCCACAGAATCCTTTTTATCAATGTGTTTCGTCCGGATCATCCGGAGACCGGAGATCGAATCACCCACACTATTCGAGAAAGTCTTTCCGGGTCCTATGTTGAAGTTTTACTACAGCCGCTGAATGGGCAGATGAGTTTAGAGCTTATCAACAATGTGCTGAATATCGGGGAACTGCCTCATGAAGTCAGAAACAAGATCGTGGAGCGCACCGGCGGCAATCCATTTTTCATCGAGGAAGTGGTGCGATCGTTTATCGATGAGGGTGCGGTTGTACCGAAAAACGGGAGCTTCACGGTGACCGGGATGATTGACACCGTTGTGATTCCTCAATCGGTCTTCGATGTTCTCATGGCTCGAATCGATCGACTGGAGCGACAAACGCGTAACCTGATCAAAGTGGCTGCGGTCATCGGGAGAAACTTCTTTTATCGGATTCTCGACGACGTGGTTGAGTCGATTGAAGATATCGATACCAGGCTGGTCCACTTGAAGGAAATTCAGCTGATCGAAGAACGCAAGGGCCCGAGGGAGATAAAGTACCAGTTTAAACACGCTCTTACTCAGGAGGTGGCTTATGAATCCCTTCTCCATGAAAAGCGTAGAGAGCTTCATCTGAAGGTCGCAGATTCCATTGAAAACATATTCCCTGAGCGGCTAGCGGAGTTCTATGGCATGCTCGCCTACCATTACGGCAGGGCCGAGGATCTGGAGAAAACAGAGTATTACCTGATAAAGGCAGGCGAAGAAGCGTTGCGGACGTCGGCATCATCTGAAGCGCTGAACTATTACAGGGAGGGATTGAAACTATATCTTGAAAAATACGGCGAAGCGGCCGATCCGGAAAAGGTGACCGCATTTAAGAAAAACATTGCGATTGCCTTATTTAACAAAGGCAAACACGAGAATGCCATAACGTACTTTGACAGTGTCCTGGATCATTGGGGTGCTGGGTCACCTAAAAATCGGTTCGCTTTGAGTTTTACGCAAATCTATCATCTGTTGAGCCTGATCGGCCATCTATATTTGCCTTTTAAAGAGGCAACGAAGATGCCGAGCGAAATTGATAACGAAATCATCTCTCTGAATTACAAGAAGTCAATGGCCTTGGTCCATGTCGACCCCAAGAGGTGCTTTACCGAATTTATCAGCACCCTGAAACGGCTGAATCGCTTTAATATAGAGAAGGTAGAAAATGGGGTCGGTATTCGGATTAGCGCGAGCGGCCTTTTTTCGTGGTCCGGAATGTCCTTTGCTCTGAGCAAAAAAATACTCGAATGCAACAAAAGCTTTGTCCGGAAGGATGATAGCAAACAAATTCTCTATTACGATTTTTTTGAGCTGTTGTACAATGCCTTCAAGGGGAATTGGTCTGACATTAAAGATTACAGCAAGGATCTGGTATCGCAGAATTTACGGGTCGGTGAGTCGTGGCATGCTGTAAATTACCTGCTGGTGCATGGGCATGTCAAAACCGACCGTGGCGATTTTGAAGGAGCTGCGGCAATCATCGGCCAGGTAGACGACATCTGGAAAGTATATGGAAACGAAAATGCCCTTGCAGCCAAACAATATTTGGAATTAAGGCTATTGGTCGTCAGGCGAAAACTCCTCGAGGCTCAGAAGTTGGCGGATGACGCGTTTCGTCGCAGCGAAACCTACCGGCCGGCCGTTTTATACTATCTCGGCTACAATGCCATCGTTCAAATCTTACTGAACAACCCGACTGGGGCCAAAGCCCTCTTGTGGCAGGCAAAAACTACGGGTTATCGAAAAGATCTTCCCCCAATCTACGTCAGCAGCTACATCGTGGGTCAGTACTTTTTTGATCTGACCATGCTGGAACGCGCCCTCCATGCCGAACATAACGAAGAGATACTGAAATACCGCACAAGGGCGAGGACAAGCGGCAAATCCGCCCTGAAAAACGCCGGCAAATACGCGTTTAACATGACAGAGGTGTTAAAGCTGAAGGGGCTTCATCATTGGGTTCTGGGGCGCCAGAAAAAGGCCGCTAAATTCTGGAGCAAAAGTATCAACGAGGCCGAACGTCTCGGCGCCCGTGTCGAGCTTGCCAGGACCTGCGCAGAAATCGGCCGGCGGTTGAAGGAACCCGACAGCAGGCTTTCCAAATTGAATGGCAGCACTGCGGATGAATATGTGGAACAGGCCAGATGCCTGTTTGAAGAGATGGACCTGAGATGGGATCTAAACGGGCTGAGCCGGATGGTGACGAGCGGATGATGCAGAACCACTATGCCTGCTGCAGCAACCGGTACGCTAACGATCTGATGGGGACACCGTTAACATGAAACTCGAGCTCATTTCACCGTTTCGAAAAGGCCCGCGCAACGTCGGTAACGCCTTTCATTTCCCGCAAATGGCGCTCGGCATTCTGGCAAGCCTCACCCCTTCGGACGTGGACGTTTCCATCACCGATGAGCTTGTGCAACCGATCGATTTGGAGAAAGAAGTTGACCTTGTCGGGATCACCGTGAACACCAAAACAGCGGTAAGGGCATACGAAATTGCAGATGCATATCGATCCAGGGGGGTGTCGGTCGTACTGGGCGGAATTCACCCGACCGTGGCCAAAGAAGAAGCCCTGATGCATGCCAGCACGTTGGTGCTCGGGGAAGCAGAGGATGTTTGGAGCACCTTGTTGGAGGATTTTAAAAACGGGAAGTTGAAAAAGCTGTATCGTTCCGACAAGCTGCCGAACCCGAAGCACATTCCCCATCCAAGAAGGCAGCTGTTCCAAGAACACAGGTACGTGAGCGTCAATCTGGTCCAAACGTCACGCGGATGCCCCTATTCGTGTGATTTCTGTTCGGTGTCCAGCCTGTACGGAAATGGTGTCCGTTTGCGCCCCGTTGACAGTGTGATTGCAGAAGTCAAACATCTTTCCGGAAACAAGTTGATGTTCGTTGATGATAACATTGTTGCGGTACGGGAACACTCAAAGCAATTGCTTGGCCGCCTGGCTTCCTTGAACAAAAAATGGATCGGGCAGACGTCCATCAACGTTGCAGACGACGACAAGATGCTGAAGCGGTTAAACAGAGGCGGCTGTTTGGGATTGTTTGTCGGACTGGAAACCACATCCACCGAAGGCCTGAAGACAGTCGGTAAATATCAAAATATAAACAACGACTATATTGAATCGGTAAAAAAGCTGCACGACAACGGCATCGCCGTTTTGGGGGCGTTTATCTTGGGCCTGGACAGTGATGATGAGTCCTGTTTTGATCGGTTGTTGGAATTTTCCCTCAAGAGCAAAATTGATGTTATCCAACCGTCCATATTGGCCCCTTATCCCGCAACGGCGATTTATAGCAGGCTGAAAGAGGAAAATAGGCTGATAGACGATTCCTGGTGGCTCAGGTACAATGCGGATGATGTGGTGTACCGGCCAAATCGGATGACCAGAGTACAGCTGTATGAGGGCTGGGTCCGGACCATGAAGGAGCTCTACAAGCTCAGGTTTGCATTAAAAAGGTGCCTGGACGGCTTTTCCAAAAGGTCTCTTTTTGGCAACATCCTCAATTGGAAGGGGAACATGGGGTACCGCAAACTGGCCTACGCCAAATCAGAGAAAAGCCCCGGCCGCTCGCCCGCTCGACATGTGGATTATTCTGTCGAAAGCCACGTTCACGTTGACGTATCGCACTAAATCGCTCATCTGAATTGGAGCCATCGCTTGCCTTTTTCCCGGTTCTCCAAAGGCTTCCGGAAAGCTTCAGGTGGGACGTCCCGGATGCTGACTGGGCTAACTATAGAACTGGAGATACGAAGCAATGAATTTAATCATCATCAGTGATCTGCATCTCAGTGCCGGCTTGAATGAAGAGACAAGAAAATACTCGAGGAACGAAGATTTCTTCTTTGATAATGAATTCGATGATTTTTTAAAGTACCATCAGAGGGAAAATCCCGGTAACAATCACTTGATCATCAACGGTGATTTATTCGACTTTTTGCAGGTCAACGGCCCCCTGACACAGGAATTGAAAAGAACGGGTGGGGCTACCTTCTCTATAAGCGACCGAGAGGAGAAATATGGACTGGGAACGGAGAGCGAAAAGACATGTTGGAAACTGGACCGGATCGTAAATGGTCATAAAGTCTTTTTTAAGGCACTGGCCAGATTTTTATCGGAAGAAAATCGTCTCTCCATCATCTCCGGCAATCATGACATTGAACTGCACTGGCCAGACGTACAGACAGCGCTTATTGATCATATTGCAGGTTTTGTCAGCGATGAAGCGATTCCTTCAAAAATTGAAGCCCGCGTGACCTTCTATCCCTGGTTCTACTACAACAAAAATAGAAAGACCTATGTCGAGCACGGTAGCCAGTACGATCCATTCAACTCCTTTGAATACCTTCTTTGGCCCGTCTACGCCAAGGATACAGACAGACTCTGGCTGCCTTTTGGATCTTTTTTTGTCCGGTATTTCTTTAACAAATTAGAATATAGAAATCCGTTCGCTGATAATATAAAGCCGGCTATAGATTATATGAACTGGGCCTTCAAAAAAGACAAGCCGCAGTTTATACGCAGTATTTTTAAGCATTTCTCGGCGGCTCTTGGCATATATCTAAAGGCCGGTGATTTTTCAAAGGATGAAAAAGAAACGATTGGGAGAAGGAATGACGAGAAACTTTCAATTGAGGCGACAAAGGCAGGCCTAAAGCCGGAGGTTGTAACAAAAATATATGATCAGAGGGCTGCACCGTTCACCAGAAGCAAGCTGTCAGTTACATTGTACTATTCCGGTACCTTGCTCGTTATCGCTGCAATTATCCTTGCTCTCGGAATCGGCTTCTTGTGGTATACGTATGGCGTGTCTCCGACGACATTCATAATTCCCCTCGGTTTGTTGATGATTCGGGTGTTACAAGGGATATGGACAAAAAACCGCAAGCAAGTTGATCTTAAACCCATTCTATCCACAATTAAGGAACAACTTGAAGATGTGGAAGTAATTGTTTTCGGCCATACCCATGACCCGAAAATAGAAAAGGTCCCTGGGAATTGCTGGCATTTCAATATCGGCACCTGGACAACCGTTTTCAGCGAAGAAGAAAGACTCATCAGGGAAGCCAAACAGTTCGGATTTGTGTGGATCAGGCAGGTTGATGGGAAGCAGCATGCAAATCTGTATCAATGGAATCGAAATTTGAGAAAACCCGAGAAGCTGATGCTTCTCGAACCGGAAGATAAAGCCTTGGAGCGCTCATAAGTGCCCCGGAGGTTCACCCGCCCAAGGCGCCGCCGGAGGCGACTAGGGTTTATCCGCCTCAGGAGGGCGAATCGACATCATTTGTAGCTTTTGCTTTTCCCACCCCCTCGTCAAGTACGCTAGTCGCTACCCATGCGAGTTTGTCAAGCTTGTCAACAACGCCCCCTATTTTTTACATGACGCATCCGAAACCCGCGCCTGTCAGGGATCACGATTTCAGCAGGGTTATCAGTATCAGCGCTACAGCGATGATGAACAGGCCCATTAGGGCTTCTTTCTTTTCCCTGGGATCAATCACCTTTATGTCCCGGTAATGGGCTGCGATAAAGAGGATGCCCATAACCGGAAGCACGGGCGTTCCATAGCCGGAAACCACTGCCATGGTAATGGCAATGACGAATGAAGCCCCTACCACCAACTGTGTCTTTTTTACCGACAGGTGAAAACGACCGGCCATGGACATAAATAACGCCGCAAAGGCAAAATCGGTGATTCCGACAAGGGGTTGAACGCCTCTCCCGATCACGGGGAAATGGATCAAGAGGTGATTCATTGCAACAGGACTCTGGATCACCTGCCGGGTCACGCCCAGCGTGGTCGACCAGATATCCGCCATGCTGGCGGCCAACGCGAGGGGGATGATATACGTTTTCTTTCTGACTCCGTAGCTGAGCAGCACCCCGCCGCAAACCGCGACGCCAAGCAGGGTGACATTGATTCCCATGTGAAGGTGCCCGGCTGCGATTCCACCGGACGCGGCCACGGCCCCGGCGACTTGATTGATTGCGATAGTCGCACCGATACATGACATCAGGATGACCGCCATCATACGCCGGGATATCGGGGTGGTAATCAGAGCGCACAGAATGCCAAAGGTGGACAGGGAGCATATTATCCCCGATATCCATACCGAGGAAACGGTCCCCGGATCGGGTATCTTGGCAAACCCCCACAGGCAAAGATAGAAGAGCCCCGTCCAGGCAAGCAGCCATCCCCCGATCCTGCGAATGATGTGGAGTGATGATGTTCCGGTCTGTCTCATTGGTGGAGTAGTAGAGCTTTCGTAGGGCGGGGCACCGCACCCGCCTGCAACGGTAAATGATTTTTGCGCCGTTCCAATCGGAACGGAATTATGACATTGGCTGTAAAAACGCGACGTGGATTCAACCTGCTTGCTCTTTGATTCGCCAGATAAAAAAAAGCAAAATTATAGCAAGACCAATCAACACGAGCTGAAGCACTATATTGTTATGAAAAATGGATACGGATATTGCAAAGACTATAATAATTAAGAAGGACGCTTTGTATTTTGTTTTCCGTGACAACGTTTTATTGTCTTCCCATTGTTTTAGGATGGGACCAAACCAGGCATTATTCAGTAACATTTGGCGAAACCTGGGCGAGCTTTTTGAGAAGAGTGCTAAAGCGACAATCAAGAATGGTGTGGTGGGAAGTATCGGTAGAAGTATGCCAATAACCCCTAAAACGACAAAAACCCAACCCAGAATAATGAGCAGATGATTTTGTAAAAGATTATTCATATCCAAAAACATGATAAAGATCGGCGTATTGTTTTGCTACATAGGCTCTTGAGCTCAGCCCGGTCCACGCAAGACCTGCCCCGAAAATGACTGCGGCGATTCGAACGACGATCATGGGAACGAAGCCGCTGAGACCGATGTCAAAAACAAGCGTACCGATCATCAGCGATGCCCCTGCGGTTATCGATATACAATCAGTGTTCATCAACTGATAGCTAAACAGCAGATATCCTACCACGAAAAATACCCCTGATAAAGGAAACGCCAATGCAACGGAGGGCATCCTGGTACCGTCGCCGTATTTCAACATGACTTCCGGGAACTCTTTCGCCAACGTTGGGAATATAAACACTTCGGAATCATCGAGTCCGAAAATAAAGGTTAAGCCGGTTACTGCCATCAAACATCCAGCCTCGCCTTTTTTATTTTGATAGCACACCCGTTGAACACCTCATTTATAAGGTCTGCTGCGAAATCCCGCTGGCGGGGGGCACAAGCGTGCGACCTACGGATTCGAAGAGCAGGGGTCACAGAGTTCAAAGCTGCCGCGATCCTCAACTGCCATTGACAAAACGCATTGATATGGCTACTAATATGTTCTTTTTAGCACTGATTCTCGAATTCACGTTGATCTGAAACGGCGATCCATTTACGGAACCGAATCCGGTTTCTGTCCTGATTTTTGTACTCCTTGGAATTGTCCACCTACTGAGTTCCTCTGTTCAAACTCCTTAAAGAGAGGGATGCCCATATGGCAGAAGGGGTTTTTAAAGATAACCTCACCGCCATCCTCAGCGCTGATGCTGCTGCGCGGGGAGGATAGCCATGGGTGCGGGTTCATCGAATCTCAACATCGAGGCAGTCCAGGGATGGGTGGAAGACCTGCGACGACGTGCCGAGGAGTTGCCGGCGAAGGGGGAAGCGGCACCCACCGAGACCCTCGAGGCCTTGCTGACTTTCCTCGAGGAGCTCCGTGTCGACAAAGAGGAGCTGCGACAGCAAAACAAGGAGCTCATCGCCAGCCGCGATGCTCTGGACGAAAAATACCGGCGATACCGGGAGCTGTTCAACGTCGCTCCCGACGGGTACTTGGTCACCGACCCGAACGGCGTTATCCAGGAGGCGAATCCTGACGCGGCGACACTGCTCGAGGTGAGCCGGGACCGCTTGGCCGGCCAGCCGGTGGTCCTTTTCGTGGCTGCGGAAGACCGCAAGTGACTGGCTTTCCTGCTGGGTGAAGTCGCAAAACGCGAGCAAGCGCAAAACTGGGAGGTGCGCCTGGCTTCAAGGGAAGGGAAACCCCTTTCCGCGGCCGTCACCCTGGCCGGCCTGCACGATGCCCGGGGGGAACTGAGCGGGCTGCTCTGGCGCATCCGGCCCGTCACCGACCGAAAGCGCACGGACGGGGCACCACCCGGAGCCAACGATCCGTTCGACCGTCGGATGGAGGCGTGTGCGGCCGAGTTGAGAACGTCGAACGAGCAGCTGAGACTGAAACTCACAGAGCTCGAGCGTGTCGAAAGGGCGGTTGAAGAACGGCTTCGGTTCGAAACCTTGCTCTCCCAGCTCTCGACCCGGTTCCTGAACCTGCCGCCCAGTGAGGTGGATCGGCAGATCGAGCATGGGCTTCAACACCTCGCGGAGTTTTTGGAGGTGGATCGCAGCACCCTGTTCGAGTTCTCCCACGACATGACCCACCTTCGCGCCACCCACTCATGGACGGTCGCGGGGTGCGAGCCGGCCCCGGCACAGATTGCATTTGACCAATTGCCGTGGGCTACCTCAAAAATGCTGCGCGGCGACATTTTCCTGTTCTCGCAAGTATCCGAACTGCCCGATAAGGCAGCGCGTGACAAAGCGTATCTTCGCCAGCAGGGCCCCAAGTCGGCGGTGGTCATCCCGCTGACGGTGGCCGGCGCCAGCACCGGCGCGGTATCCTTTACTTCCCTTGGCACCGAGCGCCCCTGGTCCGACGGGGTGGTCCAAAGGCTGCGGTTGGTCGGGGAGATCTTCTCAAACGCCTTGAGCCGAAAGCAGGCCGACGCGTCGCTCCACAAAGCGTTCGCGGAGATAAAGGCGCTCCAACAGCGACTCCAGGCCGAAAACCTCTATCTTCGCGAAGAGATCAAGGGGGAGCACAACTTCGACGGGATCATCGGGCAAAGCGATGTCCTCAAGTCCGTCCTCTTCAGGGTAGAGCAGGTCGCCCCCTCCGACACCACGGTCCTGATTCTCGGTGAGACCGGTGTGGGCAAGGAACTCCTCGCGCGGGCGATTCACCAGGTGAGTCCCCGCAGCGACCGGCCCATGGTCAAAGTGAGCTGCGCTACGTTACCCGCGAACCTGATCGAAAGTGAGCTGTTCGGCCACGAGAAAGGCGCTTATAGCGGGGCAGAGGCCAAACGGGTGGGTCGCTTCGAAGTGGCCCACGGCGGAACCCTTTTTCTGGATGAGATCGGCGAGCTGCCGCTGGAGCTCCAGACCAAGCTGTTGCGGGTGCTCCAGGACGGCGAGTTCGAGCGCCTGGGCAGCTCCCAGACGAGCCGGGTCGACGTCCGGGTCATCGCAGCCACCAATCGAGACATGGAGAAAGACCTTCGCAGCGGCCGGTTTCGCAAAGATCTCTATTACCGCTTGCATGTTTTCCCGATCACCGTCCCGCCACTCAGGGACCGCCGGGAAGACATCCCCCTGCTGGTGCGCGCCTTCGTCGAGAGGTTTGCCCGCAAATCGGGCAAAACCATTGATACCGTGCCGCCCGAGGCGCAGGAGGCTTTGGAACGCTACCCGTGGCCGGGCAATGTCCGGGAGCTGCAGAACGTCATCGAACGCGCGGTGATCAACACCCGGGGCTCCAGTCTGCGCCTGATGGACACGCTTGCGGTACCCGAGGCGTTGGGCATGGGAAGCCCCCGACCCCGGACGCTTGCAGAGTCCGAAGCCGAGTGCATCGTCCGGGCCCTCGAGGCAACCCACTGGAAGATCGAGGGCGAAGACGGGGCCGCAAAGGCCCTTGGCGTACCGGCGAGCACCCTACGCCATCGCATGAAAAAGCATGGAATCCACCGCTCCCAAGAACCCTGAGATAGATGCGGTAATCTCCCTCAAACCCACCGTCTACGGTGGGGCCCACCACATACGGCGGGCTATGCCCCGAATCGACCGGTCCGCCTGAGCTTCCCCATTCTAAATAAATCCAACACCATCAGTATCTTATCAAAATTCTGCGTCACCGGCTTTCCTTTGGCCCACAACTTGCTCCGCGTTTTAGGTATTGCGACGGGGCGACAGGACAAACCCGTACTTGGATCCTTTAACAATGTTCGGATTAGTGAAGGTCCTGATCTCCCCGCCTTGTGTGCCGGAGGCCTCTCATGATCCTTGTCAGCATTAAAATCGACGTTCGTTCCGCCAAGCAAAAAGAACTGGAGCAGACGCTCGCCGCGCTGGCGGGGCGGGTGCGAAAGGAGACGGGGTGTATCAGTAGCGCGTTTTACCGCGAGGTGGAGAACGAGAACGCCCTGTGCGTACTCGAGGAGTGGGCGACCCAGACGGATTTGGACGCCCACCTGGAATCGGACAACTTTCGTGTGCTGCGCGGGGCGGTGAAGCTTTTGAATGGGCCGGCGGAGATGAGTTTTCATTCCGTCTCTCAGACGCAAGGGGAGGAGGCGGTCGAGGCGGCCCGTGAGCGCCGGGCGAGCGGCCGATGAAGCGGGGCTTGCCCGGGACATGAGACACATGATCGGTTGGTTGAAAGGGTTGCCAACGAGGCGGCAGCGTCCCCTATGCAAGCCAGGAAAAAGGAAAATAGGCTGCGACGTTGGCGGTGCCTTTCCTCGAGCGGACCCCGGAACAGCACCCGCCGGGGGCGAAGTCCACAGACCGGAAGCTGGTACTCCAGTTTCTTGAGGAAGAGTTTCTCAGTGAAGAACGTCCCTCGTCGGGCGTGTTGTTTCTAACCCTGGAATCAGTACAGGATGGCATGGCCGACCATGTTGGGGAATTCCCTCACCTGAGAATCAGGGTGGCTCGCCGATGCGCAGACCGATCCTGCAGGGTCAGGTTCCGGTAGGGGAGGGACGCGTGCGCCTTCTATGAATTTCGGATCAATCTTGTTCCAGCTTCTGCGACTTGGAGACAAGGCAAATTCCAGTTTGTATCAGCCGCTCGTCGTTTTCTTGCCCCGATTAAACCGTTTAAGAAAAGGAGATCCAGTATGTACAGTCTAATTCGATCTATTCCACTCAGAGAGCTTCTGATAGAGCAGCTTCCGGCGTTTGGCACCTCGCTGCTTATCACTGAGCTGTTCTTCAAATTTCACAGCTTCACCCTAGAATGTATCGCCTTTCTCGCCATGTGGTATGTGTTCGATGCTGCGTCGACGTGGTTTAAGGGTGCCAAGCGCTGATCTCGTCGCTTGGATGCAATAATTCCTAAACCCTTAAGAGGAGAATTCCCATGAATCCAACCAAACCTTTCCCGAATGACGGCCCGAATTACGGTCAGAAACTAGCTAATCCTGGCTATGACCTGTATCAGGTGATGATACTTCATGCTCGTGAATCTGTGCGGGGACGGGCATCCGGTGAATTGGTGCTCGCCGAGCCGGTTACAGAAGATGGGGTCATTGTCTCAGTGACGCTGCTGCTGGATTGGCTCCAAGAGCCGTGGAGGGATGCTTTTCCAACAAACAAGTGCGAGATCCGAGTGTATGACACCCACGATGACGTTCTGATCATTTCCGGCCGTCAGCAATTTGAAGTGACCGCCACCTACAAATTACAGACCGTGGATCTTTCTCCATCCCTCCCAGTCTCAAAGGGACAATTTATCGGCCTCCGGAGCCACATCATAAGGACTACCGGCGAGCCTGTCGGTCTAGCCGGCATTAATCGAACGGGGAATCATCAATGGATACAGTTTCCCTTGGATGCTGTTGTCGAAGGGACCCGGATTCATACGGGGAGCGCCGTAAACGAGTCATTCGATTATGCCGGTTGGCATGTCAACATTGCAGAGACCGCAGCTGGCGTCGAAGACGCGCCGACGGCCCGGCCCTTTAAGAAAGCCGACATCAACCGGCCGGCAGCCCGGATCGCCCATCAACTCACAACGCTCGTCGGCACGGGCAACACCATCCCCGCCGGCGCTCGCCAGAAAGCTGCCGAGCATGTCCAGACGATGCACGCCAGGCAGGCGGCCCAACCTTCGAGACGGTTCAAGACGGCCGGTATTCACTCCGGCACCGGCACGTCCGGTTCTGTGCCTATCGGCACGTCCGCCGGGCTGCACCACGACAACTCCGGCTGGATCAGCCTCGGCCCCCACAACGTCGGCGGGCGCACACGAGCCATCGTGTTCGATCCAAAGAACGACAAGCGCATGTTTGCCGGCAGTGCCAGCGGAGGCGTCTGGAGAAGCGAGGACCGCGGCCAGACCTGGTTTCCCACCGAGAACTTGATGGGCAACCTGGCCGTCGTTTCGCTGGCAATCGACTCGTACGCTCATGTATTCGCCGGCACGGGGGAGCGTTTCGGCAGAAGCGACCAGATCCCCGGGGAGGGCATTTTCCGCAGCCTTGATGGTTGGAGCTGGGAGCTGATTGAGGCAACGAAAGTCACCCAGGACAATCCGGACTTCAGGTACGTCAATACCCTGGCCATAACAAGCCTGGGCCGCGTGCTCCTGGCAGGCACAGCAACCGGGATACACCGTCTGCAGTTCGATGGGGACGAGACCCGCGGCAAGGGAGAATGGGTGCGTGGTCCACAAACACTTGTTGAGGGAGGTGCCCTAATATGGAGTATCTGTATCGACCCGACGGACCCGCGCAGGGCAATTGCCAGTGAGGAGACCGGGCAAATCTTCTACAGCACGGACGTGGGGGCCAGCTGGGACGAGTCGGTTATTCCCGACAAGTCTGCAACTCGGATCTCGTTGTGCTATGCCGCGGCGAGATCCGATCCGGACGACTATCATTCAGACGCGATTGTTTACGCTCTCAAGGACAAGGGCTCCGGTAACCCTGACGAGATCTGGAGATCGACTGACGGGGGGGCCTCGTTCAAGGTGTGGGGCGCTCCCGCAGACATACTCAAGGAGCAAGGCTCCTACGACAACGTGATCTGGGCCGGAGACCCGAACGATAACCAGCTGGTGATTGCCGGCGGTCCCTCGTTGTTTCGGATTACGGATGAAGAAAAAGACAGCCAGAAGCCGCCAAAACTCCAGGCCGTGGAAATCGCAGATCGTCTCGAAAGCATTTGCCATGCAGACCACCATGTGTTGGTTAGCGACCCGGATTATGGCAAGCCCGACAAACGAGTCTGGGTGGGAAACGATGGTGGCATCTATTCGACCAAGGACATCAGCTCGGTTGAGTCTGTTCCGTCAGACCCAAACAAAGTGCAATGGGAGGACTGCAACGTCGGCTACGGCGTCACCCAGTTCTACGATGTGGCTGCGCATACCGGAAAGCGCATCGTGATCGCAGGGGCCCAGGACAACGGTACCCGGGGGCATACTCCGGGCGAGTTTACGTGGGACGAGCAGAAGGTAACCGGCGGTGACGGTGGCTACGTCGCGGCGGATCAGAGGAACCCGCAGCTTTTCTATGGGGAGTATGTTTACGGTCTAATTCAGCGTTCCGACCGATCCTGGGATCCGGTCAAGAGAGTGGCCACTTGGGCACCTAATGGAATTGCAGAAAACCATGTCCATCGCAATGGTAATTGGGAAAAACTCGGCCAACCGTACAATATTCCGGAGGCTTTCGTCCCGGCGCCGGGGGAGGCACCACTTGCCGAATTCATTGCCCCCTTTTTGCTGGATCCGCTTGACAACGACGTGATGCTCGTGGGCTGCACGCAGCTCTGGCGAACCACCAACGCATCCGAACCCCCAAACGGGATTGGTACACCTATAGGCCCAAAATGGAAAAGCATTAAGCCGGGCAATAAGGACGGCACCATCACGGCCATTGCGATCGGAAGGTCGGCCGGAGCGAAGGGCAAAGACTATTCCAACGTGGTCCTGGTCGGCCATCGCAACGGTGCGATCTATGTTACGACTCAAGGCAATGTCAAGGACGACAATATTGAATTTGGAGCGACCTTCTCGGTGCCGGAATGGAAGCCGATCAGCACTCCGGCCGGTGACCGCCCCTGCAACTGCCTTGCGATCGACCGGCGAGACCCGGAGAAGATCTTCTACGCTGGCTTCGCCAATTTCAGGCCGGACAATCTGTGGAAGACAACCGACGGCGGTGTAACCTGGAATTCCTGCAGCGGAACGGCCCCCATGGCGCTCCCACATGTGCCGATCTTCGCCATCACACTTCATCCGAAGAATCCCGACTGGGTGTACGTCGGCGCCGAAAACGGTGTTTTTGCCAGCGAGGACGGCGGCAGAACTTGGGCACCCGCCAACGAGGGACCGGCCAACGTCCCCTGTTACGGGTTCACCTGGATCGACAATACCCTCCTCGTGGCCACCCACGGCCGCGGCGTCTTCCAGATCGATCTCACCATTCGTACACCACCGGATGCCCTGTTGTTCGGCGACGATCACGGGACGCTTTACCGGCTCGACATCACCGACAAGTACACCACTGTCCCGCTTTCACCCGGCCAGGAGTTGGGCGACCCCCTTGTGGTTGACCCTCAAATGGCCAAGACCATCGGTGACGCCTACGGGAGTGACATTGAGAAAGCGCTGTCCGGGTGCGCCTTTGTTGGCGAATCCTGGGGAAAAGTCCGTTGCGTCGATGCGGTTACACTTCAAAACGAGTGGCTTACAACACTACGTGACAGCTTCAAGGTGCACGTTGCGCCGGCTCTTTGGGCCTGCTCGAGCCGGGACCGGGTGTATCTCCTGGTGGTCACCGACGGTGGCTCACTTCATTTGCTCAATCCGTCCGATGGCGACGAACTCCGGAAGCTTGACCCCTCTGACCCGAAAGAGAACTGGCCGGTCAAGCTTAACGATTTCGACGGGAATGACAGGGTGTGGTCATGCCACGTCATGGACGACTGGGCCTTTGTGACGAGCACCCGCGGCACCTACGCCGTGCGACTTCATCCCGATGCCAAGGTGCAATGGCATCACACAGCGTCGGCCAGCTCCGAACCACCCCTGATGGCAGCAAACAGGTGCTATGTCAGCGGCATCGATGGCAAGCTCTACGCCCTTAAAGCCCGCACCGATGACCCGCAGGGCGAGGAAGCATGGTCTCCTCAAGACACCGGTGCCCGCGTGCTCCCGGCCGATACCAGGACAGGCACAGGCTACACCGCGCCATACGGTAGGGGGGACGCCTCCGGCAACGTGAACTTCGCTGACTGGGAAAATCACCAGTTGCAAAAGATTGCCCCCGACCGGAGGTACCACATCCCTATGAGCACCGCACCGGTGTGGTCAGTCGGCACCGTGGTCGTGGGCAACACGGCGGGTCACCTGGTGGGTTTTGATCACCTCACAGGCCACGAGCGTTTCAGGCTGGCAGCTTCGGCTGGCGAAATATACAGCCTCGGCGCCGACGACGCCAGAATCTATTGGGTGGGTAACGATTCGGGTACTGCAACACTGCACGCCCTTGACGTGACCCCGGGGCAAAACGCGAATTGGAAGCCGCCAGCCGCAACGTGGCATAAATCCGTGACAGGCTCTCCCGTAAGTCCTCTGCTAATTGTCGCCGATCAAGTTTACTTCGCCACCGCCCCGGGCAAGCTTCATGTTTTCGACCGCGATGGCGAACCACAGGGCAGCTTAAGCCACGCTCCGGACTTCGAGGGCATCATTAAAACGGTGGCCGGCACTGGTGATCCGGGCTGGACCGCTGCTCGGCCATCATCCCCTGCGCAATTAAGAGAGGATGATGGTCGACCGGCAACCGAGGCCCACCTGAACAGTCCATATGGCGTGGCCGTGGACACCGCTGGCAACCTGTTCATCGCCGACCCGTACCATCATCGGGTGGGCAGGGTTGACAGAAAAGGAATCTTCACCGTCGTGGCCGGCACCGGCGACAAGGGAATCCCCAATGATGGCGAAAAGGCGATCCAGGAAAACCTAAAAATGCCATGGGCAGTGGCTGTGGACAACGCCGGCAACCTGTTCATCATCGACGCGGGAAATCACTGCGTGCGCAGGGTCGACAAAGGCGGGGTCATCACCACCGTGGCCGGCACCGGCACGGCGGGCTTCAGCGGGGATGGCGGACCGGCAGCGCAGGCACAACTTAATCATCCATGGGCAGTGGCTGTGGACACCGCCGGCAACCTGTACATCGCGGACTCGCAAAATCACTGCGTGCGCAGGGTCGACAAAGGCGGGGTCATCACCACCGTGGCTGGCACCGACACGGCGGGCTTCAGCGGGGATGGCGGACCGGCAACACGGGCACAACTAAATGAACCATATGGCGTGGCCGTGAACACCGCCGGCAACCTGTTCATCTCCGACGGGAAAAATCACTGCGTGCGCAGGGTCGACAAAGACGGGGTCATCACCACCGTGGCTGGCACCGGTACGGCGGGCTACAGCGATGTAGAGGATGGTGGGCGGGCTACCGATGCAAAACTGCATACTCCGTCAGGAGTAGCCGTGGACACCGCCGGCAACCTGTTCATCGCCAACATGGCAATTAATCACTGCGTGCTCAAGGTCGATGAGGACGGGATCATCACCACCATGGCTGGCAGCGGTCGGAGCGACCGCTATAGCTCTGGCTTCTCTGGGGATGGCGGACCGGCAACCGCATCAAAACTAAACTCGCCAAGTGGAGTGGCTGTGGGCAATCACGGCAACCTTTACATCGCCGACAATGGGAATAACCGGGTGCGCCGTGTGGCCACGCGTCCCGGGCGCATTGGGCGCATTCGTCCCTTATGGCAATGAGGTTGAGAACGAACCTTCTGAAGCAATTGTTAGAGTTTAGTTATAACCTGAATTTTGCACGTAAATTTACTTAGCCTGAACAAGATTTTATCTATGTTGGTTATAAGATGCCAATATAGTGACATAAAATCCAGGCGCTAAAAATAAACCGGATGTATCAACCGTAACGCTGGGTGGCGTTGTGAACCGATTGTTTTCGCCGGGTTGCCATGCCACATTGCCGGCGTCGTCTTTTTTTAGACACTTCCACTCGATATGCGTATTTGGGAAATGGGTCGGACCACCGTAACACGTTGCAATGGCCCAGCTAAATTAAGAAATTTGCCCCAAAAATGGGCCAATAGGGCGTTTTTAACGGTCCAAAACGGCGATATGGAATCCGGCCATCTGCCATTTCGTGACAGGTGATGAGGAGGAGTGGAGTTGGGAGAGGCAACGTTTTCCAGTAATGCACTCTTTTGCCCTGTAAAAGAGGATATAGGGGAAAATATTCAGCGGTTTTGATAAGAAGTCTAAATTATTATAGATGTATACTATGGTCCGATCCCCAATACAGCCTCTTTTTTAATGACCCTGTAAGTCTCCTCATAAATCGTTCTGCGTGGTCCGATAGCGGCAATGCTGATGACCCGTTTCGGCGCTATGCGATAGATGATCCTGACTTTGCCGATTCGGCAGCTTTTCAAGCCTTCCAATTCATCCTTGAGTGACTTGCCCGCCCCCGGCTCCGCCACGATATGGCGCAGACCGGCGCGGATTTTTCTCATCACAAACAGAATTCTTAGCCTGCTGCCTTCTCCCTCGGCAGCCGGAAGCCCGCTTCAGCGTGCCTACCATCCATATATCCGCACCACCGCTCGGGGAAGCAGCAGGCGAAAGTTCGAGACATCGGCATCATTGATCGGGCATCTGGCCTTTTTGTCGCCCCGGCTGATGGTCATGAAATAGCCGAAGCGCTCGCCTTTGGTGATTTGCAGAAAGCTTTTGGCCAGAGTGCCGTCGCTGGCGCTGCCCTTGGCCTTATTCGGGTCATGGACAATCCGGCACTCGTTGCCCTCGAATCCGTCCAGGATCTGCTGGATATCGCTGTCTGAAAGCTTCATCACCACTTTGTTGGACCAGTCGTAGGAGACACGTCCGGGTCCATCGTTCGGCTCTGCGGCGTTGGCCATCTCCACCATCATGTACCCCTTTTTAAGCACCCGCACATGGCTGCCGTTCCGTGTCTCGAAGGTCTCGCCGGCAAAGTGGGCGGGGGTGAGGGTGAAATGCACCGTCCCGGTGCGATTGTGTACCTTGAACGGCGGAAATTGAACCTGGGCCAGGTCGTTCATGGGATTCCTCCTTTCATGCTTAAAAGGTTTGATGCTCGGGGATCCATAGGTTGAATTCTTCGGAGGGGGGCACGCCGCCGTAGCATTTTCAAGCGTCGGGTCGGGCTTGATCCCCGCTAAAGACGGGATCTGCGACCGGCATCCGGATCAAATGGCGGCAGGGAGCCGGGGGGATCCGGCCGCTGGATGCAAAGATGCCGGGCGGGATTCTGTCAGCCGTGGTGTGTGACCAAGCAAAAAACCTATCAGCAAATAATGTGCCGGAATTTCGCTGTATTGTCTCTGCGTCGAGGAGAATGGAACGTCGTTGCCAAGTTTCTGTAACCACGGAATTTTTATTCGATTGAAGACCACCGCTCATGGAATGGCCACGGCTTGAGTCGCATCGTTTACCGTATCGAGCGCCCTGTTTTCAGTGCAGTGGGGGTACACTAAACTGTGCAGAGTTCATCTGCTCATCTGTTAAAAGGCCCAGGTGACACGTTGTATTTTTGCCATATAGCCTATGGCCACATATAGGAGAAATTCATTACAGTCTCCCTTATTTATAATAATTTTTTCCTTACCCTCGTGAAATTCGTGGTGAAAAAGCGGACAGGGAGCAGCGGCCTCCATGATGAGCATTGGTTTGCTAACGGTAAAATAGAGTCAGTAATTTTTTCTTGGAAAATTTTATTGCAAATGGATTTAGTCAGGTATAGGGTAAAGGCACGTCCATGAGGAGGACGGTTGGAGTCCCAAAGCTAGCCGCAAAAAAGGAGGTCCCAAAATGAGAAAGTGGGTAATGGTGCTCGTTATGGTGGCGTTCATGGGTTTAGCCTTTGGTGCGGGCAACGTAGACGCGGGTCGGGGGCCGGCCCCGAACTCCGGGGACGGGATACCCGACGGCCCTGGGTGGCCAGTGCCCGGACCATTCGGTCCATTCGGCGATTAGCCGTCATTTGTTTGACTTGCGGTCTGCAGTTGACCGGGTTGTTTGAATCGCCCTCTCATCCACGGGATGGGGGGGCGTTTCTTTATTCCGGTCCCGGAGTCGGGCTCGTGCCCGCTGAGTTTTCTGGGACTTTCTTCATATGTATTGACAGAGAAGTGACACAAAAAAATGCGGGGCTTTATAGCCCCGCATTTTTAACTGTATGGCACATCCGTTGAACTCAGAAAACAAAAACCAGGGAAAACGGATGCCCCCGGAAGGTCAGTTTAGCCGAAGAACACCTCATCACCGTTGCCGACGTAGAGATCGCTGCCGGAGCCGTACCTGGCCGTGCCTTTCACCACCGGATAGCCAAGTTCAATCATCTTTTTGACGGCCGCCTCTCCGGTGCAATGGTTGCAGGCGATCCTTTTGAAATTATACTTGCCCATATCTTTGACCATTTGCTCCTGTTTTGGCTTCATGGGGCCGAAGGGGGCAATATGGAGACCGCCATAGACGCCGTACAGCTTGTCACCTCCCAAGATCTTGTTCATAGCAAAATCGGCTGTGGCCATTATCTTCTGATGGCAGCAGCCGCTGACACAGACGATTCCCTTGTCTTTCATCTAAATCCCCTCAGAGCCAATTTGGTAAAAGGCTCAAAAGAGCTGGATCGTTACAAATATAGCGGGCATGCGATTATCCTGGGGCGCCGAAAAAACTTATGGCAGGATACCGACTATGTCCTGAAGCGGTTTGGGGTAACGCGATCTGCGGCAAGACGAGAGTATCGTAAATTCGTCAAAAAGGGTGTCGATCGTGGAAAAATGCCGGAGCTAACCGGAGGCGGCCTGGTGCGAAGTGTCGGAGGATGGTCGGCGCTAAAGGTCATGCGCAGGATGAAGGCCTATGTAAAGGGCGATGAACGCATTTTGGGCGATAGTGACTTTGTGCTCCAATCCCTCAAAGAGTCCGACGAACAGCTCGAACGCCAATACAAAATACGCACACAGGGATATGACCTGAACAAGATTGCCGGCCGGGTTGCAGATGTACTGGGCATTGAAATCAGGCGGGTGTTTGCAGCCGGCAAAAACCGCCAGACGGTCAGAGCCCGCAGCCTTCTGTGCTACTGGGCTGTCAGAGACGTCGGCATGACCATGACTTTTCTGTCGAAAAAACTGGGGCTCTCTCTTTCGGCAGTCAGCCAATCGGTACAGCGAGGCGAACAGATCGCCACGGAAAACAAGTTCCGCCTGATGCCATAACAAATATGCAAATGTGAAGAACGTCCCTTAAAACTACATCTCCACCGGACTCTTTCCAGAATAGCGCTTAAATTCGCGACTGAACTATAAAACACTTTCGTAAATGAAGCCTTTGCCTTAAGATCGCTGCGTGTGTGCGGGAAGTGAATATTAAACCTGCTAAATCTGACCTGACAGCAGATACATTTCTAATCGTGCAGGAAAGAATATGAAAAAAAATTACCACCAATTATGAAAATTCAGAATGGAAGCAGACAGGGGGATAATTGAGAAAGAAGTATTTCTACGGTTACAATATCGTTGCCGCCGGCTTTGTAACCCAGGCCGTTTGCATTGGGGCTATGTTCACTTACGGTGTTTTTTTTAAAGAACTCCAGGTCGCCTTTGGTTGGTCGCGGACCATGATTTCAGGGGCATCCTCCATGGCATTTCTAATCATGGGCGGCGGTGCGGCTGTGGCGGGAGGCCTCAACGATCGCATCGGGCCGCGCATCATTTTGACGATTTCGGGCGTTGCCACGGGGATCGGTTATCTCCTGATGGCGGGAATACAGAGCATTTGGCAGCTTTACTTGTTGTATGGCTGCTTAGTGGGTATAGGGTTTGCCACCCACGATGTGATCACCTTATCCACAGCAGCCCGCTGGTTCGTCAAACGCCGAGGCACTATGAGTGGCTTGTTGAAAGTGGGCACCGGTGCGGGCCAACTGACGGTTCCCTTGATCGCTTCAAGCTTGATTGCTGCATACGGGTGGCGTCAAACGTATCTGGTCCTCGGAGGGTTTACGATGATTACGCTTGTGGCCGCCGCTCAATTGATGCGCCGTGATCCACAAAGCATGGGACTTCAACCTGATGGCGAGTCACAGAATACACAAAAATCTATGACGCCGAAGGATGGAACCGAACTACCGCTTGCCGCAATCGCACGATCCAAGCTTTTTTGGTATATATGCCTTGCTGAATTCGCAGGATTTTTCAGCATCTTTACCATTATCGTGCACATCGTCCCTTATGCCCTTGACATCGGCCTTTCACCGACCACCGCCGCTGGTTTGCTTTCCACCATTGGCGGAGTGAGCATGCTGGGCCGCATCGTGATGGGAGCGGCTAACGATCGATTGGGAGGCAGAAAATCGCTAATCATCTGCTTTATTGTGCTATCGGCAAGTTTGATATGGCTACTGTTGGCTTCTAACGCCTGGATGCTCTATCTATTTGCGATTGTTTACGGCTTTGCACACGGTAGCCTGTTCACCGTCATCTCTCCTACCATCGCAGAATTATTTGGCACTAATTCCCATGGCCTGCTTTTCGGGCTCGTCCTGTTCAGTGGCACCCTTGGAGGTTCGACAGGTCCTTTGCTGGCCGGTTTTCTATTCGACCAAACCGGTACCTACCAGCTCGTCCTTATCGTATTGGTGCTAATGGCCATCTTCGGTCTTTTTTTGGTGACGTTGCTACGCCCGGCATCAACCGCTTTAGCTCACTGAACTGCATCAAAAAGTCCTACACCATGAAAAAGGGGTTTATCGGATAGTCCGATAAACCCCTAGTATCAATGGTACGCCCGTTGAACTCCGAATTTATATTATGTGATGTGAAATCCCGCTTACGGGGGCAGGATTCGAACCTGCGGCCTACGGATTCGAAGTCCGAGTCACAGATCCTATTGGGCACTTACGGGGTATCAACGGGACAGTTAATTTATGCAATATTGTCAATAAAATGGATTAATTTGAGATGCTCGGGACACAACGGGTCGCAGGGGGTATTTAACGGGCAGGATTTGGGTAAATGTTACACAAGTGTTACACAAACATAGGGTTTCAGATTGCTTGAGAAATGGGATTTGGCAGGATGCAGTGGAATTATGCGTAATATTCAGTTTCAATCGGTTGCTATCCAACTCCTGACATCATCTCGTTAACTACGACGAAAGCTGAGCCAATAACAGCGATCACACCCCACCATTTCATCGGTATCCAGAATAACGTGTGTTTCGGTTGAAGTGTGAACTCCTCGCTGGTCTCCTCATCGACCAGCGTACGAGTCGGTTCATTCTCAAAGTGCGAACCTATAAACCAACAGATCACACCCGCAATAAAAAGCGAGACCGCGAAAGGATGCTGGGTCTGATCCCAATATTCCTCGGAACCGGTCCACCAGTTTGTGAGCAAATTAGCCAAAAGAGAGCACCCGAATATGATCGCTGCAACGAGCCAGCCTTTTCCCTGCCAGATAATCATTAATCGTTATTCCTTATACATTATGCTTTTTTACCAAGTTGTATATTCTCTCGCGCTGGCCCCAAAATTCATTCAAATCGACAGTTACATCATCTATTGATGCTTTATATCCCGGCGGTAGTCTTTGCGATTTATTATCAGGGGAACCAATTACGGCAAGAATCAATGCCCAAAGCATTTTTATTGGAATTAAAACCTTTCCATCCACAGTCATGCCAATTTGAGGTTTTGGCGTGATCTCAACCTCATTGGGCAAATCGCCTTCATGGACAAGGCTACATCTTACCAGATGATATAAAACCTCCTCCAGAGTCTTATGTTTCGTTGTTCCATTTTGTAATTTAAATGGAAAAAGTATAGGGCCTCGAATTACCAGCTTGCCAAAGGAGACCCGGGAAATAAAGCCTCTATTCTCAGCTAAAAAATTTTTACATCGAACACTCGTGTCTTCCTTGGGATATTCCTTTTTACCAGTCGCATCAATAGCGATACAAATCTGGATAAGGGCATTTATTGGATCATTCATGCTCAGCTTATCTATAGCTTCTTTTACCCTATCTTGAATTGCCATCACTTTATTTCCCACAAAGTATCGGCCATCCGTATTTCGCACACCAAACCTGCTCTCCAAGTGTTCGAAGCAACTTGCTCCGTTTCTATGTTGAGCCAGTTTTGACGGCAGATTCGTGGTGTAATCAATTTGCAGCGTCACCTCTATGGTTTTTTCCAATCTTGTAGATCAACAACACCAACCTTCTCAAGTTCTTCAAGGAAGCTAAGGAGGATTATTCGAAATGATTGAGAAGGAGAACGTTCTGGGTCTGACCCCTTAGTGGGAGATGACTCGAGCGTAATCTCTTTTGCTACCGGATCAATACTAAAGAACGGGTAGATGACGTACGTCTTCGACACCCAAGTGATTTGAATTGGATTTGTTGCAAGACTGCTGCGAAGCTTTTGTAACTCATTTATTTGCTTCTGCGTTGCTCTGCCGTACTCGTGGGCAAAGCAATGGCGTAAGCGGGTGAGGATATCTATAAACGGCCAACCCGGCCAACTTAGATCCATCCCGAGCTCCTTTGCCCAGTCGTCGTTATTGAGCTTTACCCAAGATATTTTGGATCCAGCACGATTTAGCGCATCAAGGATAATGCGCTCAAGGAAAGAAACGGACATAACAATGCCCGTGCCTCCAATTACGGGAATAACGACGTCGGGCAATAGGCTCGCAGACCTGGACCCATCTGTTTCTGCAAATCTTCTGACCAAAATTTCTAGCCTTTCTGTCCAGAATCGGAGAAATGCTGGCCACTCGTATCCTTTCCACATGTATGACTTCTTTCATTTGACTTTATAGGTCTAACATAAGGAATTGAGTCGATTCATGGTTTAACTAATTTCCTGTTTTTTATGCAGTCTTGAAAGCTGGTGGATGTTTATTGGTTTATAAGATTGTATATCACCTACATCAGAGAAAGTTATAAACCAATGGACGTCCTTTAAACCTACTCTTTTTAGCAAGTTCAAGTCAGCCAGTTCACGAGTTATTCACATGTCAGGCTTCAGTTAAGGCTCTCGTCCCTACGAACACATCACTTTAAATTGACACATTTAGGGATGCGTTTCATATGCAGACCGAAACCCCCATATGGTATGCACGTGTGTTTGCCGTAGATTTTGATCCCAAGCTCGAAAATGCAATCACCTTCCCCCTGTTCACTGACATTTCCCGTTACCACCGCACCCTTACAGAGCACAACTCTTCCTTTATTAGCTTCGCTAATATTATGCACCTTTGAGTTTTTGATGATCACATCGCCGGAGCCTTTTTCCCAAATTTTACCAGACACTGATGCTTCTGTAACGGTCACATCGCCTTTTTCATCTTCTGAAATCGCATTCACCATCACAAATCTTTTTATGATACTAGTGCTTTCATTACGCACCCCCCCGTATTTAATGATCACACTACCTGTCCCTTTTTCTCGAATGTTCTGGGCACTTCCGCCTTTTTGCATTAACACTTTGCCTATCCCTGATTCGTCAATATTCCCCGCTATGGCACTTTCAAGGACCACATCGCCTTTCTCATTTTCGCGAATCCATTGCACATTGGAGTCTTTAATAAGAACATATCCCTCACCCGCTTCGGAAATATCTCTACATTCTGACCTGTAGTGTTTTGTTATGGTATTATACGTAACGTTACCGGCCCTAACAATCACGTCCCCCTTATCCTTCTCAGCAATATTCATGGTAATACTGCTCCTGATTTTAACGCTCCCATCATCAGATTCAAGAATGTCTCCGGTAGTACTTGCCTCGATATCTACGTTACCCCAGCCCGTTTGACTAATACCCCCCCAACGCGACACTTCCGGATAACCGAGCGCAGGAGATTCGAGTCTAATTTTTTCCCAAGTAGAGCATTTAAACAGCTCGATATGCACACCTTCTGCGCTTATGCCACCAAGATGTGTGAAACGATTATGATGTTCACAATTATACGATTTTGCGTATCCTGAATTTACGGCAAGTAGCAGAACACCCATGGCAATTATCGTCTTCACTTTTCCACCTCCCGGTTAATGTCCCTTAATATTTTGGCCGATCATAAGCGTCGCTGGCCTTGAATCGCCAGTTTTAGGGAAATTACGTGCAACGTGAGTCTTCAACTCCGACCTGCGAACGATACTGATTGACGCTCTGAAATACTGAAACCTATTCTGCCTTTATCGCATGTGCCGTGTAGACAGATACCCGATTTTAAAATACGAAAACCGGATTACCTTTCGGCAACCTGGATATCCAGGAACTTTAAATATGTAGGGCAGCGAACAGAAGGCAGATTCAGTGAAAGTGTGGACCCGTGGCTTTCCGTCCTCCGATCACTCGGAGTTTGGCTTTGTCGGAGAAAAGCTATTTGCTGTTGGGGGAACTGTAGGAATGCTTAATTGCTATCAGTGAAAATATCCGATGTCAACAATTCTCACTGACTCAACATATCTGTGTAGAAATTAATCCGTTCCGTCTTCGTTGAATTGGGCAATAGGCCCTGCAGATTACCCCTTCCGCAAGTGGCGGACCTCAAATCATTCCTTGCCTCCATATGTGAGAAATGGGGGACGTCTATTGGTTTATAAGTTTGTATACCACCGACACCAGAGAAAGTTATAAGCCAATAGACGTCCCCTAAACCTCGATGGATGGCTTGCTTAATGGAAGCGGAATTTTTCGTTGGCCGTTGGGAGTCAAGTCTCCGTTAGACCTTTCTTTCTAAATCCAGTAAATTGCCAACAGCTATTGTGATAAAAACGGCTACAAACTATTGGGCCAATTTCTGGCTCCGTGAAGAACGCGTAGAATTTGGATCTCGGAACCGACGACCCGGTACGGCACCACGAACGGTGTATTTACAACGACCAGCTCGCGGGTACCATACACTCGGCCGAGTCTCCCCATCTCTGGCTGGCCGGTTAGATCTTGTGCCGCTTTCCATAAACGTTTCACCACACGACGGGCTGCATCAGGATTGTCTCTGGAAATATACTCGGCGATTTCGTCGAGGTCATCCAGGGCCAGGTTGAGCCATCTAAGCCTCATCGGTCTTTACACCATATTTGGCGAAGGTCCTGGCAACCTTTTCATCTGACGCAAAATCTCCTCGATTCGCAGCCGCGACACCCGATTCGATTGCCTCAATCTGCCAGGCCTGATCATCAACATAGGCCTTTACAGCCTCGGCAATCAAAAATGACCTTGAACGGGCCGTGGATCTGGCTAAAGCATCTAATTTCTCAGATATTTTTTTGTCGATCCGACCGGAAACAGGTACGGTTTCCATGGGTTCCGTCTCCTTTGTATTGGTTATATACAAATTATACACTCATTTAGTCGCCTTGCAAGAAAAAACTTTATTCTTAAAAACAATGAGCCCTGGATCGGAACAATGATACTGGCACCAGAATAAGGCAATGCGTGACAATATCAGTCATAACTACTTCGAAGTTGACGCAGATGTAATTTTTGAAGTCTGCCAGAATATAATTCGGCCACTACGGGATACGGTGCAGATAATGCTGGATGAAGCGTAAAACGACAATTATTCCGATCAACAATTTCAACCAAGAAGGGCTGTGTTCATCGAACACAGCCCTTCTTGATTTTTTGGTACGCCCGGCAGGATTCGAATACCGCCCTCGGCGGGATTTCGCTGACGCACAACGCGCCTGAGGCGCACCAGCCTGCCGACTTGGTCCAAATCCTGTCTCACAAAAAAAACAGGCACAGGAACCGATAAGTCTCCTGTGCCTGCTATTTACTTATGGCGCGCCCGGCGCGATTCGAACACGCGACCTACGGATGTGAATCGGCATGCAATAATGACCCACCTTTAGCCAAAATCGGCGTCCAAAATTGACCCACCCTGAGCAGGCTCCTAAGATTGCTGGTCACAACCAGCAAAGGGGTCCAGCCAGGAGATGCTTATAGTGGAGACGATACGGAAAATTCGGTTAGCAATTCATCGGGACGGCAAATCGATACGCAAGACAGCCAAGGATTTAAATCTCTCCCGAAATACCGTTCGCAAAGTCATCCGAAGCGATCAGACGGCATTCAAATATGAGCGCCAGGTGCAACCACGGCCGCAGTTAGGAGATCATATCGATCTGTTGAACGAGTGGCTGGCGACGGATCAGGAATTGCCCAAAAAGCAACGGCGGACAGCCCAGTTGCTTTATGAAGGCCTGCAGTTGGAGGGGTACCAAGGCGGCTACGATACCGTTCGACGGTATGTGAAACGTTGGCTACAGGATAACCGGCAGACTGGACAACGGGTATTTATCCCGCTGGTATTTGAACCGGGCGAAGCGTTCCAGTTCGATTGGAGTCACGAGTGGGTCCAGATGGGTGGGCTGCCGGTCAAGGTAAAAGTAGCCCACATTCGCTTGTGTCACAGCCGGCTGTTTTTAGCGATTGCCTATCCACGTGAGACTCAGGAGATGGTTTTTGATGCCCACATGCGGGCATTCGAGTTTTTTGGAGGTGGCTGACGCCGGGGCGTCTATGACAATTTGAAAGCGGTTGTGAACAAGATCCTGACCGGCAAAGAGCGGAACTTCAACAACCGCTTTGCCCAGCTGTGTTCGCATTATCTGTTCGAGCCCGTGGCCTGTACCCCGGCGGCCGGATGGGAAAAGGGACAGGTCGAGAACCAGGTTGGGGTTGTGCGCCGGCGTTTTTTTACTCCTCGGCTAAAAGTAAAAGATTTTGAAGAGCTCAACATCCGCCTGCAGGAACACTGTTTGTCATGGGCGAAGACGCAAAAGCATCCGCAGCTGTCAGACCGCAATGTTTGGGAGGTCTATGAGGCTGAGCGTCCCTACCTGATGAAGCTGCAGCCCCGCTTCGACGGATATGCCGAGCGTCCGGCACGGGTCAGCCCCAGCAGCCTGGTCACCTTTGATCGGAACCGCTACAGCGTGGACTGCCGTGAAGTCGGCCGGGTTGTACAGCTGCGAGTATATGCCGACCGGATTGTAATTGTGAGCCGCAATGAGGTGGTCGGGGATTACCCCCGCCAGTTCGGGCGCAATAAAACGATTTTTAATCCCTGGCACTACCTGCCGGCATTAGAACGTAAACCCGGCGCTTTGCGTAATGGCGCGCCTTTTAAAGACTGGGATCTGCCGGTGGCGATCCGGCGTGTTCAAAGCCGTTTAAAGCGCCTTTACGCCGACTGGGATCGCCAGTTTGTAGGTATCCTCAATACGGTCCCGCTATGTGGGCTTGAGGCTGTTGATGGGGCTTGCCGGCAGGCATTGAAGCTGCCGGTCGTCAACAAGGAGATTGTCTTGAACATACTCCATCGCAGCCAGGACATCGAATCCGCTGCCGTAATCGATCTGCCTGATCGGCTGATGTTAAAGCATGAACCGGTAGCCGACTGTCGGCGCTATGACATGCTCATGAAGCGGAGGCCGCATGTTGCGCAATGATATCCTGCAAACCCTGGAAGCTCTCAAACTGCGCGGTATGCATGCGGTCTGCGACGAGGTGGTGACCAATGGTCGCAAGCGGCGGGCGACCACTGAAAAGATCCTGCTGGACCTTTTGAAGGCTGAAGCAGCCGAACGCCATCTCCGCAGCATCCGGTATCGGATGGGACAGGCACGGTTCCCGGTGATGAAGGGGCTGGACACCTTCAATTTTAAAGAGTCAGGTACTGATGAACAGCAAATCCGGTCATTGCACGAAGGAGCCTTTTTGGAAAATCAAGTTAATTTGATTTTTGTAGGCGGCACCGCTACAGGCAAAACCCACCTGGCCATTGCAATTGCCGCAGAGGCCATCAGAAACGGCTGCCGGGCCAAGTTTTATAACCTGGTGGATCTGGCCAATGGATTGGAACAGGAAAAGCTGATCGGCGATGGTGGCAAAATAGCCGCCCAGCTTGTTCGCCTTGATCTAGTGGTCCTGGATGAACTGGGCTATTTGCCGTTCTCCAAATCCGGCAGCCAGTTGCTGTTCCATCTGATCTCAAAGCTCTACGAGCAGACTTCCGTGATCGTTACTACCAATTTGACGTTCGGAGAGTGGCCTCAGGTATTTGGTGACAAAAAAATGACCACGGCCATGCTGGACCGTCTGACGCATCACTGCGAAATTATCGAAACCGGAAATGACAGCTGGGGGATGAAGCAGAGAGTCGCTTAACGGGAGGCTCTGAATGTTATTACGTTAACTTTTTATACCTTAGGGTGGGTCAATTTTGGACGCCGGTGGCGGGTCATTTTTGAAAGCCGATTGACACGTAATGTTCATAAAGTTCAGTGTACAAGTATATCGATATGTGTATGGGACCCTTTGGGCAAGACCCCCCAGGCACCTTCAAAGACACCCCCCCCGGGTGGTTTTTTCAATTTGATCATGGTTGAGGATTAGAATGGGAGAGGGAGGGGACAATCAGAATGACTGGTTTGGAGCTGGTTCTGATGGATAAAAGGAACCAGGGCAGTGAATCCTAAAAGGTAGAATGTTCCCTGAAATGCCCCTACAATCATGAAAAACGGGGGGCTATTGTGGGGCTATTAATCCTAAAAGTAGAAAGGGGTCATAGCTGAATAGCCATAACCCCTTTATTTTTTTGGTACGCCCGGCAGGATTCGAACCTGCGGCCTACGGATTCGAAGTCCGGCGCTCTATCCAGCTGAGCTACGGGCGCATAAGCTTTCTGTTTTTTGTACAGAGTACATCAGAAAGATTTATCTGATGTGAAAAGGTGCTGGAGGTTTGTCCGTTACAAGGCGAGCCCCGCAGCGATCTGCGGTGCATCGATACGGATTAATATCTTACCCCCTCACCTGGCCTCTCCCACCAGGGGAGAGGAAAAGACGCGTCCTTTGCGGGAGCTGCCGGCAATATTCAAGCTCAAATATCGATCGCAGCTATCCTGCCTTAGGCGGCCTGTAAACGATCTTATTTCGCTGCGCAGCAGCTTCATAAAATCGTGCAACGATTTTATTTGGGGTGAGCGATGGGACTTGAACCCACGACCACCAGGGCCACAACCTGGGGCTCTACCAACTGAGCTACGCCCACCATAATAAGGAAATCTTGCTAACATATTATGAATCTGAGTTCAAGGGTACATTTTTTTTAGGAAAAGGATTCGAGGCTTGCCCGCCTTCGGCGTGGATTCGAGGGGTCGAGGGTCCAAGGGGTCAGGGGTTCAAGGGTTCAAAGTTCACCGTTCAAGGTTCACAGGTCATGGCTGGGGCTTGGGGCTTCGCTCCTTCAGAGCTACGACCCCACAAGCAAGGGTTCATTTAAAAAAGGATCCAAGGGCCCCAGGGTTCAAGGGTTCAAGGGGCAAAACAATTACAGAAAGTTGAAGAGATACCGATTTGACTCGAACACTCTATCCCTTGGTTCGTTGGCCACTGCTGTGATCATTCCACTCGACCCCTCGAATCCACGCCGAAGGCGGGCAAGCCTTGGATCCTATACACACCCGATCACAATTCGATTACAAAGCCGGCAAAGGCCTCGATGTTCCGGGAATCCGCTCCCGATACTCATCCCCCCCGGTTGACCCGGTATCGCTTTTCGGATAATCAGATGCATGCCTTGCAATTACCGATTATTGTCGGTTCACCACGATTGAGGAATCCATATGAATCAATTACAGCTTTTCGCTATTCGCGCTATTGTCGGGCTCGTTTTCGCGATCATGATCACCCGGTTTTTCCGGCCGGAAGCCGGTGTGCCGTATATGATCGGTCTCTGGGTCATTCTGGTGGGATTGGCCTATTTTACCGGATACCTTCGGGATCGAAAAGAAAAATAGTTCTGGATACTGGATGCTGGATACTGGATGCTGGATACTGGATGCTGGATACTGGATGCTGGATACTGGATACTGGATGCTTGATACTGGATGCTTGATGCTTGATGCTGGATGCTGGATGAACTGAAAGTTCGAAGCTGAAAGCTGAATGATACAGAAAGGCTCAGGGCTTAAGGCTCAAGGCTTAGGGCTTCTGGATACTGGATGCTTGTGCGCCGGTGGCGGGGTGGAGGTCAGAGGTCGGAGGTCAGAGGTCGGAGGTCGGAAGACGCAGGACAGAAGACAGAGGACAGATGTCGGATGTCGGATGTCGGATGTCAGAGGACAGAGGGCAGAAGGCAGAGGACAGCTAAAACATAAGGACGCACGGGCCAACGGGCCAACGGGCAGACGGGCTAGCGGAACTACCTATCACCTGACCACAGAGGTCAATCCATGAGACAGGTCATACTCGGAACCGCCGGGCACATCGATCATGGCAAAACCAGCCTGATCAAGGCCGTGACCGGTGTCAACACCGATCGGCTCAAGGAGGAGCAGGCTCGGGGCATCACCATCGAGCTCGGCTTTGCCTCCCTGGATCTGCCCAGCGGACAGCATGTCGGTATCGTGGACGTGCCGGGCCACGAAAAATTCGTCAAAAACATGGTCGCCGGCGCCACGGGCATCGACATGGTTGCCATGGTCATTGCCGCCGATGAGGGTATCATGCCCCAAACCCGGGAGCACATGGAGATCTGTACGCTCCTCGGGGTGGCCCACGGCATGGTGGTACTGACAAAGATCGACCTTGTCGACGACGAATGGATGGAGTTGGTCGAGGAAGATATTGCCGACTTTACCCGCGACACGTTTCTGGACGCTGCCCCGGTGGTGCCGGTGTCATCGGCCACAGGCGAAGGCATTCCGGAGTTTTTGGCCTCGCTGGACAGCATCGCCTCTCAGCTTCCGGAACGCCCGAATTCAACGCTTTTCCGACTGCCCGTGGATCGGGTGTTTACCATGAAGGGGTTCGGCACCGTGATCACCGGCTCGCTGGTGTCCGGTCGTGTTACGGTGGGACAGACAATCGAGATCTATACGCCCGGTGTCCGTTCCAAAGTCAGAGGCATTCAGGTGCACAATCAACCCGTCGAAGATGCCGGCGCCGGCCTCCGCACGGCCATCAATTTTCAGGGGCTCGACAAGGAGCAGGTCAACCGCGGCGATGTGCTCTCGACACCGGGCGATCTGGAGCCGACCTACATGGTGGATCTGGAGACCCATTTTCTAAAAAGCAACACAAAGCCGATGAAAAACCGCACCCGGGTGCGGTTTCACACCGGCACCAGCGAGATCCTCGGCTACCTCATATTGCTGGACCGGGACGAGTTTCAGCCCGGAGAGACGGCATTTACCCAGATCCGTCTGGAGGTACCGGTGGCACTGGTCAAAGATGACCGATTTGTCATACGCAGTTATTCGCCGATCCGCACCATCGGAGGCGGCCGCGTCCTCAACCCCGTCCCTGGAAAACACAAGCGATTTCGAGAGGACACGATCGATCTACTGAAAGGGTGGGCCACCGGATCTGTCGAAGAGATCGTCTCGCTGCACATCCGGGCCGGGGGGTTCCGGGGGGTGTCGTTCGGCCACTTGCGACTCATGTCGAACACCAATGAAAAAGAGCTGGATCGGGTGCTCCAGGGCTTGCTGTCCCGGAAACAGGTTGTTCAGGTGGACCGCGACCACCGCATTTTCATACATCACACCGTTTTCGAACAGCTCCGGCAGGATATCCAGGGCGTGTTGGATCGATACCACACGCAACATCCCCTCAAGCCGGGCATTCCCAAAGAGGAACTAAAGTCCAAACTCCCCGATGTCCTTGGCGGAAAAGCCTTTACGCTTGTTCTCAACCAGATGTTGCAGAACCAGGAAATTGCCCAGGAGGGGGAGGTCATCCGTGCGGCCTCCCACACGGTGTCGCTGGCCGCCGACCAGAAAACCATTCGGAAAAACATCATCGATATGTATCGAAAGGGCGCCCTGATGCCGCCGTATTTTAAGGAGGTGATCGCCAACCTCGATGTAAACCCGAAATCGGCCCGGGATGTTCTCATGCTGCTGGTTGACGAAGGTGAAGTAATCAAGGTAAAAGAGGACTTGTATTTTCACCGGGAGGCGATCACCCAATTGCTGACTCGATTGGTGGAGTATCTTAAGGATAACGGGGAGATATCTACTCCCCAATTCAAAGAGATGACCGGTGCCACCCGGAAATATGTCATCCCGTTAATCGAATATTTCGACGCCAAAAACGTGACTATCCGTATTGGCGACACCCGTAAACTTCGAAAACAGAGCTGAGGACGGCACGCCATGGCAGACACAGAAGGCACGACGTCGGAGGCAAAGGGACCGGGCGCGTTCAGGAAATTCGCCTGGATTCGGATCATTGTCGGTATCCTCATTATCGGTGTGATGCTGTGGGGCGCCGGAGTGGTGCTGGGGTACTTCAAAAAGCCGGCTTCCATTCAGGTGGCCGGTAAGAGCCACAACAGTGCTGAGTCCGGGGCTCTTGCGTCCGCCGCCGAACCTTCCGGACCCCCACCCGCGGAAGACCACAGGGCTACCGACCACGGAACGGCAGATTCCGCAGACGCAGTTCATGGGGAGCAAACCACGGGACATGATGCACCGGTACATGACGATACCGCCTCTACCCAAGGTAAACAGGGTTCCTCGGAGCATGGTGTAGCGGCCCAGGGAAAGCCTGCCTCTAGCCACGGAAAAACGGTTTCCGCAGGTCTGGGTGCCGAGGGGGCAGCAGGACATGCTGCTTCTGGTAGCCACGGAGCGGCGGGGGACGAGCAATTCGTTGAGCAGGCCAATGGCGTTGCCTTTGTCAGTGCCGTTATCGAACCGTTGCGCTATGAGCTATCGGACAGATTCTGGGGCTGGCGACCGAATGATGTGATCACGCTTGGCGATAACGTGATTAATTTCCAGCTCGGTGTGTTGGAAGTGACCCGCCGTGCCGCAATACAGCTCAGCGACCGTATTTCACGCACCAGTTCCACGTCTAAACTCGAGACGGAACTGCAAAACGCCATGAACTGGTTCATGGTTAAACCCAATCAGTACTGGTTTCCGAGCCCTGAGACAAAGTACATCGACAGCCTGGATCAGTTGGAGGCCTACAGGGAGAGACTGATATCAGGAGATGCCAGTTTCTTTGCCCGGACGGACAACCTGCTCCCTCTTCTGGCGGCCTTTGTCGATCTTCTGGGGAGCTGTGATGAGAATCTGGTCAAAACAGAAGAGAAAACCGGGGAACCGGTTTCTTTCTATAAGGCGGACAACTATTTCTTCTATGCCAAGGGTGTGGCCAGCGCCATGCATCCGATCCTGGAAGCGATCATGGTGGACTTCCAGACTGTGCTGGTTCGTCGCGACGGCACTGAATTGATGCACCATGCCATAGAAAATCTGGATCGCGCCAGACATATCAACCCGTGGGTGATCACCGATGCCGCCTCGAGCGGAATATTAGCCAACCACCGCGCCAACATGGCCGCCCCGATCAGCCATGCCATGGTTTACCTCTATACGCTGATGAAGACGCTCGAGACTTAGCTGGCCGGAGGCCAGCGGTACTAGGTATTGGGTATTCGGTATTGGGTATCGGGTATTTGGTATTGGGTACCTGATAGTTGGAGTTTGGTATTCGGTGTTTGGATAGCTTGGAATTCCTTTTTTAGCACCTTAGCCCCCGGAAGTTGGTTGACTACCCAATGACCTTCCTCCCGTCCCCGCACGTGGTTAACCACCGACTGCTTTCCTCCGAACCGGCCGGCCTGTACATCCATGTGCCGTTTTGTCAGCGGAAATGCCGCTACTGTGATTTCTACTCCATAGACGATCCGTCACTCATGTCCCCCTTTTTGGAGGCCCTTAAGAAGGAAATGGTCATGGCGGCGGAGACATTCGTGGATACGATTGATTCGGTATATGTTGGCGGCGGCACGCCAACGACCTTGTCCGGGACTCAGCTTGCCGATATTATCCAAGCTGCAAAGGAATGGTTTCCCATCACAGCCGACGCAGAAATTACGATAGAAGCCAATCCCGGCACCGTGACACCGGAAAAATTGGCCGCTTGTTTGGACGTCGGGGCGAATCGGCTTAATCTTGGCGTTCAGTCATTTCAGGCCGATAATCTCTCATTTCTAGGACGGATTCACTCCCCTGAAGATGCTGAAAAGGCCATCGAGGAAGCGCATCGAGCGGGGTTTCGTAGGATCGGCATCGATTTGATGTTTGGACTGCCGGAACAGTCAGCGGATTCCTGGAAGGGGGATCTGAAGCAGGCTCTCACCTTCACCCCCGAACACATGTCGTGCTATAGCCTAACTATAGAGCCGGGAACGGATCTGTTTCAGTTACTCCAGGATCGTCGTTTCCGGCCGATGCCCGATGAAGGGATAGCAGATCTGTTTGAGCTGACTTCGGTCTATCTCGACAAGAACGGGTACGAGCATTACGAGATTTCCAATTACTGCCGCGGCCCCGAACATCGCTCCCGGCACAACCGGAAATACTGGCGGTTGGCCCCTTACGTCGGTCTTGGCACCGCCGCTCATTCGTTTATTTATCCCCACCGGTGGTGGAACTATCGGGACGTCACCTTGTATCTGGATGCCATAACCAACGGAAACCGACCGATCGCCGGACAGGAGGAACTCTCCCGGTCCCAGTCGATGGTGGAAATGATCTACCTCGGCCTGAGGGATGTAGACGGGATTTCCTACGATCGATTCGATCGGTTTTTCGGCACCCGCTTTCAGGTTGTCTTCGATGACTTGCTGGAAGAACTGAATAGAGAAAACGTAATTGAAACCGGAAATGATCGATGCCGGCTTACACGGACCGGGATGAGGTTTCTGGATAGTATTGCGGGACGGTTTGTAGACAAAATTTAGGTACTGGGTACTTGGTATTGGGTATTCGATAACCGACATCGGGGACCGATTATTTGCTTAGCAGCTAATACCAAATACCGAATACCAAATACCGTTTCATGTGTTCTTCGCTCGAGTTATGGTAGTACTCAGTATTTTTCGAAGTTTTTTACATATCGGGAGAAATTAAAATGAAACCTCATTGTGCTAAGTGCAAGATCCCGGGGAAAGAGAAAGCCTGTCTGGCGGAAACAGGTGGGCGTGGGCCGGAGTTTTGCCCGACCACGAATCACCCGGATATCGTCACCAAGGTTACCGAAACCTATCAGATACCGGATATCGGCGAATTTGCCCGTTTGGCATCGGTACAGGAGGCGGAGTGTTATGCCAACCGCGGGCCGGGGCCGTATGTGATGCAGCCGTCAAAAAGCCGGTTGCAGGAGACCGTTGAGTTTGCCGGCAAGATTGGGGCGCAAAAACTCGGAATGGCATTCTGCATCGGGCTTCATAAAGAGGCCGGGATGTTGTCAGACGTACTGGAGGGGCACGGGTTCGAAGTAATATCGGTCGCTTGCAAAGCCGGTGCCGTCCCCAAAGAAGAAATCGGAATCAACGACGCAGAAAAGATTCGGATCGGTACGTTCGAGACCATGTGCAATCCCATCCTCCAGGCTGAACTGTTGAACCGGGAAGACACCCATCTCAATATCCTGCTGGGCCTGTGCGTGGGACATGACGCTCTGTTTCTCAAATACGCCAAGGCGTTGTGCACGGTGCTGGCCGCCAAAGACCGGGTCACGGGGCACAATCCGATGGCGGCGCTCTATACGATGCACACGTACTATCAGAAGTTAAAGGATGAGGATTTCGGAGGGAGGTAGATCGGTTTGCCGGTTGGCCAGTTTAGCCCGTTGGCCCGTTTGCCCGTTTGCCCGTTGGCCCGTCAGCCCGTTGGCCCGTTGGCCCGTGCGTCCTTATGTCTTAGCTGTCCTCTGCCTTCTGCCCTCTGTCTTCGGTCCTGCGTCTTCCGACATCCGACATCTGATCTCTGATATCTGAAACCCGACACCTGACACCTGCATCCATGTATCCCAGCATCCAGTATCCAGAAGCCCTAAGCCTTGAGCCTTAAGCCCTGAGCCTTTCTGTATCATTCAGCTTTCAGCTTTTAACTTATAGCTTATCTATTTGTTCTCTTTCCCCAACTCCATCCCCAGGTTCAACGCCTGCTCGTTCATTTCCAGAAACCGGGAGGGAATTCGGTTTTTCAGGACCTTCATAATGGATTCGGGGCGGACCATGTCCGTTAAGCCCATGAGGGTGCCCAGCATGAAGATATTGAAAACAATCGGTTTGCCGATTTTCTCCATGACCGTTTCGTACATCGGCAGCTGGTACTGACGGGCATCGACCTTTCGCTCGATGTTGACGTACCGGCTGTCGGTCAGGAGCAACCCTCCAGGCCGGATGATGCTGTAAAACTTGTTGTAGGCTTCCTGGGTCAGACAAACGAGGATGTTGGGCTGGATCACCTTCGGGAATCGGATTGTTTTACCGGCGATGATCACGTCGCTTCGTGTGGCGCCACCGCGGGCTTCTGGGCCGTATGATTGAGACTGGGTAGCCTCCAGTCCCTCATAAAGGACGGCTGCTTCAGCCAGGATAATCGCTGCCGTGATGACCCCCTGGCCGCCGGAGCCTGAAAAGACTATTCTGACACGTTCCATGATTTCCTCGTTCGATTGACAATCTTGGGTTCACCGACATGCATGTATCTTTCATGAAACGTCGGCCTGGGCCCGTTCGATGATCCTCTCGTATTCCTGGCAGTACTCAGGGATTTCCTTTTGAACGAAAATCCCCCGCTCAAGAAGGTCCGGATTTTTCTCCTTGGCCTTCGAACCGATCGGCGTCGTTATTTCTTTCATGTGTTCCATCATGTCCACGGCATCCCCGGCCCGATTTTTCCGTCCGAAATAGGTGGGGCACTGGGTCATCACCTCCACCACGGAAAAGCCTTCGTGGATAATGGCCTTCATCAGAATATCGGCCATCTGCTTGGCATGGTAGACCGTTGTTCTGGCGACAAAGGCGGCCCCTGCTGCGATGGAGAGGTCTACCACATCGAAGTCCTGGTCGATATTCGAATAGGGGGCCGTCGTGGCCATGGTGCCGTACCCGGAAAGAGGGGAGTACTGCCCACCGGTCATTCCGTAGATCCGGTTATTCATGACAATGGCTGTCAGGTCGATGTTACGCCGGGCTGCGTGGATGAAGTGATTGCCGCCGATGGAGAGCGCGTCCCCGTCACCCATCGGCACGATGATGTTCAGTTCGGGTTGCCCCAGTTTCACCCCGGTTGCAAATGCCAGGGCCCGGCCGTGGATGGTGTGCAGGGTGTGGAAATCCACGTATCCGGAAATTCTGGAAGAACACCCGATTCCGGAAACCATCACGATTTCGTTTTTACTCATGCCCAGTCTTTCGACCGCCCTGAGCAAGGAGTTGAGCACAATGCCGTGCCCGCAACCCGGACACCACATGTGCGGGAAGAACCGCTCACGGATATAGTCTTTGACCGCCATCTTTCAAATTCCTTTTTTGTATTTACCGGCCAACCGGCTAACGGGCCAACCGGCTAACGGGCAAACCCTTCTACACGCCTTGCCCCTGGATGAGCCTCAGTATATTCCGAATGTCGGTCGGCGTAACCAGCTGGCCGTCGATTCGGTTGGCCAGAAATACCTTCTTGGGATTATCCACCGCATTCTTGACCATTTGCATGACCTGCCCCATGTTCATTTCCACCACGATGACCGAATCGGCATCCTTGCACTTGTCCCGCACGATATGATCCGGAAACGGCCATATTGTCTGCAACTCCAGCAGGCCGAGCCGCTCGCCTCTCGGTCTCCGGTTCTCGACCACATGAAGGGCGGACCTGGCAGACGACCCGTAGGAGATCAGGATCCGGTCGGCATCGTCAAGGTAGTATTCTTTGTAACGCGCCATTTGATTCGCGTTATTGTTGATTTTATCGACCAGGTGGCGAAGCAGTCCATGCACCACCCCGGGATTGTTGGATGGAAATCCCCACATGTCATGAAACAGACCGGTCACGTTGTAGCGGTGGACCCCGCCGAAGTCGGACATGGGAAGCCGCCCGTCCTCCCGGGGAAGGTACGGGTGGTAATCAATTCCCTCTTTAAGGGCTGTCTTGAGCCGCTCTACCAGGGGAATATCTCCGGCCGCAGGGATGACCAGTTTTTCGCGCATGTGTCCGACCGCTTCGTCCAGCAGGAGGACCACCGGAGTCCGATAGGTTTCGGCGATGTTAAATGCCTCCACGGTCATTCCAAATACGTCCTGGTTATTCGAGGCGGTGAGGACTACGATGGCCTGGTCGCCATGGCGCCCCCAGCGGGCCTGCATGACATCCCCCTGGCTGACGTGGGTGGGATTGCCGGTGGACGGGCCGCCCCGCTGAACGTTGACCACCACGCAGGGGATTTCCGCCATTACCGCATATCCGAGGGCTTCCTGTTTGAGGGAGAATCCCGGCCCGCTGGTTGCCGTCATCACCTTGTTGCCGGTCAACGAGGCACCGATGATGGCACACATGGAGGCGATCTCATCTTCCATCTGGATGAACTTGCCGCCCTGTTGCGGGAGACGTGCAGAAAGGTTCTCGGCGATTTCCGTCGAAGGTGTAATGGGGTACCCGGCAAAGAAGTTCAGGCCGGCATAGAGCGCCCCTTCCACACAGGCCTCGTTTCCCTGTAAAAATTTAATCCGTTGTTCCATTGTATTGCCCTATTCGGTTTCCACGTCCAAGGCCAGATCCGGGCACCGGATCTCGCAGAGTTTACAGCATATGCAGTCCTCTGGCCGTTTGACGACGGCTTTGTCCTTTTCATCCATTTCGAGCACATCCTTCGGACAAAAGTGCGCACAGATACCGCATCCCTTGCACCATTCGCGGTTGATAACATGCTGTTTCAGCTTGGGTTTTGCCATATGAAGAGACCTCACGCAGGTTGTGATGATTGTCGGTAAGTTTTAAGAGTGCTGTATGGGTTATGCTTGCCGATGTCAAGCCGCAAGACTCCTGATGGTATAAACTAATTACGGGCTGAAAAAAAGGATGGATTGACGTGTGGATAGTGAATTCGGTATCGGAATCGAGACAGAATGGGCAACTTCGAAGTCGATACCGATTCCGAACCCGATTCCGATACCGATGACTCCGCAACTTTCAATTGCGTCTACAATTTAAACACCGGAACGGAATTCTGACAGTTGTTTCAGGCGCTTGATGGCTAACGGCGTCGCGCTAACACGATGCCGGGTAACATAATATCATTCTATCGTCGTTGTATCCTGCATCGCTAGTTCAGCCCGCCAGAGGCGGGCCAGCCTTGAACCCTGGACCTTCTGTATCCTTTCAGCTTTCAGCTTTCAACTTCATTACTCTTTCAGCTTTGAACTTTCAGCTGAGTCAGCAATCATCTTTTTTCTCGCGACGCTGGATCCCGTAAACCAAACACCAAACCCAACGAACGAATGATCCAATTTTATTTCATCAATTTTCGCAGTACGTAGGGCAGGATACCCCCATTGAGGAAATAGTCCACATCGACCACCGTATCGAGCCGGACGATGGCATCGAACGCCGCCTCGCTGCCGTCGCTCTTGACGGCTGTAACCCGGAGGCTTTTTCGGGGTTCCATGTTTTCGATACCGGATATACTGTAGGATTCCGAACCATCGAGACCGTGTGTTTTCCAGGACTCGCCCGACTTGAAAACAAGCGGCAGTACGCCCATGCCGACCAGATTGCTCCGGTGGATCCGCTCGAAGGACTCCGCAATGACAGCACGGATTCCCAGGAGGTTGGTGCCTTTGGCCGCCCAGTCCCTGGACGAACCGGTACCGTATTCCCTGCCACCCAGCACCACCAGAGGGACGCTCTTTTCGGCGTATCCCATCGCCGCATCGTAGATGAATTTTTCTTCGGTTTCGGGAAACGTTACGGTGTAACTGCCCTCTTTCGGGGCTACGAGGTGATTCTTGATCCGGATGTTGCCGAAGGTGCCGCGCATCATTACCTCGTGATTGCCTCTTCTGGAGCCGTAGGAATTGAAATCAGATTCCGCCACGCCGTTGTCCACGAGATATTGACCGGCCGGGTACGCCTCCGGGATGGCTCCGGCCGGGGAAATGTGGTCGGTGGTGACCGAATCGCCAACGAGAAGCAGGGCACGGCCACCGCCAAAGTCCACCGGCGCCTCCGTTTCCAGGGAGAAACCATCGAAGTAGGGGGGATTCTTGATGTAGGTGGATTCCGGATCCCAGGCAAAAGTTGTGCTTTCGATGTCCGGCAGTGACCGCCAGAATTCGTCACCGTCGAAAATTCGGCCATATTCGGTTGCGTAGAATTCTTTCTTGACGCATTTTCGGGCCAGTTCATCGATCTGCGCATAGCTCGGCCAGATATCTTCCAAGTACACCGGTCGGCCGTTGGGCGTATGGCCGACCGGCTCGAACGTGAGATCGATATCGATTCTTCCCGCCAGGGCAAACGAGACAACCAACATGGGAGATGCCAGGTAATTGGCCTTTATCGCCTGGTGGATCCGTGCCTCGAAGTTGCGGTTTCCCGAAAGAATCGATGCCACCGTCAGATCGTTCTCCGCAATGACCTGCTCAATTTCCGGCTTAAGGGGGCCGCTGTTTCCAATGCAAGTGGTACAGCCGAACCCGGCCAGATGAAAGCCAACCGCTTCCAGGTAGGGGATTAAGGCGGAATTTTCCAGGTAGTCCATGACCACCTTGGATCCCGGGGCCAGGGATGTCTTGACATAGAACGGAACCCGAAGACCGTACTTGACGGCATTTTTTGCGACCAGCCCGGCGCCCAACATGACATAGGGATTCGACGTGTTGGTACAGGAGGTGATCGCTGCGATCACGATGCTGCCGTCACCGATTTTCTCTTCTTTACCGTTCAGAAGGATCGGAACTTCCCTCTGGCTGACCGGTTTGCAATGGGCCGCCCGCACCGTTTGGCTGCCGGATTCGTCGATGAACTGAGACATGTGCGTGACGTCTGCATCCCGGTCGTATTCGCAGCCGAGTACTTCGGCAAATTTCGTTTTGAGTTCCACCAGGGCTGCGCGATCCTGGGGCCGGGCCGGGCCGGCCAGGGAGGGAGACACCGAAGAAAGATCGAGCTCCAAAACCTGAGAGTACTCCGGATCCGTGTCCCCGGTATAGAACAGGTCCAGTTCCCGCGCGCAGGTCTCTACCTTGGCGGCGGCCGATTCACGGTTGGTCGTTCTCAAATAGTCCACCGTCTTTTCATCTACCGGGAAAAATCCCATGGTAGCGCCATACTCCGGAGACATATTGGCAATGGTGGCCCGGTCCGGAACGCCCAGCTGTTTCATGCCCGGCCCGAAAAATTCAACGAATTTTTCCACGACATTGTATTGCCGGAGAAGCTCGGTGACCGTCAGTACCAAATCGGTGGCCGTCACTCCCTCTCTCAAGGTTCCGGTCATTTTCAATCCGATGACCTCGGGAATTGACATGTAGTACGGCTGGCCCAGCATGACGGCTTCGGCTTCTATACCGCCGACCCCCCATCCCATGACGCCGATACCGTTGATCATCGTGGTGTGGGAATCGGTACCGACCAGGGTGTCGGGAAAGGCCGTGGGTACGCCATCGATTTCCTGATCGAGGATCACCTGCCCCAAATATTCCAGATTGACCTGGTGGCAGATACCGGAGTTCGGAGGGACGACGCGGAAGTTGTCAAAACTCTTCTGGGCCCACTTCAACAGCGTGTACCGTTCACCATTCCGGTCGTACTCCTTTCCAACATTTTGGGTCAGGGCGTCGGCCGTGCCGTAGTAATCCACCTGCACCGAATGGTCCACCACCAGATCGACCGGGATCTGAGGATTGACCTTATTGGGATCCCCGCCCAGAGTTTTCATCGCATCCCGCATGGACGCCAGATCCACCACGGCCGGCACCCCCGTGAAATCCTGCATCAGCACACGTGCCGGGTGATAAGGGATTTCTACCGGTTCCTCATAAGCTTTCTGCCATCGGGCAATGTTCAGCATGTCTTCTTCCCGCACGATCCTGCCATCCATCTTACGGAGCAGATTTTCCACAAGGATACGAATGGAAAAGGGCAGCCGGCCGATATCGGCCAATCCCTTCTCCTCGAGCCGCCGGATGTCGTAGATGGTATATTTCTGTCCGTTGACATCCACCTGCCGGGCAAACTCTTTTTTATCCATAATACCCCCAATAAAATCGTATACCGATTTTATGAAACGCGACGATGTCGCTTAGTTTATTGAAAGGTTGATCCGCCTATATTGTGGCGGGCTAACTTTTCTATCCTTATATTTTTCGGCAGAGTCGGAATGACCTTTGCCAGACGTTCAACCCTTTATATTTCTTTATCATTTCACTTGGATCCTTGAATCCTTGACCCCTTGAACCCTCTATGTTCACATCGACACAAGAGCGATAAACAGCAGTTTGTCATCAAAAACTACAACTAATGGAGAAGAACCTTAAATCATATCTACATGTGCTTGACCATGGCCTCTGCAAACTCCGAACACGCCACTTCTGTCGCTCCTTCCATTTGCCGGGCCAGGTCATAGGTGACGGTTTTTGCGGCAATGGTAGACATCAGACTATTCCGGACGGTTAGGGCGGCCTCATGCCAATCCAGGTGGTCCAACATCATGGCGCCGGATAGAATCAGGGATCCTGGATTCACTTTGTCAAGGCCGGCATATTTTGGAGCGGTCCCGTGGGTGGCTTCGAACACTGCATAGCCGTCTCCGATATTCGCACCGGGTGCCATGCCGAGCCCACCGACCGTGGCGGCCAGGGCATCGGACATATAATCACCGTTCAAATTGGGCATCGCCAGTACGTCATATTCTGCGGGCCGCAGCAGGATCTGCTGGAACATGGCATCGGCAATCCGATCTTTGATCAATACCTTTCCGGCCGGGACCTTGCCTTCATGGTCGCTGTAGACGGCATCTTCGGTGATCACACTATCGCCGAACTCTTCTTCGGCCAGGCGGTAGCCCCAGTTTCGAAAGGCACCCTCTGTGAACTTCATAATATTTCCCTTGTGCACCAGCGTGACGCTTTTGCGCCCCTGGGCCAACGCAAAGGTGACGGCCATGCGCACCAGCCGGCGTGTACCGAATTCACTGATCGGTTTCAGCCCGATCCCCGAATCGGGTCGGATGTCGGCGCTGTCTTCGGATTTCACCAGATCGATGATCTTCAGGGCCGTGGGCGAACCGGCCTCCCATTCCAGGCCCATATAAACATCTTCGGTGTTCTCCCGGAAAACCACCATGTCCACATTCTCGGGGTGCTTCATCGGGCTGGGAATGCCGGGGATATATCGGACCGGCCGAACACAGGCATACAAGTCCAAATCCTGCCGCAGCCGGACGTTCACGCTGCGAAATCCTTTGCCCACGGGCGTGGTCAACGGACCTTTTATAGCGACACGGTAGGTCTTGATCTGCTCCAGTGTTTCGTCGGGCAACCAACTTCCGGACCTGTTGTAGGCTTTTTCACCCGCATAGACTTCCAGCCATTCAATCTTCCGGCTCCCGTTGTATACTTTTTCTACCGCTGCATCGAGAACCCGTCGCGCGGCTCTCCAAATGTCCGGACCTGTGCCGTCCCCTTCAATAAACGGCAGCACGGGCCGTTGCGGCACGATGAGCTCCCCCTGGTCTGTGTAGTCGATTCTACCGTGCATGTCCGTCATAACCGTCTCCTTGTCATCCCTCTGACATTCACGTCTATCAGATAAATCGTTTCATGAGTTCTTCTATCGTCCGGTCCACATTATCCGGTGTGATATTCAGCTCTCGACGTACTTTTTCGGCCCGGGCCCTGCGGCTGGGCGAAGCAAGATCCTCCAGACTCTGAAAATATCCCAAGCGGCGGCCAATCTGGTAAAGGATCTGTTTTTCCGGAGTCATTTCCAGAAACTCCTCCAGCACAGCCATCATCCGGGGTTTGTCTTCCGGAAGAGTCCCGTCAATTTCCTGGAACAGATTCAAAATGTGATCACTCGCGATTCTGCTCGTGATACCTTCCAGGGTCCGAAGAAATGTTAAAATCTCTTCGGCCATCTCCACATCCGTACATTTTTCGAATGCCCCACTCCGGTGTGCTTCCGACAACGGCACATGGTTCGGAATGGCCAGAGTTCTCAAGCGGATAAAATCCGGATTGATCCGGTTCAGCGTCTCGGCAGTATCCGTAGCATGCTGAAACGACAGCCTGCGGCCGCCGAGTCCCGGCATGACATATTCTGAAAGCTCCATGCCGGCCTTCTTGACTTTCAGTCCCGCCTTGATGTGGGTGTTACTGTTCGATCCTTTTTTAACCAGTTTCAATACCTCGTCCGAACCGGATTCGAGTCCGATATGGATGCGGTTCAGGCCGGCATCGCGCATTTGGCGAAGATGGGGATCGCTGATCCGGGAAATCGTGTGAGAACGGGCATAGGAGGTAACCCGCGCCACCCATGGGAATTTTTCTTTGAGATAGCCAAGGATGTCGATCACGTCTTCGGGCTTCATGATCAGGCTGTTGGCATCCTGAAGAAAGATCGAACGCATGCCGCCAGCGGCCCAGTGCAGCGCCGCCTGGTAGGCGGCCGGATCCTTGGCGGACAGAGACCCGAACAGGCTTTTCAATTTGAATCCGGGGACCTTGCCGTGTTTTTCGGCGCCTTCCCGGATGGCGTCCACGCAATGGGATACCCCATCGATGTCTTGCTTGACATGCTCGACCGGCCGAATCGAAAATCTGGATCCCTTGTACACCGGGCAAAACGTGCAGCGGTTCCACGGACAATTCCGGGTGACCCGGATCAGCAAACTGCGGGCTTCGCTCGGTGGGCGTATCGGTCCCTGCTCGAATCCGGCATATGCCGGGCTGTTTTGTATGGACTGGTTCACGTATGCTCAGGTTATTTTGAATCGGTTGCGGGGTCGCTCAGAAATAATGATAGAACATAAGCAACCGGTGTGTGAAAATCAAGCCGTGGATGTCGTCGAAAATGGGCCTGAATGTGGACCTCCACTGGAACCGTTTGACTTGGAGGCAATGACTTTATTATAATATTCGAAACGAGTTAAAAACCCCCCATATTGCCGGCTTTGGCCTGAGGGGGGGTTCGTTTCTGATAGGGGTGGCATCAACGTAATCTTCACATGGAGATGAAACGCTCGTGAGATTGATATTCATCACCGTAATCCTGGTTCTTCTAGTGGCTGCGGCCGCGGGTGTCGCTTTTCTGATGGATCTCTATGCGTATGCGCGAACTCCGACCGATCCGGGGAGCCACGAGCAGATCGTCTCCATTCCGCCCGGAAAAGGGTTTCACGAAGTGGCCAGGCGGCTCCAATCGGCCGGTCTCATTACAGACAGCACCAAATTCGGCCGATTTGCACAAATCAAAGGGTTCGATAAAAAAATCCGGGCCGGGGAATATGCCCTTTCACCGGCCATGACCCCTGAAACGATTTTGAACACTCTGGTCAGCGGCAAAGTTCGCCTGCACCGGATTACCATACCCGAGGGGTACAATCTGGCTCAGATCGCTACCATTCTGAAGGAGGCGGGTCTTGCCGATGAAACAGCGTTTCTCGCCGCCGCGGAAGACCGGGCCCGGGTGCAGCAGGCGGGAATCGAGGGGCCGAGCTTTGAAGGGTATCTGTTTCCGGACACGTATTATTTTCCAAAGGACGAAGCCATCGACAAAATCATTGATACCATGGTGGATCGTTTCCGGTCCGTCTTCGTTCCGGACTGGCGAAAGCGGGCCAAGGAACTGGGGTTTTCGGTCCATCACATCGTGACGCTGGCTTCCATCATCGAAAAGGAGACAGGCGCGCCTTCGGAAAGGGATCTCATTTCTTCGGTATTTCACAACCGGCTGAAGAAACGGATGCGCCTGGAAAGCGACCCCACGGTGATTTATGGGTTAACGGAATTTAACGGAAATTTGACCCGTGATCATCTCAGAACCTACACGGTGTACAACACGTATCGAATAAAAGGGCTTCCGCCGGGCCCCATTGCCAATCCTGGAGAGGCTGCACTCAACGCCGCGCTTTACCCTGCTGAGACGGAATATCTGTATTTTGTCTCCAAAAAGGATAGCACCCACCAATTTTCCACCAATTTCACCGACCACAACCAGGCCGTTCGGAAGTACCAGCTGAGAAGAAGGCGATAGCCTTTTCGGTATTGGGTACTGGGTATTGGGTATTCGGTATTGGGTACTGGGTATTGGGGACCGGTCTTCGCTCCTTCGGAGCTTCGCCGCGAAAGGCTGGATGCTGGATTCTGGATTCTGGATGCTGGATTCTGGATTGAAGGATAGAGCGGAGCGATTCCACCATTTTAGGCAATTTAGGCATTTTAAATTTTAGGCATTTATTGCGGGCTAACGGGCCTACGGGCCAACGGTCATCGCCCATTGGGCCTGCGGGGGTTGCGGGCGCGTTGACGAAGTCGGCGGTCGGTGTGGTAGGGAAAGATACTCAAGACGTCTCCGGAACGCAGCTTTTCCTGCATATGCTGCCAGAATTCAAGTTGTAACAGATCCCCATGGCAGCCTGCAAAAACTTGGCGGAGGGGTTGCCGCAGCCTGAAGAACGTTCCGAATTCTTCGGGAAATACATCGTTCTCATCGACGTAAAACCATGGTTCTGCCGACATTTCCTCCTCGATGCTCCGGGCGGGCGGCATGGTTTTGAACCGGCAGTCGAGAAGAAGGCAAAGTTCATCATAATCATAAAAGATCACCCGGCCGTGCCGTGTGACACCGAAATTTTTAAGGAACAGATCCCCTGGAAAGATATTTGTTGCGGCCAGATCCTTTATGGCATTTCCGTAATCTCTGACCACATCCCTGGCTTCGCTCTCTCCGGCCTCACGGACATAGATGTCCAGAGGCGTGATCCGGCGCTCGGTATAGACATGTCTCAGAACCACATCGTGATCGCCGATGTCAACGCTGCGGGACGCGGATTTCCTCAGTTCGCTCAACAGTCTGTCGGAGAATCGGTCTTTGCCGATCTTTAAATATTCAAACTCCTGGGCGTCGATCAGGCGGCCGGCCCTGTCGTGCCGGAATACAAGCTGATACCGCTCCCGGACAGCCCTACGATCGGTTTTTTTCGGGTAGTCGAATCGGTCTTTGATGACCTTGAACACGACATCGAAGGAGGGAAGGGTAAAGACCACCATGACCATCCCCTTTTCTCCCGGGGCGATCATAAACTTGTCGTTTGAGCGATGCAAACTGCGCTGCAATTCGCGAAACAGCTCCGCCTTGCCGTGCTTATGGTAGCCGATGGAGGTATATATTTCAGAAACGGGTTTTGACGGGATCAGGGTTTTGATGAATCGGACCAGTTCCCACGGTCGTTCCGCACGAACCCGAAAGTAGGAACGGGTGAAACTGAACAGGACGCTGATTTCTTCTTCCGTCAGCAAGACCGCATCGACGTATATGCCCTCGTCCTCATTGAGCAGGGCGATAACCAACGGCAACACCGATTGCCCCAACAGAACTCTGCCGATGATGTAGGCGGCCTTGTTCCGGTAGAAAATCGAATCGTGAACTTCAATGGCAACATGACTCGGGTCGACACCCATCGCCCCGAATCGCGAATTGATCTCTTCGGTGGCAAGCTCGAAATCCAGGCGGGGATCGGCGAGGGCGATCTTGGTATCAAACAGGTTGAAAATATCTTCAACCAGGCTGCGGATGCTCCCGCGAAATGCTATCAGCCGGCATTCCGGACACGCGCCGGAACCTACGGACAACACGTCAAAGTCAGTGTCCACAAACTCGCTCTCGGAATCGACGCCGATGGTCTCGAACACCCGCCGGATGGCGGAGTTGAAAAATGTCTTGGCCAGCTCGATGTCGTTACGGTCGGCGATCGCCCGCAGGTAGCCTGTCTTGATACGTCTTCCGATATCGCTTGACGTGTGCCCGGAACCAATCCCTGTTTTGAGTGACGATACAACCTGCTCCACCGCACGGCGATACAGCTCGATACGCTCTACAACATCCTGGTGGGCCCCCCGCCAGTCCCGTTCAATGAACCGATCCCTGCCCATAAGCGTGATCCGGTCGAAGGCGTATTGATATTCCCGGAATGCATCCAGGATGATTTCGGTGGCGGTTTCTGGTTCCATATCATGATTCGTGGCTGTCATGGCGCGCCCTCAGCTATTCATTCAAGAGGAATTTATCACTATAAGAAGCCGGGGGAAGTGCGTCAAGGAACGATCCACGCTGGAGCGCCGGTTGACAAGGCAGAAGCGGATTGTTAATTTTGCCGTATTTTCGCCAGATATCCTTTCGTTTCCTCTGACAACATGGACCGTATACTTCTGTCACGGTCAGTCTCCATGGTCGCAGAATGATACCCACCCCTGCCGGTAAGGCGGAACGTGTTAATTCTTCTGTAGGCATTTCGGTGAACGCTCCGGACGGACACGGACTCGGGTATGCTGCCCGGTTTCTACGACATGAGCCACAGGCACTCATACCGGCGAACGGGCGAACCCTTTGACAAGCTCAGGACATGCCGGCGTACGGGCACACGGACTAACGGACTAACGGACTAACGGGCAGACGGGCTGACGGGCCAGCGGACAAACCTTATTCCAAAAACGAACACCAAGGAGGGGGGCATATGGGAAAAACATTTGAAGAGAAGGCCATCGAATTCTGCAAGCGGCTCGAATGCCATGAAATCGACGTGGACGAGGCCGAGCTGATGCGCAATGAATGGGAGTCCGATATGCGCTGGGATGGGATAAAACGGCCCTATTCCGCGGATGAGGTATTGAAACTGCGCGGAACGCTGAAACTGAGCTACTCGTTTGCCGAGGCCGGTGCCAAGCGCCTGTGGCAGCTTTTGAAGAACGAAAACTACATCCCCGCCCTGGGGGCATTGACCGGCAATCAGGCCGTGCAGCAGGTGGAAGCCGGACTGAAGGCCATCTACCTCAGCGGCTGGCAGGTGGCGGCCGATGCGAACCTGGCCGGCGAGATGTACCCGGACCAGAGCCTCTACCCGGCCAACAGCGTGCCAAACGTGGTCCGGCGGATCAACAATGCCCTTCGGCGGGCCGACCAGATCCAGGTGCTCGACGGGCGAAAGAGCGGTCCTTACTGGTTTGCACCGATCGTCGCCGATGCGGAAGCCGGCTTCGGTGGACCGTTGAATGCCTTTGAACTCATGAAGCAGATGATTGAAGCCGGGGCTGCCGGAGTTCATTTTGAGGATCAACTGGCGTCGGCGAAAAAATGCGGGCACATGGGCGGAAAGGTTTTGGTCCCTGTCCAGGAATTCATCAACAAACTTGTCGCCGCCCGGCTCTCAGCGGATGTGTGCGGTGTGCCGACACTGCTGGTCGCCCGCACGGACGCAGATGCCGCCCGCTTGCTGACCAGCGATATCGACGAACGGGATCGACCATTCATTAAGGACCAAGCCCGCTCTTCAGAGGGCTTTTTCTATATTGAAGGGGGCGTGGACATGGCGATTGCCCGGGGGCTGGCCTATGCACCGTATGCGGATATGGTATGGTGTGAAACATCAAAACCGGATCTTGAGCAGGCCAAGAAGTTTGCCGAAGGCATCCATTCGACATATCCGGGAAAACTGTTAAGTTACAACTGCTCGCCGTCCTTCAATTGGAGGGCCCACCTGGATGACAGCACCATCATGCGATTTCAGACCGAACTGGCCGCCATGGGGTACAAGTTCCAGTTTGTCACCCTGGCCGGTTTCCATGCATTGAACCTGGGCATGTTCAACCTGGCACGCAGTTACCGGGACGATGGGATGCTGGCCTATTCCGATTTCCAAGAGGAAGAATTTGCCGGTGAAAAGGAAAAGGGGTATATGGCCATCACCCATCAGAAATTTGTCGGCGCCGGTTACTTTGACCGGATCATGAATGCAATCACCGAAGGGGAAACATCGGTGGGAGCGATGGAGGGGAGTACTGAAGCCGAACAGTTTTAATGCCTTAAATGCACTAAAATGCCTAAAATGCCTTAAAACGGTCTCGGAGACCTTCTGGTTTAAGTTTAGCCATCATAAACTCTTTCTACTCCTCAATGTTTAGATCATAACGCTTCGACTGTATGAGAAACATGAACGCACAGGACTTATCCATCGCCGAATTAGCCGGTCAGCGGCTCATGGTCGGGTTCGACGGATTGATCTGCGATGCCGATCTGGAATCCCTGATCCGGGAGCTCAAGGTGGGCGGGTTGATTCTCTTTTCCCCCAACCTTGACACCCGCGACCAGATTACAGAGCTCTGCCGAAGCGCCCAGGACGTTGCCCGGGCCGCAGGGCATTCACCGCTTTTTATCGCCATCGACCAGGAAGGCGGAGAGGTCGCACGGCTCAGGGCGCCCTTTACAGAATTCCCGGGAAACCCCTATATGGAGTCCGAATCGGATGCCGAAAGTTTCGGCAGGGTCACCGCCGGGGAGCTATCCAACCTGGGGATCAACATGAACATGGCGCCGGTCATGGATCTCGCTCCGGAAAATTTTCAGAGCATCATGGCCGGCCGGTCCTTCGGTTCGGATCCCCAATGGGTGTCCCGGCTGGGAACGGTGGTTATCCGAACCCTCCAGAAGAACGGCGTTATGGCAGTGGCGAAACACTTTCCGGGTATCGGCCGGACCACCATCGACTCCCACCTGGACCTGCCTGTTCTGGAGACCGATGAAACGGAATTGGATGCCTATGATCTCATCCCGTTTTATGCCGCGATCGAAGCAGACGCGGCAGGGTTCATGCTGTCCCATATCCGCTATGCGGGAGTGGATCCGGAATGGCCGGCGAGTCTTTCGGAAGCCATTGCGCGGGGTCTTCTGCGGCAGACCATGGGATTCGACGGCGTCGTGATGACCGATGACCTGGATATGGGAGCCGTACGGAATTATTTTGATTTCCGGACCTGCACGGAACGGATACTTGCAGCGGATATCGATATCGCGCTGATCTGCCACCGAAGTCCCGATATGGAGGCCGTTTACGAAATCATCTATAATTCGCTGAAGCAATCGGAAGATATACGAAGAAGAGGCGAGCTTTCGGCGGATAGAATTCTTCAGCTAAAAAGGACGTACTTGGCTCGACTATAGCACGATAGGGTCGGGTTAGCCTGTGATCCGGGGTACCCGTGAGAACACATCATCGCCGAGGCCTGCTCGAACACCGGCCTTAAGGTAGTGATACCCCACCGCAGCCACCATGGCGGCATTGTCTCCGCACAATTCAATGGCCGGAATATAGACCTGCATTCCTTCCTGTATGGCCGTTTCGTTCAGACGTCCCCTTAATCGGCTGTTGGCCGCCACTCCGCCCACCAGGGCGATGTGTTCACAATCTCTGGTCCCGGCGGCCCGAATCAGTTTGGTGGTCAGCACCTCCACCACGGCCTCCTGAAATCCGGCCGCGATATCCGGGATCTGACGATAATAGGTGTCTTCGTGGGTCATGATGTATCGTTTGACGGCCGTCTTTATTCCGCTGAAGCTGAAGTCGAAGCTGGTCTTATTGAGAAAGGCTCTCGGAAACGTGATTTTTTCGGGATCCCCGTCCGCTGCCATCTTGTCGATGATACCGCCACCGGGATAACCCAGCCCCAGCATTTTCGACACCTTGTCAAACGCTTCTCCGGCGGCGTCGTCCAATGTCTGACCCATCTGTTCGTATTGTATGTGAGAGGTGACATGGTAGAGGCTGGTATGCCCACCGGATGCCAGCAGGGCGACAAAGGGAAAGGGTGGAGAATGGCTGCCGAGGAATACCGAATTCATGTGCCCTTCAAGATGGTTTACCCCGACCCATGGCAGGCCCCGGGCATGGGCATACGCCTTGGCAAATGAAAAACCCACCAGCAACGCACCGACAAGACCCGGCCCTTGCGTCACGGCGACCCCTTCGATGCGATGGGGGCCGACACCGGAATCGGCAATGGCCTGCTCCACGACGGGAACGATGGCTTCGATGTGTTTCCGCGAGGCAAGCTCCGGTACCACCCCGCCGTAAGGGTGATGGACCGCAACCTGGGATGCCACCACGGACGACAGAATCCGAGTGCCGTCTTCCACAACCGCCGCCGCCGTCTCATCACAGGAGGATTCGATTCCAAGGACAATCATGGCGGGTACGTCCGGAATTGCATCGCGTCTCTATCGATAGTCCTGCACATAACTAGAGAGCGTATGCCATCTCTTCAGTAAAGCGTTTCGATAAAACACAACGGCCAGAATCGTTTGGATTCTGGCCCAATACAAGGATTATCGTTACTCAGCTACCGGCCCCCTCGCCGAGCGGGCGTCACCTTCACCCCTCAACCGGAACAGGGCGCTTTTTGCTGTCCTTTGGCGATCCATGCAAAGATACGTGAAACCAATGTGGCCAGTTGTCTAAACATCGACGTATATTTCAATCCGTTTCGTGTGAGGTTTCAGCGCAGGACCCGAGCCGTATGGCCGGTGATTCCAACAGTGACGAATGCCTTCATTGCGTGAATGCGCCTGAAATGAACAGCGTACGCGTCAGACCCAGCTGATCTGGGTTTTACTTTTCTTCTTTGCTGCGATCTCACCGATGACAAATGCCTGTTCCTTCATTCCCCTGAGACGCTCGAGCACATCGTCTACTGCCCTTTCGGGAACAACCAACACCAGACCGATGCCGTTGTTGAAGGTCCGCAACATTTCTTTTTGGGAGATCTTGCCGGATTTTTGGAGAAATGAAAATATGGGCGGTACTTCCCAACTCCCCTTTTTCAATACCACCTTGCAGGATTTAGGTATGATCCGCACGATGTTGTCGACCAGCCCGCCTCCGGTGATGTGGGCCAGACCCGAGATGGGCAGGTCTTTCAGCAAGCGCTGTATGGTCTCGGAATAGATCCGCGTCGGCTTGAGCAGTTCCTCCCCGATGGTGACCCCGAGTTCCGGGACGGTGTCGGCCACATCGAGTTCGAGCATGTCAAAGCAGATCTTCCGAACCAGTGAATATCCGTTGCTGTGGAGGCCGCTGGAAGCAATCCCGACAACCTTGTCGCCCAATTGCGTGTCGGAGCCATCCACGATTTTGCGGTTGTCCACGATCCCGACAGCAAAGCCGGCCAGGTCGTACTCCTTTTCACTATAAAAGCCGGGCATCTCGGCTGTTTCACCGCCGATAAGGGAACAGTTGGCCAGACGACAGCCTTTTCCGATCCCTTCAATAATGTCTGTGGCAATCTTGTTGTCCAGCCTGCCCATGGACAGATAATCGAGAAAAAAAAGCGGCTTGGCTCCCTGCACGGCAATGTCGTTAATACACATGGCTACGAGATCGATACCGACGGTGTCGTGAATCCCCGTCATGAACGCGATTTTCAGCTTGGTACCGACACCGTCCGTCGAACTGACCAGCACAGGGCGCTCCATGTTGGCCACGTTCAGGGAAAACATTCCCCCAAATCCGCCGATGTCGCCCATAACCCCGGACCGGGGGGTGGATTTGGCGATTTTCTTGATCTGATCGACCAGGGCATTCGCCTTGTCGATATCCACACCTGCTTTCGCGTATGTGAGCGAATCCGACATCACCATTTCTCCACTTGTGAATTCTCCAACGTGAAGAAAAAAGTAGTTTCTAAGGGGTTAAAAGTCAAAACAAAATTTTTTGACATCCGGTACTTACATATTGTAATTACCTTTAACCCGGAAATTTGATAGTGGTTTCCTGATGCTGAAATTGCCGGGATGGCGATCCAAAGACCCTTAACGATTACCACGGATTTTAACCATGAAGACGTTTGCCCGACTCGATCGACTACCACCATATGTATTTGCCACGGTCAACCAACTCAAGATGAAAGAGCGACATGCCGGTAAAGATATCATCGACCTGGGCATGGGGAATCCGGACATCGGCACTCCACAGCACATTGTCGAGAAACTGGTGGAAGCGGCTCAAAAGGCCCATAACCACCGCTATTCGGCATCGGCGGGAATTACCAAGCTGCGTCGGGCCATCACCAGCTGGTACCGGCGACGCTTTGACGTGGACCTGGACCCGGATTCTGAAGCCATCGTGACCATCGGCGTCAAGGAAGGGATGTCCCATCTGGTGCTGGTCACCATTCGGCCCGGGGATGTGGTGTTTACGCCCAGCCCGACCTATCCGATTCATCCCTACTCGGCCATCATTTCCGGCGGAGATGTGCGCGGTATCCCCATGGGGCCGGACCAGGATTTTTTCGATAACCTGATCAATGCAACCCGGCAGACGTGGCCCAAACCCAAGGTTCTGATCATCTGCTATCCCCATAATCCCACCACCGAGGTGGTGGAGCTCGAGTTTTTCGAAAAGATCGTGGATTACGCCAGGGAGCACGATATCATGATCATCCATGATTTTGCATACGCCGACCTGGTATTTGACGGGTACACAGCGCCCAGTTTTCTCCAGGCCAAAGGGGCAAAGGACGTGGGGGTCGAGTTCTTCTCACTCTCGAAGAGCTACAGCATGCCCGGATGGCGCGTGGGGTTTTGCCTGGGCAATCGCGAAATCATCGGGGCCCTGGCGCGCATCAAGAGCTATCTGGATTACGGCATCTTCCAGCCGATACAGATCGCTTCGATTATTGCTCTGAGCGGCCCGGACGAGGAGGATGACAAAAACAACTTTCAGGGGCAGCAGGAGTGTGTCAAAGAGATCGTGGATACCTACAAGTCCCGCCGCGACACCCTGATTACCGGCCTGGCGAGGGCCGGTTGGGAAATTGAGCCGCCCAAGGCCACCATGTTCGTGTGGGGTCGCATCCCCGATCAGTACCGACACATGGGATCGGTCGAGTTTTCAAAGTTCATGATTCGGGAAGCGCAGGTTGCCGTATCGCCGGGATTGGGTTTCGGAGAATACGGCGACGATTATGTGCGTTTCGCCCTGATCGAAAATGAAATGCGAACCAATCAGGCGATCAGAGGCATACGAAAGATTTTGTAGGGCCGGCTTGTTGCTGGATGCTTGTCCGCCTCTGGCGGACTGGATTGAAGGATAGAGCGGAGCGATTCCACCATTTTAGGCATTTTAGGCATTTTAAATTTTAGGCATTTATTGCGGGCCAACGGACCAACGGAATACCCATGAAAAAAATCAACATCGGCTTACTGGGGTTTGGCACTGTCGGCACAGGTGTCGCGCGGATACTCCTGGAAGAGCGGGATCTCCTCCGGGCTAGGGCCGGGGTCGACCTGAATCTGAAATACGTGGCCGACATCGACCTGACAACAGACCGTGGTGTCGCTCTCCCCGCCGGCGTACTCATCGATGATGCCCAGCGTGTGATCCATGATCCGGAAGTGGATATCGTTCTCGAGATGATCGGCGGCAAGGGGATTGCCAAAGACATGATGCTTGCAGCGATCCGAAAGGGCAAGCATGTGGTGACTGCCAACAAGGCGCTTTTGGCATCCCACGGAAATGAGATTGTCCGGGAAGCTTCCGAAAACGGGGTCAATCTGGCGTTTGAGGCCAGTACGGGGGGGTGCATGCCCGTGATCAAGACCCTTCGGGAATCCCTGGTCGGCAATCGCATCAGCGGGATGATCGGCATTCTCAACGGGACCTGCAACTATATCCTGACAAAGATATCCGATGAGGGCTGCCCCTTCGCGGAAGCCCTTGCCGAGGCCCAGACAAAAGGGTACGCCGAGGCCGATCCAACGCTGGATGTGGAGGGTCTCGATACCGCGCATAAACTGGCGATATTAAATTCTCTGGCCTACGGTATGGAGATCAACCTGAACGATATTTACGTCGAGGGGATCCCCAGAATCACACCCATGGACATCGAGTTTGCCAGTGAGTTCGGTTACCGAATCAAGCTGCTGGCCATTAGCAAGGACAAGGGGGAGGCCATCGAGGCACGGATCCACCCCACGATGATCCCCTTTGACAATCTCCTGTCCAACGTCAACGGCACGGTCAACGCCATCACATTTTCCTGCAGTGCGGCGGACGACATTCTGCTTTACGGTCGCGGCGCCGGAATGATGCCAACGGCAAGTGCCGTGGTCGCTGATATCGTGGATCTTGCCCGGAACATGCTTTCCTGTGCCGGAGTGCGGGTGCCGATGCTTTCCTGCCAGATGGAGAACATAAAAGACATCCCCATCATGCCGGTGGAAGACATCAAAACCCATTACTACTTTCGATTCGCGGCGCTGGATCGGCCCGGCGTGCTGTCAAAGATTGCCGGCATTCTCGGCAACCACCAGATCAGTATCAAGTCCGTGCATCAGAAGGGGAGAAAGACCGACGGTGCCGTGCCTATCGTGATGCTGACCCATCGTGCGGTTGAAAAATCAGTCAGTCAGGCCCTCTCCAAAATTACCGCGCTGGATGTGGTGGCCGACAAACCGATTCTGATTCGGATCGAAGACGATGATAGGGAGGAGTAAACTGGATACTGGATACTGGATGCTTGCCCGCCTCTGGCGGGCTGGATGCTGGATGATTGCCCGTTTTTGGTGGGCTGGATGAGCTGAAAGTCCGAAGCTGAAAGCTGAATGATACAGAAGGGCTCAGGGCTTAAGGCTTAGGGCTTCTGGATACTGGATGCTTGATGCTTGTCCGCCTCTGGCGGGCTGGATTGAAGGATAGAGCGGAGCGATTCCACCATTTTAGGCAATTTAGGCATTTTAAATTTTAGGCATTTATTGCGGGCAGACGGGCCCACGGGCAGACGGGCCCACGGGCAGACGGGCTAACGGGCCCACGGGCCAACCGGCAAACCGGCAAACCGGCAAACAATTCAAGCGATAGCGAGAATCTTATAGAGGAATCTGCATATGCACATTGTCTGTTCGGATCTGGAAGGCGTGTTTACTCCGGAAGTATGGATCAACGTTGCCGAACGCACCGGAATCGAGGAACTCAAGCTGACCACAAGAGACATCCCGGATTATGACGTGTTGATGAAAAAGCGTCTGAACATCCTCGATGAGAAGGGGCTCAAACTCAAAGACATCATCGATGTTATCGAAACTATGGCGCCGCTTGACGGTGCCAGGGAATTTCTGGACTGGCTTCGGACCCGGGTACAGGTGCTTATCCTTTCGGACACCTACAGTGAATTTGCTGCACCCCTGATGGGGAAACTGGGCTGGCCGACCCTTTTTTGTCACGACCTGACCCTCGATGATACCGGGGCCATTGCCGACTACAACCTCAGGATCCGGGACATGAAGAAAAATACTGTCCGGGCCATGAAACAGCTCAATTACGAAACCATCGCCATGGGCGATTCTTATAACGACATTACCATGCTGAAAGAGGCTGACCAGGGAATCTTGTTCCGGCCGCCGGACAACGTGATAGAAGAGTTTCCGGAGTTTCCGGTGACCCACACGTATGAAGAACTTAGAGCAACATTAGAGGGGATACTGGATATTGGGTACTAGGTAATGGGTACTCGGTATTTGGTATCTGGCGTCATGGAGAGCTGGAGGTGAAATGAGCTGAGAGTTGAAAGCTCGAAGCTGAAAGATATAAATAGCTGAAAGCTCAAAGTTGAAAGAATAATAAGCTGAAAGCTGAATGATACAGAAAGGCTCAGGGCTTAAGGCTTAGGGCTTCTGGCTTCTGGATGCTTGTCCGCCTATGGCGGGCTGGATTCTGGATTGAAGGATAGAGCGGAGCGATTCCACCATTTTAGGCAATTTAGGCATTTTAAATTTTAGGCATTTATTGCGGGCCAACGGGCAAACGGAGGCACATGATCTCTCACCGAACCACATGCCGGGTGATATACGGCGATACCGACCGTATGGGCCGGGCCTATTATGGCAATTATCTTCGCTGGTTCGAGATGGGCCGGACCGAGATGTTTCGAGCCATCGGAATGCCGTACCGCAGTATCGAAGATCGGGGGTATTATCTTCCGGTTTCGGAGGTCTTCTGTAAATTTTCTTCCGGAGCCGATTATGACGACATCCTAATCATCGACACGTCCCTGGATAACCGCGTCAAAGCCGGAATGAAATTTGACTACCGCGTGCTGGCCGAAAACGGCGAGCAGCTCATCGCCCAGGGTTACACCAAACACGCCTTTGTAAAAGAAGATGGAAAGGTGGTGCGGCCGCCGAAATTCTTCAGGGAATTCGTCAACAACTATCAGACGTCTGCCGGGTCATGACATTAACCGAAAACATATCCCGATTCAGCCAATGCCGGGTGCTGGTTGTTGGTGATCTGATGATCGACCACTACGTCTGGGGGGAGGTGGATCGCATTTCCCCGGAAGCTCCGGTTCAGGTCGTCAATGTCAGAAGTGAAGAGGACACCCTGGGCGGCTGTGGTAATGTGGTGAACAACATTGTGGCGCTGGGTGGCAGCGTCGCCGTCGCCGGAGTGGTGGGATCCGGGCGATACGGCCAGCTGCTCATCGAGCGGCTGCGAACCCTGGGGGTGGATGTGGAAGGGGTGATCCGGGAGCCTGAACGGCCGACGACCCGCAAGACCCGGATCTTTGCCTCCAACCAGCATGTGGTGCGTATTGACCGGGAATCGCGCGAGCGCGTCTCCAAGGAAACCCTGGAGAAACTCGCCGCCGAAGCCGAAAAGAAATTACCCGCTTCGGACGTGGTACTCATATCCGACTACGGAAAGGGCGTCGTCACCCGTGAGCTCTTGCGGCGGATCTGCGATTGCGCTCGAAAACACGGAAAGATCACGATAGCCGATCCAAAGGGGATGGATTTTGCCAAGTATTCCGGCGTCGATGTGCTGACACCGAATAAAAAGGAGGCCGGTTTAGCGGCTGCGATTGATATTTCCGATGATGACACCCTGCATAATGCGGGAGAAAAACTGCTCGACAGTCTTGCGATCGAAATGCTGCTGGTCACGTGCGGAAAGGACGGGATGGTACTCTTTAAGCGTGGCGCCCGGCCGTATCGGATTCCGGCAAAGGCCAGGCAGGTATATGAGGTCTCCGGCGCCGGCGACACGGTAGCCGCCGTGCTCGGGCTTGCCGTGGCAGCCGGGGCAAACCTGAGAGACGCTGCGGCCCTGGCGAATACCGCTGCCGGGGTTGTGGTGGGAAAAGTGGGCACCGCGACCTTGTCCCAGAAGGAACTGGAGGCCGCGTTTAAGCCTTCCGGGGATCGCACTGTTTCCAAATACAAGCAGTTTCACGACCTGCCGGTTCTGGTACAGGAGCTGCGTAAAAAAGGAAAGAAGATTGTCCTGACCAACGGCTGCTTCGACCTGCTCCACGCCGGGCATGTGATGCTCTTTTCAGCTTCCAAACAGCTCGGGGACGTTCTGTTTGTGGCCACCGATGACGACGATTCGGTTCGGGCCCTGAAAGGGCCGGGCCGGCCGGTTATCCAGGCCAGGGAGCGTGTCCGGGTCCTGTGCGCTTTGGACAGCGTCGACTACGTGGTGATATTCTCCTCCGGGCGTCTCAAAGACCTGATCCGCACCATCCGGCCGGATGTCCTTACAAAGGGGAGCAACTACGATTCCGAAGAGGTGGCCGGCAGGGAACTGGTCGAAACACTTGGCGGCCGGGTGGCCTTGGTCCCGATCTCGGAAGATACGTCCTCCACCCGCATCATCAGCAATATCAGAAATACGATGGATTAGGTACTCGATTCTGGATGCTGGATGCTTGTCCGCCTCTGGCGGGCTGGATTCTGGATACTGGATACTGGATGCTGGATGAACTGAAAGTCCGAAGCTGAAAGATATAAATAGCTCAAAGCTGAAAGCTGAAAGCTCAAAGCTGAAAGAATAATAAGCCGAAAGCTGAAAGATAAACGAAAACGAAAACGACAAATGACGTTCCGCTGTGCGGGACGAATGACTGAATGACGGCTCTGCCCGGCGGCAGATGACCTGTGGACCGGATAAACCGGCCAAACCGGCCAAACCGGCTAACGGGCCCACGGGCCAACGGGCCAACGGATCTTATGCCTCTCTCCATCAGAGAAACCCCATCCGGGCTGGTATTCAAGATCCTCGTCCAGCCCCGATCATCGAATACCGCTATCGTGGGCATTCACGGGGACGCCTTGAAGATCAGGCTGACAGCTCCCCCGGTGGAGGGAAAGGCCAACAGGGCCTGCATCCAGTTTTTGGCCAAATGCCTTGGCCTGGCCAAATCCGATTTGGAAATCGTGTCGGGCCATTCCAGCCGCGCCAAGCGGGTTCGTTTGGCATTCCGGTCGGGCGAAGATGCTGCGGTCGCCGGGAAAGCCGGTTTGAAGCAGGCTCTTCTCGATTTGGCAGGCAAATAACAAATCGATATTATTTGATATTTATTTTAGAAAAACCAAAGTGAAACATATTGACAATCAATCGTTAGGTTCTTATCATCACACTTCCGATATGATGCGGGGTGGAGCAGTCTGGTAGCTCGTCGGGCTCATAACCCGAAGGTCGTTGGTTCGAATCCAGCCCCCGCTACCACAATTTCTAAGGGGTTACGGGATTAAAGCCGTAACCCCTTTGTTTTTTTCCAACCAATAGTTATAGTGATCGCCTGAATCCGTTCCGAGTGCGGCCCTGTGGCATCAATCGGAAAATACTTATGCCAACGGATAGAACGATACCATTCAGTAGAAACAGTCCCATTTTTCGACATAGAGCGTTTGTCAGGGTAACGTTCCGATAGCGGCGGTCATTTTCGTACTCTTAGGGGTATCGATAACCTCTGATATGGCCTGGTCCAAACGCTCTAATAATTGAGCAATGACTACACTATAATTGCTCATTGCCCATTTCGTGTGCGCCAGTTAAATTTGTAATGCACCAGTATGAAATTGACAGCCGACTTTCAGCAATATCCCATGATTTCAACAGGTAGAGGTTTACACCCACAATGCCACAGCTGAACACCCGCCTCCCTCTCTTCGGAATGCTGAGAATACTTATTGCGGCCTGGATGGTTGTAGTCGCGAGTCCTCCGGATGGACGAGCGCAACAACCTGCCTTTGACGGCAGGCGGTTTTTTCACAGCGGCGATGGGCGGATCCGTCTGGCCAACGATGAGAACGGGATGATGTTTTCCGGTATCTATCGGAGGGGCGGTGGGAACTATGACCGGACGGCTCTGGAGGCCATCTGTGGAGTGTTTAATGCGCCGTATGATCCCGAATTTCAGAATGTATCACTGAGGCTTGTCGAGTATCTTGATTTCCTGGAAGATCGCCTGTCCACCGGGGCAACAATTACGATTGTTTCCGGATATCGCAGCCCCCACGCTATAACACCCGGCTGCGCAAGCAAGGGGGGCTTGCTGCAAAGGCCAGTCTACACCAGTATGGAATGGCGGCCGATATCAAGATGGAAGGGGTATCCCCGCGTCGGCTGTGGGATACTGTAAAGATGATCGGTTTTGGGGGTGCGGGGTATTATCATGAAAATGTGGTACATGTGGATGTCGGACCGGCAAGATCATGGGACGAAAAAACTTCGGGTGTCGGTACGGGTATTTCCGACGACAACAAACTGATCGGGATAGTCACGGATTATGATGTCTATCGACCCGGGGAAAAGTTGTTATGGCGGTTTATCCGAATGACCGCCTTTCCCATTCAAGTGAATACAGAATTCGTCATGGAACGCCTGGCAGGAGGGGACAGGTGATGCAGGAGTCCCTTTTTACGCCGTTGTTTGCCATACCGGCAATCGGCTCGTGTGTCCGCTTTGAAGGCATTGCACAGATGGCGTCCATAAGGTGGAAATTACCCGATACCTTGCCTCCGGGCCGATACAGAGTTCGAGCACATTTTTGCAACAATCCGTGGAGAGATATGCCACGTGACGTTATGACCCCTGAATTCAAGATTGTCGAGCCATAATATACCAGGAATGTGCCATCCGGTGTGAGACGGAATCTCATAAGAACCTTAGGTCGCCTGACGGCAATGGGTTTCACGGGTAAAGAAAAGCAGGACCAGGGACAGCAGAATCCACGCAAGCATCAGGGAGAATCCGGCCTGGTAGGCCTCCTGTCCATACACCCGAACGCCCGCCTGCATCTGGCCCTGCCATTTCTGATCCAGCATCCACCCCACGGCCGGTTGAAGCAGCATCGGTCCCGTCATGGTGCCCATGTTGACGACTCCGGAAATGGTCCCTGCCAGACGGCCGGGAACCGACTCTTTGGCGAAAGCGAAACTGATAATCATACAGCCGGAACTGAACCCGGCGACCAGAAGCGCCCCGACGAGGACATAAAATGGAAGATCGTTGATAAACAGTGCAACGCCCCACCCCAGAAACATTAACGCTAGGCCGACGATATACAGCCGTTTCCGATTCCCCCATCTGTCGGACAGCCAGCCGAACAGGGGACCGCCAATAGCCCATGCAACCAGTACGGCCGAAGTCAGAACTGCCGCCTGCGATGTGGGCAGGTGATGATGGGTGGTCAGAAAGGGAACTCCCCAGAGTCCGGAAAATGTCAAGACACTGCCCACTACGGCACCCGGTATCACAAACAACAGCGCCGTGTTACGGTATCGAAACACCTCAACGATTCCGCTGAGAATCGGTTCTCGGGAATCGACAGTGCATGTCTGGGGACCAATGACCATATCGGAATAGCCCTTTTCGGTGGGGTAATCCCTGACGAAAATCCAAATCGCTGCGGCAATCCCGAAAGTCACGATCGCCGATGCTACAATGATACTGCGCCAGCTGAAATGATCCATCAGCAGACGCAGGGGTGGTCCGGCGAAGACAGCCCCGATAATTCCGAAAAAAAGGGCCATTCCGGACACCATGGCGTAGTACCTCGGCGGAAACCAGCAGTTGGCCAGTTTCAGGCAGCCGACAAACGCCACGGCAACCGACCCGCCAATTAAAAAGCGCCCGATTCCGGCCCACAGGATCGCCGATGACAACGCAAACATCATCGTGCCGATGCCGGCAATCGTGGCGCCGGTGCTTAACAATCGGCGCGGTCCCCACCGGTCTGAGATGATTCCGGTGGGGATTTGCATGGCCGCATAACTGTAAAAGTAATAGGCCGATAAATTCCCCAATGCCGCAGCGCTGATTTGAAATTCCCGCATGAGCTCTTCGGTCATCACAGCCGGTGCGACCCGCTGAAAAAAACCCATGAGGTAGAACAGTGCGCCAAGGCCCCACATGAACCAGGACACTCGCAAAGGGGGCTCAGAAGGAGATTGCATGTTATTCTTGATCGACCTGTTTTAGTTTGCGTCTCATGATCTTTCCCGTGGCGGTCATCGGCAGTTCGGTGACAAATTCGATCTGCCGGGGGTACTCGTGGGCAGCCAGACGGGATCTGACGAATTCCCGAATGTCATCGGCCAGCGCCGGGCCAGGGGTCGAATTCAGTGACGGCACGACAAACGCTGTGACAACTTCCGTTCGGATGGGATCCGGCATCCCCACCACAGCGACCATGGCCACCCCGGGATGCTTCATGATGCAGTCTTCGATTTCCGCCGGTCCCATGCGATAGCCGGAGCTGGTAATGACATCGTCAAGCCTGCCGGAGAACCAGATATAGCCATCCTCGTCCCGGCGGGCCATATCACCGGTCATCAACCAATTGTTTACGTACTTGTTTTGGGTGGCCTCCTCGTTGCGCCAGTATTCCAGAAACATGACCGGGTCGGGCCGCTTGATCGCGATTTCACCGACCTCTCCAGGTGGCTTGGGATTGCCCTCGGGATCGACAACCGCCACGGTGTGACCAGGAATAGGCAGGCCCATGGATCCCGGCCGGATGTCCATGACCTCGGCGCAGCATCCGACCACCAGATTGCACTCGGTTTGTCCATAAAACTCGTTGATGGTGACGCCCATGGTTTCCCGGCCCCATTCCAGTAGTTCCTCGCCCAACGTCTCACCGCCACTGCCGATACTTCTCATGTTAATCCTGTGGTGGTGTTGCGGTTTCGGAACTTGACGCATCAATTTTAAAGCTGTGGGCGGCATGAAGGCATTTCGCACCTGATGTTTTGCGATGAGAAAAAAGGCTTTTTCAGGATCGAACTTTTTGAACCGGTGGGCCAATACGGGCATGCCGTGGTGCCAGCTGGGTAGCAGCACATCGATCAGGCCGCCGATCCAGGCCCAGTCGGCCGGCGTCCAGAACAGATCCCCCGGCCGGGGAAAAAAGTTTTGGGGAAATTCCACGCCGGGCAGATGCCCTAAAAGAGTGCGATGTGCGTGGAGAGCCCCCTTGGGTGGGCCGGTGGTTCCGGACGTGTAAATAATCAGGGCCGGGTCTTCGGCCCGGGTGCGAGCCGGGGAAAATGTGTCGGAGGCCCTCGCGATCAGGTCATCGAAGGCTGGGACACCCTCCACCGGTGTATCTCCGGTGACGACGATGGTATGCAGGTCAGGAAGATCCTCCTGGATTTCAAGAATTTTGGATAGATTGGCCGAATCTGTGATGATGCCGGCCGCCGCGCTGTTTTTCAGCCGGTAGGCCAGGGCGTCGGTTCCAAAGAGGGTGAACAGAGGTACGGCAACCCCCCCCAGCTTATAAATAGCGATGTGGGAAATGGCGGTTTCCGGCCGCTGCGGGAGTAAGATGCCGAAACGGTCGCCCCGCGTGATGTTGCAGGCTGACAGCGCATTGGCCAGACGATTGGACAGGCGGCTCAAATCCCTGAACGTGAATGTCTGAACACCGCTGTCGTCTCTTTCATAAATGAGCGCTTTCCGGTCTGGGTCGACTGCCCACTTGTCGCAGATGTCGATGCCGATATTGTAAAATTCCGGGATCTGCCATCGAAAGCGACGGCACACCTCGTCATAGGTTTTTCCTGGAGTGAGCATGTTTCTCCCTTTATTTTACGTTATTTCAGGCCAACGCTTTCGGGAACGATCCAACCATGGGTGCTCTCAAAACAGCACGGGTTTACAGAGAAAAATGGATGAACGAGATTTGTGGGACGCCCCATAAACTAAGCTTTTTATAGATCAACGGCAACTTAGAAACCCTTTATTCTCTTCATAAATTCAATTTCGTGTTTATTTTAATTGTTTAAACTGAGATAAGTGTAAATAATTTCGTAACCACGTCTCCAGCTGCCGTTACAGGTACCGGTAAGGCGGGTTATACCAAAAACCGCGCGGTTCAGCGCCGGGAAAGGATCGGTTTATGACAGAGGATGTGGAAAGAGCGGAACCCTTCGAATTTGTTGTCGGAGAAAACTATGTCAATGAAAAGGGACCTTTCGAGGTAATGTCCATCAAGCGCGATAAGATGGTCATCCAGTGGGAAGATGGGACTGAGCGGGAAACCACTGTCGAAATGCAGCTCCGGATTCAAAGTCGGAGGCGGCACGAGAAGGAGATGCGGGAAAAGAGTGCTCAGTTAGCGGCCCAAAAAGCCCATCGCATATCCAAGGCAAAAGGGGGCGCATCTTTTAAGGGGCTGCAGTCGGATGATTTTAAAGATAAAATCAGCCGCACCCGGTGGCGCGGCCGGGATATGCTTGGGGGGGATGTGGCCCATCGGACCCAAGCCACACCGCTTCATTTTCAGTCATGGGCAGCACGGAATAAAAATGCCATCCAATGGGCGGACGCCGTTCTGTGGAAAAAGAAACGGAAGGCGCTTCCGGCCTGGTTTTTCGGTGGTGCGGACAAAACCTCTTTTACGTTCGGCTTTCGCATTGAGCGTCCCGCTGCGGAGGGGGACTCCCCCTCGGGCTGGACGGCATTTCTGAACTGGCTCAAAAATCAAGAAAACGAACAATGGCTCCGGGAGATTGCGCTAGAAGAGGGGTTGGAAATCTATGATACGCGCAACTCATGCTTCAGCGATGTGATTACTGCCGGGGAAAAGTCCTGGAGTTTGAGCGACAGTGCGGAAGCGGCTGTGGATTCATTGGGTGCCCTGATAGAACGGTGCCCGGAAGCCAAGCCAGTTGATCTGGTTATCAGCAAACGGATCCCTAAAAAAGATGCCATCGCTCGAAAGAAGGACATTAGCGATGAAATTGCCAAGCTGATCAGCCGGCTGATGCCGCTTTACAAAGGGGCCGCGGACATGGGTTAGGGAACAATGGTTATTCTCAAAATGACATACCGCTGAAACTGAGCACGAGAAAGCCATGTTTTGGTCAAATAAAAGAATCATTGGCCGCAGACAAACGCGGACGTTTGCTGATATTTATGACTGTTTACCCGGGCGACATGCCCGGGCAAACTACCCATGCCATTCCGGCATTATTGTCTGTACACGCCTTCGTGCACCGGGGAGACTACGGTATACCGGCGTTTGAACGGATGCACGTGCGAACCATGAGAATCGCCTAACGACAGTGGAACAAAAGAACATATCTGCTTTAGGTTTGGGTATACCGGAAATACCGACGCTATCTTCCTTCAAACGCAACTTGCGCTTCTGCTTCCAGCTGCTCTTCCATGCCTTGATACCGCGGTGAAAAATGAAAGATCGTCAGGCGCCGAACACCGGCTTGCCGGGCAATAATACCGGCCTGGCGGGCGGTGAGGTGGTGCTTGCGATGGGCAATATGTGCGTCATCGTCACGGAATGCCGCTTCGATAAACAGGTGGTCGGCCCCTCTTGCCAGTTCGACGATGCGTTGAACGTTTTGTTCGTTATAGCCGACGTCGGTAATATAGGTAATCGTCTGGCCAGGGGTGATTCGGGCGATGGCCTTGGTCAATTCGCCCAGGCGATAGGGTTTACGTTCGGCTCCGTTCGCGCCGGGGATCACGATCTCATACGACTCGGGATTGGCTTTATAAACGGCATTTTTAAAATCAGAGAGCCAGGGGCCGGTGGGAAGGCCCAGCCGGTCAAGTTGCGCTGTGTCGATGTTGATGTGAAATTGTTCATCCAAAGAGAAACCCAGGCACGGCACCCGGTGATCGAAAAGCGCCGTCCGGACTGAAAACGCCGGTTCGATGAGAAGTCGACCGTCAAAGGGGTTTTCGATTCCGTCCGGATCTCGCTCGAAACGCTTTCGGCAAAGAAACCGGGAGGTTTTCATGCGCGTCGAGCCGACCTCCGTCACCATGATTTCCAATGGATGGGTATCATCTGACACCAGGTTCCAGGTATATCCGGACAACTTTCCGGCCACATTGTCCGTGAAGCCTTCGGGCCCAAAGAAATGAAGCATGGTGTCCCGTCCCAGCGCAATGCGGAGAAGGCGGTCGAATCCGATAAAATGATCCATGTGGGTGTGGGACACAAACACATGGCTGATTTTTAGCAGCTCGCGGTTGGATAAGCCGGAAAGATCTCCCAGATCGAACAGGAGGGCGCGATGGAGGAATTGAAAGGGGACATAAAGGCCGGGGTCCTCAAAGGGCCCATTGATTAGCCTGGGGTGAAACGCAGCTCGCATGGGGTCATGGGAGGAATTTTCGCCCCTGCTGATTGATGCAGACGTAAATATCTTCGTCAGATCCGTAAATGTCGACGATGTCCCTGTGGTTGATGAGTTTTTCGATCACAAATGACGTGACGTAAAGGCTGACGACATGGGGTTGTGTCACCAGGTTGCGATACGGCGCGATTTGATAGTCCACATCGAAATCTTCAGCATGCCCTAATGTGTCGAGGCACTTTACGATCTGCTCCTCCAGTCCATTCTTGTTTGTGGTTTCAACCAGTTCCGTTTCCACCAACTTCGTGGCAATGGCATTGGAGAGGCCATCGATACAATCCTTGATGCTATTGATGGCCATCCGGCGTGCATATTCCCTCGTCGATTCAATTTTCGAAAGGATGCTGCTTTCCCTGGTCGAGGGTCGAAATACTTTCGCCATGTTGCGTTACCTTTTTGGGTCTCAGGGGTTCATCTAAAAATTTGGAGGAATCATAATCTCAAGATTTCCATAGTTCAAGAAAAATGTGCCCATATTCACATTACCCCGTACATTCATCTCAGCCGTCGGCACAGCCAGTTGTATCCGGTACCATGTCTTCGATTACGATCTGGGGTGTTTTTTTGCCGTTCCAGCGGTTCCACTGAAGGCGGAACGCAATCTTAAAAAGCCGTTCCCTGGAAATCGAGAGCGCCGGCGGATTGAACCAGATGCCGCTCATGATGCTGTGGGACATTGACGACGGGTGCGCCACGGTCATTCGAAGGTGCCGCTGTCCGACTACTTGAAAGGATTGAACCGCCACACGCCGAGCAGAAAAAACAGGTTCCGGATTACCGGCGCCGAACGGTTTTAACAATTCCAGGGCGTCGATCATCTCCGGTGAGATCTGATTCAACGCCAGGTCCCCGTCGATGGGCAATCGTTTTTCAGCATGAATGGATCGCGTGTGCCTCGCGACGACCTGTTCAAAAAGATCCTGAAGCGCTTCGATGTTCTCGGCTTTAACCTGGAGTCCGGCTGCCATCCGATGGCCGCCAAAGGATTCCAGAAGGGGGCGGCAGTCGTGAAGTCCTTGGTGGATGTCGAAACCGGATACACTGCGCGCGGATCCTTTGCCAATACCGTCTCTTGTTGTAATCAAGATAGCCGGGCGGCCGTATTGGTTGACCAGACGGGATGCAGCGATTCCCAGCACCCCCTCGAGCCATTCAGGGTGGGCCAGGACCAGGGAATTGGACCTCAACAGTTCCGGGGTGTCGGTGAGCATGGACGCCACCTGGTCCAGGGTACGCTGCTCGGCGGCCCGGCGTTTACGGTTGAGCCGTTCCAGAAGTTCCGCAAGGCGTCTGGTTTTGACCGGATCCGTTTCCTGTATGAGCCGGACACTCAGTCTGGAATGGGCCATTCTTCCGGCGGCATTCAGACGCGGTGCCAGCCGGAACGAGATATCCTCGGCGTCGATCCGTTCAGGGACCACCCCGGAGACCGACATCAGGGCGCTGAGACCCGGGCGCCGGCCGGATTTGAGGACATCCAGCCCGACACGGGCCAATATCCGGTTCGCGCCCAGCAATGGAACCATATCCGCGATGGTGCCGAGAGCCACCAAATCACAGTAATCCCTCAGGTTCGGTTCCGGTTGGTGCCCCCAAAATCCTTGTTCCCGCAAGGTCTTCCGGAGGGAGATCAGCAGACAGAAGGCTACCCCCACACCGGACAGCCCGGACATTTCCGATGGTGCGTCCTCCAGGTGGGGGTTCACGATGGCGATGGCCGGCGGGACTTCCCTTTCCAGCATGTGGTGATCGGTGACGATGACATCGATTCCCGCCTTTTGGGCGTCACGTATGGCATCGTGACTGGTGGCGCCGCAATCGGCGGTCAGGATCAGATCCGGTTTCCGTGGGAACGGCATCCTGCGAAGCTGCTCCCTGTTCAGACTGTACCCCTCTTTACGTCGGTGAGGTGTATATGAAAAGACCCGTGCCCCGGCGTAGCTCAGAAATTCCTCCAGAAGGGCCGTCGCCGTGACCCCATCCACATCATAGTCTCCGAAGACGAGGATGTTTTCCTTCTGCCGGATGGCACGGATCAGACGTTGGGTGGCCACGTCCATGCCTTTCATCCCCAAGGGCGACGGCAGGTCCGTTACCCGGGGGTAAAGAAACTTTTTTGCTTCCCGGGTTTCCGAAATGTTCCGGTTGACAAGTATCCGGGCTACGAGGGGATGGCAGCCGGTTTGATCGGCGAGACGCTGAACATGTTGGGGATCCGGGTGGATCATATGCCAGGATTTTCGCATGACATCCGGCCTATACTTCAAATACCGATTCAGCACAACAGTGCAGCACGGCACATCACACGAATTTTATTTTTCAAAAAAAACAGGTTATAGTCTTTGGAAGCATCAATTCATGATTAGCTTTTCAGTCCACTGAGGGGATATGATGAGAGCCCATTGCCGGTACTACCGGGTCGACCGTCGTCAGATCGCTTTTCTCCGATTCATACTCGAAGCCTATGACGGACTCGCCATGGTGGAAACCTTAGATCCGCAGCGCGGAACCGTGGCGGTCCATATCGCCCGGGGGTGCCTTGAAGACGTCGGCGGCATCCTGACCGATCTGCGAAAAACCATTCACATGGAGCCGTCCAAGGCGATCGACATTGGCAAGCTGCAGGTGACCTGATCGTCGGATTCAGGCCACCCAGTCGGTCCGACAGTGTCCAGCCCGAACAGTTCCATTCGAATTGCAAATGAATCAACTTATGACTGCCAGCTACCATATCGAAACCATCGGATGTCAGATGAACGTTTATGACTCCGAGCGGATGGCCGATCACATTGAATCCATGGGCTATCAGCGGGCGAACGCGGTGGATGCCGCGGACCTGGTCATCATGAACACCTGCGCCATTCGGGAAAAAGCGGAACAGAAAGTCTTCAGTTATCTGGGTCGTCTGGCCCCGTTAAAACGGCGTCATCCGGAGCTCATTATTGCAGTTGGCGGCTGTGTGGCTCAGCAGGAGGGCGAACGGATTCTGTCACGAATGCCCCACGTGGATCTCGTGTTCGGCACCCACGCCATCCGAAACCTTGCACAACATATCGAAACAATTCGACACAAAAGACGACGTATCGTCGATGTGGCCATGGATGGCGGGGCCATCCTGGAGGCTCCGAATGCCGCCTCAGCGGCTTTGGAGAGGCCGTCGCGATTTGTCACCATCATGCAGGGGTGCGACAATTACTGCACCTACTGTGTGGTCCCCCATGTCCGGGGCCCGGAAGCCAGCCGACACCCGGATGATATTTTAGAGGAAATCCGAACCCTTGCACACTCGGGCGTTCGGGAGGTGACCTTGTTGGGGCAGAATGTGAACAGTTATGGCCTAAAAGAGGGAATGTGCTCTTTTGCCGAACTGCTGCGTCGTGTCGACCAAGTGGACGGACTCCAGCGGATCCGTTTCACCACCTCTCATCCCAAGGACCTCTCCGATGAATTGATCCGTTGTTTCTCAGACCTGGGCAAGCTTTGCGGCCACATTCATCTGCCGGTGCAATCCGGGTCGGACCGGACCCTGAAGCGGATGAACCGAAAATATACGCGGAAGGATTACCTGAACATCATCAACCGCCTGAGATCCACACGCCCGGATATCGCCGTCACATCCGATTTCATTGTCGGATTTCCAGGGGAAACCGAAGCGGATTTTCAGGACACGCTGAGCCTTGTCGAGCGGGTGCAGCTGGACGGGATGTTTGCCTTCAAATACTCGGATCGGCCGTCCGCACCGGCATCCCGGTTTCCCGAAAAGATTTCAGAGCCGGTCAAAAAGCAGAGGCTGCAGGTGCTTCTGGATACCCAGGAATTAATTACCCGCAAAAAGCATGCAGCGCTGGTCGGCACCCGCCAGGAGATCCTGGTTGAGGGCTTCAGCAAAGCCACGGTTGCCGACAATCCGACGGAACCTCGGACAACGCCTCCATGGACCGGTCGGACACCGCAAAACAAGATCGTTCATTTTTCGGATGGAAACGGGAATGGCCCCGCGCTTGCCATATCCGTCGGAAAACTGGTATGGATAACCATCGAGCGGGCTTTTTCCCACTCGCTCTGGGGCAGGCCGGTGGAACGGGAGCTGGACATGCCAAGCGCGAAAGGAGATCACTCTGATGCTTCATAAGGCAAGCATAGCCGGAATGACCATGGACCCCGCGTCCAACACGCCCATTATTATCCTGAAAACCGACGAAGACGAGCGCACGGTTCCGATCTGGATCGGTCTTCTGGAGGCCACATCCATCGCTTCGGCGCTTCAGAATATCGCATTCGACCGCCCCATGACCCATGACCTTTTCAAGAATTTCGTTGAGTCCATGGAATTCTCGGTGGCCAAGATCGAGGTCTGCGATCTGAGGGACAATACCTTCTATGCCCGTATTTACTTCGCTTCCGAAGGTGGTGAATTCGACATGGACGCTCGACCCAGCGACGCCATTGCGATTGCCCTGCGATTCCAGGCGCCGATCTACGTCGACGACAAGGTCATTGAGAAATCCAAGCCCGTGGAAGGCCGTGAAGAGCCTCTGGATCAAAGCAAGGAGGCGGAGCAATGGACCGACTACCTGAAAGGCCTCTCTCTCGACGATTTCGGCAAATATAAGGTTTAGAAGACTAAAAAGGATTCGAGGATCCAAGGGGTCAAGGGGTCGAGTGTGGGTTCTCGTATTTGTTTATCCGCAATCTCTTAATTCTTTCCATCTGTGTTATGTTCTCACATGCCGTGGCGTCCTTTATCCGGGAGTGCTTCGGTGCCTTGGTCATTCCCAGGTTGAAGTATCTTAAGGCCTTGATTTTCCATCTATATCTTTGCCCAAACGCCAAATATGGGTTGCGCTTTTTTTTGGATTTCGTTAGAGATACCAATTGCTTATAAGACCATCGAAGCGTCGGGGGCGAACCGGAGCGGTCTATCCTTCTAACAACACGGACCAATCATCGGCGAGGTACTCTTTGTCCGGTCCACCCGGCCCATGGAAACACCATATTATTGATTTCAGGTTCTCTCGGAGATTAAAGCATGATGCGACAACCATTTCCGGCAATGGCGCTGGTACTCCTGTTTCTAATCGGCTGCTCGGGCATCGGCCCGGGCACCGTACCCCGGGACCGCTTCAATTACAATCAGGCCATTTCCACGTCCTGGAAGGAGCAGACCCTTCTTAATGTCGTCAAACTCCGGTACGCGGACATGCCGTTGTTTGTGGAGGTCGCCTCAGTGGTCAGCGGCTACACCCTGGAAAGTTCGGCGAACATCGCCGGGCAGGTCTCATCGCCCGATGCCGTTCAAGGGGATTCATTAATCATCGGGGGCTCCGGAAAATACACGGACCGGCCCACCATCACCTATTCCCCGATCACCGGGAAGACATTCAACGAAAACTTCCTGACGCCCATCCCCCCACGGGCTGTTCTGTTTCTGATCCAGTCCGGGTGGCCTGCGGATCTGATTTTTCCCTTGACAGTCCGGGCCATCAACGGACTCCGTTCCCGGGTGTCGGCCGGTGTCGACCAGCGAACCGGAGATCCCGAGTTCTACCGCATTATCGCCCTGTTCCGTCAAATTCAGACATCCGGGGCAGTGGGTATGCGGATCCTTATGGAAGACGAGAACCGGCAATCCACGGTCCTGTTCTTTTTCAGGAAGAACATTACACCGGAAGTCAAAGCCGCAATCAAGGAACTGAACGGGCTGCTCGGGCTCGAACCCGGCAGCGATGAAATCACGGTCACCTATGGCCTCATCCAGGGTAGCGATCGGGAGATCGCTGTGCTCACCAACTCCATGCTGGATATCATGATAAACCTGGCCACCCAGATCGAGGTGCCATTCGAACATGTGGCGGCCGGATATACGGTGCCCTCACTGGCGCCGCCCCGAGATGATGAAGCCGCCGTTGCTCGACTGATTGATATCCAGAGCGGCCCGGAACAGCCTGAGGCCCCATTTGTCGCCGTAGAGTACGAGGATCACTGGTTCTGGATCGACAAGGGGGATTTCAAATCCAAGCGCACCTTTGCGGTGCTGATGATCCTGATGTCGTTATCTGAAACCGGCGGCAGGGAAGGCCTGCCCCTGGTCACGATTCCGGCCGGGTAATCCGAATGGGATGGCACGGTCGTTCAAACAGAATACCGTCTATATGGTCAGTTTCACAAGGAGAATCCTAATATGAGTGGCTCCGGAAAATCCAACCAGAACACCGCTGCGACGTCCGCTGCCGTCGATATTTCCATCCAGCTCGGCGTCCTGATCCTGGTGATCATCTGTTGTTATCTAATCCTCAAGCCCTTTATTCCCCTCGTGACATGGGGCATCATCCTGGCCGTGGCCCTCTACCCGGTGTATCATGCCGTCAATGCCAAGCTCGGGAATCGCCGGAAACTGACTGCCGCGATCCTGACGATTGCCGCGCTTCTGGTGATCATCCTGCCTGGCATCCAGATGGCCGGATCCGGTGTAGACGGGCTGCAGCTGCTTAATGATAAATTGAAACAGGAGGAGCTCAAGATCCCTCCACCGCCTGAAAAGGTAAAGGAGTGGTGGGTCATCGGCAGCACGGTGTACACCGTTTGGCAGCAGGCATCGGTCAATCTGGAGGCCACCCTCCAGCGCTACCAGCCCCAGGTGACGGCAGCTGTCAAATGGCTGTTGTCCACAGCGGTGGATACAGTGCTCGGGGTGGTCATGTTTGCCGTGTCCATCATTATCGCCGGCATCCTTATGACCACCGCACACAGCGGCGGGCAGGTGGCAAGACATCTGTTTGTCAGGTTGGTCGGCGATCGGGGGAGCGAGTTTGTGGACATATCCGAGCAGACCATCCGGGGTGTGGTTAAAGGGATTTTGGGGGTTGCCGTAATTCAGGCGCTGCTGGCGGGGTTAGGATTCTGGATCGCGGGAATCCCGGGGGCCGGTGTCTGGGCGTTTCTGAGCCTGGTGCTGGCCATCGTGCAGATCGGAATCGGCCCGGTGGTGCTGGGGGTGATCATTTACGCCTTTTCGAACATGAGCACGCTGCCGGCGGTGGTCCTGACAGTCTATCTGGTGGTCCTGACAGTCTATCTGATCGTCGTTGCCATCGGTGACGGCCCGCTAAAAGCGATTTTTTTAGGAAGAGGCGCCGCCGTGCCCATGGCGGTCATTTTCCTCGGTGCCATCGGCGGATTTATCTGGATCGGTTTTCTGGGGCTTTTTATCGGAGCGGTGATCCTGTCGTTGAGCTACATACTATTTAAAACGTGGATGGGGGATGATCCGGATTCCAGCGGCATAGAAGAAGATTCCGAACCAAAGAGCAGCGCCGATTACGCTATCTGATACCTCATCGAGAACCCATGACGGATTGGAAGAAAACTGTTCTGGCGTGCACAGTCTGTGTGATCTCCTTCCTGATCAGCGCCTGTGCCATGGTCGGCCCGGATTTTGAAACCCCGGAAGCCCCGATCGCCGATGCCTATCTGCAGCGTGAAGACGACGCTATCTCCGGGGCTCCTGCCGACACCGAAGACTGGTGGGAGGTGTTTGAAGATCCGATACTCGATCATCTGGTCCGGATGGCCTACGATCAAAACCTCTCCCTGCGGATCGCCGGCCTACGCGTTTTGGAGGCGAGGGCCCAGCTCGGTATCGCCGCCGGCTCATTGTACCCCCAGCAGCAAGAAATCAATGCCGAGGCTGCGTGGGCAACCCAGGAAGGGCCGGGTGCGTTCAGCGCGTATTCCGCCGGATTCGATGTGGCCTGGGAGCTGGATTTCTGGGGCAAATTCAGGCGCGGCATCCAGTCGGCCAACGCCAACCTGCTGGCCAGCATCGCCGGCTACGATGACGTGCTCGTCACACTCACCGCCGAAGTCGCCCGGTCCTATATCCTTATCCGGACCCTGGAGGAACGGATTCATATTGCGCAGCAGAATGTCGAGCTCCAGAAGCGGTCGCTGCAGATGGTCGAAGCACGTTTCAAGTTCGGCGCCGTGACCGAGCTGGACGTGCAGCAGGCCAAAACACTCCTACACAGTACCGAAGCTCTGGTGCCCCAGCTTCTGCTGTCCCTGAACCAGACACGGCACGCCCTGGCGATCCTGTTGGGACTGCCCCCCGAGGACTTAAGCCACATCCTGGGAGATTCCGGTTCTCTTCCGACCATCCCGGCCCAGGTGGCCGTCGGTATGCCGGCCGAACTGCTGCGTCGACGGCCGGACATCCGCCGGGCCGAGCTACAGGCGGCCGCCCAGGGCGCCCGTATCGGTATCGCCCGGGGGGAGATGCTGCCGAGTTTCTCCCTGTTCGGCACCCTGGGATGGAGCGGGACGAACGCCGCCAATGCCAGCCTGGCCGATCCGGCATTCAGCGCCGCCGCCGGTCCGGCGTTCAACTGGCCGATTTTCAACTATGGCAGACTTCGCAACCGGGTCCGGGTGGAAGATGCCAGATTCGAGCAGGCGCTGACCGGTTATCAGAATTCCGTATTGAACGCGGCCCGGGAGGTGGAGGATGCCATGACCGGTTTTTTCCGTTCCGCCCAGGAGGCCGACGCCCTCAAAAACAGTGTCGATGCGGCCAAACGCTCCACCGAGATTTCCATGCTCCAGTACAAAGAAGGGCTGGCGGACTACACGCGGGTTCTGGATTCCACGCGCTCTCTGGCCGCCCAGTGGGATCGGTATACCCAGACCCGGGAGGGACATCGCCATTAATCTCATCGGCCTGTACAAAGCCCTGGGCGGGGGCTGGGAACTGAGCAGAGGAAAAGATTTTGTTCCGATCGACGTCCGGGAGAAGATGGAGCAGCGGACCAATTGGGGAAACCTGCTGGAGATATCCAATGGCGACCAGCTTCCGACAGTTCCCGAAAATGGATTCTGGCGGAAGCCGAGCTGGTAATAAATTTTCGTCGCAAATTTATCACGGATTAACAAAACAAATTTCTGAATATGTCTTCCGATAAAGATAACATGGAACCGGAATCGGGTGCCGGAGCCATACCCGCTGAACAAAAGGCGGAGGAGATGGCTATCGAGGCGGTTGAAAACCGGGAAGGGAAGAAGACAAAGGCCGACCCCGTGCGGCGGTTCACGCTGATTGTGCTGGCCGCTTGTGCGCTGCTCTTTGTATGGCACGTGCTGTCGGATCGATTTGTGCCCTTCACAAGTCAGGCGAAGATTCATGCCTATATCGTACCCATTACGCCCCAGGTATCCGGGTACGTGACCGAGGTGACGGTGAACAACAATGAGGTCGTCACCATCGGGCAGCCGCTTCTTCAGATCGATCCCTATTCCTACGAACTTGCCCTGGAGAATGCCGAGGCGGCTCTGGAACAGGCCGGGCAGGCCATCGGAGCCGATACAGCCGCTGTGGATTCGGCCCAGGCCTCCCTGCTCAATGCGAAGGCAAAACTCAGGCAGGCCCAGCAGAATTATGATCTGGTCAAGAATGTGTACGACCTGGATCCGGGCGCCGTATCCAAATTCGAATTAACCAATCGCAAAACAGCGGTCGCCGTGGCGATAACCAAGGTATCTGCAGCTGAAGCCGATCTAGCCAAATCCAAGGAGAAACTCGGTCGGAAAGGGAGAGACAATGCCAGGATTAAATCGGCGCTGGCCGCCCTCGAGCAGGCACGGCTCAACCTGGAGTGGACGACGATCCGATCCCCCGGCCACGGTAGTATTACCAACCTTCAGATCGATGTGGGGCAATACGCGGGGATCGGACAGCCGTTGATGACCTACGTATCAACCACGGACGTCTGGATACAGGCCGATATGCGGGAAAACAACCTCGGCAACATCAAACAGGGCGATACCGTGGAACTGGCCCTGGATGTCGCCCCGGGAAGAATTTTCCGCGGCCATGTCTCCAGTATAGGTTGGGGGGTGAGCCGGGGCGGGAAGGATGCACTGGGGGCCCTGCCGACGATCGAGACGACCGGGGGGTGGCTGAAAGAGGCACAACGATTTCCGGTGATTATTAAATTCTCCGATGAAGCGGCCAGAGGATTTCGCCGACCCGGAGGACAGGCCAGCGTCATTGTGTATACCGGCGGCCATCCGTTTCTGAATGCCCTCGGCCGATGGTGGATACGGTTGGTGAGCTATTTCTCGTATGTGTACTAGTCCGTTGGCCGGTTTGCCCGTTTGCCCGTTTGCCCGTTAGCCCGTTGACCCGTCTGCCCGCTTGTCCTGAGCGAGCAAAGCGAGTCGAAGGGTTGGCCGGTTTAGCCGGTTTGCCGGTAGATCGGATTGCCGGATTGCCGGTTTGCCCGTTGACCCGTTGGCCGGTTAGCCCGTCTGTCCGGCGCAGCCCGGAGGGCGAAAACGGATTGCCCGACTGCCGGTTCCATTTACTGCTTTACTTCGAATCACATCATGACGAGTGACCTGACAACGACAATCGACGCCGATATATCACCGAGAGGCCTGGACTTGCCGGGTGTTCGGACCCTGCGATTGGCCGTGGCCACCACGTTGTCTGTGGCCATATCCTACGGTCTTGCCTGGCCTCTGTCTTACATCACACCGGTGTTCGTCTGGGCATTTCTGAAGGCACCCACATCCGGTCTCACCCTTCCGGGCGGCCTTGGCACCATCGAGGCCATGATATTCGGGTGTACCCTCGGCCTTGTACTCAGCCTGACCCTTTTAAAATATCCTGTTGTGTTTACACTGGTGATGGCTCTTCTGCTCTTTTTGATTTACTACGCTAATGCCGGGGGCGCCTCGCCGGTGATGGTAATGTTTACGACCATCGGTGTCACCGTGATTCCCATGATAGCGCTTTCTTCCCAAGAAATGGCACTGATTATTGCGCTCGCTCTCATCCAGAATTGTGCAGTGGCTGTCGGTGTGTCCTGGATTAGCCAGGCGGTGTTTCGAGAACCTCCCCATCTGACCGGCGAAACTACGGCAGGGGCTGCAACGCAGGAGATCCCGCCGCGTACGAAAATACGCGATGCCGGACTGAGCATGGTGGTCGTCTGTCCGGCTGTTGTCTTTTTTTTCATGTTCAATCTCAAAGACGAAGTCCTTATTATGGTGTTCATCGCCATTCTCGCCCAGCAGGCCAGCTCTACCATCGGCCGCAAGATCAGTCTAACCATGATCGTCGGCAACACTCTGGGCGGTGTCGCGGCGATCGTGTTTTACTATCTTATTGTCGCCGTTCCGAATTTTGGCTTTCTGCTCCTGCTCACCCTGTTCTCCGGTCTGCTTTTTGCCCGTATCAACTTTTCGGAGCGGAAATCAGCCCCTCTTTTCGCCATGGGCTTTTCAACACTTCTCATCCTGATCGGCGGGAGCACAGCGTCCGATGCCGACACGGCAGGGGTTAAGTTTCTTATACGGGTCGGGCAAATCATACTGGCCGGCCTTTACATTAGTATCGCATTCCGTATGGTGGAAAGTTTTCAGGAAAGGAGGGGGAGAACTCATGCGCGGTGACGAAATCATCCAACAGATTCAGGCCCATTTCCCGAAAGCCGAGCCGGGCAGGCTTTTTTTTGCCAAGAAGAACATTCTGCTCGAAGAGACGTATGGATTTACACCGGAAAACACCCGGTTTGCCGAAGGCGGGTGTTGTGATGAAATCAACGAACCCGAATTGGAACTGCTTCAGAGATACTGGGGAGGACGGTTTAAATTCGGCGGGCTGGCCGGATATTGTCATGGCGGCAGGAGCGCGCTGGGCGCGGTGTCCCATCACGTGCCGGAGGTGAACGGACAAAAGAACCTGTTGCTCGTGGGCGGCCCCCATATCGGCCTCCACCAGGGCAGGTGGGGCGAGATTCCGCGGCCCGGACAGCAGGAGATCACGACGTCGTGCGGGTCCCTGTGTGCGGTGTTGCATGCCGGCTGCGACGCCCTGCGGAACAAAGCTGAAGATCCCCTGGACAGGCAGCAGCGCGTTGTCGAACAGATCATGCTGCCGTTTCTCTTAGAACACAAGAACGCCGGCCATCTCCCGGAGGTGGTTGCCGCAACCCGGTTTCTCATGAAGAGAATAGATGACGATCTGTTCTCCATTCTAACAGACCTGACCAACCGCTTCGATGGACAGATCGCGGTCATCACCGGCGTCACCGTTAATACAGTTGAGGGCAATTTTTTCTCCCTCTCTCGTTTCGAGGTCCTGTCCTAAACTTCCGGTCCACCTGAAGTGAGACTACATGACAACCCAATCGATTAACTGGAACGAGCTGTTAAAGGCCCGCCAGGATTTTCGTCGAACCTGGCCCCAACTTCTTCTGACCGATCTACTGTCACGGGCGCTGGCGCTTGTCGTGCTGACACCGCTGGTGGGTCTTCTCCTGAAGCTGTTTCTGATCACGACCGACGATGGTGTGCTGGCGGATGCGGATATCGCGGTCTTTTTGCTCCATCCCTTCGGCATTGCGGCACTGATCGTCATCGGGGCGGTTTCTCTGGGCGTCCTGTTTGCCGAACAGGGCGTGTTGATGGTGATCGGTTTCGGTGCCGTGGAGAACCGTCAGGTGTCCTGGCTGAACGCATTTCGCTACGTGTCCGGATATGCCGTCACCATGGTGACGCTGGCGGGGCAGGTGATGGTGCGTCTCCTGCTGGTCGCCGCACCTTTTCTTGCCGCGATCGGCGGCCTTTACGTGATCTTCCTGACCCGGCATGACATCAATTTTTATCTGGTCGAAAAACCGCCCGAGTGGTGGTGGGCAGTGACACTGGCCGGATTGCTGATGGTCATCACGGCGATCCTTGTGCTACGGATATTCGCCAACTGGATTCTGAGCCTGCCGATGGTTTTGTTCCAGGGCAGCCGGGGCAGAGAAGCACTCCGTGAGAGCAAACGGACAATCGGGGAAAATGCGTGGAAGATTACATCTCTGCTGATGATATGGCTTGCGGGGATTACTTTTCTTTCGGGATTGTTTACATTTTTGGTCGGCAACCTCGGAGATATCCTGATCCCGGATCTCACGGGGAATCTGGCGATTGTGGCAACGGGTCTTGGAATCACGCTGCTGGTCGCCGGACTGGGTAACCTGGGGATTGCCATTATCAGTACGGCGCTGTTTGCCCTGTTGATCGTGCGTCTTTACCGGTCCATGGCCGGCCCCGGCCGGCTCAATCCTGACATATCGGTGCCGGGATCTCTCAGCGACAAACCCAGCGCAGGCATTCCGGGAAAGGCGATTGTCGGAATCGGCGCCGCAGTGCTGTTGGTTGTCGTAGTGGGGGGGTATGCTGCGGCTCGAAACATGGGCGAACAAGAGAAGATCGATATTATCGCTCACCGGGGAGCCTCCGGAGCTGCACCGGAGAATACCCTGGCCGCATTTGAGCGGGCGATTCATGACCAGGCAGACTGGATCGAGCTCGACGTTCAGGAAAATGCCGATGGTGTCGTCATTGTAGCCCACGACAGCGATTTCATGAAGGTGGCCCAACAGAGCCTAAGGGTCTGGGACGCTACCGGAGAACAACTTCAAGACATGGACATCGGCAGCTGGTTTGATCCCGAATTTTCGGATCAGCGGGTGCCGACACTGCGGGAGGCCCTGGATCTGGCCAAAGGCCGTATCGGGGTGGTCATCGAACTTAAATATTACGGGCATGATCAATCCCTCGAGTCCCGGGTTATTGACGTCGTCGAAGATGCCGGGATGGCCTCGAACGTCAAAATCATGTCTCTCTCGCTCGCCGGGCTGCGAAAATCCATTGCCCTGCGACCTGAATGGTCCCACGGCCTGTTGAATACTGCCAGCATCGGTGATCTCACCCGTCTAGACGTGAACTTTCTGGCGCTCAACTCGAGGGCCGCCTCCTACGCCATGATTCGCAATGCGCATGACAAAGGCATGAAACTCTATGTATGGACGATCAATGATCCAATCCAGATGTCGGTGATGATGAGCCGAGGCGCCGACGGCATCATCACCGACGAACCCGCGCTGGCGCGGCAATTGATAGAATTCCGGGAAAAAATCAGCCCCGTCGGGCGACTATTGATTTGGATTGCGGGCGAAGCCGGTCTGCTCCGGACGACCCTGGTCTCGTCACCAGCTGAAGACGCTTGAACTTGATGCACCGCCTCTGGGGAAGACTGATGTTACCGTCTCCATAGATCCTATGATGGCCGAGACATCTACAATTCCTAACCAGCCAAGTCTCCGGAAACAGGCACCCAATTTGACTTATATCGATTGCGCTATACGTTTATCGAAAGATTTTAATCTCGCCAACCCATCGGAAAGAGGACCTGCCCATGTTTTTTAATCCGCTGCTGCTCATCGCCGTCGGATTGACCCTGGCCGTGGCCGTTTGGGGAATTGTCGACACCGCCGGGTTAACACAACTGGCCACCGACTATGTGCGTCTTGTATTTCGGAGTCGAGGCTGGTTCGTGATGCTGACGGCCACTACTTTGCTACTGGTCTGCGGCTGGCTCGCTGTTTCGCGGTATGGTCGAATCCGCCTTGGCAAGGACGACGACCAACCTGAGTTTTCAACGATGAGCTGGTTGACGATGATGTTTGCCGCCGGGATGGGGGTTGGCCTTCTCTTTTTCGGGGCGGCCGAACCGATCACCCATTATCTGTTTTTAGTGAGTGCAAAGGTTGTGCCGGTCCAATCGGCCACTTGGGCCTTGTTCATCACTAATTTCCACTGGGGCCTTCACGCCTGGGCCATCTACGGTCTTACGGGGCTTGTCATTGCCTATTTCGGATTTCGGAAAGGCACCCCCCAATTGATCAGCGCCCCCATCAAAACTGTGTTTGCCGGCGAGAAATGGTCGGCCGGGGTGGGGTGGTTGGTTGATCTGCTCTCCATTTATGCCATAGCCATTGGCCTTGCCGGTTCGGTGGCCATGGGGGTGTTCCAGGTTCAGGACGGGATTGCCGCCCTGTTTAACTGGGAACAGACCGGCCTGACGTTGAGTCTGGCGGTGTTCGGGGTTCTGGTGCTGGCCTACATTGTGCCCCTGACGGTCGATCTGAGCAAAGGCATGGCCCTGCTCTCCAATACCGCCATTGTGATTGCCGTGGGGTTGATGCTCTATCTCCTCCTGGTCGGCCCGACCCATTTTCTGATGAACGGGATCGTCGAGGCCATCGGCACCTATATCAGCGGGGTGATTCCCCACGGGTTTAACACGTTTACCTTTTACGATGAACAGGTCGAAAGCTGGTTCGGCGACTGGACACTCAATTACATGGTCTGGTGGCTGGCCTGGTCGCCCTTTGTGGGGGTGTTCATCGCCCGGATATCGAAGGGGCGAACCATCCGGGAGTTTCTCGCCGGGGTTCTGCTGGCGCCCACGGTCTTTTCGATTTTCTGGTTCGGGATTTTCGGGGGAATGGGGTTCTTTAAGGGTGGGGCTGAGAAACTGGACCCGTCGGTTGTCGCATCGAATATCAATCAAACGACGTTTCTGCTGCTCGACACGCTGCCCCTGTCCGCGCTGACGACAATAGCCACAATCGTGGCGGCATTTCTCTTCATTGTGACCAGCGTGGTCAGTGCCGCTTATGTCCTGGCCATGTTTTCCACCGGCGGGGACCAGAACCCGAGCGTGAAGATCAAGCTGATCTGGGGAGCCATCCTGGGCCTGCTGGGACTGTCCATGATCCTGTCCGACAGCGTTTCGGCCGTACGGCAGATCATCGCCCTGAGCGCCGGACCGTTTGTATTTATTGTCATACTGCTGATGGTCTGTCTGTTAAAATCTCTCAAAAAGGAAGTCGAGTGATCTTATGGCGAGTTTAGTGGAAAGTCTGCTGTCCGTCGAAACGCTTATGAACGTCGTGGTATTTGTCTTTATTGGCCTGATGATTTGGCTTTATTTCAAGGAGCCAACAGAAGATGAGTCCGAATAGCCACCGATGTGATGTCCTCCCGTTTAAGCTAGAAATTCATAATGAAACATGAAGAGAATATATCCTGCCGCGGGAATCAGCATGCATACTCCCATAAACATGAGGACCGGATTGAGTTCTCCGGTTCTTGAATTTCGTGCCGCCATCATCGCGCTGCCGACCACCGTGCACAAGGACGCCGCAAGGAGTCCGACAAGACCGAGTACGGCCGGAATTGAAAATTCTCTATGGACGAGCAAAGACGCGATGGTGCCGAGGACAAAGTTCACGCCGCAATACGTCCAGGCCGTGATCATCAGTCGCTCTTTGCGTATCCTTTCGTCTTTGGCCTCATCGCTCAGGCCGAGTGATTCATACCGGGGTCTGTACTTTTTTTTGACTTGTTGCTCCAGAACTCCGAAACACAAAATGCTGTACCCCCAGAGGATCGCATCGGGAAGCAGAGGGATTTGGATGATGGCATCCAAACTGCTTCTCATTGAATCCCAGAACAGCACACCTGAGAAGTAGCAGATCAGCCGAACCGACCACACCATGTATTCCGACCAGAAAGAAGTCCATCTATTCCGATCGGAGTTCAAGTTCGACATACAGTTTCTTCTTTCGGGAGAAGAGTGTTAATTCAGTTGAGCCTGTTTGGATCGCTCGTGGAACCGTGCTTATACGGTGAAGTGACCGTTTTCATATATTATCTGTTTCCTGCCGGATGTCAGCAGGGCCGTCACCCGCTTCTTTCCGGTATTGACAAGATCCCAGTGCAGTGCCGAGTCATTGAGGCCGAGTTCCTCCTTCCGCTCCGGTGTCAGATCGTCCGGATCCCCGGTGTAGGTGTTGGCGTACGAAGACCCCAGTGCGATGTGACTGTTGCCGAAACGGCCGCCATAATTTTCGTCGAACAGCGTGTTGGCCATGAAGCGGTTGATTTTGGAGAACCGAACATCGGTAAGGGAAAACTCGCCGACCCTTGCGGCCCCCTTGTCCATTTTTAACTGGGATTTTAGAAACGCCTCCCCCTCCTCAGCCGTGGCGTTCCGGACCCGGCCCTTTCGAAATTCGAGCCGGACACCGGAGATCCGGTTTCCGCTGCGGAATGACGGCTGATCCGCGTAAAAAACACCTTCGGTCCCCCGCCAGTCCGGGGAGAGAAAAATTTCAAAACTGGGTATGTTTCGACCGGAGATCCCGATCCATCGCCGTTGTTGACCCGGTGTGATCACCAGGTCAATGTCTTTGGCCTCGATGTGGAGACGGTCCACCGAAAGTCGATTCAGCTTCGCCTTGATCCGTTGGGCGCGTTTCCAAACCTCCTGCCATTGTGCCACCGGGTCTCGACGATTCAAATAGCAGGCGCGTACGATCTGCTCTTCATATGCTTTCATGCTTAACCCGGCGTGCCTTGCGAGCGCCCGGGTCGGAAAGACGCATATCGTCCAGCTCAGATCCCCCCGGCTTTCCCGATCCTGCATGATATCCCTCAAGCGTTTGTACACGGATGCGGCCTTTCCGATTTTTTTTGGATCGGTGCGGCTCAGGTGGGTCAGTGAGTCGGGTGCATAGATGAGAATGCTGCCATTGGCATTCCGGAACAATTCTTCCTCCCCGGGTGGCAGGAATGTGATCTGCCGGGGGGTTGACTTTTCGAAAAATGCCAGCTCCATTGCCGATGTCGATCGCATCCGGGCCACCGGGTGCATGCCCAGCTCCAGAAGCCGTCCATATACCTGTTCGGCCAGGGGAAGGCCGGCCAGATCGTAGCGGATCAGGACAATATCGCCCTTCTTGTACCGGCCCTTTCTGGCCTTTCGAAGTCCCCAGAGCAATACTTCGGTATACCGTTCCAAATGACGCTTTGCGAGCATGGGTTTCTCTCCATCCTTTTTTAAGACCGGCTGTTTATAGCCGTTGCCATAAATATGTACCCTTTGAGGCGTATTGGGAACCAAGTTTACCAAAAACATTCCTAACGCAAAGGCACCAGGTTTGGGACTCCGCTCTTTCAGCTTCCGGCTTCTCTCTTCGAGCTTGGGGCTTCGTCCCGCTTCAACGGGACTTCGACCCCACAAGACGACGGGACAAGACGATCCCACGCGTCGCATGAAGCTTCGCCCCTAAACCAATCGGAACGGAATTCTGACCATCGCTGTAAGACATCCGAAATTCGAAGCTCGACATCCGAATAAGTCGGCCCTCGAAATGCTCGGGGTCGCTATCGGCATCGGAATCGAATTCGGTTGGCATCCTTGGGTCGATACCGATGCCGAACCCGATACCGATAATTTCGCTGCACGCAGATGCATTCACGCTCTACGGGTATAGACAGTCGGTTAATGAGACGCTTCCTTCAGAAACAACCTGTGATATTCCGAATCGGACAGGTATTTTCTCATCATCCGGTTCATGAGATGAAACAACGCCTCCAGTTCATCGTCAGTCATTCTTGGGACGAGTTTCTGAACCAGGGCATCGTCGGAGAATTTCTGCAAATATACGATGAGGGTGTTCTCGTCCGTGGTCCTGTCCAGCCCAAATCCGATCAGGTCATCATAGGTCTCGACAAACTCGTGGGAATGCTGTGCCATTGCTCGCCTCTGTGGTGAAATCGTTGTTAAGGTTCTTTTCAAATGTAGTTGGAGAAGAGGGTCCAGGGATCCAAGGGGTCAAGTGTTTGTTCTCTCATGTTTTAATCAACGCTTTAAGCATTCTTTCGTCTCTGCGATGTCCCGCTCTGTTGCAGCCGATCCCCCCTCCTCGATAAACGCCCAAGTCCCCTGCTACTAATATTGAGGTTTCTATTTGTATACCCTCAAAAAAAGAGCATGTGACTTTTTCCCACACTTTCAGCTCTTTGAAGCTTTTCAGCATTTTACTTGACCCGTTGAATCCCTGGTCGCCTCCGGCGCCGCCACAGGTTTATGCGCCTCAGGCGTGCGGGTAAACCTCGATCCCTTGGACCCTGTCGAACCTTATCCATGCAAGGAGGATTCCCATCTTTATTTCATTCAGAAAGATCAACGTGCCGGGAGACTCCGTATTTAAAAAACACGTGCATCATGATACACGCAAGCTACAAAATAAAATCGTACGACGATTTTATGAAACGCGACGATGTCGCTCATAAGACGACCCTCCGAATCTCGGAGAACCCAGGGTGCGGCTACGGCAAGCTCCTCCTTTAAATCCCGCAGCTTTCAGAAAGGCATAACAAGCTTTTTGCTTCAGCGAACCGATTGGAGGACCACACTTTCTCTTAATTCAGGATCTTCATCTCCATCTGGCTTTGTCCAGCGCTGCAGGCAATGGGAAAAATCGAATTTAGGAAAAAATCTTCACCGGGTCAACATCAATACAATTCGAAGCAATATGCGACAGCCCTATGATCATATGGAGACCCACGACAATCTTCGGGTGCGCTACGGTATCTGGTCCTCTGCACGCGACATATGCCGGGGTGCGACCGTGGTTCTCGGGGGTCGAACCGAGTTTATGGAAAAATACTCAGAGACCATCGGTGAACTCCAGGGCAGGGGATTTGATGTCATCAGTCTGGACTGGCGCGGGCAGGGGTTGTCGAAGCGACAGCTGGGCGACAGGCTCAAAGGATTCGTCGCGACCTATGAGGACTACCTTCTCGATCTCCATCGACTGATGGAACGCGTGGTCCTGCCCCGAGAGTACCCGCACCTGGGATTACTCGGCCATTCCATGGGGGGCCACATCGCGTTGCGATATCTCCACGACCACCCGGATGATTTTCAGTCCGCCGTCCTCGTGTCCCCGATGTTTGATATTATCCCTTCATCCCGGGTAAATACAGCGGTGCGGTGGCTCACCCGGATGGCCGTTCATGCGGGGATGGGCCGGCGGTACGCTGCCGGAACGCACCGGTACCGGTCCTATGATGAAACCTTCCACGGAAACCGGCTGACATCCGATCCCCGGCGGTTTAGGTTCGCGCATCAGGCGACCATCGAAAATCCGGATCTGGCCGTCGGCGGTGTCACCTACGGGTGGTTATCGGCCACCTTTAGATCCATCGATCTGATCGGTAGACCCGGATTTGCGGAAGCGATCCCCACGCCGAGTCAGATAGTCTGCGCGGAACTGGAACAGATCGTCTCGATAGATGCCCAATACGAGATCTGCCGGCGGTTGCAAAACTGCGCGTTGACGGTGATCCCGGGTGCGCGCCATGAGATACTGATGGAACGGGATCCGATTCGAAACAAGTTTTGGGAAATTTTCGACGGACTTCTGGAGCGGCATCCCGGTACCATGGGGTAACGCCCGGTGACACCCCGTTTCGTATCAGCCGGCGCCGCGGTGTGCGTGTCGTTGAGTTGCGACACTGAAACGGGGTTGTCTGCCGGTGGATGGCTTCACTCCGGTCAGCGATCGACGGTAGAGGTTCCCCTCTGCGAGCATGCCTGCCGGCGGAACCACGCGCTGACGAGGCGTCAGTCTGCGAGGCCAACCGATACGATGGCATGATAGGGAATGATGGTGAGTTTCCCGAGTTTATTTGCAAGGATCATTTCATGACCGGCATCGCTGCGTTCCAACTGGAGAACCTTGCCTTCAACTGTCTTTCCGTTTGATAGCTCGATCCGGATTTCAACGTTCTCGGTTATCAGATACTGAAAATTCAGCTTTTGCGTGCCGGTAATTTCCAGGCCCCAACGCACGGCATCACGGTAGGCGTCGTTGGTCCGCCGGAGTCTTTCAACCACGATTTGAAGCAGGTTCATATATACTTTAATACCCGCCTGCGGCTGTTTCAGAATAAATTGGTCGAATACGGCGCGTTTCAGAGAGAACAGCTCGCTGTCATCCTCGGTGACGGCCGATGCGGATCGCTCGCCGCGGTCCATGAAACTGAATTCCCCAAAGATCATGCCCGGCCGCGCGAGGACCAGTTTCTTGTTCACATCGACGGTGATCTCCTTGACCAGGGACACCAGCCCGGTCTTGACGATGTACAGAACATCGCCGGGGTCCCCTTCCCGGAAGACGAATTCACCGTTGTCGAAGCGCTGATATTCGAACTGATCCATGAACAGACGGACTTCCTCTTCATCCATGTGCGTCGTGAGAAGATTTTCAATGGGGCGTTCGGATGTCGACATCGCTGACCCTCCTCTCCGTTCATTGGGATGCGTTACTATGGGAAACTTCACCGGCCCTGTGAAACAACCAGAGCTGTTTCGTGGACATATGCGTTGCCTTTTTCGGCAGACCGGTCAGACTCGGAATTCCGATCGAACGCGGATATGCCAGGGCTCGAATCGGACACCCAAGAGATTGTTTCTCGCATAGCGGAGTCGAATGTACCCGAGGTCCTGGAGCCGGTGAAATACGTCTGTTTCGGCAAATCGGCTGGTGAAATTGAGAGCCCCCAAGCCGGCCTGCCCGACATCAAAGTCTCCGATGGCATGATACGAGTATCCCGGCGGCGCCAGGGACCGGCTCGCCAAAGAAAGATTTCCGCGACTCCGATAGGCTTTTCTCAGGAACAGAAGAAACTGCTTCATCACACTCCGGACCCCCGAGGTGAGGATGACATCCCGGCCGATCGACTTGCGAATGGTGTCATAAACTCCACGGGAATGTCCTTTGTACAGATAATTGCCGGAGCCGGGTATCTTGATCACTTCTTTTCTTTGGATATTCTCGGTCAGCCGGTTCACTGGTTTTTCGCCCAAAAAGCCGTAGTGTGACGCATCGGAGTAAAACAGTTGTTCCAGAAAGTCGATTTTAGCTTTCGAGAAATCGCCCACCCGTGCATAGCCACGGGCCATCCGGATGGCATCGTCAAAACTGATGAGGTGGAAATTGCCATAACCCACCAGCCTCTGAACGCGAAGCATTCTTTCAAGAGATGATTTCAGCAGGTCGAACTGATCCGGGGTAAGAGACACGTCGGATGGGTGGGGGTCGTCGAAGTGACGCATTTTGTAAATGTAATCCCGGATGCTTGTCTCTGATTCCCGCAACGCCTGCTTGTATCTATACGTGGATTCGCCGGCAAAGAGCGGCAAGGGGAGTCCGACACCCAGAACGCCTGCGTACAGGTATCTGAGAAACTTCCGTCGATTGATCATCGAGGCTGCAGGTTGGCCGTCATTTCTCATCATCATGATTCGGTCGGGTGGTCGTTGAACTGTTGAAAGCTGCTGTCACCTGCCTGCAAAATTTTGCCACGGCGTCCATATAGGATGTCAGACCGTGGCTGAAGATATCGTTGTGCCCCGCCCCGGGAATCGCCAGCAGCGTCTTGTCGGCGGCAGGGGAGGCATCATAAAGGGTCGCACCATCGGTAAAGGGTATGATGACGTCTTGCTCCCCGTGAATGATCAACACCGGATGGGTGAACGTGGCAATTTTTTCTCTCTGGCCAAAGTCACTTGAGTCGCCCGGACCAACGTGTTCGACATCAACCCCGAGGCGTTTCAGCAACGAAAGGGTGTCGGCGAATCCACTATCGATGACAAGACCCCGGATGCGGTTCGGGTGAGCAGCGGCCAACTCCAGTGCCGATGCGCTCCCCAAAGATCGGCCCATTACGATCATGGGGCCGGTGAGGCCGTTTTCGGGAAGCCAGCCTGTCAGATACGCAAAGATCCGGTGGCTGTCTGCCATCATAGTTGTCACGGTGGAGCTCCCCCCTGAACGACCGTACCCCCGGTAATCCACGACGATGAAATTCACGCCACACCGGGTGATCAGGGTGCCAAGTTCATCATAATCGGCGGCTATTTCGCCGTTTCCGTGGAAAAACAGGATGTTTGGAGCGGAGGCATCGGATCTGTGCAACCGCGCACCTAAACTGACGTCGCGGTCCACCGGAATCATGAGGTTCTCCACCGGGGTCTCTCGCGAGTGAAACACTTCTGTCCGCGGGTAAAAGATATGGGTCAGGATCTCCGGTCGATCCAGCGCGGTGTACACCATTTTCTCATCCAAACGGTGCTTGACATCTTTTCCGCGCTTCGGCCCCCGGGTATCGCCGGATGTGTTTTTAATCGCCTCCACGATGCCGCCGCGTCTCAGACGTCCCCGGGGATCGTTGTCCCCCGTTGACAGGATGGAGACAAGATACGCTTTTTGCCTGTTGATGGCTTCCCGGTAAAGGTTGACCGGAATTTGCCACCGTTTCTGAAAGTGGGCGACCAGGAATCGGTCTATCTGATCGGCCGTGTGCTCCAGCCTCTGATCGATAACATCGTAAAATCCGATGGTCTTATTCAACAGATCCAGTTCGTTTGGATAATTGTCGATTCCCGCCTCCCGAAATTCGCGGTAGAGAAATAACAGTTTCTCCAGATAATTGCGTTCCGACATCTGTGCCAACAGATCGGCCGCCACCATGAGTCGGCAAAGAAGCCCGATGGCCGGAGGCCGGTCCGCGTTTTCTGCGGTGGATTCCGAAAGATCCGTGGAAAGTATCAACAGCCGGCCGATCCGGAGGTTCTCCGTCGACATCCCGGCCGATCTGCCGTAGCGCTCGAAAAATGCGGCTCCTCTCTCCTCATGGTCCAGCGTGTACTTGGCTCCGGTGCCCTCCGTGTCGGTGATTTCCTGGAGGTAGCCGCTATCATGGTATAACGCCGAAATCAGCCCTGTGGCAACGTGATCGGCTGAAAACGTTTCACCCAGAACGGCTCCCCCGTGCAGAAGGCGGGCCATGGCAAGGAAGGTGTCTGTGGTGTGCTGAAGGTCGTGGTATCCGGTACTACAGGCATGAAATCCAGGGTTGCGTCCCTCGTAAAGGGCGACGATATCTCCAAACGCGGTCACTATGGGATCCATGGCGACGTTCGGAAAGGCGTCGTACAGAGTGGCCTGCACCTCCTTTAAAACCGACCCCGGATCGCTGTGGTCGATGAGATCTGATAACTTCGATGGCGTCATAGCGTCCTAACACGAATAGTTCTATATTAGGGGCAATCACAATAACTTATACCGAGAATCCCGGCGGTGGTCAAACCTGCCCGAAAATGGAAGCCCCGTCAGACGCTCTCATCCGGTTTCCGACTATTTCATCGACCGTTATAGTGGATAACTATGTTCCGTTTGCAGACATATGGAAACGATGACCGCAGAGCCGCAGAGGACGCAAAGGAACTGTATGTTTCCCGATTCCCTGAGAGGGGGATTCGGGGAAAGAGCCCCAGCAGCATATTGAATGTATATGTATTTTTTCAGACTATCGTTTTGCATGTTGCCCTCCATGTCCTGTTTATCCTGAGCCTGCGGAAGGGCTTGTCCGTTTGCCCGTTTGCCCGTTTGCCGGTTTGCCCGTTTGCCGGTTGGCCCGTTAGCCCGTTAGCCGGTTTGGCCGGTTTATCCGGTCCACAGGTCATCTGCCGCCTGCCTGTGGTGAGCATGCCGAATCCGGCGGCAGCGTCATCAAGTCATTAGTCCTGCATAACAGGACGACTTTTATCGTTCTCGTTTTCGTTTATCTTTCCGCTTATTATTCTTTCAGCTTCGGACTTTCAGTTCATCCAGTATCGAGAATCCAGAATCCAGCTCTCCAAAACCTCTGCGACCTCTGCGCGTTTGCGGTGATAGGTTGATCGTAAAAGGAATCGGAACGCAATTCTGGCAATCGTTATAGACATGCGATGTCATCCGTCCATGGGGGTGCCGTCATTTCAGGATGGATACACCCGACGTTTGAAAAAAATATGTTCACAGCGTTGCACCAGCATGGCACAGCTGAACGTGAGCACAAGATATAACAGGGTGATGGTGATCCATATTTCAAAGGTCAGGTGCGTGGCCGCCATCAGTTCCATTCCCTGGAATGTCAGCTCCTGTATGGAAATTACGGAAACAATGGCGGAATCTTTGATGGTAGAGATGAACTGGCCGGCCAGGGGGGGGAGGATCCGTCGAATGGCCTGGGGGAGGATGATGTGCCGGAGTGTTTGTCGCCGATTACAACCGAGGCCGGCGGCCGCCTCCCATTGTCCTTTTTCGATCGATTCGATACCGGCTCGAACGATTTCAGTGATGTAGGCCCCTTCGAAAAGGGCCAGAGTGATCACGGCGGATAAAAACGCCGAGAACATCCCTGGGGGCGCAAAAAAAAATGCGATCAGGGACTGTGTCCGGGCAGAGCTATTGCGAACGAATTCGTCCACACCCAATGCCGGCATGATCTGATCGCTGATGAAAAAGTAGAAGATAAAAACCAGGACCAAGGGCGGCAGGTTCCGGGTGAGTTCCACATACGTTCTTCCCAGAAGCCTCCGGAACAGGCGTGGACTGACTCGAAAAAGCCCCATCACGGTGCCGAAGAGCGTTGCCAGAAGGGTCCCCCACACGCTCAGCCGGATCGTGGTGAGCAGCCCTTCGAGAAGAAGATTGGGAACCCAGCGGCTCAGCTCCGGATCAAACCGCACAAGGAACTGGGGGATGGCCCCCCAGTCCCATCGATAGTGAAGGCCCGTGTGAATCCGTAGCGCCAGAAATACCACCGCCGCGAGAATGCCCACGCCGACCACCAGCTCCGGTAGAATTCGTTTGGCCACGGTGCGCTTCAACGGTACTCTCTACTTTACCCGAGATTCCCAGTCCCGGGTCTCGAACCAATAGTGTTTCCTCTCCTGAAGCCACCCTTCGACTTCGACAAACCGCACCCAATTGTTAAAAAAGGTGAGTGTGTCAAAATCCCCCTTCCGAACGGCAATGCCGATGGGTTCTTTGGTAAATGTCTCTTTCAGGGGAAGAAACAATCTGTCCGGGTATTTGATGGCATAAAACGCGGAGGTCGGGGCCGATCCGACGACGGCATGCGCTTTTCCGTTGATGGCTTCCTGGTAAGCTTGGGATTCGTCGTCGAACTGCCTCAGTGTTGCGTTGGGCAGGGACTTTTTCGCGGCGGTGGCCGCCGTGGATCCGAGCCGGACGGCAATCACTACTTCCTGACGATTGAAATCCTCCAAACGGGTAAACCCTTGCGCCAGTTGTTGATTCGCCACCATGGACATTCCTGTGTAATCATAGGGAATGCTGAAGTTCACTTTCAGGTGCCGTTTTGGCAGAATACCCATGCCGCCGATGATGACGTCGAACTTACCGGTCAGCAGTGCAGGGATGATGCCGGCCCATTTGGTCGGGATAAATTCTACGCCAACACCCATGTCCCGGGCGAGCCGGGTAGCGACATCAATTTCAAAACCGATGAGCTTTCCGGTTTTATCTTTCATGGCCCATGGGACGAAGGTTGACATGCCGACCCGCAGGGTCCCCCGTTTGAGGACCTTCTCCAGCGTACTTTCCTGGGTCAGTTGTTTTTGCAGGTCGGCGCCCAACACAAGATCCCCCGGCAGCCGGAGAACCAACGAGCAAAGTAGCAAAATTCCTGTTGCCAGCGTTTTCTTCATACATTTTCTCCTTCCCGTTTTCACTCGAATGAAGATGTTTTTCTGAATGTCCTTATCCTGCGAACCTGAAGTTGTGTCTGATCCCCGGACCGGAAGTGATTACATACGGATTCGGCGTTCCATAACGTTGATTCCGACAGATAGGGCCAGCGTCACCGCCAGATAAATGGCGGCCACGACGAACCAAATTTCGAATGTCAGAAAGGTCTCGGCGATAATGGCCTGCCCCTGCATGGTCAGGTCGTAAATTGCGATGGTGCTGACCAGGGCGGAGTCCTTGATCAGTGATATGGCCTGACTCGTCAGTGGCGGCAGCATGCGGCGTATGGCCTGGGGTAAAATAACATATCGATACGCCTCGAGCGTACCGAAACCGAGACTGAACGAAGCCTCCCATTGCCCCCGATCGATGGATACGATACCCGCGCGGAAAATCTCGGAAGCGTAAGCACCTTCAAACAAACTGAGGGCCAGCACCGCCGAGGTGAAACGATCGATATTCAGGATTGGCGACAGAACGAAGTAAATGAAAAATATCTGTACCAAAAGGGGCGTATTTCGGATCAGTTCGAGATATCCCCGGGCAACCATTTTGCCGAGAACAGCCCCGGACAGCCGCAGCACCGCCGTTACCAGGCCCAGCGCAAATGCCAGAAGAAGACTGATTGCCGTTATTTGCAGAGTGACTTTCAGACCCTCGAGAAGAGGTCCCGGAAACCATTGACCCTCCTGGACACGGACCAGATATTGGGGGATCCGGTACCACTGCCAGTTATATCCCAAACTTTCGGCACCCCTGACCAGGAGCATGACCAGTACTCCGATGACCAGGGCGTATTTGACGAGCTCCCCCCAGACGTGATTTCCTGGCAGTACCGCGGGCGTCTGTGTTTGATCCTTTCCGGGTGGTGTCATTCGGGATGCACTGGGCGTGTTAGGTGGTGGTAGGAATCGTCCCCAACGTTCCATGAAATTTTCAGACGGGGATACCGTCTATCAAACCCCATTTCATAATTCGCTCAGGGATACCAGCTAATGCCCGGATTGTAAAGGGAGGAGATTTCACGTATACTTCAAGGAGTATAGGCTTTGATGAACAGCACTGCGCTTCCGGTTCGGATGCACAACCGGTAAAAGGTGACGCCATGATTGAGAATGTGATCATTATGGGAGCCGCCGGGCGGGACTTCCATAACTTCAATATCTATTTTAAGGACAATCCGCGATACCGTGTCGTAGCCTTTACGGCTGCACAGATACCGGACATCGAGGGGCGCCGGTATCCTCCGGAGCTTGCCGGCAGCCAATACCCGGATGGGATTCCAATTTTCCCTGAAGAGCAGATTGTCGACCTGATCCGTTCGCACCGGGTGGACCTGGTTGCATTCTCCTACAGCGATGTCCCCCACCTGGAGGTCATGCACAAAGCCTCCGTGGTGATGGCGGAGGGGGCCGACTTTACCCTCATCGGTGCCACCTACACCATGTTGAAAAGCGAAAAACCGGTGGTGGCCGTCTGTGCGGTCAGGACCGGATGCGGCAAGTCACAGACTACCCGAAAAGTCTGTGATATTCTTCGAGGGGAGGGCAAACACACCGTGGTCGTTCGCCATCCCATGCCATATGGGGACTTGCGGCAGCAGGCGGTGCAGCGGTTTTCCCGGTACGAGGACTTTGACACGCATCAATGCACCATTGAAGAACGGGAAGAGTACGAACCTCTGGTGGAGCAGGGCTCGGTGGTATATGCCGGGATCGACTACCGAAGAATCCTTGCCGCAGCAGAAAACGAAGCCGATGTCATTGTTTGGGACGGCGGCAACAACGATACCCCTTTCTTTTATCCGACAGTCCACATTGTCATTTTCGATCCCCACCGAGCCGGCCACGAACTTCTTTACTACCCCGGCGAGACCAATCTGCTCATGGCCGATATTGCGGTGATCAACAAAGTCGATTCGGCCCCTTCAGGTAAGATCGAAACGGTCCGCGGGAATATACAAACCCACAACCCGGACGCCGACATCATCCTGGCCGAGTCCTCGGTTCTGGTAAATCGACCGGAGCGTGTTCAGGGGCAGCGCGTCCTGGTCGTCGAAGACGGACCCACGCTGACCCACGGTGACATGTCCTCCGGCGCCGGCCTGATCGCTGCGGAGTTGTTCGGCGCATCGGAGATCGTCGATCCGCGGCCTGCGGCAGTCGGGATGATCCATGACGCATACCGCCGATATCCCCACATCGGTCCGGTGCTTCCCGCCATGGGCTACACCGAGGGGCAGATCCAGGATCTTAAACAGACCATCGACCAGATCGATTGCGATCTCGTTTTGTTTGCGACACCGATCCATCTCCCCCGATTGTTGTCCATCGGAAAACCGACCTTGCGCGTCCGATATGAATACCAGGATCACGGCAGCCCAACGTTGGACAAGGTTCTTCTGTCGCGGTTCTCCGGAACGGATCCCACGGAACCATGAGCTCTTCACGGCGCAAAGACATATTGCTGGTCGCCCTGGGCGGAAACGCGCTGATCCAAAAGGGGCAAACCGGCACCATCGAGGAGCAGTTCGACAATCTGAAAGTTCCGATCCGCCAGATCGCCCGGCTCTCGAGGACGTTTCGTGTCCTCATCACGCACGGAAACGGCCCACAGGTCGGGAACCTGCTGATGCAGCAGGAATGCTGCCCCAGCGTGCCGAAACTCCCCCTGGAGATCCTGGTGGCCCAGACCCAGGGCCAGCTTGGCTACATGATCGAGACATCCCTGGACAGTGCGCTCATGGATCTTGGCATTCAATCGGAACAGCGGATCGTGAGTCTGCTGAGCTATGTCGTCGTGGACGAATCGGATCCGGCGTTTAATGAACCCAGCAAGCCCATCGGGCCGGTGTATACAGACATCGAGGCCCGACACCTTTCTTACCCGGTCCGAAAGACCGCCAAGGGGTACCGGCGGGTCGTCGTGTCGCCAAAGCCGATAACCATTGTTGAAAAACGCGAAATACGGGCTCTGATTGACAGGGACTTCATCGTTATCTGCTGTGGCGGGGGCGGAATTCCGGTGGTTCGGGAAGGCCGCTCCTTTGCGGGCGTGGATGCGGTCATCGACAAGGATCTGGCCAGTGCCGCCCTGGCCAAAGAAGCGGGAGCGGATATCTTTCTGATCGCTACGGACGTGCCTGGAGCGGCCCTCCAGTACGGGACGTCGGAACAGCGGTTTCTTCGACAAATGACCGTGTCGGAAGCTCAAACGTACTGCGAACATGGGCACTTCCCGCCCGGCTCCATGCTGCCCAAGATCGAGGCGGCGTGTCAGTTCATCAGCGCCGGCGGCAAGCGCTCGGTGATCACCTCGATTTTAGATATCGAGGCGGCGGTGGCAGGAAAGGCGGGAACCGAAATCCGACCCGACTGACGATGGTATCGAACTGTCGAAAACGCATTAACATCTAAGTGGAGTTCATTTAACCGTACTGTCCATTATAAGGGGCCTTGCCATGATTCCCCTGGCTTCGATTCAGACCGCCGCCGAAAAACTCAAAGGCCATATTGTCCGTACTCCGATCATCCACTCGGCCACATTGAGCGAAGGGATGGGTGCCGACGTCTACCTGAAGCTGGAAAACCTTCAGAAAACCGGGTCCTTCAAGGTCCGCGGCGCTACTTACAAGCTGATGTGTCAACGGGATGCCATCGGCCCGGGCGGCGTGGTGGCCGCATCTGCCGGCAACCATGCCCAGGGTGTGGCCCTGGCCGCCCGGGAGACCGGTGTTCCGGCCACGATTGTCATGCCGGAATGGGCCTCGATCACCAAGCAGGAGGCCACGCGCAGCTATGGCGGCAAGGTGGTGATACATGGCACCAGTATCGATGCATCCCTGGAAAAAGCCAGGGAGCTGAGTCAGGAAGGACGGACTTTTCTCCACCCCTTCGATGACAACGATATTATCACCGGGCAGGGGACGATCGGCCTGGAAGTACTTGACGACATCCCGGATGCCGACATGATCCTGGTGCCTGTCGGTGGGGGCGGACTCATCTCAGGAATTGCATCTGCGGTGCGTGCCATCCGTCCGGAAGCCAACGTCATCGGGGTAGAGGCCGCGGTCTGCCCGTCGGCCTCGGAGTCTCGAAAAGCCGGAAAAATCACACGGGTGGCGGCACGTTCGTCCATTGCCGACGGCATCAGCGTCAAGCAGGTGGGAAATCTCTGCTTCGACATCATCCAGGAGGCCGTGGCCGATGTGGTGCTGGTGGAGGAAGAGCAGATCACCGCGGCCATGCTGATGCTGCTGGAGCGGAAACGGATCCTGGCCGAGGGCTCCGGCGCCGCTCCGCTGGCTGCCCTCATGAACGGATCTGTGGCGGCCCCGACCGCTGGAAAGGTCGTGCTGATTGTCAGCGGCGGCAACGTGGACAGCCCGTTGCTGGGACGGATCATCGGTCAGGGACTGCTGAAACGTGGTCGGATCATGCGTCTCCGGGTGCGCCTGGAGGATATCCCCGGCGCCCTTGCCGGCATGCTTGCCGCCGTGGCCCGGCTGAAGGCCAATGTCCTGACCATCTATCACGATCGTCGGGTTCGGGGCATACCGATCACCGAAACCCTTGTGGAACTGGAGTTGGAAACACGCGGCCCGGAGCATGGGGAAGCGGTCGCCGAGGAGTTGCGATCACAGGGGTATGATATCATCGTCAAATAGGTGCACCAGGATTTATTCCGAACTCACGGCGCGAACATAGTAGGGAGCACTGACATCCTGCCAGTGGACAAAACCCAGTTCGACATTTATGTACCAGGCGGTAGTATAGGAGCGCCGGTCGCAGCTCCAGAGCCGTTGCTGAATCGGGTCGAAAACCGGGTCGATGCAAACATCCAGCCCCTCTGTTAGTATCGACGTCAGTTCGTCGACGGTGGGCAGCCGCCAATCTTGTTTGCCTCCGAGGTGCTCCCGGTTGAGCTGATCCACATACCGGTCGGCTTCTCGCCAATTCACCGGATAGGGGGATCCGGCCTGCTCCCAGAACAAGCGGGTTGTCCGGTCGAACACGGTGCCGTCGGGACGCACTTCGAAGGCGTTTGCGATGTACTCGGCCGGTCTCCCAAGCGCATCCACCCGGAACATCTCACGAGCCAATGCTACCGCTGTTTTACTCGGAGCGCTTCGCAGGCGATCCGACAGCGGCATCACCGGAGCGGTGGCGGCTGTGGTATCTGTTCGCAAGTCACAGGCCTCTTGCTGTCGGGCCTGCCAATCCGCGTACACCTCGGCCAGCGCCTTTTTCATGGCTCTTGCGGTGGTAAACCGATCGGAGGGATGCACCTCCAAAGACTGTCTAACAAACGCGTCCCAGCCCCTGTCCAGGCCCGGATTGATCTGACTCGGTGGCGTCAGCTTTTTTTCCGGCAGCCGTCCCGTCAGCATTCTGTACAAGGTGACACCCACTGCATACAAGTCGGCTCTGGCGTCGACACGGTCCGGTGCCGTCTCCTGTTCTGGAGGCGCGTAATAAGGGGAGCCGATCTTGAGGTTTGACGGGCCGGAAAACGTTTCCCCTCGGAGTTTTGAAAGCCCGAAGTCGGCGATCTTGATCAAACCCCTCTCCGTCACCAGAAGATTGAACGGTTTGATGTCCCGGTGCACGATCCCGGCGTCATGCAGCCGAACGAGACCGGCCAGGGTCTGACTGCAGAAATCGAACGCCTTGTCGGCCCGGATCACCCGGGAGGCCGATTCCGCCCGATAGGATTCCCCCATTATGGCACCGAGGTTGTCGGCATAATATTCCATGAGAAAATACGGACGGCCCTCGGCTTCGTCGTAATCGAGCACTTCCAATATGTTTGGATGCCGAATGGCGGCCATGGTGCGCGCTTCAGCGATGAACAGATCACGAAGGGCGTTCTCTCCCATCAGGGCTTGGAGGGTTTCCCGCGGGTCCAGCCGCTTGATCGCGGCGATTTTGTCGATGACGGGAATTTGTACCATGTAGACTTTGGCCATTCCGCCCCGGCCGAGAAGTCCACGGATCCTGTATTTTCCGATCTTGTTCATGGAACCTACCACAGTCTCAGCGCATGGCTCTTTGGCAGCCCTCTGGCGATGATTTTCTCGGCGACGGCAGCGATGTCATAGGGCACAAAGCGGACCTCCAGGCTATTTTCATCCGTATCGAAGATACTATATTTCGCGTTGTTGTCTCCGTCCCGGGGTTGTCCGACGCTGCCGACGTTGATAATGTACGCGCGATCCGGATTCAACCGATAGGTTCGCCGCGTCATTTCCGACGTCACGGCGATATCACCGTTCCACTCCACACATTCCAGAAGATGGGTATGCCCCACAAAACAACACCGCTCCGGCATTTTCACAAACGTTCGACGTAGCTTTGCTTCGGATACCTGAAACAGGTAGGTCATCGGCGAGTCGAGGGGGAAGCCGTGGACGAATCGGCAGTCGTGAGCGACGATGCTGGTGTCCAGTCCGCCAAGAAACCGGAGGGTATCTTCGCTCAGCATCTTGATCGTCTTTTGAAGTGACTCTCTGGCCACCGGGTTGAACCCGCGCAGGAACCGGAAGTCGAGCACCGCTTTTTCATGATTGCCGATGACCGAAGGAATGGCCCTGTCTCGCAACAAGGTGACGGAAGCTTCGGGATTCGGACCGTAACCGATGGTGTCGCCCAGGCAGAAAATCTTGTCTACCCCCACGGTTTCGATGTCTGTCAGAACACTTTTAAATGCCTCAAGGTTGGCATGTACGTCGGATATGATGGCAATGCGCATGGGTCGTTAAGGTCCTCCCGTTGCACGTCTGGTTGCAGATTTGCTGGACAGCCCATGGTGTGGACGCCGATCCATCACAACACCATCCGCTGAAGGTACCAGCCGATGAAGACCGGTCCGTAAAAGATATAAAAAATGCCGCCGAGGGAAAGGAAGGGACCGAAGGGTATGGCCAGTTTCATGCCCTTTCCGGCACGGAGCATCCACAGCATGCCTGTCACGGTACCCACGGCCGAGGACGCGAATATGGTGAAAATCACCCCTTGCCATCCGAGGAGGGCGCCGATCATGGCAAGCAGCTTGATGTCTCCTCCGCCCATGCCTTCCCGTCCGGTCAGCAACCCATATCCCCAGGCAATCACCAGCAAACTCCCGCCGCCAACCACCACTCCCAGTACAGCGTCCACCCACGTGGGCACCGGCAGCACCAGGGATGCCATGAAAAACAGCGGGATGCCCGGCAGCGTGATGCGATCCGGAATGATACGATGGTCGATATCGATAAAGGTCACCACGATGAGGGTGGCGATAAACAGAAAATAGATCAGCCCTTCGGCAGTCATACCGAATCGGAGGTAAACGGCCAGCGCGGTAATGCCTCCCAGCAATTCAATGAGCGCATATCGGATGGGTATCCGAACGCCGCAACTCCGGCATTTACCTCTCAAAAACAGCCAACTAAACACCGGTATATTGTCATAGAAGCGGATCGGGGTTCGGCAGTTGGGGCATCGCGAACCGGGCCGAACAATCGATTCCGAGGCGGGGAGCCGATAGATCACCACGTTCATGAAGCTTCCGATACACAGACCGAGCAGGAAGAAGTACAGGTCGTCAACGAACGTCATCAATTGGTTCCGATCGACAGTGTGGTATCCGATGGGTGTTGCCGTGACTGATGTGAATGGCTCCATCGGTTTGCCGGCTGTTTTTCATTCAAAACAGACAACACATCGGGAGATCGTTCCTTAAAGAGGATTACAAAAATAAAATACTAAATATATTGAAAAAAATCAAGATGGATATTGCGAACAGACAGATTGAGCTTATTGTAGGTTGTCCAATTTTTCGATAACCTGTAACCTGTATTTTCGACCTGCCGGTATGGTTTCATTGACGTGAGTCAAACACGTAACCATGCCCCATAGCCGCGTTTCATGACATCGTCATGGGATTCTAACTGGAGGTTTCATGGCAGAAACCGATAAAGACGATCTGATACACCTCATCGAGGACGACACCGACGAAGAGGACATTCCAAACCAGCTTCCCCTGTTGCCGGTCAGGGATGTCGTGATATTTACCGACATGTTGCTGCCTTTGTTTGTGGGGCGGAAGCGGTCCATTCTGGCGGTCGAAGAGGCTCTGGCCGGGGACCGCTACATGCTGCTGGCCACTCAAAGAGATCCGATCATTGAAAACCCGGGGCCGGACGACATCTATACCATGGGGACCGTCGGCCGTCTGCTGCGGATGCTCAAACTTCCGGACGGCCGGGTCAAAGCGTTGGTACAGGGTGTGGCACGCGCCGAAATCACGCGATATGTTCGCAAAAAATCCTTCTACCGGGTTCGCATTGACCGTATTTTTGAACAATCGGTCGACAAAATCACGATTGAAACAGAGGCGCTAATGCGGAATGTCCGGGAACAGGCCGAAAAAATCCTGTCCCTTCGCGGGGAATATTCCGGAGATATCGGAAGTATCCTGGAGCGTGTTGAAGAACCGGGCAAACTGGCCGATCTAGTGGCCTCCAACCTGAAACTGAAAATCGAGGAATCCCAGGATATCCTGGAAACGACCGACCCGGTTACCCGTCTCCGGAGGGTGAATGACCTGCTCACCCGTGAGTTGGCCCTGTCGGCCATGCAGGCCAAGATCCAGTCCGATGTGAAAGACGAAATATCCAAGAGCCAGCGGGATTTCTTTCTGCGGGAGCAGGTACGCGCCATCCATCGGGAGCTTGGGGAACTGGACGAGCGAGGCCAGGAAGTCGAGGAATACAGCAAAAAAATCCGCCGGGCCAGAATGCCGAAACCGGCACGGGAAGAAGCTGAAAAACAGCTTCGCCGGATGGCCCAAATGCATCCGGATGCCGCGGAAACTTCGGTGGTCCGAACATATCTGGATTGGCTGGTGGGTATGCCCTGGAATAAATCAACCAAGGACCTCATCGATATCCACCGGGCCAAGACCATTCTGGATCGGGACCACTACGGCCTTCAGAACGTTAAAGACCGGATCCTCGAATATCTCAGTGTCCGAAAACTCAATCCCCGCATGAAAGGGCCCATTTTGTGCTTTGTGGGACCGCCCGGAGTCGGGAAAACCTCATTGGGGCAGGCGATCGCCCGGGCCATCAAACGGAAGTTCGTGCGCATTTCCCTTGGGGGGATCCGGGACGAAGCGGAAATCCGCGGACACCGGCGTACCTATATCGGTGCCCTGCCGGGACGCATCTTACAGAGCCTCAAGCAATGCGGTACGAAAAATCCGGTGTTCATGATGGACGAGATTGACAAGCTGGGTGCCGATTTCCGGGGGGATCCCTCTTCGGCACTGTTGGAAGCCCTTGACCCGGAGCAGAACAATGCGTTCAGCGATCATTATTTGAATCTTCCCTTCGACCTTTCAAATGTCATGTTCATTCTAACCGCGAATTTTACGGATACGATCCCCTCGGCATTATTGGATCGGATGGAGGTGATCAACCTCTCCGGATACACCGAGGAAGAAAAGATTCAAATTGCCCGCCGGCATTTGTTGCCGCGGCAGATCAAGGAGAATGGACTGAGGCCGAAAACATTGAGCCTCAGTCCCGGTGCCCTCCGGCAAGTTATTGCCGAATACACGGCGGAAGCCGGAGTTCGGAATCTGGAACGGGAAATCGGCAGTCTGTCGCGGAAAGTCGCGCGGCGGATCGCAGAAGGCCAAAAGGGGCCGTATGCCATCACCCGTCGGAATCTACACAAGTTTCTGGGGGTCTCCAAATATCAGCCCGAGATGGACCAGGAAGAGAGCCAGGTGGGGCTGGCAACCGGCTTGGCGTGGACCCAAATCGGCGGTGAGGTCCTTTACGTGGAGGCGACACTCATCGGCGGGAAGGGAGAACTGATCATCACCGGACAGGTGGGCGAAGTCATGCAGGAATCCGTCCGGGCGGCGGTCAGCTATGCCAAGGCTCAGCTGGGCGTCTTCAAAATCAAGGAAAATCTCCTCGACAACCAGGATGTGCACATCCATGTACCCGCCGGCGCGATTCCAAAAGACGGTCCCTCGGCCGGCATCGCAATGGTCACGGCATTGATTTCAAGTCTTACCCAGATCCGCATTCACAAGGATGTCGCCATGACCGGTGAAATCACCCTCAGGGGTCGGGTGCTCCCCATCGGCGGACTGAAGGAAAAAGCGCTGGGGGCTCTCAGGGCCGGGATCCGGACCATTATTATACCCGAGAAAAACCGGAAGGATCTCTCTGAAATACCGGGTCACGTCCGTCGCCGCATTCGCTTCATCCCGGTTCAACACATGGATGAAGTACTTCCGGTGGCGCTGGAAAAAGATCCGAAAAAACGCCGCAGGACCAAGAGATGAAAATCCTGGCGGTGGACACATCGAGCCGCATCTGCGGCGTCTGCGTGTCGGATGGCGGCCATCCGATTTGTGAACTCTGCCTGACATCCGGGCAAACCCATTCACGACATCTGGTTGATACCATCTCCAGGGCGCTGGCGGCCGCAGACCTGGCATTGGATGAGATCGACGGGTTTGCCGTGACCCGGGGACCGGGAAGTTTCACCGGTCTTCGTATCGGAATCAGCACGGTAAAGGGGCTCGCCTATGCCTCGGGAAAGCCGTTGGCGGGCATTTCCAGCCTCGAAGCGCTGGCCCAACAAGTGGTCGGTGATGTGGCAGAGCGCATTTGTGCCGTGATCGATGCGCGCAAAAACGAAGTCTACTATGCGGTCTATCGGGTCGAACAAGGGCGTCTGGTGGAGGATACCGTGCCCCGTGTCGGTCCGCCTGAAACGATCCCTAAAAGCAATGCGCGCACCCTTTTTGTGGGCGACGGGGTTATCCTCTATGAAGATGTGATCCGCCGTCGACACCGGGAAAATGCAACCCTGGCGCCGCCGGAGTGGAATCGGATCCGGGTTTCCTCGGTGACGCGCCTGGCTGCATTCCGTCTGGAACGGGGAGAAAGCGACCCTGTCGACACCATGGCGCCCTTCTATATCCGTAAATCGGATGCGGAGCTGGCCCGGGAAAGGACGATGAAATAGTATATATTGACTTGCTCCGGATTATTTACTATGAGCAGCAGTTTTAAGTACCAGGTCGGCAGAGCCGTCGTCGCCTACTCTAACTAAACGGAACGGGTAACCAAAATTCGGAAACCGCGGCAGTTTTACGCAGGGATGAAAATGTTAACCCGCCACAATCATAGCGGATGAACCCTGGTCGCCTCCGGCGCCGCCATAGGCGGGTAAACCTGTAGAGCTTTCCGCGACATCGTGGCGTTTCATAACATCGTTTTACGATTTTAGCATCGGGCCCGAAAACCATGACCGATTACAATTGGCCGGAACCCCCCCGGAAAACAGCGGTTCCCATTGCCCCGGAGGGCATTCCCCTAATCGGTGCAAGCGCCTTTGTCACCGCCATATTCGCATTGCTGGAAATGGCCCTTCCCGCGTTGGCAGGGCTTTTGGTGTCTCTATTTCTCTGCTACTTTTTCCGGGACCCGGATCGGGTGGTACCTCAAAACGCGTTGGCGGTGATAGCCCCTGCAGACGGTAAAGTGATTGCCATCTCCCCGGTGGATCGAAATCCTTTTGAAGACGGCAATTTTATCAAGATCAGCACTTTCATGTCTGTGTTTAACGTCCACGTCAACCGCATGCCGGTGACCGGTCGCGTGGCCCGGGTGGCATATCATCCCGGAAAATTTGTGGCTGCCAGCCTAGACAAGGCCTCGGACGACAATGAACGCAATGCATTGGAAATCGAAATGGATGACGGCCGCGCCCTTGGGCTCGTTCAGGTGGCCGGCCTCGTGGCCCGGCGAATCATCTGCCGGGTCCAGCAGGACGACGTGCTCCGGCGGGGTCAACGATTCGGCATCATCTGTTTTGGATCCCGGGTGGATCTCTATCTGCCGGCGGATTCAAAGCCCACTGTGAGCAAGGGCGAAACGGTGACCGCGGGTTCGTCCATCGTCGCCTATCTGTCGAACCCGGAACATCCGGAAACGTAAAACCGATCTTGCCCCATGGATGGGGCATCATCGAGGCCGCGCCCAACGACGACAAATAGACACCGTTTAAAAAGGAGTTGAAAACCATTGACAACAGAAGCCTCTTACAACATCGCCGTCATCCCGGGAGATGGCACCGGGCCTGAAGTCACCGCTGAGGGTATCAAGGTGTTGAATACCGTCGCCACGGCCTGTGGCTGTCGATTTGATTTTACCTATTTCCCCTTTGGTGGAGACCACTATAAGGCCACCGGCGTGGTACTTTCAGAGGCCGACCTGGCGGAACTGGGAACCTATGACGCCATCTATTTGGGAGCCATCGGCCATCCGGATGTCCAGCCCGGTATTCTCGAAAAGGGCATCCTCCTGAATATGCGCTTTCATCTGGACCAATATGTCAATCTGCGCCCCGTCAAGCTCTATGAGGGGGTGGATACCCCGCTGAAGGATAAAACGCCGGAGGACATCGATTTTGTGGTTGTGCGGGAAAACACAGAAGGTCTGTATGCCGGTGCCGGCGGGATCCTGAAACTGGGGACGCCGGATGAAGTCGCCGTGCAGGAGTCGATCAACACCAGGAAAGGTGTCGAACGCTGCATCCGATATGCATTTGAATACTGCCGGCGCAGGAATAAGGGACGCAAGCTGACCCTCTGCGGAAAGACCAACGTGCTCACCTTCGCGTTCGACCTGTGGGAGCGGACTTTCCATGAGGTTGCCCGGGAATACCCGGATATCGAGACCGATTATGCCCACGTCGATGCCATCTGCATGTGGATGGTGAAGAACCCGGAATGGTTCGATGTCATTGTCACGGACAATATGTTCGGGGACATCATTACCGATCTGGCCGCCATGATTCAGGGCGGCATGGGAATCGCTGCCGGCGGTAACCTGAACCCGGAAGGGGTGTCCATGTTCGAGCCCATCGGTGGATCGGCGCCCAAATACACCGGTAAGGGGGTCATCAATCCCCTGGCTGCCATCTCTTCAGCGCAGCTGATGCTGGAGACCCTGGGCGAAAGCGCCGCCGCCGGCCGGGTGGAAAATGGTATCATAACAGTCCTCCGGGATGATTTAAAAGGTGTCGGCGCCGGCCAAATGGGATTTTCCACCTCGGAGGTGGGTGACCTTGTCGCGGACTACATTTCCAAATCAGAGACCACTGAGCGATAGACGGGCATCCCCCGAATTTGCATAAGGAGACAGAACTTTGGAACGGACACCCATCACCAAGGAAGGCTTGGAAGCCCTCAAAGAGGAGTTGCGCCGTTTAAAAAGCGTGGAGCGGCCCCGGAATATCAAGGCCATCGAAGAGGCCAGGGCCCACGGTGATCTGTCCGAAAATGCGGAATTTGAAGCCGCAAAAGAGCGGCAGGCGTTTATTGAAGGACGGTTGAGCGAACTCGAATACAAGATCGCTTCGGCGGAAATCATCGATCCGGACTACCTGCCGAAAGATCGTGCCGTTTTCGGGAGTCGGGTTCTCATCGAAAACATCGACACCGGTGAGGAACTGGAATACCAGCTGGTGGGACCGGACGAGTCCGATATTAACAAAGGCCGCATCTCCGTTTCATCACCCCTGGGGAAATCCCTTGTCGGAAAGAAAACGGGGGATGAAATCAGGGTCATCACCCCCGGGGGGCCGCGGGCTTTTGAGCTTGTGGACATTTTATAGTTTTCCGGGTCCGGCTGCGTGGAAATTTATTAATCCCTGTTGCTCGCTGTGGCGAAGCGGAGATCCCGCTCAACGGTGCGGAACGGGACAACATCCGGTTAGATGAAAATCTTTTGTCAGGCGAACGTGCGGCGCTTCCGGCGCTGGACCGATTCAAGAAATTTCGCAATGCTCTGCGGCTTGCTGCAGGGATAAACCGTATTCGCCACAATAGCAGCGGATAATGCCGCCGCGTTGAAGGCGCATCAGCGTTTCGCCCCAACAGCGACATCGTCGCGTTTCATAACATCGTCGCACGATATTATAAGGAGGTTGATCTGTGGCCAGAATCACTATAGAGGACTGCCTGAAGCGAACACGGAACCGTTTCCTGCTCGTTCACATGGCTGCCAAGCGTGTACGCCGGATTCGTGAAGGATCGGAATACCTGGTTAGCTCACCCAAGAATGAGGACATTGTCGTAGCGCTTCGAGAAGTTGCGGCCGGAAAGGTCACCGTTATCAAAAAAGAAGAAGATGCTGCGGAATAGCGGAATGATCCAATTTACGCCGTTGATCGACCGGGTGTATGGGTTTCGACCTGCAATGAACCACCCCTATTGCGTGAATGCCGGGTGATTTCCAATTGCCCAGGAAAGATCATACCTACAAAGCCCTCAATCGCGCCGCTGGCAAAGCGCTCCACCGGTACGGGATGCTCGAAGATGGCGACCGGGTTGTTGTGGGCGTGTCGGGCGGCAAGGACAGCCTGACCCTCCTGTGGCTGCTGTCCGAACGCCTGGGACGCATCCCGATTCAGTACCGGTTATTCCCGGTTTACATCGACCCTGGGTTCGCTCCCGGGCCGGGGAATGACATCGCCGCGGTTGTCCAAAAAATGGGTTATTCGCTGCGTGTCGAGATCACCGATTACGGGCTTCGCGGCCACAGCCCTGACAATCGTGAAAACCCATGCTTTCTATGCTCGCGTCTGCGGCGGAAGCGACTCTTTGAAATTGCCGACGAACTGGGGTGCACCAAGCTGGCGCTGGGGCATCACAAAGATGACATCATCGAAACCCTGTTTCTGAACATGTGCTATGCCGGTGAGGTGAGCACCATGCACCCGATGCAGCCGTTCTTCAACGGACGCTTCACCGTGATCCGGCCATTAGCCTACACCGATGAGACGCTCATCCGGAAGTGGGCGGACGAGCAGGGTTATCCGATATTTGAGAACCCGTGTCCATCGGCCCGCAACTCCCGGCGACGTTTTATAAAGAAAATGCTCCAGCAGCTCTATCGGAGCAACCGTAACATCAAGGGAAATATCTTCCGGGCCCTGCACCATGTCAATCCGGAGTATCTGTTATGAGCTGGATCGATGTGGATACGCCCGATACCTGACATGATGACGTTTGCAGGACATGTTCGGTAATTTCACGACAGCTTCACGGAGACCGTTGCAGCATGTTCACCCCCAACGAACACCGTCCAGATCATGGGAATATGCGGGATGTCCAGAACGAAGAGGATAACCGCAACATTCGCATCGACAAAGTGGGCATTAAAAACATCCGATATCCCATCACCGTACTGGATCGCCGAAACCGTGTCCAGCCCACCGTAGCGAATATCGACATGTTTGTGGATCTTCCCCACAAAAACCGGGGGACCCATATGAGCCGCTTTATCGAACTTCTTCATCTTTTCCGTCCGGAAATATCCCTCGAGAATTTCTCCACCATCCTGGAGGAGATGAAAGTTCAACTGAACGCCCGGTCGGCTCACATCGAAGTCACCTTCCCTTACTTTATCGAGAAGGCCGCACCCATCAGCGAGGTGCCGGGATTGATGGACTATACCTGCAGCCTGATCGGTTACAGTGATCCCACGGGACGCGTCGATTTGGTCTCGGAGGTCCTGGTGCCCATCACTTCCGTTTGCCCTTGCTCGAAGGAAATCAGCGACGCCGGTGCCCACAATCAGCGGGGAGAAGTCCGGCTGGCCGTGCGTTTCAAGCGGTTCGTCTGGCTCGAGGATTTAATTGAGCTCGTGGAATCCTGCGCTTCCTGCGATGTTTACTCGGTTCTGAAACGGGTCGATGAAAAGCGGGTGACGGAGAAGGGGTATGCCAACGCAAAATTCGTTGAAGATATTGTCCGGGACGTGGCCCAGGTGCTGAACTCGGATAGCAACATTACGTGGTTTTCCGTGAGCGCCGAGAATTTCGAATCGATCCATAATCACAGCGCCTACGCGCACATTACTAGTGAATAACGCTATGATAAATGCCAAAAATGCCAAAAATGCCTAAAGTGCCTTAAATGCCTAAAATCAAGTGACGGGATAATATTCAGGTTCAGGCAACTTAGACACTCTCTCCTGCATACCCCATTGCTTGAGTGGATTCCTTCTTACTCCTCTTCCAATCCTTTCTGAATGATCGACACGATGCGTGCGGCGGAATGGCGATTGGAATTCAGCAGCACTACGAACCGGTAGACGTCGTCTCCGCCCCCCTCAATGTAGCCTGCCCGTGTACGGATGCCATGGAGTGTCCCTGTTTTGAACCAGACCGGTCCGTCTTGTTGCAGAAGATGCCGATATGGAGTGAATCGATCCAGAATGAGCAGCATGACACGTGCGGTTAGGCGATTTTTCCGAGAAATGCCGGAGCCTTCCTCAAAAACGGCGCCCTGCATGCCCATCTGTTGTTCCAAGTAGTCCTTCAGAAGTCGAACCCCTTTGTCCAATGTCCCAGGAGGGCCATAGGCGCGAGCGCCGGCGGCGATCAGCAGCTGGTTGGCCACGTAGTTATTGGAAAACTCGAGCATCTTTTCGATCACCTGGACGAGGGTGAACGGCGATCGATGCGCCAGAATGAGCCGGTCTGTGGCCGGATCGACCCGACCGGGTCGAATATCCCCTTGAACCGGAAGGTCTTTCTCCGACAAAAAATAGGCCAGCAGCTGACCAGCATACAACAGAAGCTCCTGTTTGTTATGGCTCAGTACGATCCGGCCGTGATCCAGCCCGGTTCGATGGATCCGGTCCATGACCACCGGGAGCAGCGGGGTCTGCGGCTCGGCGCTCACATAGACCCCGTTTTGGCGTTGATAATAGACGGTATTGAAGTTCGCGCACAGCGCTCCACTGGGAGCGTCATACGGATTCAGGGAATCGTTTACGCCGGGTATGATCAACGGTTTCTGAAAATAGGAATCGTCGAGGATCAGATCCGCCACGGGTTCTGAAAGACGATCCGCCAACTGACCAGCAATCTCCGATAGCACTTCCGAGATCAGCAATGGATCGCCATATCCTTTCACTTTCAGGGCATGATCGCCGCCCCCGTAGAAATCGGTGCGAAATCGGTACTCCGGACCAAGCGTGTGGATGGCTACCAAACTGGTCAGCAATTTTAATGTCGAGGCGGGAATTCTGGATTGGTCGATGTGTTTTGCGTACAGCAGCTGATCCCTATCATCCATTACCGCTACGGAATCTTTCTCACCAATCAGTCCGGACAGTCTTTCTCCAACGGTCGGGTTCCATGCATGGCCCGGCGAGGCAGCCCCGACGATCGTACCTACCGTGACCAGCAGCCAGCATATCCATACGGCGTGCCGGTGAACCCGGTAACGCCCATGGACGGCGCGGACGTTTAACCGGGGGAGCTGGTGACATCGGAAAATCCGGTGCGACATGAGGGTCATGGTGTCTCCAGGATCAGCGTTACCGGGCCGTGGTTGACGATGTGTACCGCCATCTCGGCACGAAATCGGCCTGTTTGTGTTCGGATGCGATAGGCTCGAACCTTCCGGACAAAATATTCGTAGAGTTCCCTGGCGGTATCCGGATCACCGGCCCGGGTAAATGATGGACGGCGACCTTTTCGGCAATCCCCGTAAAGGGTGAACTGGGACACGATGAGCATTTCCCCGCCGGAATCCAGCAGGGACCGGTTCATCTTGCCCGCTTCATCCTCGAATATCCGCAGATGGCAGATTTTATCGGCCAGCCAGTCGGCATCGGCAGGCCCGTCATCCTGCCCGACACCGAGCAGGACAACCAGCCCCGGCCCGATGTGGCCGACCCTTTTGTCACCAACGCATACCGAGCTTTCCGTGACCCGCTGGACAACCGCTTTCATCCGATGTTCCTTCTCAAGTACGATACCATGTGCCGGACCCCCGGCAGGCCGGGCAGTGATATGCCATGTTCGGGCTAGCGGACCAGCACGATCCGCAGGTCCATCACATTGGTATCGGTTGGACCGGTGATGATAAGATCGCCCAGCTGTTCAAAAAACGGGTAGCTGTTGTTGCGTTCCAGAAATTCCCGGGCGTCCAGTCCGACGGCCGCCGCCTTTTTGACCGTGTTGTGGTCTACAGTGGCCCCCGCCGCCGGCGTCGGACCGTCCGTGCCGTCCGTTCCCCCGGAGAGGATCACAATGCCATCGTGCTCGGCAATGTCGATGGCGGCCGCCAGGGCGAACTCCAGGTTTCGTCCGCCGATACCGTTTCCTTTGAGGGTAACCGTTGTCTCTCCTCCGGAAATCAGGCAGGCGGGTTTCGGTATCGGGTGCCCGCTGTTTAGAATTTCCCTGGCAATGGCGCCGTGAAATCGAGCGGCCTCGCGTGTTTCGCCCTCGACCAGGGATGAGAGAATTAGACAGTGGTAGCCCCTATTGCGGGCCTCTTGTTCGGCAGCCCGGATCGCCTGCATATTACTGCCGATGATCAGGTTTACGGTCCGTTCAAATGCGTGATGGCCGGTCTTTGGTGTTTCAGGAAGGTGACCGTCATGGCCGGCCTCCAGATGCTCCAGGATCGGCTTGGGCAGCTTTTCGTCAAGGCGATAGGTATGGACGATGGCCAGAGCATCCTGGAAGGTGCTCGTGTCCGGGACCGTCGGTCCGGAGGCGATCACATCCAGATCATCCCCGATGACGTCCGAGAGGATCAGGGATATCAGCGTGGCCGGATATGCCGCTTCCGCCAGTCGTCCGCCTTTTATGGCGGATGTGTGTTTACGAAGGGTGTTGATCTCGTGGATGGTCGCGCCACAGGCGAGCAGTTGTCGAATCATCTCCTGTTTGTCTGCCAACGTGATACCCGGCGCCGGCAGGGGCAGCAGTGCCGATCCACCCCCTGAAATCAGGCAGAGCACCAGGTCCGATGCCTCTGCCTGTTGCACCAGCTCGATGATGGACTGCGCGGCTTTTTCACCGTGGGCGTCGGGCACCGGATGGCCCGCCTCCACCTGGCGGACAGTCTTCAATACGGCGGTATGTTCGTATTTGACCGACACAACGCCGCCTGAAATTTCGGTCGGTAAAATGTGTTCCAGCGCACGGGCCATGGCAGCCGATGCTTTTCCCGCACCGACAACAAAAATACGGCGGAACCGGTTCACATCAAAACCGTCATCACCGACATAGAGTCGATCCGCTTTTCTTCGACAGTGTTCGAACACCGCCGCGTCGGCCCGGACTGCCGCAACACCGGCCAGAAAAATGTGTTCACCATCTGATCGCATATTGCGACGCGTCGAACTTCTGGTGACCATGGTACCCCCGTTCGATCCTAAGATGCCAAGTGCCGATCCTGACGGAATAGCAAATCTGCCGAAAGGCCATAAACATGCATTCCCAACCGTTCCGGGTTTCGGAATGAGCGGGCAATGGCCTTATTCACCCCGGTCCTGGCATGTGATGTCCCGATGAGACTTCATTATACCCTGCCACGTGCTGCTCGCATAGATCTATTCGCCCGCCGCCATAAATGCGGATAACCCCTTGGCCCGATGAGCGGTGTTGCCGCGTTTGATAAAAGCCCGGAGCGATTTCATTCATAGGCGGTAATCCGAGGATGTGTCAAAATAAATTCACCTCGCGAATTTAAATGTCGTTCTCGCCGGTGTCCCGGAACGGACATGACATGAGAGCTTCCTTGACAACTATCGATACCGGGCGATACTTTCTCGACATCGGAACGTTATTTAACATCATGCCCGGAGGTGAGATGGAAACGATCCAATCCGAATCTTTAAAAGGCCATTTTCTGATGGCGATGCCGGGTCTTTTGGACCCCAATTTTTTTCAGACAGTCACCTGCATATCCGAACATACGGCAGATGGCGCGTTGGGTCTCGTTATCAACAGGGTCCATCAATCGCTTACCGCCGATGTTATATTCAACGAACTGAAAATCACTGCCCCGATACATGCCGAAAAGACTCCGGTCTTTATTGGCGGTCCGGTGCATATCGGAGAGGTCTTCGTGCTACACGGTTCACCGTTTCACTGGGAAGGATGCCTTCAGGTGACTGCTTCACTGGGAATGAGCAACACGATCGATATTCTGGAAACCATTGCCATGGGTGTCGGACCCGCGGCGTATCTCCTGATGCTGGGGTGCGCGGGTTGGGGGGAGGGTCAACTGGAAGCGGAAATCAAACAGAATGCCTGGTTGACCAGCCCGGCGATCGACGAAATCATCTTCCAGACACCGGCGGATCAACGCTGGGAAGCGGCACTCCAGGGGCTGGGGGTCGATCCGGGGCTGTTATCCGGCACGGCCGGCCACGCCTAAATCGGGTTTCAGGGCTCTTCTCGGATCCGATAGCGTCGTTGCAAGCCACCCATAAATGCTCACGTACTAACGTGTACGCTCCGCTTTATGGCTGTCTTGCCGCCTTGCTATCGAACCCGAGAAGAGCCCTGAAACCCGATTTGGGTTCAATACGCAATTGCCGCCTTGCTCTCGAACCCGGGAAGGGCCCTGAAACCCGATTTTGGGATTCAACGGGAAAACGTCTGCGCGGGTTGCATCCGCCGTCGCTGGGGGCATTCCAATCGGTGGGATGGTTACTTGCTCTTTGTTTTAGCCCGGGGCTTCGGCTTTTTCTTTTTTAAACATTCCTTGTCCTTACGCACAAAGGCGCAAAGCTTGGGATTGTAGTACTCTTTGCAATTCAACGGGTTGTACAAAGGGCATTCAGGATGCTTCTCAGACATAAATATGACGTTTCCTCTGTCGGGTCGATACGGATATGGCGATGGCATGGACCGCCGTTGATTGTGGACTGCATCGCACATTAGCACAAAACGACAGATTTTAAAACATATGATGTGTGTTCTTGCCGCTGTGACGCCGGGATACAATCAAATCCTTCTGCAGCGGGCCTGTTTCCGGTCTCGTTCAATCCATGCCCTTTATGAAATTGAGCTCAGGGTTCATGGGCGCTCATTATCGGACGATACCCTGCGGATACCGACCCAGCGCTCCGGATTCATTTTGACAATCCGGCAAAAGCAGTGTAAGAAGCGGCGCAAGTCATTTCTGCTTAGCGGGTTTTACTACCGACCGGACGTCGGCCACAGTTAAACGCATGCCTTCTCGGCTGTTCCGGCCACACTCTAACACACCGGAGGCCCCGCGCGCCACATCATGGACCGTTTCAGGGATCTGAAAAAGAACCTGCAGGAAATCACCCGTAGTCTGGAGGAGGTGTTCGCCCGGTTAACATCCATGCCGGAGTTGGACCCCCGAGTATTCGAAGACTGGGAAGCCACGTGCGGAAGAATTCAGCGTCAGCTCGAAGAGGAGGTGTTCCGGGTTGCAGTGGTCGGTGCCATTAAATCCGGAAAGAGCACCTTCATCAATTCTCTGCTGAAAGGTGACCTTCTAAAGCGGGGCGCCGGCGTCATTACATCCATCGTGACGCGTGTCCGGAGCGGCCGGCGTACTAAAGCCAAACTCTTTTTGAAATCCTGGGATGACGTGAACAGCGAGATCGATCTGGCAACTGCCCTGTTCCCGAATTTATCCTGGCGCTCCGAAAACCGGGACTTTGATATCCGGCGCGAAAAGGATCGAACCGGTCTTGCCGACGCTCTCGCACAGCTTACGACCGATCACCTGATCACCAGTGATTCCCGGGATGCCAACAGCGTGCTTCTATCGAGCTATGTCCGGGGCTACGATGAAATGAAGGATCTGATCGGACCGGAATCGATCACATTTGAAATCGCCGGGGGCCGGTTTCATGAACATCGACAATTTGTGGCAAACGATTTCCGATCCGTTTACATGAAGGACATCGAACTGGATATCGCGGGGATCGATCTGGACAGAAATATTGAAATTGCCGATTGCCAGGGCGGCGATTCCTCCAATCCGATTCACCTCTCCATGATTCAGGATTACCTGCTGATGACCCATCTGATTGTCTATGTTATCAGCAGTCGTACCGGGCTGCGGCAGGCGGATATCAAACTGCTCAACATTATCAAGAAGATGGGGATTCTTCACAATATTCTCTTTGTCGTGAATGCTGATTTCAGCGATCACGACTCTCTGGAGGATCTTAAGACGCTGGTCGGCAAAATTACGGAAGAGATCACTCTCATAAAATCCGGTCCGGAAGTATACACTCTGTCCGCTCTGTTCAATCTGTTCAGGGAGCGCCGGAGCGATCTTATTGAAAAGGATCACCAGCGGTTGGATCAATGGGAAAACGACAAATCCTTGGTGGCTTTTTCCGATGACGGATCGGAACGCTTCCTGGAGGCGTTTCAACACAAGCTGAGTGAGGAGCGCCTATCCCTGTTACTCACGAACAATGTGGAGCGGATTGCCGTGATTGTTGCCGGCCTCGCAGACTGGATCCGGGTCAACAGCGATATTCTGGGGCGAGACGCCACAGGGGCTGCCGACGTCATCGACAAAATAAACCGACACAAGGAACGTATGAACCAGATCCGGTCCATGATAAACAGCACGTTGCAGGGGACCGTTCAGAAAGTGCAAAAAACGGTAAAGTCCGATGTCGACAGGTTCTTCGATCCACGCAGTACGGCGATTGTCGGAAGTATACAGGATTTTATTCACGGCTACCGGCTGAACTTCGGAGACTATGAGGAGAATGTGTCCAACGCCGGCTTCTCCAGCACCATGTATCTGGTCTTTCAGGAATTCCGGCAGGCGCTCAACACGTATCTGGCGGAATCCGTCAATCCGGAAGTGATCCGCTTCGTCCGAGAGGAAGAAGAAAAGATCAAGAGCTCTCTCGAAACCGTTGCCGAACCCTATGATGCCATGATCCGCGACGCTTTGCTGGAACACGATCAGTCCATGGGCGGCGTGGGGATCTCCCTTTCTGCGAGGGAGCAACAAACGGTCACCCTGCCGGACATGGAGACGATCCGCAACCTGGCGAGCCTGGCGCTGTCGCCGGCAGGGACTCAAATGCACTACAGCGCAAAGATCCGGACCGAAGCCGTGATGCGGCTGGGCATTTACAAGGTTGTCAAAGTGGTCAAGAAAATATTCAAGAAACCGCTTCGAAACGAACGTGAAGAAGCCCTGTTGGCCCTGCGGGACGGTTTCCAGCGGATCAAACGGGAAACCGAACGGTCCATTCTATTCCATTTCAAGGACTACAAGGAAAACATCAAATTTCAGTTCCTTCTCAAACTCATCGATGCAACATCCGGCCATCTGCAGGAGGCGCTGACCGACCGCTTTCAAGCGTATGCCACAGATTCATCCTCCATGGTAAAACTCGTTCACACGGAACAGAGTGAAAAGCAGCATGCCCTGGACACGCTGGGTGATCTCGAAAAACAGGTTGCCGATATTACCGCAGCATTAACGAACCTGCGCGCCCAAATCGACCCAACGTAAAACGAAAGCATACCATCTGACCGGACCGACAGGAGGAATGGAGCATGACAGCAAACAAAATTCGCATTATCGCAGTGGCCAATGAGAAGGGGGGCGTTGGGAAAACCGTCACGGTCATCAATCTGGCGGCTGCCCTGCAGCAGAAGGGCTTCAACGTGCTGGTTGTCGACATGGACCCGCAGTTCAATGCGACGAAGGGGATCGGGATTGAACTCGATCCGGGAGCGCCGACGGTATACAATGTTCTTTTGGACAGGCAACCCGTTTCCGAGACAGTCGTGCCAAGCCAATGGGAGGGCCTTGACGTTATCCCATCCCATGTGGATCTTGCCGGAGCAGAAGTCGAACTGGTGGATGTACCGGGCAGGAAAAACCGACTTCGTGAAGCCATGGCCGGGCTGGACGGACAGTACCCGTTTATTATCCTGGATACGCCGCCGAGCCTTTCCCTTCTGACGGTCAACGTGCTGGCCTATGCAACGGAAATCCTGATTCCATGCCAGACCCACCCGTATGCCTTCGGAGCCCTGGATGAGTTGCTGGACACCATCGGCGCGATACGGCAGGAGATCAATCCGGGATTGAGGATCACCGGCATCGTCCCCACCATGTTCGATCAGCGCACCCGGGTTGGCCATCGCATCCTGGAGCAGCTCAAAGCCCATGATGTTTATGGGCCGCAGCTACTCGACACGGTGATCCGCGCCAATACAACCATCGCCGACAGCGCCGATGTCGGCAGGCCGGTTGTCTATTACCGTCGCAGCAGTTTCGGTGCCCTCGACTACGTGATGCTGGCGGAAGAGATACTCCAGCGGGAGCCGAACTAAATGTGGCATACCACAGTCTGCATCGGCATCTTCACTATGGTTTAAGCAGCATGGAAAGGCTGCCCGCTGGGGTTTGCCGGTTTGGCCGGTTGGCCCGTTTGCCCGTCGGTCCGTGGGCCGGTCAGGCAGGATTCAGGATGCAAGATCCAAGAGACAGGGATCCTTGATTTTGAATTGCGGATTTTGGTTCCATAAAATCGAAAAACGATAAATAACGTCCTGCAGAGAGGGACTAATGACGCCTCCTGCAGGCGGCAAATCACAACCGTCAAGGGGTGAGCCTGGGCGAGCCGCTCACCGGCCAAACCGGCAAACCGGCTAACCGGCCCACGGGCCAACCGGCAAACCTTATTGGCGTGTCTTTCGGCGCACCATAAACCAGGGATTATGCAGGTCCGGCTTGTTATAGGAAAGCGGGGTTCCGGCCGGGTGCTCGATGACATCGGCGCCGGCGCATTCCGCAACGGCCTGCCCGGCTGCCGTATCCCACTCCATCGTGGGACCGAACCGGGGGTAAACGTCTGCCGTTCCTTCAGCCACCCGGCAAAATTTGAGTGAGCTGCCCGCCGAAACAAACTGGACCGCCCGGCCTTTCCGGCGTTTTTCTTCCAGAAAGCGCTCCATGTGCTCGGTTGCGTGGGAGCGGCTTCCGATGATGTGGAGCACCGGCGAATCCGTTGTGGCGATCGGCAGACGCTCCGAGTTTTTGAGCAGGGCGGACATGGACTTCTCCGATGATTCGGCAGAGGCAATCGCCAGCGCGGCGGAATCGCCTCGAGTGCGATATGCACCGGATTCGATGTGACCGAAATAGAGCCGGTTCCCGGTCGGTACATAAATCACACCCAATGTCGGCCGTCCGTTTTCGATGAGTGCTATGTTGACGGTAAATTCTCCCCGCCGATGGATGAACTCTTTCGTGCCGTCCAATGGATCCACCAGCCAGAACACTTCCCAGGCTTTTCGCTGCTCGTAGGGGACGTCCTTTCCCTCCTCGCTGAGAATCGGCAGCCCCGTGGGTTCCAGTGCCGAATCGATAATCGCGTGGGCGCGTTGATCTGCCAGGGTCAGTGGGGACCCGTCTTCTTTAATGTCTACCTGAAAATCGGATTCATAAACGCCAAGTATCGCCTCACCGGCGGCCAGGGATGCACGGACCCCCACAATAAGCAGATCGTCTAGTTCTTTCATTCGGTGATAATCCGTTGCCCGGGAGATCCGTGGTTTCAGGAATCTTTCCGGGGATTCTGTGTCAGTTGATTCAGGTTGTCTCTTGCAAACTCGATTCCCGGATCCAAGGCGAGAGCCATTTCATAGTGGTCGATGGCCTTCTGGGTCTCCCCCATATCTCTGTAGTTGGAGGCGATATTGGCATAGTCGATTGCAGAACTCGGATTCCGCTTTAATACTTTCCGGAAACAGGCGATGGCGTCCGTATGTTCCTTGAGTTTGAAGTGACAAAATCCCATGATGTTGTAAATATCCGTCCGGTCCGGGTCGTAGGTTAACCCCTTTGACAATGCTTCCAACGCGTCCCGGAATCGTCCCATATCTTTCAAACATACCCCCATATAGGAGTAGATACTCGGAATATCTTCTGCCTTAGGATCTAAATCCAGGGATTGAGTCAAAAGATCCAATGCTGTGGACAGCTCGCCGGTGGCCATTCGGCACATGGCCTGATAAAATTTGATGTAGTATTTGCCGGGAATAGTCGAATCGATCCGCTCCAGCTCCCGGAGCGCTTGCTCCGTTGGCAGATTTTCCACTGCCAGTTTTGCCGTGAACATGGCGACGCTGGTCCCTTCGGCCCGTTCCCTGAAGTGCGCACCCGGAACGATGGTGTAAAACGCCGGAATCTGCAGTTGCGGATGGGTCGTATCCAGTACGATAACCTCCATTCCCCGGTCGGCAAGGGCATTGATCAGATTGTTTACCTCCACCCGGATGTTATCGTCGGAGATATCCGGCAGGTCCGTTACCGCGAAAAGGGATGTGGGGCGGATGACAAAATCGGCCTCTCTGAGATCGGTGAACTTGGGGAGACCACTGGCGACATAGTTGGCACTGGTATTGAAATCTCCTCCCAGTTGTGCCACTTCCGTCATCGCCCGACTCAGGGCTTTCAGGGGAGACGGCGTTGTACCGGCTGTCCAGACGATTTCGCTTTTCGAGGGAAATGTGGACGGGTCGTAGGCGAGGGCGCCGACCGATGGGATACCCATGCCCAGAGTGAAATCCGATAGTATCAACTCGATCCCGGCGTGCCGGTATTTTCCAATCATCCCACTCACGACCGGGTCGGTCACCGAAGTCGGGTCGATCTGCGGGACAACCTTTCGATTTCGGCTGACAAGGGACGACACATGACGCTCAACGATCTCGCAGATCCCCTGGGACAGTGCTTCTTCCGGACAATTGCCGGCAGACGGTCCGTTGAATTCATTGATGGCAAAAAACCAATCAAAGGGAACGCGCACGTCTCTTTCACGGGTGAGATTGTACCCGCGGGCCCATTGCATCGGTAGATCCTGAAAGATCTCGCGGGACGGGCCTGCTGCATCGGGATCTTCATGGACCGAGGCTGCAATGAGATCGAACGGGATGGCTTCAGGGCCGATGTCACGCCAGGTCCCCATTGTGAAATTGTCAGGATTCTTTGCAAAACTGAAAAAGCTGAATCGTTCAGCCAATTCCATTACGGCGCTGGCTTCAGCTTGTCGGGGGGTTGCCCCCTTACCCATCTGTTTTTTGGTGCCGATGATCTGAAGTGCATCCCGGCCGCAGGTACTGAAGTAGACCGGGATATCCAGCCGGCCGTTATCGATACGGATGACGTCCTCTAAAATGTCCAGATCCACCGAAGCCAGCTTTTCCCGGAAATGGCCGACCGTTTCCTCGGGAGACATGATTTTGTCCTGGTCCAGAGTGTACTTTTTGTAAGCATCTTTGAGTTGTACTTTCATGATCACTGTCTTCCTTCGTTGACCGCGCCATTTCAATCTGATAATAAGAACGGCACTTTTGTGGGGATGTAGCTCAGTTGGGAGAGCGCGGCGTTCGCAACGCCGAGGTCGAGGGTTCGAGTCCCTTCATCTCCACTCTTTTCCTGTTTTGCCATGTCACGGCCGGTGTTCAGCCTCCGGCATGCCCCTTGGGTGGTCTGAAATATCAAGCGCTTCAGGATACCGGTGAACCCACGTTCGCTCGCTCCGGAACCCTATACCGGCGATGCCGGTTCTGCAACCCGGCTTTCGGCAGTCATTCCGGGAAGTGTCGGTGCAGACCAACGTCCCGGTCTCCGACACGGTTATTGGCGTAAACCTCCGGTCTATATTGACTTTTCTCGCGATCGAATGTAACTATCGTTACTCTTCTTGTCGATACCACACAGGTAAAGATCCCGGAAAAAAAGGAATCACCCATCATGGACCGTAAAGCAACAATTCAACGAAAGACTGCCGAGACCGAGATCCAGCTTGATCTGAATATCGACGGCACCGGAAAAAACTCGATTTCAACGGGTATCGGTTTCCTGGATCACATGCTGACGCTTTTCGCGGTCCACGGGTTTTTCGATTTGACCGTTGGAGCAAAAGGGGACCTGGAGGTCGACTTCCACCACACGGCAGAAGATGTCGGGCTGGTGCTCGGTGATGCCTTCAATGAGGCATTGGGCGCCCGCAATGGCATTCGGCGTTATGGCCATGCAGTGACACCCATGGACGAGGTCTTGACGACCGTGACGACAGATCTGTCAAAGCGTCCCTACTTTGTGTTCCGTGTGCCGCCGGATATTGCCGTCGGTTCCGGGTTCAATATTCCCCTTGCCAAGGAATTCCTTCGGGCGTTTGCCACCCGGGGCGGCATGAACCTGCACATCAATGTACTGTACGGCGAAAATGAACACCACATTATCGAATCGATGTTCAAAGCTGCGGCCAGAGCCCTGGATCAGGCTTCGGGGTTTGATGGGCGGATCGGCGCCGTGCACTCCACCAAGGGCGTTCTCTAACCGTGAACCACATCGCTCGGCAAAATTGTGGGGGGTCCCATTCTGTTTCTTTGCCGCTGTTTCGAAAGATCGCCGTTATTGGTATTTTCACCCTATTCGCCTGCGCGGCCCAGACCACCGTTTCCGAAAAAAGCGATACAACCCTGCCGAACAGGGCCGTCGAAGCGGCGCAACCCCTTGGTGTGGCCGTTCTCCCGGTAAAAAATATGACCACCATCTATGGCGAAAACACCAGCGTGCGGTCCCCGCTGACGGGTAAGATGTTCATCACCGGCCCTGTGACCGAAGAGGCACCGATACTCCTGGCAGAGCGTATGGTCGCTTTGCTGGAAGAAATACCCGGCTACGATGTCCTACCACCGGAACGCACGCGGGTAGTATACGAACAGGAACTGTCTGGAGGACCATCCCGTTTTCTCGATCGGCAGTCGCTGGCTCGCTTGGGGCAACGTCTGGGTGTGGACGCGGTGATGGTCAGTCATATCTATCGATTCAGGGAGCGACAGGGAAATCGTCTTGCGGCCCGATCACCGGCATCCGTTGCCTTTGACATGCAACTGGTTCTGACCGACAGGGGCCGGATTGTATGGAACGGCCATGCCGACGAAACCCAATCCGCACTCAGTGAAGACCTGTTTCAAATCGGCAAATTCATCCGTAGACAGGGGCGATGGATTACCGCCGGGGAAATGACCGATGCGTCCCTGTCAATGATTTTCGAGTCATTTCCGTCACCTTGACTCATTTCCATTTCCATCGATGATGGTAGTCAAAAGCTGTAATAGGATGAGGGGTTCATTTGAAACAGTTTTTCGAGGAGTCCTAAGATGATCGTTATCCCTGCCGTGGATATCCGAAACGGAAAATGCGTCCGACTTCTCCAGGGGCGTCCGGATGCGGAAACCGTATTCTCCGACGACCCGGCTGCAATGGCCGAAAAGTGGGAAGCCGCCGGCGCATCACTGATACATGTTGTGGATCTTGACGGTGCGCTGGAAAAACAGCCCCGGAATCTTGAAAGTATCCGGGCGATTCGTGACCGCGTTCACGTCGATCTCCAGGTTGGCGGTGGGCTTCGGGATCTGAAGACGATTCAGATGTACCTGGAGATGGGTGTTCAGCGGGTTGTCATCGGCACTGAAGCCATCCGCAATTCGGATCTGGTGATGACGGCCTGCGGTGAGTTCCCGGATTGCATTGTCGTGGGTATCGATGCCAGGGAAGGCCGGGTGGCCATTGAGGGTTGGACAGAGACAACGGGTGTGAACGCCGTCGACCTGGCACGCCAATTTGAAGACCGTGGTGTCGCAGCCATAAACTTCACCGATATACACAGGGACGGGATGCAGACCGGTCCCAACATCGAGGAGACACGACGATTGGCCGAAGCGATCGACATACCTGTGGTGGCCTCCGGCGGGGTTTCCTCGATGGATGACATCATCCGCCTCCTGACGATTGAATCGGCCGGGGTGGTCGGTGTCATCACGGGAAAGGCTCTCTACGATGGCGCCCTGGACCTTGCACAGGCGATTCAGATCGCTGCAATGGACGCGAAAATGCCTTGACAGTCATTCTATAACCTATTATTATGCTTGTTTAACTAAAATTAATTCGTAATCAGCGAAAAATCGTGGTCAAAACAGCCCGAAGCACAACATGTCGTTGATGGCGAATCTTTCCATTCAACCCCTTGTGTGCAGACGTGTATCACACTGCGTTTGTTTTGGGGGCATTCTTTGGCGCCATTCATTCCCGATGATAAAATCGCAGAATTCAAATCCGCTATGGATATCGTCGATGTCGTCTCTGAATCCGTCCTGCTGAAAAAATCCGGAAGAAACTTTGTGGGTCTGTGTCCCTTTCACTCCGAGAAAACGCCATCCTTTACGGTCAGCAGCGAGAAGCAGATCTTCTACTGTTTTGGATGCGGTGCCGGCGGCAACGCCATCACCTATCTTATGAAGCATGACGGCTATGCCTTCCCGGAAGCTGTCCGCTTCCTGGCCGGACGATACGGGGTTGATCTGCCGAAGCGCCGGCGGACCCCCGAGCAGGAACGGATCATAAGTGAAAAAGAGCGTTTGCTGGACATCAACGAGCAGGCCATGGAGTTTTTCAGCTGGCTGCTTCATCATTCACGGTTCGGTGCAACAGGATCGGCGTATTTAGCGCACCGGGGTTTTTCCGGAACCACCATCGAGTCCTTTAGACTCGGGTTTGCACCGGAGGGATGGGATCGACTGCTGAATCACTTTCAAAAGAAGGGGACCCCGCTGCAGCTGGTTGAAAAATCCGGATTGATCCTGGCGCGCAAAGATCGCGGTGGCTTTTATGATCGTTTTAGAAATCGTATTATATTCCCGATCCTGAGTGCCAATCATGACGTGATCGCCTTCGGCGGCCGGGTTCTCGATGACGCACTGCCCAAATACCTGAACTCCCCGGAGACGCCGGTCTACAGCAAGAGCCGATCGCTGTACGGCCTCCATTCCGCCAAAATCCCGTGCCGGGAGCAGCAGGCTGTCTACATTGTCGAGGGTTATTTTGATCTTCTGGCGATGGTTCAACATGGATTCCCCAATTGCGTGGCCACCCTTGGAACGGCCCTTACGCCGGAGCACGTCAAAATTCTTCGCAGTCTGATCGGACAGAACGGTGTCGTCAAGCTCGTTTTCGACTCCGATGCCGCCGGTCTGAAGGCCGCCGAACGCAGTGTCAGCGTGTTTGACAAAGGTTATGTGGATGCTCAAATTATAGTCCTTCCAGACGGACATGACCCGGACACATTCCTATTTAAAAATGGAGATGAAGCGTTCGAAGATGCGTCTGGAAACGCTGTGGATGCCGTGACGTTTCTCATGGACTCTGCAATTCGTGATATCGGGCTTTCAATACACGGAAAATCAAAAATCATCAGTAGAATGGCAGATGTCCTCAGAAATGTTGGGGATAAGGTCAAACTCAGCCTTTACGTTCACATGCTGGCCGAGCGTCTCGGTGTCAACGAGGAGGCCGTCCTCGACAGGGTTCGTCGCCGGGAATCGGCCGGTCCGACCGTCCGCCGCCGCGGTATGGATGCGGAGACGGTCCGCCCCCCAGAGCCTCCGGGGTCACGGCTGGAGAGAAAGATCATTACCATGATGATTCAGTTCCCGAAGCTGATCCCCGAGGTGATACAGCAGGGTGTGTTGGATCATTTCGAAAACAAGACGTTGAAAGCGCTCGGATCGGTGTTGGTTCATCACCACGGTGATGCCGATCCGACGGACGCGGTGGCCGATGCCGTTGATGGCGCTGAAGCGCTTATCGCTGCATTGTCCATCGAGACTGAAGACTGGAACACGCGGGATGGTCTCAAATTGATACACGAATTTCTCGAGCGAAGCCCCAGGAGTGAGGAACGGGTGCTTCTCGAAGAAATCAAACAGGCTGAAAAAGCTCAGGATAAAGAGCGGCTCGAGCGATTACTGGAAAAAAAATACAAACTGGCAGTCCAAAAACAAAAACAGAGACAGGAACTACTGGGCAGCGCATAGGTCGCTGCCTGTTGAACGTATAAACCTGACGGTTCGATCCTTTGGTTGAGACAGGAGGCCATCTCGTATGTCGAAAAAAATCGGCAAAAAAACCGTGACAACACCAGCCATTAGTCAAAAAGATTTAAAGACGCTAATCGCGAGGGGTAAAAAACAAGGTTACCTGACATACGACGACATCCATAAAGTTCTCCCCGAAGAGGTCATATCTTCCGACGAAATGGATCAAACGCTGGTTATCTTCAGTGAGTTGAATATCGAAATAATGGACGATAAAAAGAAACAGAACAAGCGGGTTGTCATAAAACGTGCGACCGGCAAGCACGTCGACAGCAGCGGCATATCGGAATTCGGCACCGTCACCGATCCCGTGAAGATGTATTTACGGGAAATGGGATTGGTTACCCTCCTGAGTCGTGAAGGAGAGGTCGAAATCGCAAAGAAAATCGAATCCGGCGAGCAGGAGGTGCTCAAGGCACTGCTCGAGACACAAGATACGGTAGCCTCGATCCTACGTCTTGGCGAGATCATTGAAAATGGATCGCTTCGCCCCAAACATGTACTCCGGGATCTGGACGAGGGGGACACCTATGTGGACGAGGTGTTTCAAATAGAAAGTTTCCTGTCGACCATACGACAAATCCGGGAGATCGATTCCGAGAACCGGGATTTTCGGGAGAAACTTTTCAATGGGAAAACCGATGCCGATGAAAGTCGTCGGATTCGACGATGCATTTCCAGGCGAAACCTCAAAATATTCAATCTTTTGAAGGATTGGCGCCTGGAGAGCAGTGTCGTGGAGAAACTGGAGCGGGCGGTTCGAGGGCAGATTCACTGGTTCGACACCATGAACAAACGGGTAATCACCTGCGCCGAACAGGCCGGCGTACCGGTGACGGAGTTGCGAATCCATGCCACGTCCGAGAAGAAGTTCATCAAGTGGGTCAGAGCCTATTCCACATTAAAACGGGTGGAATTGTCAGCCATATATTCAGAATACCGGCAGCACAATCTGGCCATTCTCCAAAATGAGGTGGAGCTCAAAGCGAAAAACAGGTCGCTGAAACGGATTGTCGCGGATGTGGATGCCGGCCATCTCAAGGCGAAAATGGCGAAAAGCGAGCTGATCAAGGCCAACCTCCGTTTGGTGGTCAGCATTGCCAAAAAGTACACCAATCGCGGCTTACAGTTTCTGGATCTGATCCAGGAAGGCAACATCGGCCTGATGAAAGCCGTGGACAAATTCGAATATCGAAGAGGGTACAAGTTTAGTACCTATGCGACCTGGTGGATCCGACAGGCGATCACCCGGGCGATCGCCGACCAGGCGCGAACCATTCGGATTCCGGTACATATGATCGAAACGATCAATAAGCTGATCCGAACATCCCGCTATCTGGTCCAGGAACTGGGACGGGAGCCAACACCGGAAGAGATCGCTGAAAAAATGGAGATCCCTCTGGAGAAGGTTCGAAAAGTGCTGAAAATTGCACGCGAACCGATATCCCTGGAGACACCGATCGGCGAAGAAGAAGACAGCCATCTCGGAGATTTCATCGAAGATAAAAAATTTATGCTCCCGTCCGATGCGGCTGTCAGTTTCAACCTGGCCGAACAGACGCGCAAGGTGCTGGCCACGCTGACTCCGCGGGAGGAAAAAGTCCTTAGAATGCGTTTTGGTATTGGCGAAAAAGCCGATCACACATTGGAAGAAGTGGGGCAAGACTTTGCGGTGACCCGTGAGCGGATACGGCAGATTGAAGCAAAAGCCCTGCGCAAACTTCGACATCCGACGCGAAGCCGAAAATTAAAAAGCTTCATCGAAACATAGCCCAGGGATACATCGCTTCCGATGCCACCGGTGGTGACGGAGCCGTCTCGGGATGGGGCGGCGGGGATACTTTTGCATCCCTGGGAAATCCGGGGCGCGCTTGACAATGGCAAACATGCCCGGTAGGTAGTCTATCGCCGATGGGCCCATAGCTCAGTTGGCAGAGCCACCGGCTCATAACCGGTAGGTCCCTGGTTCGATCCCAGGTGGGCCCACTTTTGAATGTTCATCTCACCGACCCGCAATCTTCCGGCCGTCGCCCGGCCGGGTGGTTCCAGAGAGAATGAGGCGTGGCGACGGTTTGCCGCCACGCTTTTTTTAGGCATCGGGACAATACCGGCCGTTTTCCAAAAGGTTTCTGAACATGGCAACAACTGTAGCGGATATTGCCCGTTGTATGGAGGCTATCGCACCCGCCCAATTGGCCGAAGATTGGGATAATGTCGGACTTCAGATCGGCCAGGGAGACTGGCCCGTTCAAAAGGTCTGGGTGGCGCTGGATCCGACCCATGCCGTCATCAAGGCAGCGGCGGCACGCGGGGTCGATATGCTGGTGACCCACCATCCGTTGATCCTCCGGCCTTTATCTCGCCTCGACCCTTCCGACCCAACTGGTGCCATCATCGCCCATGCTCTTGAAAACCGTATCGCCATATTTGTCGCCCACACCAATTTGGATGCGGCTTCAGGTGGTGTAAACGACCTCCTTTGCCAACGGATCGGCATTAACCCTTTTGGGCCGATGCAGGACATCTCGAAACGGGAATTTTATAAATTCGTCGTCTACGTCCCACGGGAGCATGAGGCCCGCGTTCTGGAGGCCCTTATCGCATGCTCCGTCGGCGTCATCGGAAATTACAGCGATTGTACTTTTAGGGCAGAAGGCGTCGGCACGTTCCGGCCCAAAGATGCGGCAAAGCCGTTTTCCGGATCTATCGGGCAATTAACCCATGTCGACGAAACCCGTATTGAAGCCCTGGTGCCGTCATCTGAACTTCCACGCATTCTCGAGCATGTCCGGAGAGCCCACCCATATGACGAAATGGCATTTGACGTGTTGCCCACCGTTGCCCCGGGGCGGGATATCGGAATCGGAAGGGTCGGCGAACTTCAGAAGCCCATGACACTTGATTCCTTTTCCCTGAAGGTTGCCCGGGCCCTGAAGCTGCCGTCGGTTCGGGTTGCTGGTGCATCGGAGTTGATGGTGGTGCGTGTCGCCGTGTGTTCCGGCAGCGGTTCGTCCCTGATGCCTGCGTTTTTGTCCTCCGGAGCCCAGGCCTATATCAGCGGGGATTTGAAATATCACGATGCCCGGACGGCCGAGGCTGCCGGGGTTGGCCTGATCGATGTCGGCCATTTTGCCTCTGAACACATTGTCATCGAGGCGTTGACGAAACGGATGAAAGGTCCCCTTGGAAAAAACCACCCGGATGTCTCGGTGGCAGCTTACCGAAAGGAGAGCGAACCGTTTCGGCGGATCGGTGATAATGACTGACGTACCATAGTCACCATCTTGAATTTCCTGAAACGAAGAGGTTGGTGGAGATAGACGCCCATCAAGGACGAGGTCAATGGACAAGATCAAGAGTGAACAGCTGGACCAGTTGGCAACGCTTCAGGATCTGGAAGTTGAAATGCGGCGGCTTCGCCAGCAACTGGAAATCGAGCCGGCAGCGCTGATCGCACTGGTGGCGCAAAGCGATGAAAAACAGACCCAGAGCGACGAATGCCGTCGCCGGTCCGAAGAATTAAAAAAAGAGTACCGATCCCAGGAATCGGACACCCTCCACAATCTTGACCTTATTAAAAAAAGCCAGGCAAAACTAAGGAGCGTCAAGACAAATAAGGAATACCAGTCATTACTCAAGGAGATCGATGAGATCGAGAAGAAAATTCGTTAATCGAAGACACCATGATCGAATATCTCGACACGATTGAAAATCTGGAGCAACAGATCGCCGAACAGGAGAAAGACTGCACCGAATTGGACCAACAAATCGATGAGAAGAAAGCCATACTTGAAAAGGAACGAGAAGAATTGCAGATTCGGCTGGCAGAACTGGACAATCGGGCGGAAGGCATCTCGGACGGGATCGATTCAGAACTGGTACGTATTTATAACGTTATCAAGACAAAGAAAGGCAGCATCGGCATCGCCCCTGTCATCGCTGCTGTTTGCCAAGGTTGCCACCTAAATATACCTCCACAAATGTACAACGAACTCCATCGACGCGACAGCTTGAAAATCTGTCCTTGGTGTGAGAGGATTATCTACTGGAAAGAGGGATAAAATCACAGGGTTCAAGGGGTCGAGGGACCAAGGATTCAAGCGAAAAGACAGATAAAGGGTTCACCCATCGACTGGCATGGCTTGCTATGGGCAAACGGGCCAAAGGTTCGGAGATCTGAAGTTTACCCTTAAACCCTTGAATCCTCGAATCCTTGGACCCTATTATTTATTAATAGTCGGTACGGTCGCAGCAGTCTAAACGATCGCTGGAGGTGTTTTAGCTCCGGAGGAAAGTCCGAACACCACAGGGCAGGGTGCTCCATAACGTGGAGTCGCGGTGACGCGAAGGAAAGTGCAACAGAAAGTAAACCGCCCCGATGGATTTGCCGATTTACTTCGGTAAATCTTTTGCGGCAAGGGTGAAACGGTGCGGTAAGAGCGCACCAGTTCTCCGGGTGACCGGGGAAGCTTGGCAAACCCCACCTGGTGCAAGACCAAATAGGGAAACGCTTGAGGACGGCCCGTCCGAGTTTCCGGGTAGGTCGCAAGAAGTGACGGGCAACCGCCACTCCCAGATGAATGATCGTTGCCTGCCCCGGGGTAACCCGTCGCAGGAACAGAATTCGGCTTATTGACTGCTGCGGCCGTCTGGCTTTTTTTAATCATATCAATAATCTGCAGGCGTTGATGAATGGATTCAGTCCGTTCCGAATCTCGGAGGAATTTATTTCGGCCATGGATACTCAGCGGCAGCCATATGATATCTCTTTTTCCGAGAAACTCAATGTTTTCTCCAAGGATTACTTGGAATGCTGCCAATACATTTCAAAATTCGATACCAGCAGATACGTTTTTACAAAAAAATTATATTCAAAACTCATCTCGCCTTCCCAACTTATAGAAGACTTCCTCGATTTTCATGGAGCAAAAAACAGCAAAGACTGGTATTTCTATCGGGAGTTGACAGCTGCCGTTCGTCACCTGAGTTTGGGTGGATATTCGCAGAAACACATATCCAATCGTCTCCAGTTTTATGATCTTCCGGATAGCGGGGAATTTAAAGCAGAGGGATTTCGTACCCTGGACTTTTTAACCAGTTCACTAATGAAAATGGCACCGGTTATTTTAGAGGAAGCCCGTCGTCTCCACATCCGTATTCCGGAGAACCGGCTGTCTCCCAATGATTTCCCGGGAGTTACCACCAGTGAAATGCTGGAGTTCGACATCGATGATGAAAACCGGGATCTCCAGAAAAAAAATATTGTTAAAATCGCAAGCGAGTTTCTCTCCATCGCTTCTCAGCTGGATCATCTGCGATTTTATGAACCGTATAAAAAAGCCCAGCTGCTCAAGATCGTCCCCGAGACGGTAAACGAAGTGGAAATCCGGCGCTTTGAGATGCTGGTGCATAACCTCCAATCTTCATTTGACACGTACGTCATTTATGGTGGTTATCGATTCGGTGAACGGAAGTTCAAACAACTGAGAGGTTTTTTCTCCGTCGTTTTTCATTTACTTCAGATGATCGGAAGATTACTTCACTTCTATGAACGTCACCTTCATGAAGCCGGCTATAAGAGCATTTACAAAACGGTGCAAACCCGTTTAACTCAGCTGGTTGATCCGGAAGTACTTCTGGAACGCACGGTCAATTACGGAATTTACTACACTTGCCATTTTCTCAACGTCGGAAAGGACCTTGCCCAAGAGATTTTGAACGACAATATCGAACGCACTGCCATTACCACCGGGATTCCCGTGAAACTTGGCTTCCACAGCCGGCCCAGCCTCTTGGTCGCTAAAATCGTTCAGCACTACGGGGGGCGGGTGGAACTGTGTGTGGGAGAAGACCGATTCGACGCCAGCAGCGTTCTGGACCTTCAATGGGCCGGTGGAAAGATTCAGAAAGAGGATATTACGCAAGTCCGATTCGAGGGGGATGCCCGGGCGCTGAGGGATATCGAAATTCTGGCCGGCGTCAATTACGGCGAGGATTCCATGGGCAAGGGAACACCCCTTCCCAAAGAGCTGAGCTATCTTCGATAGGCCGTTTCAACATGAATCCAACGATCAGAAGCGACACCCCGACAGCAAGGGCCATTATTGTAGCCGCCGGAAGGGGTGTGCGGATGCAATCCGACAACCGAAAGCAGTACATGACGCTGGGAGGCCTTCCCGTTGTTTCTCGAACATTGCAGGCCTTCGATCGGTGCGAGGCGATTCGGGAGATCTACCTGGTTATTCCCAGGGCCGACTTTCGGTTCTGCCGGGACACCATTCTTCCCGTGGCACGATCTACCACGCCTGTCCATTTGGTCTCCGGTGGCACGGAGAGAAAAGATTCGGTGTATAACGGACTGCTCGCTGCTGACTGCAAAGATGAGATGGTCGTCATCCACGACGGCGTGCGACCCCTTATCGTGCCGGATCAGATCGAGATGTGTATAGCGGTGGCCGCAACATCCGGGGCCGGCATTTTGGCGATTCCTGTGAAAGACACCCTCAAGCGCGTTCATACGGGGTTTGTCATCGACGCGACTGTCCAGCGCGAGTCACTCTGGGCCGCCCAAACACCCCAGGCCTTCCAATACGAACTGATCCTCGAAGCCCATCAGGCTGGAGGCAACCATGCCGACGGGATCACCGACGATGCCCAGCTTGTCGAACGATTGGGCCGGCCGGTGAAGATCATCCCCGGCAGTTATATGAATCTGAAAATCACCACTCCCGAAGACCTTGCCCTTGCCGAAGCGATCCTTTCTGCCGGTTTGATTGGAGAAGTGGATTCAAGGATTCAAGGGTTCGAGGGTTCAAGGGGATAAGCATTCAAGGGGTCAAGGATTCAAGGTTCATAGGTTCAGGGTCAGAGTTTCGGGGTTTGTTATTTCCCTATTTGGCGAGCACGTTTGCCGTTCGTTTGATTCCTGCCGAACATCAAATCCTCTGTCGTTCTTTAGCTTTTCACTCGAATTCTCGGATCCTTGAATCCTCGGATCCTATTCGATCACACCGACTCAATAAAAAAACCACTTATGTTGCCTCCATAAGTACAAAAAATATGAGATAATCCCGTTACACGCCCAAACGCACCCGGATCAGCTCAATGGCGTGCTCCGGATCCCTTGCGTCGACAAGAAGACCTTTTTGCCGATAGGCCTCCCAGACAGATCCGGGATCCATGTTGAGGAGTACAACGGTTTTACCGGCTTTCAGAGCCAGAGCGATTTCTGATACGGTCCCGGCGCCGCCGGAGCAGGCCACAACGATGTCACTGGACAAAACATTGATCGCGTTTCTGGCACTGCCCATACCGGTCGGAATCGGTATGTCGATATAATCAGAAACCCCGGCGGTGTTGTCGTCCGGCAGAATTCCGATGGTTAATCCCCCGGCACTTTTGGCGCCTTTGGCCGATGCGTCCATGATCCCGCAGTTCCGTCCGCCATTCAAAAGCACCCATCCGTGCTGTGCAATCAACTGTCCGAGACGAAAGGCCCAACCCCGGTCTGTCTCCGCAACCTGCCCGCCACCCATGACACCGATAATAATGTTTTCTTTCATTACAGAATTCCTCTGGTTTTTAGGCCTCCCATGATGTTTCGTATTCCATTCACTCTTTGAAAGTTCCAAGCCGCCGCACAAATGGCGGATAAACCTGTTGCCCTGTGAGCGACATCATCATGTTTCCTATATGCGTTCCACGACCATAGCCTTACCGTGTTTTCTCGATATATAAAATCCATACCAATTTGCAATTGACGTTGACTTTTAAGGACAAGGTTGTTTATGTGATGCATTTCACGTATATCAGCTTTGTTGACGCGAATATCAAAACCGTTTCTAACGTTCCGCGGCGTTGATGTGGCGATTACAGGGGGAGACCTATACCGTGCGGCGTGTCTCGGTGTTGTATAGCGCACCGACAGAGGGCGTCTGTGCCCGCCTTCTGCTGCCACTTTCACCCCCAATTGATAGGTTTTCTCCTTCCATTTTATTCCCCTATTTTCTCTATTTTGGGTAGTTGGTGACATACTTTCGACAGCCGGAGGCCGACTGTCGTACGTAAAATGGTTGTCGTGCGAGGCGGACCGCCCATTGCTGGATAGATGCCCCAGTGACGGGTCGTCGGCCCGAATTTTGCACTCATTGCACGCAACCTCCATATGATATTGGCAATTTACCTTTTTAGACCGACGCTTTCAACACAATCATGTTTGCTGGAATCTGACCAAATCCCAGGAGTCCGGACATGCGCATGCTCTCACGATTGTTGATCCTAGCGTTGATCGTGACGACGTCATGGGACGTCGCGATCGCAGAGATCTTCGAGCCACCGTTGGAGGGGACGGTAGTTGGCAGTCAAATCAATCTCCGGCGCGGGCCCGGCCCGGAGACACCCGTGGTCGGCCAGGTGGATGACGCTATCGGCTTTGTTCAGGTCATGGAAAATCAGGGAGACTGGTTTTTCATCGGCGCGGGAGATCTGGAGGGATGGATTTTTAAAGACTATCTGCTTGTCGAACTACCCCTGCCGCCCCTTTCCCTGCCGGAGCCCGGCGTTTCGGAGACGGAGCTGCCGGAACCGGTGGAGGCCGAGGAGCAAGTGGTGCAGGTGGGCCCGGAGGGTAACGACCAGATTGCCGTGCCGATACGGGATATCCGCTTTTCCGGCAATACGGTAATATCCACCAAGGATTTGGAAGCGGTTGCGAAAGATTTTCAAGGCAGGGAGCTGACGCTCGAAGAAATGAGTGAACTGGTGGACCTGATTACCATCGCCTACCAGGAACGGGGTTATATTCTGGCCCGGGCCTTTCTGCCAAAGCAGGACATTCAGGACGGGGTGCTGGAAATTGCCGTGATGGAGGGCAATGTCGGCAAGATAGAGGTCACCGGGAAAACCCATTACTCTGATCGGGTCATCAAACGGTATTATGAGGGGCAGCTGGAAGATGGCGTTATCCGAGAACAGGGTTTGGAAAAGGCGCTTATCCTCACCAATGAACTGCCCAATGTCAAAACAGATGTGATCCTGAAAAAGGGTGAGGAGACCGGCGATGTCGATGTGGTGCTGAATGCAAAAGACACCTCCTGGCTAACACTGGGCATGGATCTCAATTTCGATTACAATAATTACGGTTCGCCCCTCACCAGCCAGAACCGGTATGGCGCCGCCATGAATGTGGTGGATCACAAGTTCGGAACGGAATTGTTTCTGAGGGGCGTCACCGGTGACAACGTCGAGGACTCGAGTCTATTTCTCGCAAACTATACCATTCCTGTGCTCAACTACGGCACACAAATCGACTTGGGGTACCTCACCGGTAATTACCTGGTCGGTCAAAGTCTTGCCGATCTGGGATTCAACGGCCGAACAACTATTTTCGGAGGCAAGGTCAGTCATCCCCTCATCATAAAACGAAACCGGTCTCTCAAATTCACCCTGGGATATGATCACAAGGATGCCAAGACAGTCATTCAAGATCAGGTAACCAACATCGATGAACTGGATGAGGCCTTTATTTCGTTTGATTATGAAAGTCTCGATCGGTTTCTGGGTAAGAATTTATTTAGTATTAGCGCTAATTTCGGAAAATTGGACCTTTTTCAATCCCAGCCCCCCACCCGTCAGAATCCGAATGAGCATTTTGAACGATATACCTTGAATGCCCTCCGTATTCAAAAGCTGTTTGGTTACACCAATCTCATTTTACGCGGAGCAGGGCAGGTTACCAACGATCGGCTGGTGGCCATCGAAGCGTTTGTGATCGGCGGATACGGGACGGTCCGCGGTTTCGATCCGGCAACTTATCTCGGGGATTCAGGATATACGCTGTCGGCGGAGATCAATTTCCCACCACCCCTTCTCGCCGAAAAAATTCTATTCAACCAGAAGGTGGCGCAATTGGTTCAGCTGGCGGCGTGGTTCGATCACGGGCAGGTGTATATCAACGACCCACTCCCCGGAGAAGTCACGGAGAACTATCTCGACGGATACGGCTTCGGCATCCGGCTCTTCTACAAAGATCGTTTTACGTTCAGGTATGACTACGCGATTCCCTATCGACAGATTCCGGGTCAGTCGGCGGCTATCAACTATTTTCTGTTCTCTGTGAAAGCGTTCTAAATAACATCGTGCGACGATTTTATGAATCGCGACGATGTCGCTCAAAGGGCGAAAGGTTAAACGTTCCACTATGATAGAATTCGATACTATGCCCCGGATAGAGGGGTGTGTGGATATTCGGTGTTGTTTAGTTCACGACCGACAGCGCTTTCGCAAAGCGGCAACATGAGCCCGGAGCAGCCAACCGGACAGGTGTCGGCTGACTCCCGGCGGTGCCTTCTGTTGACAGATTCTCATTTATCACCCCTCTCGGGGCGACGGGAGAAGAAAAATGATTGCCCGACTCACCCGTAGAAAAGGCGCATCACTGATACTGATGCTGATGATTTATGCCCTGGCCTTTCCGATGAACGTCCTGGCCATGCCACAAGGCGGACACGTGGTCGCCGGTGAGGCCAACATTTCCCTGGCCGACCCCCAGACCATGAATATCCATCAAGGGACGCCCAGCGCCATTCTGAACTGGCAGCAGTTCAGTATCGGCCAACCCGAAGCGGTCCATTTCATGCAGCCCAGCGCTGCCGCTGTGTCGTTGAACCGGGTTGTGGGCGTCGACCCGTCCGCCATCCATGGCCTTCTTTCAGCCAACGGCCGTGTTTTCCTCATCAATCCCAATGGTGTCCTGGTCGGTCCCACGGGCCGGATTGAAACCGGCGGTTTTGTGGCCAGCACCCTCGACATGGCCAACCAGGATTTCTTAAACGGAAACTACACGTTTGTTCAGGACCCGGCACAACCCCTCGGCGCCATTTTAAACCAGGGGCTTATCCAGGCGTCCCAGGGCGGCAACGTGTCGCTGATTGCGCCGGCCGTCGAAAATCAGGGAACGATTCTGGCCAACCTCGGCACGGTGAGCCTCGGCGCCGGAGAGCAGGTCACCCTTGCGTTTGCCGGAAATGACATGATCCGGTTCGCGGTCGACGAACCGGTCACCGGCCAGGTGATCGGACCGGACGGGACTCCCCTTGAGCATTCCCTGCTTAATAGCGGCAAGATTTCCGCAAACGGCGGCGAGGTGATTCTTTCCGCACGGAGCGCATTCGATGCGGTCAAATCGGTGGTGAACAACACCGGTGTGATCGAAGCAAAAACCATTGCCGACAACAACGGCATCATCCGCCTGGAAGGCGGCGAGCAGGGGATCGTCTTCAATAGCGGCACCCTGGACGTGTCCGGCACGGATCCCGGTGAAACCGCCGGTGAGGTGCGTGTCACTGGCGAAAAAGTCGGGCTGGTGCACTATTCCGAAATTCTGGCCAAAGGGCGACAGGGCGGCGGCAAGGTACTCGTGGGTGGAGATTTTCAAGGCAAAAACCCGGATGTGCCCAACGCCAAACGCACCTATGTGGGCAGTGATTCGGTGATCAACGCCGACGCGATCGAATCCGGCGACGGCGGCAGGGTGATCGTCTGGTCGGACGAGGTGACCCGCTTCTACGGCGATGTCAGCGCACGGGGCGGTGTTGAGGGTGGCGATGGCGGTTTCACGGAGGTGTCGGGGAAAAGCCACTTGGATTATACAGGCATTGTTGACCTCACCGCGTTTGTTGGAAAAGCAGGGACGTTGCTGCTCGATCCGAACGAATTAAACATCACGGCCTCAACTGGGACCGACAATGGCCTATTGAATGCACCGGGTGATGCTATCTTTGCATTTGGTGAGGGTTCCGAACCATCCAATATTACGGCGGTCCACTTGGTTGGCCAGTTGAATCTGGCGGATATCACGTTGCAGGCGAACAATCAGATTGATGTAGAGACAGCGGTTGATGCGAGTGGGCAGACTGGAAACGGGGGCAATAGTTTCGGACTCGAACTCGACTCGCCAACGATCAACTTTAGCAATAACGCGAATATCATATTAAACAACGCAACTCTGACCATTGGTAACTCAACCGCCGGCAATGTGGTGCTTGCCCAGGGTGCGACAGTCACCCTGGACACCGGAGCGGGCGAGGGCAACATCGAGATCGCCGGCACGGTCAACGGGACCACCGGCGGGGTGGCCGAGACGCTGACCCTGGATGCGGGCACCAGCAACCCGTTGACCGGCGCGTTGACATCTTCGGGTACGCTGACGGTGGGCTCGCTGGATCTTGACGGCACGGATTTTAACATCAACCAGGGGTTTGCCTCTGCCGGGATCGTGGACATCGGCAACAGCGGTGTGCT
>CAFBRK010000014.1 GCA_903231505.1 Olavius algarvensis associated proteobacterium Delta 3 | reverse complement strand
CGGGCTGTTGCCCGAACCGGTTTTATCGAGCCGTCTTTAGCTCCATGACGCATGCTCTTTCAACCAACATGGGAGCATGATTTAATTGCGATCTGAGTCGCATTAGATTGCGTCGGTACCAACTGACAGAGGCAGAGGTG
>CAFBRK010000013.1 GCA_903231505.1 Olavius algarvensis associated proteobacterium Delta 3 | reverse complement strand
TGAATCTTGCGCCCTGAGCCCGCCAAAGATTCATCTGCCTCAGGCGGACAGGCAGGCCTCCAACCTCCGACCTCCGACATCTGTCCTCTGCCATCCGACATCCGACACCCTAAGCCCTAAGCCTTGAACCTTGCGCCCTAAGCCCTGAGCCTTGAATCTTGCGCCCTGAGCCCGCCAAAGATTCATCTGCCTCAGGCGGACGGGCAGGCCTCCAACCTCTGGCCTCCGACATCTGTCCTCTGCCTTCTGTCCTCTGCCATCCGACCTCCAACCTCCGACCTCCGACCTCTGACTTCAAGCATCCAGTATCGAGAATCCAGAATCCAGCTCTCCAGATCTCCTAACCCCTGTATCTTGTATCCTGGATCCTGCATGCCGTTTGCCCGTTAGCCGGTTTGCCCGTTAGCCCGTTGGTCCGTCAGCCCGCTTGTCCTGAGTTCCGCCAAGGCGGGATTGGCCGGCTGGCCCTTCGTCAGGCGTTGGGTATTCGGTGGTTGACAACTGCCAGAATCCGGCGTCCAGTGCTCCAAATGCCCTAACCTTGGCTTCCCTGAGTCCCGGGAATGTCTGAGCGCCTTTGGGTTTAATCTTCGCATCCGAAAGAATATCGGAAGAATTCGCTTAACCCGGACATTGCACCAAATGGAGACCTTCATGGGCAAGGCACTTCGAGATGAAGCTGTAGTCCGACTACCGCGAATCTCGAATAACGCAGGCCAGG
>CAFBRK010000012.1 GCA_903231505.1 Olavius algarvensis associated proteobacterium Delta 3 | reverse complement strand
GTCTCGAGTGAGCGTAGCGAACGGGTGGTAAACGTCCGTCCTTGTCAGCGTGCGTCTGCGGCTAATAACGGACCTCCGCCCTCTGTCTTCCGCCCTCTGTCTTCCGCCCTCTGTCTTCCGCCCTCTGTCTTCCGCCCTCTGTCTTCTGCCCTCTGTCATCTGACATCTGTCTTCTGTCCTCCGACATCTGACATCTGACATCCGACATCTGCCCTCTGTCCCCTCAAATTTCATCTGAAATCAAGATTTTTCGTTTTTGTACGTGACCTATTCCATTAAATGATACATAGTTTACCCAATAACCTATGAGCCGATAGATCCTATTAAAACTTAACTATCTGTAAACACATAATAATTTATAAATTTTTCTGTCAGCACACTATTTGCATTCGATCTAAATAAATTTCAGACAAAGCCAAACCATCTGCAAAGGTGGGACGGAAAGCTGCGGGTCTCCCAGGGGCGAAAGCTACAGATCCATGTAGCCGGAGATAGCCGGGTTGCCGATTGGGTAACTCGGTTTTTTTATGAGAATGAACATCAACATTGGGCATCTCCAAGACCCGGAAACACGGGTGAAATAAACAGCCTATCAGACTGCGATCAGAGAAATAGATAGCGATGTGTTTTTGATGGTGTATTGTAAAGGCTAAAATCGGGTGTCGGCGCCAGAAACTTATAAACCAATTGACGTCCAGCAAATCTCCATTGCAAACAACCACAATATTCGGGAAACAATGATACCGATATACCTGTAGGCAGTTTTCTCATTCGGAATAAAGAGAGTTAATTCCCGCTACTCACTAGTTAAGTTAGAAAGACAAGTTCAATGTGAAGGGTGATTAATGGAAGGTTCCGATCTTAGTTTATTGATAATATTAGCAATAATAGGGTTTGCGTGGCTATTGCCGATTTTAATAATAATTAGTTCAGACAAGACGACGGGAAGTGAAAAATTGGCGTGGGTGTTAGCCGTGATTTTCATATCGTGGTTCGCGTGGGTTTTTTATTTATTGCTCGCTCCAATCAAACGACGGAAAACCGATAGTATAGATTGATAGAAAATTTAGATGTGACCCCTATGTTTCTGTTAAAAAGGATAAATCAGATTATCAGGGAGTAAACATGAAAAAGCTGATATCAGGGATCATTGCTGCAATAATATTATCTTCAAACATGGTTTGTGCCGACGAGCGTCCATTCTGGACAGAGAAATCTACATTCATTGAAGGTGATGCTTTATATGCCGTTGGTGTCGCTTCAAAAAGTAAAACCATAGAGGATGGAAGAGAAAAGGCATTTCAAAAGGGTAGAATGGAAGTAATGAACTATGCCCAAATAGCAAATTTGGATGGTGCCGGTATCACTATAGAAACCCAAATGACCTATGAAGAACGAAATAAGGATAGGACATACAACGTTTACAGATTGCTGAAAACTGATGTTAAGAAACTTTTAAATGCTCAAAAAAAACAACAGACAACTACTCAGGCAAGAATCAAAGAACTGGACAAAATGCTTGTTGTAAACAAAGCACTGACAGCAGATTATGTGTCAAAGCAAAAAGAAATTGCTATGCTCGCTCAAGAAGGCAAAGATGCTGTACGTGAACTTCAAGAAATAAAAAACGATGCAATCCAGAAGCAACAGGATTTAGAAAATCTCTATCGCATCATTGAAGAAAAAATCAGTAACCGTCAAATTACGATTAAAAGAATTAAGCAGAAAAGAAGCGAATATAATACTCAAGAAGAGGAAATCGAAAGACTGTTCCAAGAAATCAAAAATAGAGTTGTTGAAAGATCGAAAAAAGCAAAAAAGTATATAATTAGAGGGATGAAAAAAGAGGACGTAAAGAACCTTCTTGGAAAACCAGATGGTGTAGAGTTATTGGGAGACCTCTGGCACTATGGATCTATAAGCATATTTTTTAGCGGTGGTGTCGTTTCTGAGGTTATATGAATATATGATTATATCTATTTAAATGAAAGATGCGGAACTGTTCATTCAGACCCACAGCTCAAACTATTGGAATCATGCAAAGAGCAACATAATGACCTGCCCCAATAACTGCTCCAGAATGCTTAAATGCAAGACCTGACACCATTTCCAAGTTTTCAAGCCCTGACCCCATTCCCATGTCTTAGGATGAAATGTGTGTCCACTCCGGCAATCCGACGATTTCCTGCTCCAGGCCAGCGTTGTGCTGCTCGATGAGTTGGATCACCGGAATACAGTTGGTGTTCTTTTCATCAAATAGAGCTTTTCGCTTCTGCTTATCAATCAAATTCCGCTTGCCGAACTGTCTGAATAGTGCCTCGATGTTGTCCGGGATATAAAGCCTGGCCTGCGGCAGCACTTTCTGTAGGCGCTGAAAAATATACAGCCCTTCCCAGTCGTAATCTCCGAAATGAAGGACAGATTCAGGCGGGGTCGAAAATGTTTTAAGCGCCTCCAGCACGCTCCCGGGCGCATTCCCGCCCAGATATGCCGCCATGACCGGGACCGGTGCTCCAGAATAATCCGTTCGGAAAAAAGGCTCCCAGTTTTCAATCGTTAAAAGCCGCCATCTGGCCGGCAGCGTGAAATCTGCCAGCCGGTCGGTCAGAACCGCCGCCACCCCATACGTTCTGGTCATTTGTGTCCACAGATCGTCCTCCTTGCCGAACCACTTGAACTGAAAAGAGAACACGCCATGGGCGCTATCGCCAGCTTTGCTGCCGCCGCTGCGGACAATATTCCCCTCCCGGACATGGGCTGCATCAGGGACCATGCCGTGATCCGGATAGCGTGCGTCAAGCCATTTTCGGAGTTGTTCCGGGTTGGCGGAAATGACCGACCGGCGAATGCCGGCGGTTTTGATGGCCACGATCCCCAGGGTGATAAGCTCGGCGAGTATTTTCGGGTTCGCGGCGGAGTGGGCCACCGCTCCTCTATCCACCAGTGTGGTGAGCCAGGATGGACGCTTCATGTGCCACCCATTGCCGGTTTTCTTTCAGAGATTTTGACCACATTTTCCAGGAGAGACCGGCTTCCGTTTCGTCTGAAAAGATAATTACAGGAGATATCCTTGCGGATTTCGGGACTGGCGAAAATCGGCAGGAAGTTGTTGCGACTGCAGTAGGCAATTAGCTGTTTCAAATTCTCCGAGTCGATGCTCCCAACCTCGTCTAAAAAGAAAGGCATTCGTGTGGCAACAACATTTTTCCGCTCCTGGAGAAGTCCGATCAGACCGAGATAAATTACGATTTTCACACCGGTCTCGGTGCCGTTGGACTCGAACCGGTGGATCTCGTATCGCTCAACCGGCTGGGCCTGATGGTTGAACTTGACGGAAAACTTGAGCCGGAACATGTCCTTCAGACTGATTTCGTTGCCGTACTGTTTGATATGGTTGAAATAGTTTTCCACTACGGCGTGGGCCTCCTCCAGGGATCCACTGCTGGACCGGGCGGCAAACAGATCCATCTGACCGGGAACGCTCTTGTCGATGGCATCCAGCAGGGCGGTTTTTTCCAGGGCGATTCCGATCTGTTCGATATTGGAAATCCGAACGTTTCGAATGCCCTTATTCAGCGCTGCCACCTGGGCCTCAACACTTTCATAAGCTTGGGTGATTTTGGAGAGTTTAGCCCGGACCACGGTAAAAATTCCATCGTACTCACGGGTCAGCTGCGCCTCCAGCCCAGTGATTTCCCCCGCAAGGTTCGTTTTGAGCGCCAGCCATTTTTCAAAGCTCGCATCCACCCCCGATTTTTCATAGCGGGCCTCCAGTTCGTCCCTCGGTTCGTCAAGATCTCTCTGATACCTGGCCAAGGATTTCTCGATCTCGGAGAGCTCCCCGCGAACCAGTGTGTATTCATCCCGTAATGCTTCCAGGGTAAGCTTCTCCAAGGACTCCGGCAAATCGGACTCAAATGCTTCCAGCCCTTCATGCTCTCGGTAGACCTGCCGCCACCGGCCTTCCGCTGCGTTGAGGGCGCTGTGGGTCCGGTGTTGGGCTTGGCGCAGTGACTGTTTCTCCTCGTCCTTGGCAGAGACGGCATCTTTGAGCCGTTTGACTTCGTTCTCTTGTTTGACTCGCTTAGCTTCGATATTTTCCAGGCTTTCCCATTTTTCGGTTAGGCTATCCAATTCTGCAAACTGACCAAGCAGGGTCTCCCTGGCCCGAATATCCGCAGTGAGCGATGCCAGTTCCCTTCTTTTCTTTTCCTGGTTTTCGGCGACATCGATCTCGGCAAGAATTTTCTCCATGTTTTCTTCAAGCCGGTCACGTTGCGCTGTGAGGGGTTCCTGCTCCTTTTCGGGGACAAACCAGATCGACCGGGAGACGCTGAGACCAAACCCCTTGAAGTTGTCCTCAGCATCCAGATAGGTTGTCGCGCGCTGTGAGGCGTCGATAAAGGCCTGCCGGTCCTGCATGCAATCGGAAACCTTGAGGCTTGCCAGATCGTTTGACACCAGAAACGAAAGAAGTGCCCGGTGCGCCTCATCGAAACCGGCATCCATCCAGACCTGTTGCAGGGTTTTGGCTTCCAGTCGCCTCTTTACCCCCGCAAGTTCCCGCTTGAGCGATGTCAGCTGCCGCTTGAGATCCGGAATGTTTTGGGGTCTGGCAGCGTTGAGGGCGTTTTCAAGCGCCACCTTGGTATGGACGAGTTCGTCGCGTTCCCTGAGGACGAGGGGCTGCGAGTACTGCTTGGAGATTTCCGCCAAAGCTTCCAGGCGTTTTTTTGCCGTCTTGACCTCCCTCAGAGTGGTCTCCGCATCCGCGATGTGCTTCATCCGGGCCTTGATCTGCTCATCGAGGGTTTCAAGTCGAGTCTCCTGGGCATTGAACTCCCGGGAAAGAGTCTCTTTCTCACCCTCGAGCCGGGCCCCGTAGACCGTGGAAAGATGAAACAGCCGTTCAGCATGGGATTTTCTCTTTTCCTCGGTCTCTGTTATTCGGGCACGTATCTTCTGGTACCGGGCCATCACCGGCTTCAGTGCCTCCAGTTCCCGAAGCTCGATCCGGAGCTGATTGATATGTCGGTATTTCTGCTCGAAATCCTGGAGCAGGTTGAACCGGGTCTTCACCGCGCCCCGCTCCACGATGCGGACCAGAAGATCCTGAACCTCCGCCGCATCAATGCGATCGAGCCGAAGCAGTCCCTGCATGAGCTTCCGAAGGAGCCTGAAATTGGTCTTGGAAAGATCGAACATAGGCACATTGTATTCGCCATGGGTGTGCAGGCCTAGAAGTGCTTCCTCATAACCCTGGAACTGTTTGAACCGCCGGAAATCCCGTCTGAAAAACGTGTCCTGAACATCCTGAAGCGACTTCGGCGTGTTGTCTTCGCTTAAGAATTCCTTAAGATCGAACCCGCCGTTGAAAACGAAATTGACCCGGCTGTCCGACTCTCCGGTACCATAAATGCCGACGGTCCGGATATTTCTGGTGATGGTGCGCACCTCGAACAGAAGGTAGGAGCCCTCGGGCCGGAAATAAAATGCCATGGATTCACCGGAAGATTTGATGAAGGTCATTTCGTTGAAATTCGGAAAGAATAGGAACTGAATCACAGCGATCAGGCTCGTTTTCCCCACATTGTTGGCCCCCACCAAGTGAACGGCTTTGACGTCGAAATTGAGAGACAGGGTATCGAACATACCGCTGTTAATCATGCCGATTCGACGGATACTGGCGGTATAATCACTCATGATCCGGGGCTTCCTCCATCAGGGCGCCATCTCCCGCCTCCTGGATCTGCCTGTGCAGCCGCCGGGCCATATTGATCAGCCGTTCCGCGGGCCTTCGAAGGGTCAGGGTTCGCGACTCTGCGCTGTACTCCAGAAATCCTTTATTTGAAAGCCGTCTGAAGAGCTGTTCCAAGGCGTCGTCGTCACCCGATTCAATGCCCACCTGGCTCAGATATTCGCGGCCATAGCCGTCCCGGAACCAGTCCAGCTCCGACCACGGGACGCTGAGCTGGAACAGATCTCCGAAGCTCGTTCCCTTTTCCAGCCACAGATCGGTAAGCAAAAAAAGGACCACCACGGCCTGCTTTTCCTCCTGGCTAAGGAGCTTGTTTTCCTTTTCAATAAAAATAACCGAATGGTCCCGGCTGAGCGCAAAGCCGCTCAACCCCAGATGCTCCCGGAACCAGTCGAAATGTCGGTCCAGGATATTGTACCAGCGCTCATAGTCGGGCTTGAAAAGATCCGCATCACTGAACTGGTAGCCCCGCAGCAGGATCTGAATGATTCTGGCCGTCTCTTCCGGCGTGCTATCGCCCATGGGCACCCTCCCAAACAATATCGAAATCGGTGAGCTCTACTGTAAACTCTGTCAAATCCCCCGAAAATGTCCGGTCTCTCATCCGTACGGAAAACGGTGGATTCGCCATGATGAGCGGCAGGGCAATTGCCTTTAGCCGCTCACCGGCGGGGTAGGCGGCATATTCTCGAATCACAAACCCCGGCCAGCCTTCAATGAGCCTATCTTTTTCCATCCGCGAGAGCAGAAGGTCATCGAAAAGAAGCAGGTGATCGGCCCGCTCCTCTTTCGGCGGAGTGATGGTAAGGGGTCTTGGTCGAGGAACGAACTTCCCGTGAACCACGTCATTGAAAAAAGCGCCCTGCCGGTCCATGCCGGCCGCCCGGTTTGACTTAAAACCGGTCAGCACGATGGTGTCTGCCGCTAAGTTTTCCCAGATGCCGTCGAGGTCTCCAAGACAGGCTGCCAGCGCATCCTTGATGCTTTTTTCCTCCAAAAGGGAGTTCAGAAGCGCCCGGCTGGTATCGATCAGGGTCTCAAAATGGCGAATCAGGGTATGGTCGATGTACTGAATATCGGTAGCAAGCCGGGCCCGACGGGTTTCAAGCTCCACGGATTCGGAAAGAAGTCCGGAAGCCACACCGAGATCGGCCATGCGACGGCGAAGCAATGCCATCTTCTGGACCGGCTCTGCGCTGGGATCGATCAGTTCCCTGAGCGGCTCGATATAACGCCGGTGGACGGTTTTAAGCTCCTCGATGCGCACATCGATGGGCTTTTCTGCGCTGTTTCGCTTCATGTCTCCGAAGGCGCGCATGCAAGCCTGGTAATGCTGGTAGCCGCTTTCCCGCACCTCCCGGACCACCAGATAGAGTTTGTCCACCGTATCGATTATAACGTCCATTTCCGGCGTTTCGGCATACAGAAACTGCTGCAAAGTGTCGGTGAGTTTCCCAATTTCGAAGATCTGATCCCTCAGGAATCCTGCATGGGTCAGCCGGCCCCGCCGCTCGTAAAAATTGACCAGGCCGGCCACTACCGGGTTAACGCTGTATTCGAAATCTGCCTCTTCATACAGAATCGATGTTCGGCAGTAGCGCTCTATGAGCCGGTCCTTGTCTGCGGGCGAAATGCCGTGCCGCTCCATATAGGTGAGCAGTTTGGCGCGGCTGATCAGCCCCGGCTCAGCACACAGATCCACCAGCAGCCCGTGGTGCAGGCGCGCAGTAGCTAAAAATACCTGGAAGGTGGTGATGGACATCCTCTACTCTTTGTAAAAATAATTAATACACGAGGGTCGGACCACGGTGGTATCCTGATATCATCGGCTTTAGTTTATTTGCCGCTTTTTAGTCTTAGGATGCCAATTTTGCTATCGAAAAGTTGCGTTTAAGGCAAATGAGATTGAATCAGTTCCAGGGCTTGGTTATTTCTTAAACTATTCAGTTTGGCCTTAAAACATAACTTTAAGGCCTAAAATTGGAGCTGTTTCTAGCACATATTAATATAAATCATATAGTTACCCTGGTTCGACCCCAATTTGAAGAGAAATACAACTTTTGCTCAGCGTACCGCTTGAACCCTGAAGTGGAACCCTTCTTTTTTTTGAAGATGAGCAATGATTTCAAAAAGATTTCGAGCTTGTGGGTTTCCTTTAGGACCGAACATGCGCATGAGGCTTTTAGGCGACTTGGCGGTGGCTGAACCGAGGGCATCAAATCCGATTGTGGCGTTTATGTAATCGCGTAAAATAGCCTTTCCGGTATCCACGTCACCGGTTAAAAGGCATTCAATTCCTTCCTTGAGTAACTCTTCCCGAAAAGCTGGATCGCGTTCCATCCGACTTTTAACAGTGTCCTTAAAGTCTTTAGTGAGTGCCATGTTCAGCTCTCCTGACGTTTTCGTCTTTTGTATTCTTTCCAAAGTGCCTTTGCGGCCTCTATGTCATTCTGCTGGCGTTTCTTCGTACCACCACCGAGCAAAATCACAATACTATCTCCATCACGTCCAAAATAGATTCGGTATCCAGGTCCAAAATCGATCCGACATTCCAGGACACCTCCCCCAATACGCTTGGTATTCGAAAAGTTGCCCTGCTCCATTCGAACCAAAGCGGTGACAACTCTCGCTGCTGCCGGAGCATTTAGGCGATTGAACCACTTGGCGAAAGGGCTTTGGTTTTGGGAATCGATATACTCCTTGATTGTGATCATTGTTTAGTGCGGTAACACATATGTTACCTTTCGTCAACTATTAAAAAGGATAGCGAGCAGTAACTACTCGAAATCAAATACAAAAGATGCGACCCTTGCCTCTTTTTTCCGATCACATGCTTTTTGAATATGGAGAGGAGATCTCTATTGGTTCTGGTCTTGCATTATGACATTCGCGTCATTTCAGGCGCTTATGTTATGATCTATTCGTCGGCCGTCGATTATACGCGATGGTCGTTTTGCTTGGCATTTAGCCGTCCGTTTATCCAGAGCACAGCCGAAGGACGTGTCCCGCCTGTCCCGAGCATAGCCGAGGGGCCTGTCCCTCTGCCATCTGCCCTCCGACATCTGACCTCTGTGAGAGACCTGTCCCCAATAACTGATCCAGAATGCTTAAATGCAAGACCTGACCCCATTTGAGTCGGCTACTTATTTTCTTTGAAAAAAATGATATTAGCCGCGGACACACGCAGACAGACACAGACATTTGAGCCGAGCGACGTGCTCGGCTCAAACAAGTCATCGCTTCGCGAAATAGGATTCTGGAATTGCCCGAAGGGCCTCGAGTCAAATAGCAGGCCAAGCCCCGGCTGCGGGATTATAAAATCGGCCGGCTAAAGACAGCTCTCAGCCCTCTGATTCCTGAAACCTGAAACCCGAC
>CAFBRK010000011.1 GCA_903231505.1 Olavius algarvensis associated proteobacterium Delta 3 | reverse complement strand
GCCCGTTAGCCGGTTGGGTCAAGATACAAGTTTCAAGATTCAGGATACATGATTAAGGGGACTGCTAGCGATCAATGAGCTCTCGATCTCTTTTGGGTGCATCTTGT
>CAFBRK010000010.1 GCA_903231505.1 Olavius algarvensis associated proteobacterium Delta 3 | reverse complement strand
TGGGGTCAGGTCTTGCCGGGCTGTTGCCCGAACCGGTTTTATCGAGCCGTCTTTAGCTCCATGACGCATGCTCTTTCAACCAACATGGGAGCATGATTTAATTGCGATC
>CAFBRK010000009.1 GCA_903231505.1 Olavius algarvensis associated proteobacterium Delta 3 | reverse complement strand
GTCGGATGTCGGAGGTCAGAGGTCGGAGGGCAGATGTCGGAGGTCAGAGGACAGAGGTCAGATGTCGGAGGGCAGAGGACAGAGGAAAGGTGTCGGGTTTCAGGTTTCAGGGGACAGGGATTGGAGCTGAAAGCTGAAGGCTGAAAGATGAAAAGAACAGATGCAAGCTGC
>CAFBRK010000008.1 GCA_903231505.1 Olavius algarvensis associated proteobacterium Delta 3 | reverse complement strand
CTCAACGGCCGGCTGACGATGACGCGCAGCGGGTATTGGGACGCCGGAGCCCTCAATTTTTCGGGGGACCAGACCCTCGGCGGCACCGGCGAGATCCTGTTTTCGCAGTCGGGGAACCGGCGGAGCGGCGGACAGACCAACTATGTGCAGCCGGTCGACGGCGGGACGCTGACCATCGG
>CAFBRK010000007.1 GCA_903231505.1 Olavius algarvensis associated proteobacterium Delta 3 | reverse complement strand
GCGCTTGAGCGATCTGCCGGTTTTACTGCGCGTGCATTGATCCAACAGGTGACATCTACCGCAGGTTTTCATCGAGGCCATGTATTCGAACTGTTGGCGATTTTTGTTAAAGTTTCTGCGCTTGAGTTCTTCTCCCTCCGGGCAGATAAAAGAAT
>CAFBRK010000006.1 GCA_903231505.1 Olavius algarvensis associated proteobacterium Delta 3 | reverse complement strand
GCATCCAGCATCCAGCATCCAGAATCCAGAATCCAGAATCCAGAATCCCGTTGGCCGGTTGGCCGGTGGGCCGGTGGGCCGGTGGGCCGGTGGGCCGGTTTCTTTTAATAAAATAAAATTGACCTGTCGATCAGAGTCCGTCAAGAAGAAAGTCACAGG
>CAFBRK010000005.1 GCA_903231505.1 Olavius algarvensis associated proteobacterium Delta 3 | reverse complement strand
GAGGACAGAGGAAAGGTGTCGGGTTTCAGGTTTCAGGGGACAGGGATTGGAGCTGAAAGCTGAAGGCTGAAAGATGAAAAGAACAGATGCAAGCTGCAGTATACAAGATGCACCCAAAAGAGATCGAGAGCTC
>CAFBRK010000004.1 GCA_903231505.1 Olavius algarvensis associated proteobacterium Delta 3 | reverse complement strand
GCTTTACAACGTTCGTTCCGAGCGGGAACTAATGGACACCATCCCGGAGCGGTTAGACTGGTTATGGTTCCTGGGATATGACCTGGATGATGACATCCCCGACCACAGTGTACTGAGCAAAGCTCGGGCCAGGTGGGGGACCAAAGCGTTCCAAACCTTTTTTGAAAGAATCGTC
>CAFBRK010000003.1 GCA_903231505.1 Olavius algarvensis associated proteobacterium Delta 3 | reverse complement strand
CCCCATCATAATCGGTTACCTCAGTGCTCGAGTGGTTTATGAACACCTAGCAACTAAAACCATGCGATTCAATGGCTATTTGGGCAACAGCCCGGCAATAGTTGAAAGACTCACGTTAAAAACCAAGGTTATTGATGACAGGGGCTTAGGTCATTTCTTCACTTTCTTTTATACGTCACCTGCAGAAGTATTTACGTTTATTGATAAGAACTCCCTTTCCAGGAAGGGAATTAGCGGAAATTGAAGGTTGTGTACCGCAGCAATATATGGTCCACCATGTAGTGGTCCCGGAAACCCCATCACGATCATGATCTGCAAAGTTCTAATGACTGATAATTGGCATTATGTCAAGAATGCGGTTTTTGCAGGATTTGCTGAAAATCCCTTGATTTTGGGAATAACAAGGCCTGGCAGGCCTGGATGCGGGTTTTAGAAATAGCTCTCTGCGGGGCATTCCGGATCAATGATGTCATCATCCGCACCGCGTCCGGACCAGGGTATATCGGGTCGCACCAAGCTGTAATCAAATGGAAAATATTAAATAACAGCTTGAAATTCTGGCCTAGGAGTCCAGTTTTGCTGCCAGAATCACCGGTCTAGGGGATCATCCGAATTCAAGTCGATGGGCTCGGGCCATTTGGACGTATTTGCTTAGAACACCACTTTGGGGGTTAATACCGGCCGTCTAAGGCCGTTTCATGGCCCATATTTGTATAGTTTTACAATTATGTCAAATAGTTAGCGTGGTGCGACCCCAAGAAATGATTATGCCGCCGGATCTTCCATTTCAAAAATGACCCTCCTGTCTCGATTCCGATCCCGATAGCGATACCGACCCCGAACCGTGTGCAGCCCGGATACTTATGAAGTGGAAGGGGTCGGTGCGTTGAATTTGGCGGGCAGCCGGGCAGCGAATATGAGATACCCCAGGCCGGCGGCGATCGCCAACACGGAAATCAGTCCCCACGCCGTCACCGGGTGATGTCCGGCGGCATCCAGAATAAGGCCCCCATATAACGGGCCGAAAGACCAGCCGGAAGAGACGGCAAACCCGAAGATTCCCATGTATCGGCCTTTGCGATGCACCGGAGCCAGCCGGGCGGTAAGCGTCAGTGAAGCGGGGGACATGACGATTTCGGCACAGGTGACGATCAGAACGGCGATCACGAACATGGACAGTCCGGAACAAAATCCGATGAAGGTGTATCCGGCGGCGTAAATCAGGGCGCCGGCGGCCATTTGCGAGGTCAATCGAAAACCGGACAGCATACGGGTTACCGGTACCTGCAGGGTGACCACGATAAGCCCGTTCAGGGTATAGAGAAGCCCCAACTGACTCTCGGAGATTCCCACCATTTGAACAGCGTAAATGGAAAACGGGGCCAAAAGCTGTGAGTGGACCATGAAGAGAAGAAATATGAGGGCGGCATGGATCGCCAGCCACGGGTCGTCTTTTATGGCCACAAGATCGGAGAAACGGAACCGATCCGGAAGGCGTTCCATTTCCGTCCTGGCCAAAAAAACCAGGAACACCAGTGCGGACCCGAAAGTGATCACGCCGGACATGACGAACAGAAATCCGTAGGAATACCCGGCGAGAAATCCGCCCAGGGCCGGACCGGCCGCCCAGCCCAGGTTGATGGCCGAACGGGTAATCGCAAAACCATCGAGACGCTGCTTTTCAGGCAAAATATCCGACACGGCAGCGTTGGCAACCGGCTGAAACAGGGCCCCGAAAACGGAATTGATCAACAGGGATCCTGCGATGGCCGGAAAGCCCCAGTCCTGATACACGGCGATGCCCATAACGAAAAAGGACAATGCCCGGATCACCTGGGTGTGAATCATCAGGGAACGACGTTCCATCCGGTCCGCAATCTCGCCGCCCAGGATTTGAAAGACGCTCCGGACAACAGCCATCACGCCGAAGAATAGCCCGATCTGTGTGATGGACAACCCCAACGTCCCATGAAAGTAGATGGAGATAAACGGTATCGCGATGCCAAAGCCCAGGGCGCTGACAAACCAGCCAAAAGAGAGCACCCACAGGGCTCCGGGCATTCCCCGAAAATATGCAACGGCACGCGCGATCATGACAGGGCCAATATAACCCCCGCCCGAACGAATGCAACAGGGATCCCCTCTCGACATGCAGCCCCTCGGTACGGATCGTGGTACGGATCGTGACTTGTCAGACACCTTTTTTTATGGGAAAAGAGCCTTATATTTTTCTCGTTTGTGCCTGATTCCAATAATCCCTCAAGGGCCTGTTAAAGGAGGTAATCTCGTCGTGGAAGAAATGTACGATATCATTATTATCGGGGGCGGCCCCGGCGGCCTGTCCGCGGGAATTTATGCCATGCGGGCCGCGTTGAAAACGGTGCTGGTCGAAAGGGCGGCACAAGGCGGGCAGATGACGCTATCCGACGAAGTCGACAATTACCCCGGTATCGAGCATATCACCGGCATGGAACTGGCCATGAAATTTTCCCAGCATGCCCAGGCCTACGGTCTTGAAATGATCTCCGACGAAGTGGAAGAAGTGGATCCCGGACTCGAGCACCACGAGGTCCGGCTTGCCGGCGGCAGAATCCTCAAGGGCCACGCCATCATCCTGGCAACAGGGGGAAGCCCCCGGAAACTCGGTATTCCCGGGGAAGATGAATATTATGGAAAGGGCGTCTCCTATTGTGCGGTGTGTGACGGATTCTTTTTCAAAGGAAAGACCGTCACGGTGGTGGGCGGTGGCGACACGGCCACCGAAGAAGCGCTCTACCTGGCCAAACTGGCCAAACAGGTATACCTCGTCCACCGGCGGGATGCCCTCAGGGCCAGCAAACTGCTTCAGAAACGCGTGATGGATGAGTGTAAAATCGAAATTCTCTGGAATACCGTCGCCACCGCCATCAAGGCGGATGATCAAGGGGTGGACCGCGTGGATCTGGAGGACACCCAATCCGGCGAAAAAAGGGAATTGCCGACGGATGGGGCGTTCATTTTCGTCGGATTTGACCCGAACAACAAACTGGTGCCGGCCGGCGTGAAAATGAATGCGGATGGATATGTGGTCACGGACGAAAAATGTGAAACCAATATGCCGGGTATATACGTCATCGGCGACCTTCGTGAAAAATATGCCCGTCAAATCGTGGTCGCCGCTGCCGACGGTTGTACGGCAGCGCTGGCCGCAGCTCACTATGTAGAAACCAAAAAAGCATCGGAGGTTTGCGAACTTCCCCAGGATCTATTGGCGGAAATCCAATAGTATCGGCACTGACATGCCGATACGATTCAAGAGTCTCCATTCGGTGCAAATCCAATTTTATCCTCGGAAAACTTATTTACAGGTACCGTGGAGGAAGTAATGGCGGTAGTGACGATCAGTCGCGAATTTGGAACGGAAAGTGAAGCCGTGGCCGAGGAGGCTGCAGAGCAGTTGGGATATGCCTACATCGGAAAGGAGCTGATCGGAGAGATCGCCAAACGACTGAACCTGTCCAAAGGAGAAGCCCAGATCTTCCATCAGACCTCCCAGGGCCGGTTACTCCGTCTGGTGGATCGTTACACGTGCTCGATTGTGCAGCGCGTCGTCGATCGGGAACATGGGTGTCTTGACGACAAGGACTACTTTGACACGACTCAAAAGCTGGTCGAGAACCTCTACGATGCGGGAAACGTCATTATCCTTGGGTGGGGCGGGCAGTGCATCTTAAAGGGTCGACCGGAAACGCTCCATGTCCGACTGGTCAAAGATATCGACCAAAAAATCGATTATGTCATGGACCATCACCATCTCGATCGGATCGCTGCAGAAAGATTAATCCAGCGGGAAGAAAAGGATCTGCAGTCCTACATCAAGAAATACTTTAACAAGGACTGGAATGACGCCAGGCTCTACAACCTCGTGATCGATATGGGCCAACACGCACCGAAGGCGGCGGCGGCAATCATCGCCGAAAACTGCCATACCATTTCAGGCTGAATTCGCCCGTCCCGATATGCTCTCCGCCGGGGATTCATCGTCTGATGCAGGTCACCCGGTGAAGGCATCCGTATGCCACCCAGGCACCCACCGTCGGCGCAGTTTCCCCGTGGCCTTCCGGCATCGGGAAACCCTACCGACGATGGCGCTACATCCCACCTTGGGCGATTAACGCAATATATTGGTTTTTTTATTTGACAGACAACAATATATTGTATTACTGGCACTGACAAACACCTGATATTCACGTCCCAACGGACCCTTCAAACCGAAAATCAGCAAAATGAGTGGCCGGCTGCCTCCCACCATCCATGCACATCGATCTCCTTCCACATATTTCGTGCTGCCGTCCGTGAACCTGCATAATCATCCGGTTGCGAACCACCACCGGCGGCTCAACGATTTTTTCCCGAGGCGCTGACTTCGGGGTTGTCTGCAACTAAAGGGGTATTACTATAAAGGCTTGTTTGCGCGGTAAACACCCCACGCCGAGTCGATGACGGCAGCGGGGTTTCAATTGCAGGACAAGCATTGAGGGTCGGTTAAAACCATGATGAAACATATCGGTTTTGTATCCACCCGCTTCTCCGGTACCGATGGGGTATCCCTGGAAGCATGCAAGTGGGCGGATGTTTTTGAACAGAACGGCCATCGCTGTTTCTGGTTCGCCGGGGAAATCGACCGGAATGTGCAAAAAAGCTTTGAGGTGCCCGAAGCGCATTTTAAACATGAGCAGAATCGGTGGATTAACGAGCAAATACTGGGGACCAAGCAGCGAAGACCGCTCGTCACGCAAGTGATTCACGATCTTAGATCCCTGTTAAAGGCCCGGCTGCACCAGTTTATCAACCAGTTCGACATCGATCTGCTCATCGCCGAAAATGTGCTGACCATTCCGATGCATGTTCCCTTTGGTCTGGCGCTGACCGAAACCATTGCCGAAACACAGCTTCCCACCATATCCCACAACCACGATTTCTACTGGGAACGGGTCCGTTTCTCGCGCAATGCCGTCAGCGACTATCTTCGCATGGCCTTCCCCCGGGCCTTCCAAACATCAAGCACGTCGTGATTAACTCAGACGCCCAGGAACAGCTCGCTCTTCGCACCGGTGTGTCATCGACCATCATTCCGAATGTTCTCAATTTCGAGCGCCCCCCGGATCCGGATGAGGACGGAATACTGGCGTTTCGGGAGTCGATCGGATTGTCTCCGGAAGATCGGATGATACTGCAGCCCACACGCATCGTAAAACGAAAAGGGATCGAATCTGCCATCGAGCTGCTCAAGGAGCTTGACGATTCGAGAAATAAACTGGTGATTTCCCACGAGGCCGGTGATGAGGGGTATGAATATGCCGAGTGGCTCAAGCATTACGCCTGCGAGAATCGCGTAGATCTGCGGCTGGTGAGTGGGCACATCTCGGACCCATGGACCCGGAAGTTACCCGGAAAATCCGCGTACACCCTCTGGGATATTTACCCGTACGCAGATTTTATCACCTATCCCAGCCGTTACGAAGGTTTCGGGAATGCCTTCCTCGAGGCGATTTATTTTAAAAAACCGCTGTTAATCAACCGATACGCCACGTTCGTTCGGGATATTGAACCCATCGGCTTCGAGCTGGTCACCATGGACGGCTATCTGTCCAAAGAAACGGTCCGGGAGGTCCGCACGATACTCGACGCCTCGGAAAAGCGCCAAAAGATGGTGGATCTCAATTATCGCCTCGCAACGCGCCACTATTCCTACAGCGTCCTGCGGGGGCAACTCAATGGGCTTCTGGGGGCATTTTTCGGAGATGGCGTCCGGCCTCTTCGGGAGCCTTGCCAAACTCCCGGATGCGACGACATCCTGCACATAGAGCCCCATGCCCTGTCGTCTGAACTCTACAATGCCGAAAACGGTCGCCTGAGTGTCGGAACATCGTCGTGACACCCTGATGACGCGGGTGGGACTTGATCGTAAACAATAAAAAGGTTATTTGCATGCTTTTATAGCAGTTGCCATAAATATGTTCCGATTGAAGGTAGGGGTCCAGGTTTCGGAACGGAATTCTGACAATCGCTATAAATCGAATGCTACGCCTGCTGTCCATCGCAGGTATTTCGCCAAGACCCTTCCAAAGGAATACAGACATGAATGAAACAGGTACCCTGGACATTCTCAAGCGGGCGATTCTTCTTGAGAGACGTGGGAGATCGTTCTATCAGAAGGTCGCAGACCAGTCCGATCAACCGACGGTCAAGGAATTTTTCGAGATGATGGCCAAAGAGGAAGAACGGCACATCCAGGTTCTGGCCGAGCAGTACAAATCCTTTCAACAGAACAGCCGTTTTGTTCCCGAGCAATTGGACGAGGAACGCGCCAGCGAAGTCGCCTCGCGAATCCTGTCCCAGGAGTTGAAGGAACAGATTGCCGCCGCCGGGTTCGAAGCCGCCGCGGTTGCGGCAGCCATGTCCATGGAGGAACGTGCCATCCGCCTGTATGCCGATCGGGCGGCATCCGCCGAGGATCCTGCCGAGAAGGCCCTTTACCGATGGCTGGCCGATTGGGAACGTGAGCATCTGCACTTTTTGTCCGACATCGACCGGGAAGTCACGGAAAAGGTATGGATGGATAATAGTTTCTGGCCCTTCTAGGGCAACTGTCGGAATTCCGTTCCGATTCCTTTTACGATCAACGGTTCACCGTAAAGGCGCAGAGGTCGCAGAGTGGATATTGATTTTGCATTCCGCTGACCCTTCGAGAGCCTCCCTTCGGCTCCGCTCCCTTCGGCAGGCTCAGGACAGGCGGGCCCACCCTCCGACTCGCTCTGCTCGCTCCCTTCGACATGCTCAGGACAGGCAGGACAAGCGGGCAAACCCCTCGATCCCGCCATGGCGGGACTCGGGACCGGCCCTTCGACAAGCTCAGGATAAACAGGACGGGGAGGGCGAAATGCAAAACGATCGTCTGGCAACATGTATAGAATTTCAATATGTAGCTGTAGCCCTTTCCCAGAATCCCCCTCTCAGGGATTCTGGAAACCATACAGGATCTCTGCGCCCTCTGCGACTCTGCGGTCATCACCTCCATCTTTCTGCAAACGGAACATGGTTATGAAAACCACTATAGCCTGAAATTTTAATGAAAATTCAAGGCTATACACACACAAAGGCCGCGGAGAAAGGATTTTTAATTCCTTCCGTGGCCTTCATCGTGTTACCTTTCAAATTTTCTTAAAGTTTGTACGTCGGTCGTTCTCCCTTTTTTTCATAATAGGGCATCATCCGGGGAGCCAGTTCTGCCAGCCGCTGCTCACGATTTTCAGGTGCCGGGTGGGTGCTGAGAAACTCCGGGGGCCCCTTGCCGCCCGCCTTTGCCATTTTCTGCCACAGGGTCGCCGCCGCCCGAGGATCGTATCCCGCTTTGGCCGCCAGCTCGATACCGATTAGATCGGCCTCCGATTCGGCCGCTCGGCTGTAAGGCAACTGTACGGCCAGCGCAGCAGCCAACGCGGCGCCGGTCAGTGCCCACTGGTCGCCCTCCGTTGCCACCCCGATGGCGATAACACCCATTTGGCTCGCCATCGCGATCGACATCTGCTCGGCGGAATGCTTCGCAAGCGCATGGGCGATTTCGTGGCCCAGAACCTGCGCCAATTCGTCATCCGTGGGGCGAACCTGCTCCACCAACCCGGTATAAATGGCCATTTTCCCTCCGGCCATCGCCCAGGCGTTGACGACCTCCGGGTCGTCGATGATCTTGATGGTCCAGTCCCAATCCTTTGTATCAGGACGCATAACAATCGCCTGCGCGATCAAGCGGCCGGTGATTGTGTAAACGCGTGCTTTGAGGCCCGGATCGTTGTCGATTTTTCCCTTTTCTTCAAAGGGCTTCAGCATGGTGCCATAAGCCTCTCGAGAGGCCGAAATGGCCTGATTTTCGGAGACGAGCATGAGCTGGCTTCTACCGGTAGGACTGGTGGCACACGCAACAAGGGCCAAGACGACAACAATTGACAGACGTGCATACGTTTTCATCGTTACCCCTTCATCATTCCGCCGGGAAATTGTCTAACTTCTCGTTTTTATTAATTTAACGTTATTCTCCCATTTAGTTGGACAAGTGGAATCCCTGCAGGGAGCTACAGGGAATACGCAAGTTTAAAGACGTATACCCTCCCAGCTGGAAATCGGGTCGGTGGACCGGACGATATGCATGCCGGCGTTGGCAAATCGCTGAAATGCCCTGTCGGCATCATCCGTATAATCAACAATCCCGGGGATCACCACCGGCGATGTGCAATCTTCCAGCAGATAGATGTTGCGTGCAAGAGCGGGATCGGACGCGTGGATCTCATTCAGAAGGTCGTCGATGGTCCAGGCAACGCAGTGGCTCTTGGCCTGCCCGGCAATAATCACCGCATCGAATGCCGACATCTTTTGGATGAGGGAGATATTCTTCTCCGCGATCGCTTGGCCGTCCGGCCCGGTCAGAACCTCCGGGCTTAGAACCGAGTAATTCTCGGTAAAGGGATTGCCGCCCTTTATCTGGAAGTCCGGAGTGCTGTATCGCGCCATGCAATGAAAGAATATGGCTTCTTCCACTGACGAGACCAGGGCGTGGCCGATGCCCCCCAGCATGGCGTGATACGGCCATATGGTCAGATCGTATTTACCGCCGGCCTTCAGCTGCTGGGCGTAGTGGCGCAGAAAGCGTTGCCCATATGCCGGATCGATCTTGACCGCGTGGGCGATTTCCGGGTTGAACTTCCACACACCGTTCTCGATGTCATCCACAGATACCAGCGTGTACGGTTCCGGATGCCCGCCCCTGTTGTTGATGAGAAATATACTATGAAAAATCTGAGCGGCCTGGTGGGTGTCCATTGTGGGAACGATGTGGGTCACCACATGTAGATTTCGATAAATGAATTCGCACAACCGGGAGTTGTCGTCAACGGCTCCCGTACCGGAGGCGCCTCCCACGAACAATTCGAACTCCGGAATGCAGAACGTGTTCTGTACATCCACAAGCAGCAACGCGATACGGTATCCATCCTGTGCCACCGGCGATATGCCATGGCGCCGGGCCCAATGTTCCGCATCCCTGGCACGATCCTGATAGTCGACTTTCCACACCCTCACCACGTTTTTCGGATCGAAATGCTCGGGAATCGGCAATTCTGAAAAAGCCATATCACTCTCTAACTATGTTGTTTGTTGTAGACCGGGCGGGTTCACCTGCTGTTTTAGTTATCGTTAGTATAATCATTCACGATTCCCGTAAACACCGTGTAGGTAAAAAAACCATAATAATCCTGCCGGTCCGGCAGAAACTCGTCAGAATCCGGATCGCTCAGGCGGCAAAAAAGTCGCCAGTCCGAATCGAGCACTTCTGCTCTGGCGCTGCCCCATCTCATTCTGAAAAAAGCGGCCATGGCCTTACGAATTTCATGGGACGCAGGCCCGGACACATCTCCCGCAAACGTCCGGACCGTCACGTCACGGATGCCGCCGTCACGCAGCCGGCCGGCGGTTTGAAGGAAATGCCGTTTCGGATCATCCCCATGGTGAAACGGCGCAAATCCCGCGGTTGTGGCGTTCAGGCGGGCCTCCAGTCGGGGGTGGCCGGCCAGGAACTGCTGGGATGACCAGGCGACCATTGCGATGCGCCCACCGGGCTTGACGACGCGGGTCATTTCCTGGGTGGCCTTGTTCCGGCTGTGAGGGGAGTATCCGGCACAATCAACGCTCCAGGCCCAGTCAAAAACATTCTCGTCGAAGGGCAGGCGATCCATGGATCCCTGCCGGAATTCGACACGCCCGGCCAGGGTGTGCCCTTTGGCCAGGTCCCGTGCCCGGACAAGTATATCATCGGAAATATCCACACCGGTAATCACGGCACCCGGATCGAGGTGCTCCGCCAACAACACCGCCGGTTGACCGATTCCGCAGCCGACATCCAGTCCGCGACCTGCGGGAGGAAAATGCAACAATTGAATGATCTCCCGCAATACCGGCTCCCGGAGGGGAAACGTCACACGCAGTTTTTCGATGTAATCGGCAGTGCTCATGAATTCCGTCTGGCTCGGAGCGGATTGTCGGACGTTACGAAGACGATGAAAGGTCTTCTGTTGCATTCAGCGTATGGCCGGCAATGGCGTTGGCCATCTCCTCCCATAGCGTCGGATAGGCCATACCGTGACCCAGGCCTTTGACGACCACCAGTCGGGCACCCGGAATGGCGTCTGCGGTATCCCGGCCGTGCTCTGGCGGTATCAGAGCATCGCTGTCTCCATGAATGACCAGGGTCGGAACGGTTACGGACCGGAGCGCCTCACGCCGACCCGGAGCCACGTAAATGGCTGCCATTTGCCGGGCAAAACCCATCGGGTAGAACATGCGATCATAGCAGCGGGCTGATATACGCCGCTGCACATCACCATCCATTTTCTCCGATCCACCGGCAAATGCCCTGTAGACGTCCACGGTGTAGTCCAGGTAGGCATTTCTCGGGACAGGCGGCAGAGACATCATCGCCTCATCGGCCTCGGCGGTGGCTCCGGGCAAATCAGATTCTCCCGTGGTCGACTCCATCGAAATCAGGCTCATCATCCGGGACGGGTGCTCCAATGCCATGATCTGGCCGATCATACCACCCATGGAAAGCCCGCAGATGTGGGCCTTCCGAATTCCCAGCGCATCCATCACCCCCACGGTGTCGGAAGCCATATCCGAGAGGGTGTAAGGAGGAGTGACCGACCGGCCTTCGGCAATATCGCCGGCCATTCGGCTCAGGTCCGGGACACCCAATTGTTCCAGTTTGGACGACAGTCCACAATCCCGGTTGTCGAATCGGATAACCCAATGACCGTTGCCTGCAAGCATCCGGCAAAACCGGTCCGGCCATCCGAGCATCTGGGTCGCCAGCCCCATAATGAGTATCAAGGGCCGCTCCTTTGAATCTCCGACAGTGCCGTAGGCGATCTCTATTCCATTGGCATGGATACGTGGCATAGGGTCCCCCTTGTCCCGGATATCGCACAAAACAGATGGTTTCATGCCATTTTCGGATCGTCATGGTGTTATATAGCGATTGTCAGAATACCGTTCCGAAACCACACGCAAGGCCCGGTATCGGGATCGAAACAGGAAGACCGTATTCGAAGTCGATGCCGACACCGATAATGCCGCTGCGCTCGTAAGCGCAGAGGCTCGCCGACAGAAACGGAATTCCGACATTTGCTGAAATGGCACATAACGCATTCACGGCGTTTATAAATTCAGGAAATAAGGGGGGCAGATATGATTATTCCGTGTGCTTTCGCCATGTTATCCGGGTGCCGGGGGTGATGCCGTGGCGTTCGCTGAAACCGGCGGCCACTTCAACCACATATTGCGCCGGCCCCCGTGACCAGTGGCGTGTCTCGGTCAAGGGCTCCGTATCCCGCGCGATGTAGACAACCTGAAGCATCTCTGAAACAAATATGATGCCCAGGGACACATACGTGTCCCGCATCCAAAAAAAACGATCATCGGGCGCGTCGTAGATAAACAGCATGCCTTCATCGTGTCCGATGGTTTGGCGCTCCATGAGACCTCTGGATCGTTCATCGGGCGTTCGGGCGAATTCAATGACAATTGATGCCTGGACGTTTCCCTCTGAATCGATAAAGGATAGCGTGCCGTCAGGACGTATGTCGAAGCCGGCCCAAGCCTGGAAAGGGCACCATATGAGCCATACCCCCAAAGCCAGGATGATCGGAAGTCCGACAAGGCAGTTTCTTTTCAGGATTTTCATTATTGAAACATCTCCTTCAATGAAACACGCTTTTCTTTCGTCCAGCGGGGGCAAAACGCCGGTTTTCCTCTCATGACCAGTTCCATGCACGCGTTGCACTTCGGGCTACATTTGACGATCCGTCCATCTTGTCCGTTGCGGGCCTTTCGAACCCAGTCCGGGTCCACCCAGAGAGGACGCGCAAGCCCGATCAGGTCTGCCTGTTTCCCTTTGAGAATGGATTCCGCCCGTCTCGGTGTGGATAACCGTCCGGCGGCAATAATCGGGACGTTGGCCTGTTTTTTCACCGAGGCGGCAAGAGGGACCATGTAGCCTGGCTTTTTTGATTTTTCCACGACGTCGGGCAGAAAAAAGGATTCATAGGTGCCACCCATGGTTGATATGTAGGCGATACCGTTCTTCGAGAGCGCACGAGCCAGAACCGAAGCTTCCGGCAGTTTCAGCCCGTCGGGCAGCCACTCGTCGGCAAGAAACCGGTAGCCGACAGGAAAATTCCCGACGGTGTCTTTCACCTCTTTCAAGACTTCCAGGGGAAACCGGATACGGTTTTCAATCGGCCCTCCGTAGACGTCACGACGCTTGTTGGTTCTCGGAGACACGAACTGCGCCAGGAGGTATCCGGTGCCGCCATGCAGTTCAACCAGGTCGAAACCTGCCGCTTTCGCACGTTTGGCTGCGTTGGCATATTGCTTCCGGATAGTCCGGATCTCCCGGCGCGTAAGTGCTTTCGGAATCCGGCCGAATGTCTCTACAGCAGACGGAGCCACCGGGGATGGCGCGTGAGCGTACCGGCCCGCGTGGTTGATTTGAAGTGCCGCACGCGCTTTCTGTTTTTTGATGGTGTCGGCAAGCTGTTCGAGGCTCCCCAGATACCGGTTGTGGTCGCAGCGAAGGGTGCGCTGAGCGCCGCTGCCGCCGATGCTGATGCAGGCATTTTCCACAACGATCATGGCCGCGCCGCTCTGTGCCATTAGCTTGTAGTGGTGAAGCAGCAGGGGAGACACCCGGCCGCTATCGGCCGCATAGCCCAGATAAAGCGGGGCCATGGTGATTCTGTTCTTGAGCCGTATCCCCTTGATGGTAATCGATTTGAAGAGGTTGGGATAGACAGGATGTTGCATGGAGCCCCCTTTCGTGGCCGCGCCGATTTGGCCCTTTGGCCCGATGGGCAAAGGAAGGATTCGGGCCGGCACGATGCCCATGGCGTGCCGGTTCATTCCGGTGGATCAAATACCGAATTTCTTCTCAAATTCCTCCGCTTTCCGGGCGGTTGAGTTTCGGGGACTATCGACCTGCTTCTTAACGAATCGAACAACGGCTTTTTTACCCTTGATCGTTCCATAAAGGGCACTGAGTGCATCGATCGCATGGCCATAGGCCACGTGGTTGCATTCCGGATCCGGCCTACCTCTTTTTTCGAAGCTTGCGCTTTCAACCCTCAGAATTTCCTTGGCGATTTTTTCCGTTAATTGCGGTTTGGCATTTGAAATTTTCTCAGCGTTTTTAAAGATATTTGCGGCCATGATCATGTCCGGACCAGAAATTGCGGAATAATATTTCTTGAATATTTTTTCGAATTTTTTCTGATCATCCGTCACTGTCAGATTCGAAATAGTGATAATGGCGCCCCACCTCATGATTTTGTTGTCGGAATCCAGAAGTGCCGCTATCTCGTCAAAATAAGGGTACAAGAGTTCGGGGTTCTGCTCACTGATCAGGCGCAGTATTTTTTCGCAACCGAACTTTAGGCTTAGTTTCTCTTCTGTTAACCCCGCCAGCAGTTCCGGGATGAGATCCGGCTGCTCCAGGACGATTTCAACGACTTGATCTTTGTTGGCATTTTTCTTTTCAATTTCTTTGTATAGGTTCGATTTTTCCATATGTGTATGTTCTCCTGGGGAAGCGCGAATGCGGCATGTGATCAAGGGAGTTTGGTGCCTGGGCACACTTGCGTGTCAATATAGATCGGCTTCAAAAAAATATCAAATGGGCATCTTAAACTGTCTTTCCCGTCTCAAGGCGATAGCGCCCGATTATCGGCTCATTTTTTGTACAACGATGTCCATGTCTTCCGTAATGACAATGCGGCTGTCATCCATCCCGAACGCTGCGGCATACCCGGTTATCTCCGCCTCTTTCACGATCCGGCCGGCCGTAATTTGGATGCCCACCTTCCCTTCGACCCGGGGGTTGAAATATGCGAAAGTTTTCTCTCCTGGGACGAGGGAACCAACATCCAGCCGGGCCCGAGACGAGACGACGACGATCTGATCCAGTTCCTGGGGCGACCGGTTGATGACTTCAACATATATCCGGTTCCCCAGATAACCGCCCAACATGACATAGAGAAGCGCCACCGGAAAGTTGAGAATCAGCAGGCCGGAGGCGATGGTGGCGCGGCGCCGGCCTCTTTTTCGGTCTGCATCAGGGGATTCTCGATTGAGAAAAATATAGCCGGCCACGCAAGCAATACCAATCAGCGCCAGAAAGAAACCGGATATCAAAACAACAATTCCGACGCTGGGGTAGAGAAGGTCTCTGGTCAGCCAGTACCCGGCCAGGCAGATGGTGCCCGCGAGTATCGGAACCCCCCAGGCCACATAAGCGGTAAAAAGGAGAAAACGATAGTTCACTATGCCCTGCAATGGATGGGTCCAAAGATAGCGCCATCATAGAATGACCGCACAATGATTGCAACAGGCGCGACCCACCAGCAACCGCAAGAATCGGGTTGCCGGTGGGTCGGATATTATCTATCGTATGTCCATGAACGGCCAGTTTCATTGGATGTGAATGTCACCCACGGGAGGGGAAGATGAACGATCTGACACGGCTTTCGGAAGACTATGAACGCGTGGAGCGCTCGATCAAATACCTGGAGAACAATGCCCATCGACAACCGCCCCTGGATGAGATTGCCAACAACGTCGGGCTGAGCGAATTTCACTTCCAGAGGTTGTTCAGTCGATGGGTCGGTATCAGTCCAAAGCGATTTCTTCAGTTTCTCACAAAGGAATATGCCAAAGCACTCATCATGTCCGCTTCAACGATTCTGGACGCCGCGCATGACGCCGGGCTTTCGGGCCCAAGCCGTCTGCACGACCTTATGGTCACCAGTGAAGCGGTGACTCCCGGGGAGCTCAAACGCCAGGGAGAAGGAATCCGCATCGCTTTCGGGTTTCATCCGTCGCCATTTGGCAAATGCCTTCTGGCCGTGACGAAACGGGGCATCTGTGGTCTGCGATTTGTAAACAACCATAACGAAATCCGGCTCGTCGAATGGCTGCAGCAACGATGGCCAAAAGCGGAGCTGTCACAGGATTCGGAAAAAACCCGAGGCCTTTCCGAAAAAGTATTTGGTGGCACTGCCCAACACGACCCGTCACCGTTGTACCTCTATATCAAGGGAACGAATTTTCAATTACAGGTCTGGGAAGCTCTGCTGAAAATCCCCCTGGGAAGCGCCGTTACCTACCAGGACATCGCCCGACATCTCGGCATGCCCAACGCGGCTCGGGCTGTCGGCAATGCGGTCGGGGCAAATCCGATCCCCTTTCTGATCCCCTGTCACCGCGTCATCCGAAAAATGGGTGAATTTGGAAATTACGGAGAAGGCCCTGCCCGAAAAAAGGCTCTTCTTGGCTGGGAAGCCGTCCGGGCGGAAAGAGCGGTTTCGTCATCGGTATGACCGATTGGTGTTCTCCCCAGGGTTAATCCATTGAATGGAAAAGAATTCCCTTTACGAGAACGGTGATGGGGAGCACCAGCGTTCTGTGCCGTGGTCGGGCAAACCCCAAGCGGAAAGGGTTGCCGCCATCATGACCCTGCACCAAAAAACGACATTTCAATGCCATGCAACGAAATGCGTTCTTGGGCCGGTCCGAAGCAGTTCCGGAATTGCTCGGCATAGCAATCCCCCTGGCCGCGGTCGTGGCTGATCACCAGGGCTACCGGCTCTTTGGCATCGCAGTCGTGCAACTTCGGGGACCAGTCGCTGCAGGCATAGGGCAGCGGTTCGGCAATCAGTCCGTTACCGTAGAGCCGGATCAAGGGTTCCAAGTGGGGTGTATAAACGGCGACCCTATCGATCTGTCGGTCACGCACCTCCCGACAGGCTGCTTTCCATGGTTCGTAGGGAAATAGCGTGTTGTCGTAAAAAGCGGTCAGTGTCGACAGGTTGGCGACGACCACCAGCAGGAGTATCGCCGATCCGAAAAGCGCTGCACCACGCCGGCCCGCCGCCAGTACGGCACCGGCCACAACCAACAGCGCCGGAAGAGCGAAAATAGCGTAATAGGTTGCATAAAAGACCCGGGGAACAAAGAAAGTACCGATCCATAACAGTCCGATACTTCCAACGCCGAGAAGCCCGATACCGGCAATATGCGGCAGACGGTCCCGCTCCCGCCATGCCGCCCAGACCGTTCCAAGCCCAACGATACTGAAAACGGCGACTGTCGCGCCGTTCAATCCGGAAAGCTGGGTCGTTGCATACGTCAGGGACCGGTCTCCGAGCAGAAACTGGTAGAGGGTGTAGGGAATGATCAGAATGGAAGAACCGGACGAACCGGCGGCGGCCGATTCTGTTTGAAGCTGGTGCAGCAGCGCCGGGCTCCACCAGGCAAAGCCGAGTGCTGCCACGAGCAACGCCGTCAGTACACGAAACGGCCGCCGCCGGCCGGCATAACCGACCATTGCCCACAACACCATGAGGTAAAAGGCGCAGAGATACTGGGTGAGCAGCATCAGGATAGAGCATGTGGCCAGTGCCCATATCGCCTTGCTGTCACTCCGTTCCCGGAACGCCAACCAGCTCAAGATGCCGATGACCGCCAACAGCTCGACCACCGGATACATCCGGGTTTGGTGGACCATCTGGATCGAATATGAATTGACCACATGGAGACTTCCCAGCACCCAGCCAAGCCGGCTGCCGTGAAGTCGTCTGCCGATCAGAAATAGTACAGGGGCTACCGCAGCATTGATCACGGCAAACGGTAATCGGAACGCGAATTCCATGTCGCCGGTGAGATCATAGACCGCCCCGTATCCGGTGACCCGCCATAGTTTACAAATCACGTAAAACAGAGGGGGGTGCACGTCGCTGTACAGAATCTCGGTGAACGGGGACAGTATTTCCTTCAGGCTGTAGCCCTGGGCCAAAAAATAGGACCATGTCTCGTCCAGTGTCAGGTCACGACGGCCGAGGTTCAGCAGGCGCAGCACCAGGCTCGCCGCAAAGAGTACCAGACAACTGCCGGCAGTAGCGGCCGGCCCGGACAGGCTCAGACGAACCGGAGTGGCCATGGATGAGAATTCCCTTCATAGCGATTGTCAGAATTTCGTTCCGAAACCTGACTCAAGGTCCAGGGTGTGGATTTTTCTCTGCAAGATGTGAAAAATTCGCCTCAGCCATAACGACGGCACCCGTACATCACGTATCGGATGGAGGAAAACGATGCTTTCCTGGGCCGTTGCGGGAAAGCGTCGTGTGCCTTTGCCAAACCCGTTCAAGCGGAGAAGCTCCGGTATGACGCCGTAAGATTCATCTTGCAGAGAAAAATCCACATCCTGGCCCCTACCTTCAATCGGAACATATTTATGGAAACTGCTACAGAAGACCGGTAGCGGGGAAAACCGGCGTTTTGTGCCGTCGTCGGGCACATCCCGATATGCAGCGGAGCCGTCAATATATTCCGACGGAACCGGCTCATGGGTTCAAATGACCGATCAGGGGCGTTATGTCAAGAAGGCCGGCCCTGCCTGCATCGGCTTCCCTCTTGATGGTTGGAGCAACTCTCAGAATTTATAGTGGTTGTCATAAATATGTTCCGTTTGCAGACATAAGGAAACGATGACCGCAGAGTCGCAGAGGACGCAAAGGAACTGTATTTTTCCCCGAATCCCTGAGAGGGGGATTCGGGGAAAGAGCCCCAGCAGCATATT
>CAFBRK010000002.1 GCA_903231505.1 Olavius algarvensis associated proteobacterium Delta 3 | reverse complement strand
GCGCTTGAGCGATCTGCCGGTTTTACTGCGCGTGCATTGATCCAACAGGTGACATTTACCGCAGGTTTTCATCGAGGCCATGTATTCGAACTGTTGGCGCTTTTTGTTAAAGTTTCTGCGCTTGAGTTCTTCTCCCTCCGGGCAGATAAAAGAAT
>CAFBRK010000001.1 GCA_903231505.1 Olavius algarvensis associated proteobacterium Delta 3 | reverse complement strand
GTGATAATGCAACGGGCTGTTGCCCGAACCGGTTTTATCGAGCCGTCTTTAGCTCCATGACGCATGCTCTTTCAACCAACATGGGAGCATGATTTAATTGCG